>JBJOHA010000088.1:0-49565 GCA_046047935.1 Cyanobacteriota bacterium
CCGGAGCCGGGGGCGTGGGGTCGCGTCAGCGGTCGTTCTGGCTGGTGGCGGATGCGGAATTGATCGTGTATGGCGCGACGGATCCCTCCGCCCGGCTGACGATTGGCGGGGAGGAGGTGCCCCTGTCGGCGGATGGGACCTTCCGCATCCAGGTGCCGTTCCGGGATGGGCAGCAGCTCTATCCGATCGAGGCGGTGGCGGCGGACGGGGAGCAGAAGCGGAGCATCACCCTCGAATTCCACCGCTCCACCCCGGAAGCCCATGTCAACACCTCTGAAGCCGCTGTGAGCGAGTGGTTCTGAGGCCTGCCGCCTTCCGCGCTGGCCACCTCTGATGGATGGGACCGACAGATGCCCGATCCGCGTCTGTCGATCAAGCGGCGGGCAACAGTTCCGGAAGACGTTGTCGCAGCAGCGTTTCCGTCTGTTGGAGATCTCCAGCCGCCGCCAGCGACCATTTCATTTCGTCGGGGGCCAGGGCTTCCATCGTCTGCCACTGCCGCCTCAGCACCGTCTCATCCGCCTCAGAGGGATCCAACCCTTCTTTGCTCCGTTCGACCAGACGATCCAGGGCGACGGCGGCAGACACCGGGCAATGGAGGATCATCTTGGGGGTGCCCAGGCGATCGGCCAGCGAGAGGAAGATGGCGCGCTGTCGCCGCGATAAAAAGGCGGCGTCGACCACCACCGTGAGCCCGGCGCGCAGCACCGCCTCCGCAGCACGGGGCAGGAGGGTCTCGTAGAGCTCGTCCGTGATGGCGGGGGCGTAGGCCTCACCGCGTCGCACTGGCTCCAGCGGCGTTCCCCAACGTCCGAACAGGCGCCGCCGTTCCACATCGGAGCGGAGATGCACCCAGCCATGCCGTTGGCAGAGCGCGGAGGCCAGATGGCTCTTGCCACTGCCACTCACGCCGTGGGTGAGCAGGAGGTGGCCAGGGCGTGTCGCGCGGGTGACGCGGAGGGCCAGGGCCACATAGCTGTTCAATCGGCTGTCGAGCTTCTCGCGTTCGGCCTCGGCTTGAGCGCCCGCCTCTTGAGCGCCCGCCTCCAGTTGTTCCCATCGGAGGGCCAGCACCTTGGCTCGCACAAGCGCCCGATAGACGACATACCAGCGCCAGGCGGTCAGGCCGCCATAGTCGCCGCTGGCGCTCAGCCAGTGGTTGAGCAGACGGGCTGCCAGGAGCGGTTCCCCCTGTGCCGTCAGGTCCATCGCCAGAAAAGCCACGTCGCTCAGGACGTCGATCCAGCGAAGGGCGGGGTTGAACTCCAGGCAGTCAAATCCCACCACCACCCCCTGATGGAGCACCAGGTTGCCGAGATGAAGGTCGCCGTGGCCCTCTCGCACCCGGCCCCTGGCCAAGCGTTCCATGAAACACGGGCGGAGGAGCTCCGCCTCCCGCTGGGTCCAGGTCGCCAGCTCGGGGACCTCCCAGCGGGATGGCAACCGCGCCAACACCTCCAGATTGGCCAGCGCCGGGCTGATCACCGCTTCAGGAGTGCCCCATGGCCCCGCTGGAGAAGCCACCGCCGCAGCGGCATGGAAGCGAGCCAGGCGTTCCGAGAACGTGTCCAGGTGTCGCCCTGTGAGGGCCCCGCGAGCCAGGGCCTCCGGGAGGAGGCCCGCCTGGTCGAACTGGCGCATGCGGACCGCCACATCGATGATCGGTCCCGTGCCCTCCAGGCAGGCCTGCTCCGCAGGACCGTGGATGCTCACCAGATCGCGATACAGCTCGCCAGCCAGCCGTTGGTTGAGGCGCAGCTCCTCCAAGCAGAAGTGCTGCCGTCGCTGGAGCGTGCTGAAGTCAACGAAGCCGAGGCTTACAGGCTTTTTGATCTTGTAGGCCCAGTCTCCGGTGAGAAGCACCCAGGAGATGTGGGTTTCGATCAGAGCGATGGATCCCGTTGGATGGGGATAGGCTCCCGGGCGGAGCAGGGCGGCAATCATCGGATCCAAGCCGCATGCCTCCCCGAAGCTGTCCGCAACTTAAGGCCTGCCTGGCCAGGAGGAGTTGCTAAAACGGACCCTGCTGGCTGGCCAGGCGCCCGCTGCCCGTTTTTGTCGCTCTCTCATGAGTCCTCCGTCTGACACGCCACCGCGCCCCCCCTGGCTGCAGTGGTTGATTCTGGCCATCTTTCTCTGGTCGTCCTGGCAGGTGGCTGGTTTTTGGTTTCAACAGCTGAAGGGTTGAGGAAATCTCCCTGCAACCTTGCGGTCACGCCCGGAGCGGGGATCAGGGTTGTCCCACCTCTCTGGCCGTTGCCCTTGCGGATGGCCGCTGCACACCACCTCCGCCGGCCATGGTGGCCAGCACCCGCAGCAGCCGGGTGAGACCACCCACCAGAAGCAGGAGAGCCAACAGGGCCAGCGCCGCGACGGCAAACAATCCGACGACCTGCAACAAACCCGTGGCCAGCAGCGACAGACCTCGGATGAGATTGGCCACGGCCTGGCTCACCAGGAGCAGGGTGTTCAAGCGCGTGACCAATTCCATCAAGCCCCTCAGCAGCACTGCGGCCCCGGCGACAAACAGCACCCCGATGCCCAGTTGTTGAAGGGGTGCCGCCGTGCGGCGACGTCGCGAGCGGGGGCGGGAGGAGGGGGGATCCGTCGGTTCCCGCGTGGAGAGGCCAGGGGTGGGCAGGTGGAGCGGACGGACCCGGGAGGGGGGGGGCTGTCTCATGGTTCCGCGGCGCATGACCTCGTGGGGGCGGTGGTGAAGTGGCCAGGTGGCTTGGAGGGTCAGAGATCCAGCGGGTAACCGGCACCGCGCATCCAGCGTTCGAATTCCAGCAGCACCAACTCGTTGGGGCATTCGATCAGGGACAGGTCGTGGACCGTGCAGTCGCCATGCCCCCCGTGGTGGAGGGTGAGGTGGAAGGTGTCGCCGCTGAGGCCGCAAACCTCAGGGTCGCTGCGCACCACCACATCGAGGGCGGAGCCGAGTCGCGCGACTCTCCGCCTCAGTTCAGGCCAGGTCATCGCCATGGAGGCCGCGTGAAAAAAGCATCACCAACCATGCCATGGGGCCAGCTCCCACAAGCCTGAAGGTTGCAGCGCGCCCCGCACCAGGAGGGTGTCCGGGGCGGGATTCGGAGGGACCGCCGTTGCCGGCAAGCCGAGCCGAGAACGATCCTGACCGGTGTTGCTCTCGACCGGGGTCGCCGCCACCACATCCCCGCGGGTGTTCACCGCCAGTTGCCACACTTGAGCGGAGAGTGCCGGGCCGCTCGTGGCTGGCCGAGCCAGAAGCCAGCGCCTTGCTCGGCTCAGAACCGCTTCCTTGGAGACGGCGTCATCGGATTGGGGGACCTTGTTGGCCCCACCGGCCGCAGAGGTGGGACGCGCCGGGGGTGAGGGCGCGGATGGATTGAGGGGGCGAGAGCCGCTGGCTTGCCGAGCTGTCTCCGCAGGGCGGGGGGAGGGAATCAAGCTGGTGACGCCCGCCGCGACGGCCAGGGCCGCCAGACCGCCCAACGGGGCGGCCAATCGGCGGCGCAGGGGGAGGCGATGGCGCACTTCGCGGGCAAGCAGAGGGCGAGCCTCCGGGACAGGCAGAGGAAGCTGAAGGCGCGGGTCCAGACGGCATTGATCAAGCACCCGCACCAAGTCGGCCAGCTCGGCGTCATCCAGATGCAAGCTCAGAGGCGGGGTATCCGGCTGGCCACTGCGCAGCTGCATCCTGTGCCCGCCCTTGGGGTCGGGAGCGACGCTCACCGGATCCCCCTCCTCCCCCACGGGGCGGGCCACACCGCTGAGCAGCAGACGGGCATAAGGGAGCACGGTCGCCAACAGGGCCTGAAGGTGGTCGCGTCGTCCCTCCAGCTGGGGGTGTCCCACCCAGTCAAGGCTCCAGCCGGTGATGATGCCCACCGCCCCCGCCCCCTGCCCGGTGGACACATCCGGGAAACCCTCCACCCGCAACCGGCAGGCATGGGTCCCGAAACTGTGGGGCTGGTACGTCAAGGTCTGCTTCATGGCCGCTTGGAGGATGGGTGCACTGTGCGCTGGCGTGGGGTGGAGGGTCTGGGTTCAAGCTCAAGGAGCGGCATCCAGCAGGCTGGCGCGCAAGCGATCCACCCCTCCGGTGCCAGCGGCGAGGGACAGGGTTTGGATCAGAGCCCGACGTTCCTCAGTCCCTCGCTGCGGGTCCATCAGTGTCTGAACACTGCTGCGCCGGACGTTCATCCGTTCCCGCAGCAGCGCCGACAACCGTTCTTGAAACAGACGCCAGTGGTCTTGATTCATGGCGATCGGCTCTCGGCTGGACAGCAGCCCTCGCACGATGGGATAGACACGATCCGCCATGGCGCAGAGCAGCCGGATGAGCGCATCCGTCTCCTCGGCGCACGGCGTCCCCCGACGACAGGCTCGCCGGAGGGGATTGTGCGAGCGCAAGGTCCACAGGGCCACCCGGTCGGGGAAAACCGGCGCCAAGCCCAGCTGCTGCCCCATCCACAACAACGTTTCGCCGCCATTGAGATCGAGGGCTTCCACGCAGAGCAGCAACAGATCCAAGCGCTCCAGACCCTGCCGCGGCAGGGGACGGGCCGTGCGCTCCTCCGTTGTGGCGGGAGAAGCCTGGGCTGCGGAGGAGGGCGCAGCCACTGTCGGGGGGGTGGGTGTGAGCATGGCTGCGATGATGCCAGCGCTTGACGCCATTCGTCATCTCTGTTTGCTGTCATGAGTGTTTCTGAACCCTCCCTTGATCTGCGTCAGTGGGTGCGGGAGATCCCGGATTTTCCCAAGCCCGGAGTCTTGTTTCGCGATCTCACCCCCTTGATGCGCGACCCGCGGGGTTGGCAGGAGACGGTGCGGCGCCTCGGCCTTCAGTGTGAGCGGGTGCAACCGGATCTGATCGTGGGGATTGAGTCCCGTGGCTTCATCGTGGGCATGGCTCTGGCCACCGCCCTGCGCCTGCCCTTTTCCCCTGTGCGCAAACCGGGAAAATTGCCTGGAGAGGTGCATGGGGTCGACTACACGCTGGAATACGGTCAGGATCGGTTGGAGATCCATGCTGATGGCTTTGACCATCAGCCGCGGGTGTTGGTCGTGGACGATCTTCTGGCGACGGGCGGGACGGCTGCGGCCTGCGGGCAACTCGTGGAGATGGCGGGGGGGCGCCTGGCGGGATTCAGCTTCGTTGTCGAACTGAGCGCTCTCAACGGACGGGACAAGCTCCCGGGAGACGTGCCTGCAGAGTCTCTCATCCTTTATTGATTCTGAAGGGCGCCGCGTCGGCCTGCCGGTCTCAATCGTTGTTCTCCTGCCAGGTCAGCACCTGCTCCAGCTGCTCCAGATTGATGAGTCCATAACGCCAGAGCACGGCGGGGAATGGAGCCTGTTCCAAGGCCGCCTGCCGCAATCCCAGGTCGAGGGCTCCTTCGCTCAGTCCCAGCTGGTGGCGGAGAAAGGCCAGAAGCTCGGATGAGGGAGGAGGTTGTCGACTGTTGCTGATCACCATGGGATCAGATTGCCGCCGCCTGGAACGGCTGGCAAGGGCCATTGGTCATCACCCCGAGCAGGCAGCGCCGCAGCCAGGGGAAGCGGACCAACGCCTCGACAGCGGGCCGGCGCACCGCCAGGAGAAGGGGATGGCGATTGGAGAAGATTCTGACCAAGGCGTCCGTGATCAACAGCGTCAAGCAGAGATCCAGCCAGCGGCGGCGCGCATAGGCCGCGGGCAGGCGATTCAGGGGCATGCGTCCGTTCCGCGCGCGCTGGGCCAGGCGGTGGAGCACCGACACATCCCGCCAACTCAAGTTGAGACCCTGGCCCCCCACGGGATGGCACCGATGGGCCGTTTCCCCCAGCAGGATCGTGCGCCCGCATCGCAACCGTCGCGCCAGTTGCGCCTGAACCGGAAACACCCGGGCGCCCTCCTCCAGGGAGGCCACATCCACCCGCGCTGGCAAGACCGGGGCCAAGGCATCAAGAAAGGCAGCGGGGGAAAGGGCTTCCAGCTGGCGGCACCGCCAGCCCGGCGCACTCCAAACAACCTGGAAGCTTCCTCGGCCCATGGGCAGAAGGGCGAAGGGCCCCTCCGGACGCAATCGCTCCCAGGCTGTGGTGTCGTCGGCGCCGCTCAGGGTCACTCGGGCCGTGAGACACCGCTGGCCGTAGGCATGGCGCCAGACGGAGATGGGCAAAGCATCCCGAGTCGGAGAACTTGCCCCATCGGCGGCAACGATCAGGTCGGCCTCCGAATCCACGAGGGAGGAGCCTCCGAGCTGGCAGTGGATCGTGGCTCGGTTGTCTGCGGCGTCCAAAAGGACCGCCATCAGCTCTCCGTGCTGAGCGATCCAGCCCACTGCCTGCCTCTCCGCTTGCCTTCCCCAGAGATCCGTTGAGCCGAAACGCACCTCCCGTCGACTGCCCACATCCGAGAGAGCCAGCCGATCGAACGAGTGCGACACCGAGGAGATGGCGTCCCAGAGGTCCAACCGTTCCAGCAGACGGCGCGAGGAGTGGGTCAAGGCGTAGGCCCGCTGGTTGCGCAGAAGGTGCTCCCGGGGAGCCGGGTCGACAAGGGTCACCGTCCAACCGGCATCGGCAAGGGCGAGGGCCGCGAGACTGCCAGCGGGACCGGCTCCGCGCACGAGTGCCCGAGGCGGAGGGGAGTCCGAAGGAGGGAGCGGGACGGGAGAAACCGGAGGGGACACGGGAGAAAGGACACGAAAAAGCCGCAGCGGGGAAGGCTGCGGCAATCAAGAACCCCGGTAAGGGGGGCCGGACTCAGCCGATGCCGAGCAGGCCGCGGGTGAACGCTTCGCCGCCGAGGGCGAATTCGGTGGCGAGCAGAGCAATGAAGCCGAGCATGGCCATGCGGCCATTCAGCTTCTCGGCGCGCTCGTGGAATCCCCAGCCATTGTCAGCACTCACGACTTCCATGCGGGGCTCGGTGGCAAAAGCGTTGAGGCGACCGCCATCTTCTGTCGTGACTTGGGCTCCGCGAATGGGGGTGGAAGGGAGGGTGGACTGGCTCATGGAGACCTCTTTTAGAAGTGTTGCGTGAATTGTAAAGCATTGTTGCATCGTTGTGAGGAGGGGCGCCGTGTTCGGTTCACTGCCCCCGCAAGCGCCGCAGACAAATCTCCTCGAAAGCCGGCCGCAGCAGATAGGGATACTCACCCACCCAAAGGTTCAGTTGCGGCAGCCAGCCATCGCTGATGGCGCCAATCCTGCTGAAATCTGGCCGCTCGCTGAGCACCAGGCAGCGCACCACCATCCCACGCCGAATCGCCTGATGTTTCTTGTCCAGCGGAAAACGCAGCTGACCCAGATCGCCATCCTCATCGGCCAGTTGCAACACCAGCCAGGTGCGTCGGTTCTCCACGAGTTGGAGGCGCCCGCTGCGGTCCGCCTGCTCTCGCTTCTCCACCACGACCTCTCGCTCAAAGAGGTCGACCACCTCCCCCTCAAAGATCGCCGCTGCCGGGTAGCGACGCAGAACGGCATTGCGCTGCCCCGCCTCCACGATGGGTCCCCAGAGCAGGTAGAGCAGGAACACAAACCCCGCCACCAGCCACAGAGAGGACCAGCGGCTGTTGAACGCCAGGGTCTGACTGACCAGGAGCGTGAGCACGCCACCGATCACCGAGATCAGAACCCGCTGCAGCAGCTTGCGCGGGTCACCACTGCAGGCTTGAAACTGGGGGCCCGTGGCGACGGCCGGAATCAGCTTGAACAGCTCACCGGGCTTGAGCGGGATCAGCATGGGGGAGGGGTCCGGGGCCATTGCGGCCTGAGGACAATACGGACAACAGGCCGATGGAGGACCGGCAGCCCCACTGCGGGGGGCGACTCAGAGCAAGCGCTCCAGGCCATACACCAACCCCGTCAACTGCCGCACGCGGCGCACGCTGAGCAGAATCCCGGGCATGTAGGCGGCCCGATCGATCGTGTCGTGGCGCAGGGTGTAGGTCTCCCCGGGGGCGCCGAACATCACCTCCTGATGGGCCACAAGGCCCGGCAGACGGATGGAATGGAGCCGCAGGCCGCTCTCCCGCTGGCCTCCCCGGCAGCTCGGCACGCTCTCATGCTCCTCCACTTGCGGGGGGTTGAAGGTTTTGCCCAGCTCCTCCATCATCTCGGCCGTTTTCAGGCATGTTCCGCTCGGGGCATCGGCCTTGCGGTTGTGGTGGAGTTCGGTCAGTTCCGCAAAGTCGTAGAAGCGGGCGGCGGCAGCGGCGGCCTGTTGCAGCAAAACCATGCCCACGGAGAAGTTGGGGATCACGGCCCCCCCCATGGAGGCTTTCTCGGCAAACATCCCCAGATCCGCCAACTGGGAGGTCGTCAGGCCCGTGGTGCCGATCACGGGATGAACGCCATAGGCGATCGCGCCCCGCGTGTGCTCGTAGACCACGCTGGGATGGGTGAAATCCACCAGCACGGCTCCACCCCCCGGCCCACTCTGGCGCACCGCCTGGCTGGCCTGGCAGAGCGTGCCCTCGAAATCAGCGCTGATCGCCACCCCCAACTCCCCCAGACCCAGGACCTCACCCACGTCTTGTCCCTCCCGCCCGGGGGTGGTGTCGATGGCTCCCGCCAGCGCGCAATCCGGGGCACCGCAGATGGCTTTCACCACCTCGGCCCCCATGCGACCCAGGGCGCCTGCCACCACCACCGGGATGGGGGCCGCTGAAGCGGTGGGGAGTGAAGATGGGGCGGCGGGGAGAGAGGCCATGCGAAGGGTGGGTGCCTGAAGCGGCCCTCAGGCAGGGGGGCGACACGCCCACGAGCCTATGGGGCCATGGGATGGCGCGGGCAAATGAGGAGTTCTCCAGTGGCGGCAAGCCGCGAAGGCAGGCCGGGCGCCCTGTAACACCTCCTGTCTGGAGAGCACGGGGGGAGGCCTCTCCTGCGTAGGCTCCTTCACATTGCTCAATCTCCCGGCACGCATGTTCACGCAGGTCCGCTCCGCCAGCCGCAGGGTCAGCCCGGAGTCCCAGGGCCAGCGGGCCTTGATGCGTGCGGTGTATGTGGTGCTGGAACCCCAGTATCAGAACGCTCTGACCACCGCCGCCCAAAGCATCAACGAGGGGAACCCTGCTTTGGCGATCGAGCTCTCGGGCTATTTGATTGAAGAGCTGCGCGACCCTCAGAACTACGCCGACTTCTGTGCCGATGTGGCCTCAGCGGATGTGTTCATCGCCTCGTTGATCTTCATTGAAGACCTGGCTCAGAAGGTGGTGGAGGCGGTCGCCCCCCATCGCGACCGACTGAAGGCGGCAGTGGTGTTCCCCTCCATGCCGGAGGTGATGCGGCTCAACAAGCTCGGCACCTTCTCCATGGCCCAACTGGGCCAGAGCAAGAGCGCCATCGCGCAGTTCATGAAGAAGCGCAAGGAGAAGGGCGGCTCCGCCGGCTTTCAGGACGCCATGTTGAAGCTGTTGAACACCCTGCCCACGGTGTTGAAGTATCTGCCGGTGGAGAAGGCCCAGGACGCCCGCTCCTTCATGCTGAGCTTTCAGTATTGGCTGGGGGGCACACCGGACAATCTGCGCAACTTCCTGCTGATGTTGGCGGACAAATATGTATTTGTCAGCGATGCAGCGACGGCGCGGCCCGCCCTGCAAGTGGCGGATCCCGTGGTGTTTCCTGATCTCGGCATCTGGCATCCTTTGGCGCCGGGGATGTTCGAAGACCTCAAGGAATATCTCAATTGGACCGCCAGCCGTTCCGATCTGAGCGAGAAAGCCCGCACAGGTCCGGTGATGGGCCTGGTGTTGCAGCGCAGCCACATCGTCACTGGGGATGAGGCGCACTACGTGGCGATCATTCAGGAGCTGGAGTACCGGGGCGCCACGGTGATCCCGGTGTTCTGTGGCGGGCTCGACTTCAGCAAACCCGTCAATCAATTTTTCTATGACCCCCTCAATCCCGACCAGCCCCTGGTGGATGGGGTTGTGAGCCTCACGGGCTTCGCTCTGGTGGGTGGACCCGCTCGACAGGATCACCCAAAGGCCATCGAAGCCCTGCAGCGCCTGAACCGTCCTTACATGGTGGCCCTGCCGCTGGTGTTCCAGACCACCCGGGAATGGGAGGAGAGCGACCTGGGTCTGCACCCGGTGCAAGTGGCGCTGCAGATTGCCATCCCAGAGCTGGATGGGGCGATTGAACCGATTGTGCTCAGCGGACGGGATGATGCCACCGGCAAGGCGCACACCCTGCAGGACCGGGTGGAAGCCATTGCGGAACGTTCCATCCGCTGGGCCACCTTGCGGATCAAGCCGCGGTCGGAGAAGAAGCTGGCCATCACGGTGTTCAGCTTTCCGCCCGACAAAGGAAATGTCGGCACAGCGGCCTATCTCGATGTCTTCGGATCCATCCACAGGGTGATGCAGGAGATGCAAGCGAAGGGATACCAGGTGCGGGATGTGCCACGCACGGCGAAGGGCTTGATGGAGGCGGTGCTCAAGGATCCCGAGGCTCTCGAGGGCTCCCCTGAGTTGGCCATCGCCCATCGCATGAGTGTGGAGGAGTACGAGCGCTTGACGCCCTACTCCCAGCGGCTGGAGGAGAACTGGGGCAAGCCACCGGGGCAGCTCAACAGCGATGGCAGCAACCTTCTGATCTATGGCCGCCACTTCGGCAATGTTTTTGTCGGCGTGCAGCCCACCTTCGGTTATGAAGGCGATCCGATGCGTTTGCTCTACTCCCGCAGCGCCAGTCCCCATCATGGCTTTGCCGCGTACTACACCTATTTGGAAAAGGTGTGGGGCGCCGATGCAGTGCTGCACTTCGGTACGCACGGCTCATTAGAATTCATGCCGGGCAAGCAGATGGGCATGAGCGAAAGCTGCTATCCCGATTCACTGATTGGCGCTTTGCCCAACCTTTATTACTACGCCGCCAATAACCCCAGCGAGGCGACGATTGCCAAGCGTCGTGGTTATGCGGAAACCATCAGCTATCTGACGCCGCCCGCTGAGAATGCCGGGCTGTACAAGGGACTTAAGGAACTTGGTGAACTGGTGGGCAGCTACCAGCAATTGCGTGAGAGCAGTCGTGGTGTGCAGATCGTGAATGCGATTGTGGAAACAGCTCGCCAATGCAATCTTGACAAAGATGTCGATCTACCAGAGGCGGATGCCTCAAGTCTTGATCTTGAGGCTCGTGATGGGGTGGTGGGGGCTGTCTATCGCCAATTGATGGAGATTGAGAGCCGTTTGCTTCCTTGTGGACTCCACACTATTGGCAAACCTCCCACCGCCGAGGAAGCGATTGCCACGCTTGTGAACATCGCCGCGATTGAACGCAAGGAGGAGGACATCCGCTCCCTGCCCGGTTTGTTGGCGGAAGCACTGGGTCGAACCATTGAGGAGGTCTACCGCGGCAATGACGCCGGCGTTCTCGCTGATGTGGAGCTCAACCGCAAGATCACCGAAACCAGTCGAGACGCTGTTGGCGCGATGGTCAAGGAGGTCACAGGCGCGGATGGGCGAGTGACTCTGCGGCGCAATTTTGGCTGGTTGTTTGCGCTGTTGGAGCGCGTCGGCATCCGTTTCCCAAGTCCTTGGCTGGCCGCCTGCCGCGCTGCGGGGTTCACGCAGATCAACCAGGAGGAACTCGACAAGCAATTTGCCTACCTGCGCTTCTGCCTCGAACAGGTGTGCGCTGATATGGAACTGGGCAGTCTGCTGCGTGCCCTGGATGGAGAGTATGTGCTGCCCGGTCCTGGTGGAGATCCCATTCGCAATCCGGGTGTGCTGCCCAGTGGCAAGAACATACACGCGCTCGATCCTCAGGCAATCCCTACCCGGGCGGCGATTGCGGCGGCCAAAGTGGTGGTGGATCGTCTTTTGGAGCGCCAGAAGGAGGAGCAGGGAGCCTGGCCGGAAACCATTGCCTGTGTTCTCTGGGGAACCGACAACATCAAGACCTACGGCGAATCCCTCGCCCAGATTTTGTGGTTCATCGGTGTGCGTCCCCTGCCTGATTCTTTGGGCCGTGTTAACAAGTTGGAGCTGATCCCTTTGGAGGAATTGGGCCGGCCAAGGGTGGATGTCGTCGTGAATTGCTCGGGCGTCTTTCGCGATCTCTTCATTAATCAGATGGCTCTGATTGATCAAGGGGTGAAGATGGCTGCGGAAGCTGACGAGCCAGATGGCATGAATTTTGTGCGCAAACATGCGCGCGAGCAGTCGCGAAATCAGGGGGTAAGCCTGCGCGATGCTGCAACGCGCGTCTTCTCCAATGCCAGCGGCAGCTACAGTTCCAATGTGAATCTTGCCGTTGAAAACAGCTCGTGGGAAGAGGAGGGGGAATTGCAAGAAATGTATTTGAAGCGCAAAACCTTTGCCTTCAATGCTGACAACCCTGGCGAGATGAATCAGCAGCGTGAAGTTTTTGAGGCCGCCATGAAAACCGCCGATGTAACCTTCCAAAATCTTGATTCAGCTGAAATTTCCCTCACGGATGTCAGTCACTATTTTGATAGTGATCCCACAAAACTCATCGCTAATCTGCGTGAGGATGGCAAAGCGCCTTCCAGCTACATTGCGGATACCACCACTGCCAATGCACAGGTCCGCACTTTAAGTGAAACGATCCGGCTCGATTCACGCACCAAGTTGCTTAATCCAAAATGGTATGAAGGTATGCTTAATTCCGGCTATGAGGGAGTGAGAGAAGTGGCTAAACGTCTCAACTTCACCCTCGGTTGGAGCGCTACCAGTGGTCAGGTGGATAATTTTGTTTATGAGGAAGCTAACGACACTTTTATCAAGGATGAAGAGATGCGTAATCGCTTGCTTGCGCTCAATCCGCACAGCTTCCGCCGTATTGTCAGCACCCTCCTTGAGGTGCATGGACGCGGTTATTGGGAAACAAGCGAGGAAAATATTGCTGACTTGCAAGAGCTCTATCAGGAGATTGAAGACCGGATCGAAGGCGTAAAATCGGCTTGAAATGTCCGACTTGAGAAGTCCGGCTTAAGCAGTCTGAACTTGAAAGATCCCCAGCAAGATTTGAGCCACAGCGCATGTTGAGGGTTCAAATCTTGTTGGGGGCTCAGCCCATCAGCTCTCCACGTTCACCGAGATCGCGTCTTTGTCAACCCCCGGGAGTTCGAGCACCACGGCATACGCCTCGGGGGTCTCGTGCACTTCCGCTGCCGGCACGCGCTCGGCGGTGTGCAATTGCTGGCTGAGTTGTTGCTCGAGGCGATCCAACAGATCGAATGGCGAGGAAGAACGGAGAGTCAGCATGTTTTGGATCGTGAAGGTGGCGGTTCCGGGGTTCTTTCGCCACTGTTGACTTACTTTCGCTGAGGGAAGTGTCTCTCCGACAGGGGTGAGCCGAACCATCTGATGCTGCCTTCACCACAAGGGTTCGGAGCACCGAAAGGGTCGGGTGGAGAACCGAATGGTGGCCGCCATGCCTTCGCGATCAATGCGTTCCTGCCAGAGTGTTTCAGCTTTCTTGCTCCCGCTGTGGCGAGGTCAGCAGAGCGTTCAGAAGTGAAGCCAGCGGCACCCGGGCCATGCGAGTGGAGTGGTCGGAGACGGCATAAGGCAGCCAGAGATGATCGGCGTGAATCAAGGCGCCGCAGCTGTAGACCACATTCGGCACGTAGCCGTCGCGCTCATCCTCCGCGGCTCTCAGGAGCGGGTGGCGCAGGCGACCGATCACGCGGGAGGGATCGTTCAGATCGAGCAGCGCCGCCCCAATGCAATATTCACGCACAGGGCCCACCCCATGGGTGAGCACCAGCCAGCCGGCTTCTGTCTCCAGGGGAGATCCGCAGTTGCCCAGCTGGATGAACTCCCACGACTCTTGAGGGCGCAGCAACACCTGGGAGTGTTGCCAGTGGTCGGGCTGGTCACTGATCATCAGATGGATGTTCTCGCTGTCTTGTCGACCGAGCATCAGCCACTGGTTGTTCACCTGGCGGGGGAAGAATGCCAAACCCTTGTTGCGGATCGCAGAACCCCGCAGGGGTCGCATCTCAAACTGCTGGAAGTCATGGGTGACGATGAGCTGACTTTGGATGCCGCGCCCGTCGTAGGCGGTAGCGGTGGCCAGCCAGCGTGGGGGGTCTCCCGCCAGCCGCACGAAGCGGGCATCCTCCAAACCGTTGCTCTCCCGTGCCGTCACCGGAAACAACACGCGCTCGCTGAGCTGGCTTTCCGGTCCATAGGACACCCGGTAGTGGCCCTCGCCATCGTTCAGGCGGCTGATCTCCCCTTGGAAGACAAACGGAGAGACAGGATCGAGCTGCATGGTTCCGTCGGCGTGCAGCACCGCTCCCCGGAACGCGATCGAGGAGATGTGCCCCTCCCCTGTGGCCCGCAGGCTCATGATCACCCGCAAGCTGCCCTCGGGCAGCTCCCCCTGATCCGGATGGGACACCAGGGAAGGATTGAAGAGCGCAGCCGATTCCAGGGAATATTCGTGGGTCAGGTAATAACCGAGCAACAGTTGCTGTTCGGCGCTCAGCGGATGTTTGGGTTCGAGTGGCGCAAGCACGTCCTGCCATCGTTGACGAGCCAGTCGCTCCAAGGTGCGATGGCGCACGCCGAAACGATGACGGAGACGCTCGAGTTCCTGGCTGCAGGTCAGGGGAGACACGGCGGACAGCCGGGTCATCAACCGCTCCAAGCGCTCCATGCTGCCGGCGGTGGCCGTGGGTTTCACCACCAGGCTCGGCAGGAAGGGACGCAACAGCACCCGGCGCGGATTCGGCTCCAGGAGGAAGGGCAGGCGCTCGATGGGGAGGCTGTCTGCGGGGGCGACACCGCGCTCGCTCATGGGGTGGTGGTGACGTCGTCGCTGGAAAGCAACTTCATGTCCGCCAGGGCGATCAGGAAGGAGAGGGTGGATTCGGCACCCTGGTTGCGGTTGAGGCCCGAGGGTTGAAGACCGTCGAAGCAGCCACCGTTGCTCCCATCGTAGAGCGGTCGGTTGAGGTCATTGCGACCGAGAAACCATGCGAAGCAGCGCTTGGCTTCTTGACGCCAATGGTCGTCGCCGGTGGCGTGCAGGGCCTCGATGCAGGCCGCCACGCTTGCAGTGGCTTCCAGGGGCTGCTGGTCGTGGCTGGCAGGCGCGCTTCCTTGTGACCAGAAGCCGTTGGAGCCGATCGGCCGGAAGTGCCCCTCCGGGGCGGTCTGTGCCTTCTGCAGCCAGGTGAGCGCTCTCAAGCCCGTCTCCAACATGTCCGAACGCCCAAGCCAGCGCCCGCTGAGAATCAGGGCCTGGGGCAAGCGGGCGTTGTCGTAGCTCACGATCGGCTCCAACCAGGGCCAGTCATCGGTGGCGTGAGCGGCGAAGCCCGCCAGCAGACGCTCGGAAAGCTCAAGGCGCCAGCGGGCCGCCAGCAGATCACCATGGAGCACCCGCAGATATTCGTGAAGACCGAGCACAGCGAACGCCCAAGCCCGCGGGGAGGTGAAGGTCGCCAGGGCGGGAAGGGCCCGCTCAAAGAGACGGGCCGCCCAGTGGCGAAGATTGCTCTGTTCGGTGCGTCCCACAATGGCGCCCAACCCCCAAAGAGCGCGTCCATGGCTGTCCTCCGAGCCAACGCTCTCCAGCCACTGGCGATCAAAAGCCATGAAATTGAGGAAGCGACCCTTGTCCTGCTGGAAGGCGTAGTGCAAAAAGGCGGCGCAGGCGGATTGCAAGCGTTTCAGGCCGTTGAGGGGTTCACCGAGATGCTCCAACTGGGCGGTGAGGAGCAGGCCACGGGCGTTGTCGTCTGTGCAGTAGCCGTGGTTGAAATCCGGGACGCTGTGAACAGCATGCTGGAACACCCCTGTGGAATCCGTCATGGCTTCGAGGTGTGCAAAGCGCCATGGGGGCAGTTCAGCGCCCTCCACCGCCAGGGTGGCGGCTGGTCTCCTGGTGCGAACCCGGACCTCGCCGGCTTCCAGCAACTCTTCGAACAACCGGGCATAGCGTTCGCCCACGGCGGACCACACCATGTCGCGACCCGCCAGCCACGCTTGCTTGCGGATGGCGTGCAGCCGTCCGGGTTCATTGAGCAAACTGTTGACGGCAGCCGCGATGGCCGCACCATCTCGGAAGGGCACCAGCAGGCCTCGGCCATCAGCCAACAGTTCCTCCGCATGCCAATACGGCGTGCTCACAACCGCTTTGCCTGCGCCATAGCAATAGGCCAAAGTGCCGGAGGTGATCTGTGCTGGATTAAGGTAAGGCGTAAGATAAATATCCGTTGCCCCGATATACTCGGCTAATTGCTGATCATCCACAAAGCGATTCACAAAAATCACGTTGTCTTCCACCCCGAGCCGTTGGGCTTGCCGCTCTAGGGACTGGCGATAGGCTTCCCCTTCGGCTCGCACCAGATTTGGGTGGGTGGCTCCCAAAATGACATAGACGAGATCCGGGTGCTGTTCGAGAATGGCTGGAAGGGATTCAATGCCGTACTCAATGCCCTTTCCGGGCGAGAGCAGTCCAAAGGTGAGCATCATCGGCCGCCCAGCAATCCCATATTGATCCTTGTAGAAATTAGGATCCACGAATGGCTGATCGGGAATGCCATGGGGGATCAGGTGAATTTTTGTGTCGATCACGTCGTACGTTTTGTTTAAGATGCGTCGCCCCCGTTCGGACATCACCACCAGGGCATCGCTTTGTTGAATCAGCTCTTCCATCACCCGCCGCTGTTCGCTGGTGGGGACGTCCAACACGGTGTGCAGAGTGGTGACGACCGGGAGCCGCAGGCGTCGCATGAGGTTGAGAAGATGACTGCCAGCGGGACCCCCGTAAATCCCGAATTCGTGTTGGATGCAGAGCAGGTCTGCATGGGAGAGATTGATGAAATCAGCGGCGCGTTGATAACTTGAAAAACTTCGTTCTGGTAGCTCAAAGCGCACAACGTCGGGATAGTCGTAGTGAAAGCCGGGATCGGTGACGCTGAGCACGGGGGAGGACCATTCAGGCCGTTGCCTGGTCACAGCCTGATGGAGATCACGGGTGAAGGTGGCGATGCCGCACTGGCGGGGGGGAAAATCACCGAGAAAGCCGATCTTGCGAGCGCTGATTGCCCTCATATTGTTGCGGTCGATTCAACAGCTATTGTTGATAATAGCGTAGATTTTAACTGGCGTTACTTGTGTTCGCAGCGGAAAACCGACCGTGCTTGCCTCTGGCGAGGGGCGCTCGCGGTGCCGTGCGTCAAAGCTCCAGCAGTCCCGGTGGCGGTGTCAAGCCAATCCAGCCCTCGTCTGGATGCACCTCGGGGACGATGGCGTTCACAAACGGAATCAACACCCGCCGTCCATCCGCGTTGAGCTCCACCTCCAGAAGGTCATTGCCGCCATGGAGCAGATCCCTCACGGTGCCAATGACGGAGCCATCACGCAACAGACGCACCTGCAAGCCCTCCAGGTCCAGCAGATGAAATTCCCCCTCTTCAAGGGGGGGGCGGTCCGCTGCGCTGGCGAGCAGGCGGTGACCAACGACGGATTCCGCCGCTGTTCGGTTGTCGATGCCTTCCAGACTCACCACAAAGAGCTCGCGCCCCGGCAGCTGTCGTCCGGCCAGCAGGGTCACAGGCTGGACGGGGCCCCGCAGTGGGCGCAGCCAGCGCGGCCCCGGCCGGGTGAACCGCTCGGGAAAATCGCTCATCGGCACCACTCTCAGCTCTCCCCCCAGACCCTGGGCGGCCACCACCCGTCCCACCTCCAGCAGCGACGCCTCGCCTCCGTCGGCGGGGGAAGCAGGGGCAGCCAGGGGAGGGTCTGGATCGGAGTGCGCGGAAGGGACGGAAAGCATGAGGCGCGGGGTGACCTTTGGCAGCATGCCAGGAGAGTCAACCTTCTCTTGGCCGGGACGATTGGCTGAGCGGACTTTCCCGTGGGCTCTGCCGCAGGGGATCTCGCCTGCTGGTCACCAAACGGTCCGGCTTTTCCCCTATCCCAGTCCCACAGCCTGTGCGCTGACACGCCAAAGGTCAGCCGCCAGGGCATCGGAGCGGGCAGCGGCGCTGGGGGCCGTCGCAGCGAAGCGCAGCTGGCCGGGACGGACAAGACGATTGCTCCAGTATTGAAACCCAGCGGCTTCGCCCAGGGAGCCAGTGGCCAGTCCCGCCAGCAGAGCTCCAGCCCTGGCTGGGGTTTCGGTGATGCGCAACAGGTCTCGGGCCACAAAGGCGAACAGCGCCTGGCCAACTGGATTGAAGCGACGGCTGTCACGGAAAAACCCCCCTTCGCCTCGGGGGATCACCAAGCCTGGACTCCAGGCGATCACCGGCGGGCAACTGCGGGCGGACAGCTGCTCCGCCAGCTGTCGCGCCACCTGCCGCGCCATGAGCACATTGCATAACTTGCTGTCCTTGTAGGCCTTCTCCGCATGGAACGCTCCCCCGTCCACCATGGGGGCGCCGGGACCCTTTCGCAGGCCGGCCAGGTCGCCCAGATCTGCGGGGGGGCCCACCCTCCCACCTGCGGTTGCGGGGTCATGCACCTCTGAGGCGGTGATCACCAATCGGGGCGCTGGTGCTTGCAAGAGCAGGGGGAGGAGACGCTGCAGCAGGGATTGGTGGGCGAGATGGTTGACGGCCAGGGTCAGTTCATGGCCCTGAGCCGACCAGCGGGGTTCGCGGGCTCCGCTGTATTGCAGGCCAGCGTTGAGCACGAGGCTGTCGATGGGGCGCGCGGCACGGATCAGAGAATCGGCGCCACGAGCCACGCTGTCCAGATCGGCAAGATCCATGATCACGGTCTTGAGGTCGCCGCTCAGGATCTGGCGCAGGCGCTTGGCCGTGGCGTCGTCACGGCAGACCACGCTGATTGGATGGCCAGCCGCCAGGAGTTGCTGCGCCGCCCGCAGTCCGATCCCGGAGCTGCCTCCTGTGAGCAGCACATGGCGGCCTGGGCTCGCCGATTCCTGCTCTGCCATCCCCCCTCCTTTCGTCCCATCCGACTCTGGCGTCCCGTCGCCTGCTGCGGGGTCAAGGATTCAGGGGTTCTTCCGCCCAATTCGCCTCCAGCCGCCAGCGTCGGCGACGGTGGGGATGGCCAAGGAGCTCCAACAGCTCCACCTGGAGGAGCTCGATGCGAACCAGGTGGAAGTGCCCTGGCAGCGGTGCCCCGTCTGGCCACTCCACCGGGTAGGAGGCGTCGGCCGCCAGGGGTTCCCCGGGGTGGGGCCAACCCCAAAGGGCTCGGCCGCCGGGGGTCAGGAGATCCCAATGGCGCCTCCTCGCCTCCCGTGCGTGCTGCTCCGGCGGCGTGTCCACCTTCCCCCGCAGGCGAAACTGGCATCGGGCGCGGGGCAGCAGCCAGCAGAGCTCCACTGCGGGCTGCCCTGCCAGTTCGGCCGCCTTGGCGCTGCGGCCATCGGTGAGCAGGTCCAGCGCCGCGCCGCTCGCCCAGCCGCGAAACACGAGCGTGCGCACGCGTGGCGTCCCATCAGCGGCGACCGTGGCCAGTTGCAACCAGCGGTTTTGGGGAGAACGCTTCCCTTCCCGCTCCCGCGCGCCGCGCAGCAGGGCGCGCCAGGGGGGCAACCCGGAGGTCAACGGCATGGGGCAAGGCAGGCGAACCCCCCCAGCGAAGCCCATCGCGATGCTCTGGCAGGGCTGTCTGTGAATCCAGGTCTCGGGCCATCAGGGAGGGATGATCGGGGCACCCCTCTTCCGTGTTGCGGTTCCGATGCTCAGCGTGTCCCAGACGCTTCGTCACCTGCTCCAAGGCGCCATGGAACAGGCCTGGCCGGAGGCGGCGGCGGCGGCTCGGGCGGCGGGGCGACCGCTGGATCCGCAGCTGGAGCCCGCCAGCCGGCCGGAATTCGGTGATTTCCAGGCCAATGGCGCCTTGCCCCTGGCCAAGCCCCTTCGCCAGCCCCCTCGCGCCATCGCCAGCGCCTTGGTGGAGCATCTGCTCGCCGATCCGGCCTTCACGGCGCTCTGCCTCCCCCCCCAGGTCGCCGGTCCAGGATTCATCAACCTCACTCTGAGGCCCGAGGTGTTGACCAGGGAGGTGTCCCGGCGGCTCGGAGATCCTCGTCTCGGCGTTCCCCTCGCCATCGCCGCCGGAGGCGGCGATGGGTCCATCTCTTCCGATGAATCCGGCTCACCGACGGCGGTGCCCGTTTCTCTCGACCCGGTGATCGTGGATTTCTCCAGCCCCAACATTGCCAAGGAGATGCATGTGGGACATCTACGCTCCACCATCATCGGCGACTGCCTGGCGCGGGTGTTGGAGTTTCGTGGCCATCCTGTGCTGCGCCTCAATCACGTGGGCGACTGGGGCACGCAGTTCGGCATGCTCATCACGCACCTGAAAGAGGTGGCTCCGGAAGCCTTGGAGCGTGCGGATGCCATCAACCTTGGCGACTTGGTGAGCTTCTACCGTCAAGCCAAGCAGCGCTTTGACACGGATCCGGTGTTCCAGTCAGCCTCCCGCGAAGAGGTTGTGCGGCTGCAGAGCGGCAACCCTCTCAGCCTCCAGGCCTGGACCCTCCTCTGCGATCAATCCCGCAGGGAGTTTCAACAGATCTACGACCGGCTGGGGATTGTGCTTCACGAGCGAGGCGAATCGTTCTACAACCCCCTCCTTTCGGCAGTGGTGGAGGATCTGCGCGTCGCAGGCCTGCTGGTGGAGGATGCAGGCGCGGAGTGCGTGTTCCTGGAACCCGACAAGCCGCCGCTGATCGTTCGCAAAAGCGATGGCGGCTTCAATTACGCCACCACGGATTTGGCGGCCATTCGCTATCGCTTTGCCGCCCCGCCCGAAGGCGATGGGGCGCGGCGGTTGATCTATGTCACCGATGCAGGACAGGCCAGCCATTTCGCCGCAGTCTTCGCGGTGGCGCGTCGCGCCGGCTGGGTGCCGGCGGGGGGACGGCTGGAGCATGTTCCTTTCGGTCTTGTGCAGGGGGACGACGGCAAGAAGCTCAAGACGCGCTCTGGGGAAACAGTGCGCCTCAAGGATCTGCTCGATGAAGCGGTGGAGCGGGCGGAGGCCGACCTGCGGGCGCGTCTGGCGGAGGAGGGACGCCAGGAGGACGAGGCGTTCATTCGCGAGGTCGCCACGGCGGTGGGTCTAGGGGCCGTGAAATATGCCGATCTCTCCACCCACCGGATGACGAATTATCAGTTTCACCTGGACCGCATGCTGGCGCTCCAGGGCAACACCGCCCCCTACCTCCTTTATGCCCTGGTGCGTCTGGCGGGCCTGGCGCGCAAGGGGGCGGAGATCTCCTCGGTTTCCGGGGAGGCTGAGCCCCTTCAGTTCACGGAACCCCAGGAATGGGCCTTGGTGCGTCACCTCCTGGCGTTTGATGCTGTGATTGTCGAGGTGGAGGAGGAGCTGCTGCCCAATCGTCTTTGCAGTTGGCTCTTTGAGCTCAGCCAAGTGTTCAACCGCTTCTATGACCAGGTCCCTGTGCTCAAGGCGCCCCCGCAGGCCCGGTCCTCTCGCCTGTCCCTCTGCCGCCTTGCCGCTGACACCCTCCGCTTGGGTCTCCACCTCCTTGGGATGGAGACCCTTTCCCGGATGTAGGCGTTTGGCTGACGCGGTGGAAGGCGCTTGGAGCGATCGGTGTGGACAAGGTGGCGACTAGATTCGTCTCTGCTCCATGCGACTTCATGGCTGCCAGCGCCGTTGACACCTGGAGTGCCGCCGACAGCGCCTCCCTTTACGGATTGGATCGTTGGGGAGAGCCCTATTTTTCTGTGAATGCTCGTGGTCACGTGCTCGTGCAGCCGCGGGGAGAGAGCGGAGGCGCGTTGGATCTGGTGGAGCTCGTGCGAGGTCTGCAGGGCCGTGACCTTGCCCTACCCCTGTTGATCCGCTTTGACGACATTCTGGAAGATCGGCTGGAGCGTCTTCACGCCGCCTTTGCTCGCGCCATCGCTCAATACGGTTACGACGGTCGCTATCAGGGCGTTTTCCCGGTGAAGTGCAACCAACAGCGCCATGTGGTGGAGCAGCTGATGGAGACGGGCCGACGCTGGCACTTTGGCTTGGAAGCCGGCAGCAAAGCCGAACTTCTCATCGCCTTGGCATTGGTGGAGGATCCTGAGGCGTTGCTCATCTGCAACGGCTACAAGGATCGACGCTACATCGAAACCGCCATTCTTGCGCGGCGCCTCGGGCGGCAACCGGTGGTCGTGATTGAGCAAGCGGATGAGGTGGAGCGCATCATTGCTGCCAGCCGTGACCTGGGCGCAGCCCCCCTCATCGGTGTGCGCGCCAAACTGGCGTCCCGTGGCAGCGGCCGTTGGGGCAGCTCGGTGGGTGAGGGAGCGAAGTTCGGCCTCTCCCTTCCGGATCTGCTCCGCACGGTGGAGTCATTGCGTCAAGCTGAATTGTTGCCGGATCTTCGCCTGCTCCACTTCCATATCGGCAGCCAGATCAGTGACATCGCCGTGTTGAAGGATGCCCTTCAAGAGGCTGGACAGATCTATCTCGAATTGATCCGTCTTGGCGCACCCATGGGCTTTCTCGATGTGGGCGGTGGTCTGGGCATCGATTACGACGGCAGCCGCACGGCCACCACGGCTTCCACCAATTACTCCCTTCAGAACTACGCCAACGATGTGGTGGCCACCGTTCGGGAGTGCTGCGAGAACGGTGGCGTCGTCGTGCCGACCCTGGTGAGTGAGAGTGGGCGTGCCATCGCCAGTCATTTCAGTGTTCTGGTGTTTGACGTGCTCGGTTGCAGCCAACCCCCGGCTTGGACGGCCACAGCCGGGCCTCCCGCAAACGGTGATGACCCTCTGATCTTGCGCAACCTGCACGACACCCTCTCTCACCTGTCCTCTGTGGAGGTGGGTGATCTTTCCCGACCCACCAGTTGCGAACACCTCCAGGAGTCTTGGAACGATGCCATCAAATTCAAGGATGACGCGCTGACAGCATTTCGCCTCGGTTACATGGGGCTGCGTGAGCGAGCCCGTGCGGAAGCGCTGTATTGGGCTTGCGGCCTGGCGATTGCTCGGCGTCTCTCCGATCTTCCGGCTGATACCCCCGTTCCGGAGGAGCTTCGCGGCCTGCGGGCGGCCCTGGCGAGCACCTATTACGCCAACCTGTCCGTGTTTCGCTCCGCGCCGGATACCTGGGCCATTCAGCAGCTCTTCCCTGTGCTCCCGATCCATCGCCTCGAGGAGCGTCCCGATCGCCTGGGGCATTTCGCGGATCTCACCTGTGATTCCGATGGCAAGCTGGCACGCTTCATCGGTCCTGGCGGGGAGAAAACCCTTTTGGAGCTCCATGACCTCCGCCCCGGGGAGCCCTATTGGGTCGGCCTGTTTTTGGCCGGCGCCTATCAGGAGGTCATGGGGAACTTGCACAATCTCTTCGGTCGTACCAACGCCGTCCACATTCGTCTCACGCCTGGAGGTGGCTACCGCGTTGACCATGTGGTCCGGGCCGACACCAATGCCGCTGTGCTGCAGGAGGTGGAGCATGACCCCGAGGACATCAAGGAGCGGCTGCGTCAGGCGAGTGAGGAGGCCATTGCGGCCGGACGGCTCACCATTGATGCCGCTCGGCGCTTGACGCAGCACCTGGAAGCCAGCCTGGGTCAGACGACCTATTTGGAGGGCTGAGCCTGGACGGTTGGGGTTCCCTTCGGATTAGAGCAACACCGGACCTCCCGAGGTGGCGACAAGTTGCATGCGCGCACAGAAGAGTCCATCGCGCTGAAGCAGGTTGAGGTTGCCGTTGTGATCGCGGCAGATGCGCTCCACGATGGCGAGTCCAAGACCTTTGTGACGACTCCTCTGTCGATCGTGAGCAGGACTTTGAGGCGGCATTGTCAGCAAGGTGGCTGTTTCCACTCCTTTCCCGTGATCGCGCACCTCCAGGAAGAGACTGCCTTTAGAGATCCAGGCGGCGATCTCGACTGGCGGTTCACCGTGGTCGAAGGCGTTGTCGATCAGATTGCGCAAGGCCCGTTCCAATCCTTGGCTGTCCAAGCACACCAGCAGCCGTGGCACGTTCAGGCGAATGGTCCGTCGTCCGTAGCTGACGGCCACGCGACCACAGAGGTCGTCGAGAGCCAATTGCCGCACAGAGGTTGCAGGTTGATCCTTTTCGGCCAACACTCCCAACTGTTCGGTGATGGCTCGCAACTGATGAAGATCACTGGACATGGCCGCGAAATCGTCCTGATGGTCAGGCGAAAGGGAGTCCGCCAGGAGATCGAGTTGCAGGGTGATGCGGGTCTGGGGGCCGGCCAGATCATGGGCCAGGCCGGACAGCAGTAGCTTTCGCTCATGGGAAGCATTGTTCAATCGCTCCAGGAGCCGGTTGATCCGGAGACTCAGGTCACGCAAGGGAGCGATTCCTTCTTCCGGAAGCAGTGGAAGGGGGGCGGGGAGACCGTCCGGAAGCTGCAAGAACACCCGCCGAAAGGGGATTTCCACTCGCTTATTGATGAATACAATTAAACCCAGAATTAAGCCAATCAACAACGTGCCGCTGCGCACCAGGGGCATGAACCATACGCTGCTGCTGCTGAGGCGCTCTGGCTGATAGAGCCACAGGTTGGGGTCACGGGCTGAATTGAGCCGGACCCAAAGGCCACCCCACGATTCTATAAAAGGTGCTTCATCACGCTGGAGTTCGCGAAGCAGGCCATATCGTTCTTTCATCAATTGTTGAACTTTCAAGTCGGATGGACCCAAAGGCACGTGGCTTTTTTCCGGTCTCTCGGGCGCTTGTACTACAACAACACCGGAGGGTAGTTGCTCCCTTGGCAGCACCTGAAGAGCCAGCTCCACCAAGCGCGTGCTCCGGGATGTTCGCAGCGCGCTCTCTTCAAGCAGTTTTGGCTCCAACAGGGTGTGGAGTGCCACGTAGAGGAGGGAAAAGCTCAAACCACATCCCACCAGCAAACAGAGGAGTAGATGGAGCCAATCGAGACGATCAAGCCGGGGGGACTTGGATTGAATCATCAGGCAGCTCCTGGACGTCAGCTATCAATCTGTAGCCCATTCCCCGCTCGGGTTGAATCAACTCTTCCCCTGCCAACTCGCGCAGCAATCGCCGCAGGCGAGATACACGAACATCAATCGTACGCGTCTGTCCAGCAATCACAAGACTTCCGGTGGCTTGCAGGAGCTGGGCCCGGCTCAAGATGGTGCCGCGGCTGCGGCAGAACGCATGCAACAGGGCCCCCTCCCCTCGGCTGAGGCGGTGACCGGCGCCCTTGTCGAGAACCAGGCGGGGTTGGTGGCCAGCCTCAAAGCGAAGATTGGCCAGCTGGAAGACGCCTGTTGGCAGATAGGGGGCCCGATCTGCCTGAGAATTCGAATAGGGATTTCGCGTTAGTCGCTCAACGCGTAATTGAAGTTCTCTGAAATGAAAGGGTTTGCTCAGGTAATCATCTGCACCAGCCTCAAGGCCCGCGATCCGATCGCTGGGGGAGCCCAGAGCAGAGAGAATCAGGACGGGGAAGTTGCGCCCCTCCTGTTCGAGGGCTGCCAAGACGTCTAAGCCATGCTTCTCAGGGAGTAATTGGTCCAGGAGAAGGACATCAGGTTGGCCATGCTGCAGGGCTTGAGGCAGTTGTTTTGGATGATGAAGGGACTGCAGTTGCCAGTTAAGTTTTTGCGCTTGACGACTGAGTAGGGAAACCATCGCTTCGTCATCGTCAAGAATCCAAATGTTCATAAGCCTCGATTCGTAATCTTCTAGTTAGGAGGATCGGAAGTGTCATGGGGTGGTGAGGAGAGCCTGAAGGGTGGCTTCCGGGTCACTCCCTTGCAGAAAAGGCGCATATTTACATTGACATTACAGTCCTGGGGCTTAACTATTCACATCATAACGGATCGTTTTCTTGCATCGTTCTTCCTGTGATGGTCCTGTTGGCGGGGCATTCAGCTTTCTCCAGTCTTGCGGCGGTGAAGCCTGTCTCATGACGAGACTGGATCGAGGTTGTCATGAAGACAGGCCAAGCAGCAGGTTGGCTCGCGCTTGGGCCAGGGCATCGTCGAGAGCGGCACCATTTTTTCCACCGGCTTGCGCGAGGTTGGGTCTTCCGCCCCCACCGCCGCCGCAGACCCGCGCCACCTCGCCGATGAAGGCGCCAGCTTTCAAACCCCTTTGGATCACCGCTGAGCCAAAAGCCGCCACCAAGTGGACCCTCCCCGGGTCAGCCGGATCGCTCAATCCCCCCAGCACGATGGCGGCCCGCTCCCCGAGTTGCTCCGCCAGTCCCTGTGCGGCGCTCTGCAGGGCTGAGCCCTCCACGCCATCCAACCGCTGAACGAGCACCTGGAAAGCGTCCTCCCCCGGGGTCGAGCCCAGAATCTCCGCTTGGTTGACCAGGGCCCGGGCTCGGGTCAGGGCAAGCTCCTCACGGGCAGCGGCCAACGCTTTTTGGCTGGCCTTGAGCTCATCTTGAAGACCGCTGACACGCTCCAGAATCTCCCCGGGCTGAGCCTTGAAGCGTTCCGCCAAGGCCCTCACAACAGCTTCCCTTTCGTTGAGGTAAGGCAACACCGCCGCGCCGGCCACAGCCTCCACGCGGCGAATGCCGGCGGCCACCCCGCTTTCCGCCACGATCTTGAAGACTCCAATTTCGGCGGTGTTGGCCACATGGGTGCCTCCGCAAAGCTCCATGGAAACCCCGGGCACATCCACCACGCGCACCACATCGGCGTATTTTTCGCCAAACATGGCCACGGCTCCAGCGGCTTTCGCCCGTTCAAGGGCCATTTCCCTGACCTCCAGGGCATGGGCATCGCTGATCCAACCATTGATCAGTTCTTCCACCCGACGCAGCTCCTCGGCTGATACGGGCCTGGAGCAGTGAAAATCAAAGCGAAGGCGATCAAAGTCCACCAGCGAGCCAGCCTGACGGATGGCTGGATCCACCACCAACTTGAGAGCGGCCTGAAGCAGATGGGTGGCCGTGTGGTGCGCCTGGGCCCGGCGACGACAGGCCCGATCGACCCGGGCGGTCACCACATCCCCGAGCCGCAAGACCCCCCGCGCGACCCGTCCATTGTGGAGAAACACGCTGCGATTTCGGCTGACGCCATCAATGGAGATGATCACGCCATCTGCGGGAGAGGCGGCACCTCCTCCGCTGAGCACACCACGATCACCCACCTGGCCACCTCCCTCGCCGTAAAACGGGGTCGAATCCAGCACGATTCCAACGGTGTCTCCCGCCTCCGCCCGCTCGCTGGCCTGGCCGTTGGCCACGAGCGCCACGACACACGCCGCTTGCTCCAGGGACTCGTAACCCGTGAACACCGTGGTGTCCAGATCCGCAGCCACGCTCTCGAGGGCCCCTTTCAAGGTGAGATCGATGCTCACCGTCGCCGCTTTCGCGCGCTGACGCTGCTCTTCCATGGCGGCTTCAAAGCCGGCCACATCCACCGACAGTCCATGCTCCTCGGCAATCTCCTCTGTAAGTTCCAGGGGAAAGCCGTAGGTGTCATAGAGCTCAAAAGCCTGAGCGCCTGTGATGACGCTGGGTTGGCTGGCCAACACCTCCGCCAGCAGGCGTTCGCCACGCTCCAGTGTGGCAAGAAAGCGCTCCTCCTCCCGTTCGAGTTCTGAAAGGATGGCGGCGCGGCGCTCCTTGAGCTCTGGATGGGCAGATCCCATGAGGGCGATGGCCGCATCCCCGAGGCTGGGCAGGAAGGCTCCCTCAATCCCGATCAGGCGCCCGTGACGGATGACGCGCCGCACCAGGCGTCGCAAGATGTATCCGCGTCCGAGATTGGAAGCGGTGACCCCATCAGCGATCAGCTGGGTGATGGCCCGTCCATGATCGCCGATGACTTTCAGGCTGGTCTGTCGACGGCTGTCGGAATTGTTGTAAGAGATTCCAGCCAGGGCCGCAGCCTTTTCGATCAACGGAAAAATCAAGTCGGTTTCATAGTTGCTGGCCACGCCCTGCAGGATTTGCGCCATGCGCTCCAATCCCATGCCAGTGTCAATGTTGCGATGCGCCAGAGGGGTGAGAGTCCCCTGGGCGTCACGGTTGTATTCCATGAAAACCAAATTATAAAATTCGATGAAACGCTCATCATCTTCAAGATCCAGTCCTGTATCCCCAAGCTCAGGTTTGAAATCAAAGTAAAGTTCAGAGCAGGGTCCGCAGGGACCTGTAGGACCAGAAACCCAGAAATTGTCTGCCTCACCCATGCGAATGATGCGATCGGGATGAACCCCGATCACATCCCTCCAGATGCTCGCCGCTTCTTCATCGTCGCGAAAAACACTCACAACCAGTTGACGGGGATCGAGCTCAAAAACCTCTGTACTTAGGTCCCAGGCCCAACGAATAGCCTCGGCTTTGAAATAATCACCAAATGAAAAGTTGCCCAACATTTCAAAGTACGTGTGGTGGCGCGCCGTGCGACCCACGTTTTCGATGTCATTCGTGCGGATGCATTTCTGGCTGGTGGTGGCCCGGGCTGCGGGGCGCGGAGCCTGTCCGAGAAACACCGGCTTGAAGGGCAGCATGCCGGCGATGGTCAACAGGACCGTGGGGTCCTCCGGCACGAGGGAGGCGCTGGGCAGCCGCACATGGTTTCGGGCGGCATAGAAGGCCAGGAACGCTTCCCGGATGGCATCACCCGTCCAGCGGTCTCCGTCGGAGGTGGCCTTGGCGGAGAGGGGAGTGCGGGGAGAGGGGGCGGCCATGGAGTTCAGCGGGGGGGTCCCTGAGGCCATGATCACCCAAGGGGGGGCGGACGCCGTCCCGTGAGGGCCCGGGTGGTGCTTCGGAGGCCGGCCAAAGTTTCCGGAAGCAGGGGCTTCTTGAGAAGATCGCCGCCCACCCGCAGGAATACCCCCGAGAGCGCCAGATCGACACCGCCCATGCTCAACACCACGGTCAGCCAGCTGAGCCTCCAGGTCTGGTGCAACCAAAGCGCCAGGGCGATCTGGCTCATCACCACGCCAAGCAGCAGAAAGCTCAAGCCTCCCCCCACCATGACCGACCCGGTGATCAGTCGACGCTTGTCTTTGTTGGCTTCCTGGAGGGCCATGCGCACATGCAGGTCGACCACGGAGGTGAGCAGGCCCGACAGCCGTGAGGCACCCTTGAGGTTCATGCCGAACGGCGCCCAGGAGAGAGGAGCAAGCCGACCAGCACACCGACCCCCGCAGCGATGCCGAGGGCGAGGAGGGGCCGCTCGCGCACAGGCTTCTCCAGTTTGGGTCGGAGCGTGCGGTTGAGTTCGTCCAGAAGCTGCTCCAGCTGGTCCTCCAGGGGTTTGAGGGAGTCCCCGACCTGCTGGGCCTGATGCGTGGTGGCCTCGATGAGATCCAGCAACTGCTGTTTGACACGGGGGGTGGTTCCCCCGGTCTGGCGGCTGATCACCTCGACCAGTTGATCAAAGCTTCCCCGCGTCGCCTCCAACGTTTGGCGGGCCACCTCCGGCCATTGTCGCTGGATGGTGGGCAGCAGACTCTCGAAGCGTTCGCGGAAGGCCGCCTGCAGGATGGCGGGGGTGCCGGGCTGGCCTTGGCTGGAGGTGTCCGGTCCCTCCTGGGGAGGGGGGGAGGGCTGGTCGAGGGTCATGACCTCAGGACAGTTCTTCCCAACGTAGGAAACGTTGGCGGGGTTGGCAGCGGGCGAACCTCCGCTAGATTGAGGTGGCTTGAGGATCGCGCCGATTGGTTTACATCAGGCAGATCGAGCTCAGTCACTTCAAATCCTTCGGCGGCACGATCAGTCTTCCGTTGGAGCCAGGCTTCACAGTGGTCACCGGACCCAATGGTTCAGGGAAAAGCAATATTCTCGATGGCGTGCTTTTTTGCCTGGGTCTGGCAAGCAGTCGCGGCATGAGGGCCGATCGCTTGCCGGATCTGATCAACAGCGCTGTTCTACGGGCGGGCAAGGCGGCGGAAACCATCGTCACCGTCCACTTTGATTTGAGCGATTGGCAGCCTGATGTGGCGGAAGAGGGTCTGGAGGCGCCAGTGGAAGGTCCCTGGATTCGCCGCGGTCAACAGGTATGGAGTGTGAGTCGTCGCCTGCGGGTGGCTCCTGGGGGCACATACAGCAGCAGCTTCAGTGCCGATGGTGTCCCTTGCAATTTGCAACAACTGCAGACCCAACTGCGACGGATTCGTGTCGATCCGGAGGGGAGCAATGTGGTCATGCAGGGCGATGTCACGCGCATCGTGTCCATGAGCGCCAAGGAGCGACGCGGAATCATTGATGAGTTGGCCGGCGTGGCCCTTTTTGACAGCCGGATCGAGCAGACCCGCGGCAAGCTGGACGATGTGCGCGAGCGCGTCGAACGCTGCCGCATTGTTGAGCAGGAATTGCGCGCCAGCCGCCAGAGGCTGGAGAAGGACTGCGCGAAGGCCCGCGCCTATCAAGAGTTGCGCGAAGCCTTGCACATCGGGCGACAGCGGGAACAGGTGCTGGCGGTGGAGGAGGCACGGGCGCTGCAGGAGGAGCTGCTGGAGCGGAGAGAGCAGTTGATGAAGCGTCAGGCTGACGAAACGGTCGTGATCGCCCTCGCCAGCGAGGAGCTGCGGTCAGCCAGCCTGGCCTTGGAAGCGCTGCAAGCCGAGGTGAAAGCCTTGGGAGAAGACCAGTTGCTGGCGGTTCAGGCCGAGTTGGCGGGCCAGGAGGCGGAGGGCAGGGAACTGGCGCGCCTGGCCGAGAAGCAGAACCATGAGGCCCAGCAGCTGCAAGAGCGCCGCCGGACCCTCACCCATCAACGAGGGCAGCTCGGCCAACAGTTGGGGATGTTGCAGGCCCCGTCGGAGGAGGAGAGCCTGGCCCATGCCGAGGCGGCCTGCCGGGATGGGGAGGCCGCCGTGGAGCACTCACGGCGACGGTTGCAGGAGGTGGCCGGCCGTTCTGGCGATTGGATCGAGGCTCAGCGGCGGCGTGGAGAGGAGCGCCGTGCCCTGCTGGAGCGGCTCAACCCCTTGCAGGCCGAGTTGGAGCAGCTGCAGGAACGGCAGCGTCAGGCGGCAGCGCGCCTGGAGGAACTGGAGACGGAGCGCAACCAGGCCGCTGGCCTCTCCGGGGAGACAGAAGCCCTGCTGGCCCGGCTCAACGTCGATCTTGCGGCTCTCGCCCAGCATGTCGGCCGCCGACAGGCTCGGGTGGGCGAGCTCGCCGAGGGTCTCGCCCTTCAACAGCGCACCCGCAGCCGGTTGGAGCAGGAGCAGACCCAGCTGGAGCGGGAGATCGCTCGGCTGGAGAGCCGCCGGGACACCCTGCAGGAGAGTCGGGGGACAGGGGCTTTGCGGACACTGTTGGAAGCGGGGCTGGATGGCATCCACGGTCCTGTGGCCCAGCTCGGGGAGGTCGACGAGGGCCATCGCCTCGCTCTGGAGGTGGCGGCCGGTTCTCGCCTCAGCCATGTGGTTGTCGAAGACGATGGCATCGCCGCTCGTGCGATTGAGCTGCTGAAGAGCCGGCGGGCAGGCCGACTCACCTTCCTGCCCCTCAACCGTCTGCGGGCGGGCGGGACCAGTGGTGGCGCCGCCTTGCTACGGGGAGCCGCCGCCGGGATGGTGGGTCGTGCCGTTGACCTGGTGCGCCATGAGCCGGTCTATGGCGAGGTGTTTCGCCATGTTTTCGGCGACACGCTGGTGTTCGACACCCTGGCCCATGCCCGGCGCGAATTGGGCCGCTGCCGGGCGGTGACGCTGGAGGGGGAGCTCTTGGAGAAAAGTGGTGCCATGACCGGAGGAAGCCTGCTGCAGAGGTCATCCCAGCTGAGTTTCGGCATCGCTTCGGAGGGGGATGAGGCGGAGCCGCTGCGTCGGCGGTTGCTGGAGGTGGGGGAAAGCCTGGTGGCCTGCCGACGTCAGGAGGCCGACCTCGGCGCGGAGCTGGAGGCCCAGCGCCCGGAGCTGCAGCGCGAACGGCAGCGGCAATCGGCGTTGGAGGCAGAGCGCGGGGCCGCCGAGCGCACCCTTCAGCCCCACCAGCAGCGCAGTGAGAGCCTGGAGCGGAGATGGCTGGGCCTGCAGCAGGCCATGGCCGAGGATGCCGAGCGCAACGCCGTGATCCATGCGCAGCTTGTGCCCCTCAGGGAACGGCTTCAGGGCCTGGAGGAGGCGGAGACCTCTGCGGAATCCCATGGCGACCCCGGTGTTTGGAACGCCATGCAGAGGGAGTTGGAGACGGCGGATCGGGTCTTGCAGGAGGCCCGTCGGCAGCGTGACGAGCGGTTGGCCGAGCGGCGGGATCGAGCTTTGGCCGCCGAGCGCCTCAACAACCAGCTGGAGGGCCTCGCCGCCGAGGAACAGCGCCTGATTTCCGCCGTCAACAGTCTTTTGGCTGAACGGGAGCAGTGGCGACAGCGCGAGCAGGACCATCGGGAGCGTCGGCAGGGTTTGGAGATCCGCCAACAGGAGCTCAGCACACGTTTCGGGGAAAAGCGGCGGGAACGCGATCAGGTGGAGAGCCAGTTGGCGGAGCGCCGTCAAGCCTTGCAGCAACGGCAATGGGAGCTCCAGCGCCTCGGGGATGCCCTGTTGGCGCTGGAGAGCGAGCGGCGCAATGGCGAGCAGCGACTGGATCAGTTGGTGCGGGCCCTTCCGGCTCCCCTTCCCGAGGTGCCGGAGGAGGTGCGGCAGACGGGCCTGGCGGCGCTTCGCCAGGAGCTGGAGGGGCTCCAGAAGCGCATGGAAGCGCTGGAACCGGTCAACATGCTGGCCCTGGAGGAGCTGGAGGCATTGGAGGGGAGATTGGCCGATCTTGAGGAGCGATTGGAGGTGCTTGGCCGGGAGCGGGAAGAGCTGCTGCTGCGGATCGAGACGGTTGCCACCCTGCGTCAGGAAGCCTTCCTCGAGGCTTTCCGCGAGGTGGATGGTCATTTCCGCACGATCTTTGCCCACCTGTCCGATGGCGAAGGCCAACTGCAGCTTGAGAATCCAGAGCAACCTCTGGAAGGGGGGTTGACCTTGGTTGCCCACCCGAAAGGCAAGGCCGTGCGACGGCTGGCCTCGATGTCGGGTGGCGAGAAGTCCCTCACCGCGCTGAGCTTCCTCTTCGCGTTGCAGCGTTTTCGGCCATCACCCTTCTATGCGCTGGATGAAGTTGACAGTTTTCTCGATGGGGTGAATGTGGAACGGCTGGCGGGGTTGATCGCCTCTCAGGCGGAAGGGGCCCAGTTTTTGGTGGTCAGCCACCGACGCCCGATGATCAGTGCCGCCACACGCACGATCGGCGTGACCCAGGCTCGCGGCGCCCATACGCAAGTGGTCGGATTGCCCCCAGCGGCTTGATCTGGCCGGAGGCGAGGGCTTGCTTCACAATGGAACGATTGAACCCTTGGTTTTGAGCGCTTCCCCTCCTCCCGCCGGCGCCTCCTCCGTTCCAAGCGATCGCTTGTGGTTGCGCTCCGAGCTGATGGGCACCCAAGTGATCACCCGGGACACCGGTCGACGGTTGGGTGTGGTGGGTGAGGTGGTGGTCGATATTGACCGGCGCGAGGTGGTGGCCCTGGGCCTTCGCGATAATCCTCTGACCCGCTTCTTGCCCGGCTTGCCGCGCTGGATGCCACTGGAGTCCATTCGTCAGGTGGGAGATGTGATCTTGGTCGATTCCTCCGACTCCCTGTCGGAAGAGTTCAACCCGGATCGCTACAGCAAGGTGATCAACTGCCAGGTCATCACCGAATCCGGTCAGACGCTGGGCCGTGTGCTGGGCTTCAGTTTCGACATCGAAACCGGTGAACTCGTCACCCTGGTGATCGGCGCTCTTGGCGTGCCCCTTTTGGCGGAGGGCGTGTTGAGCACTTGGGAGTTGCCGGTCTCAGAGGTCGTGAGCAGCGGCAGCGACAGGATCATTGTCTATGAAGGGTCGGAGGACAAGCTGAAGCAGCTCGGCACCGGTCTGCTGGAAAAAATGGGGATCGGGGGCAGCAGTTGGGAGCGAGAGGAGCGGGAACGCTGGCGCGCGGCTCCAGTGCCGGCGGAGAAGCAATTGCCTGCCGGGGTGCCCAGCGTCCAGGAACAGCGCCGCATCCAACCCGCCGTCTCTCGCTCTTTCCAGCCCGAGGAGGCGATGGAGTATGTGGAATTGGAGGAGCGTCGGCAGCGGGAGCCGCTTCGCCAGCGCCGCTATCTCGATGAGGAGGCCCCGGGAGATCCCTACGACCGCTCCTACGGTCAGATGGAGAACAGGCGGGAGCCGATGACCGGCGCCTCCCGGCGGGAGAGAGGCCTGGACCCGGCTGAAGAGCGTCGATGGGAGCCGCCCCCCTCGTCTCGCGGCTGGGAGTCGGAAGACCGCGCATGGGATGGTCAACCCGAGCCTTCCCCGCTCGATCAGCGGGAGCAGGAGCGTCGGCGTCGGCCCCCTGCCACCGAAGCGCCCCAGCGATCGGCCGATCGCGCGAGGGGCTCCGAACCGGTGGATGTGGAGCCGGAAATCCTGGATGATCCCTGGTGACGATCTGGGTTCCATCCGTGTGGCATGCAAAGGGGAAGGGGATGCGGCGGCAACAGGCCCTGGTCCTGTCTCTGGTAGTGAGCGTCGGAGCGGGGTGGCGCCCAGTGGCCGCTCAGACGCCATCGAATGGGAGTTCGTCCCCCAATGAGCCATCGGCGCCGTCCGGCAGCGCCCCTGCGCCGAGCGCAGCCGTTGAGCCCGCCACGCCCTCTGCACCTCCCCCTTCCCAACCCGCGACCCCAACAAAGTCCGTCACCCCCCCCAGATCCGGCGCCTCCAGCCCGTCCGGCGCGCCCGCCAAGCCAGGAACGCCCGCTCCAGCGCAATCTCCGACGGAGAGGCCTCCCGCCGGTTCGGCTCCGATCAAGCCGCCAAACCTGGCTCCAGAGCCGGTTCTGATCTGGCAGCCGGAGGGGCCAGCGGCGGTGGCGCCAAGCCGGTCCCCCATGCCTGTGCGGCCTCCCGTCGATCCCACCGCCGTCGGTGAGAGGAGAGCTCCCTCGGCGCGACCCCCCCTGTCGGGTCCCCTGGCGCCGGGCCCAGCGCCGGGCATGATCTCGCCAGGCCCGGCGCAGGGCCTGATTTCGCCAGGGATGCGGCCGCCGGGAATGATGGCTCCGCCCGGACGCCCCACTCTTGGCCAGGCAGGTCCGGGGATGCCATCTGCGGGAATGGGTTCCCCCGGCATGCCCCAACAGGGAATGGTCCCTCCGGGAATGGTCAGGCCCCCCGGTGCGCCGCCTCCCGGTGCGTTGCCCCCCAGTGCGCCGCCTCCCGGTGGGTTGCCTCCCGGGGTGATGCCCCCTGGAGGCATGGAGCGGGAGAACCGTTCCCAACCCTGGGCACCCTGGGCTTCCCTGGGTGTCGGTCTCCTGTTTGCCGGTGGTGTGACCGGGGTGGTGCTCAACCGACGCCAACGCCGAAAACGGCAGAGCGACGCCGATGAACCCGCCACAGGCCCTTAACCCGCAGGAGCCAGCTGGCCCGTTGTGCTTCCTTGCTCCGCAGCTGTTTCTGGTGGTCTTGGGAGGTCGCGTGTCCGGCGCGCGCATCGAACTGCATGATGTTCGTTTTGTGGTGGGCCACGCGCTGGAAGAGACGTGGCCGGATCTGCGACGCCAGTGGTTTGGCGAGAGACGCGGGCTGCACATCGACAGCTGGATGGTGGTGCGGCAGGTGGGGGCGTTTGCGGTGGAGTTGCGTCGCGACCCTCAGGAGGGGCCGGAGCGGCTGTGGTTTGTGAACCTTGGGGGTTATCGGGCGGACCGTTTGTCGGAAGCGCATGCCTTTGGCCTTGTGGTGGCCGCAACGGCGGCGAAAGCGAAGCGGCAGGCGTTGGCCACCTGGCTGCTGGACGCTGAGCAGCGCCACAAGGATGACGTCCATCCCATCGACACGGTGGCGGGGTGGCGGGTTCACTTGCGTCCCGTTGCGGATTCGCCGCCGCCACAGCGTCCGGATTGGTATGGCTATCAACCAATCTGAGAGTTGTGCTGGGATCTTCTCAATCAGAGCTCTGCATCGGCTCTTTCGAGCTGCTCTTCTTGCAAGTCGCGTTCTGGATGGAATCTTTGATTGACTAAACTCAAGCCATCCGCCTCTGCTGGCAAATTGGAACGGATCAAGGCTCATTTGGTGCTGGGTGGAGGTGGCGTGAGAACGCTGACCTATGTCGGTGCTCTGGAAAGACTGGAAGCAAAATATGTTTTTCAGAGCATCTCAGCCTGCTCTGCCGGAAGCCTTGTTGGCGCCGTGTTGGCTACCGGTTGTTCCATGAAAACAGTCAAGCAGAAGCTCAGGGCAACCAGTCTTCAGGCCTTGATCGAACACCCTGTTCTTCCCAAGCCATTCCTTTTCCTGGCGGGGTGGGTATGGCCTTTTGCAAAATATGACAATTCAGGAATTGTTGCTTTTGTGCGCAGCCTGATTGGAGAGGGTGTGGCGTTTAAGGATTTGACAATCCCCTTCGCCATGCCGGCGATTGATCTTGCTACCAAGCGACTTCTTGTCTTTTCAGAACAGGAACATCCAGAGATGCTGGTGGAGGAAGCCGTAAAAATCGCCACAGGAGTCTTTCCCCTGTATCCACCTTATATTCTTCGTGAAGAAGGACGCCTCATCGTTGATGCTGCGATTGCGACCCAATGTCCTGTATGGATGGTGGGCCGTTTTGATGATGAATATCCGATTGTTGTTCTAAGAACTACTACGCGGTCCCCCGATACTCCTCCACGCTGGATCAGCGGTTTTCTGCAGGAGATGATCGAGGCTTCATCGATCTGCGAGGATCAACATCTGATCGACCAGATCCCACGGGTTCGCGAAATTGCCATCGATGTTTCCGATTATCGCTTTGATGAGTTTGCCAAGGCGGATCGCTGTAAAGATCAACTCTTTGAGCGGGGGCGCCGAGCGGCGGATCAGTTTTTGGCGAAACGTCAATCATTTGGCACGCGATCATCGACGCCTCCCGATTTGTTGAGCCCTGCATCTGCCGCTGCTCAAACCGCTGCGGCGATGATGGAGGGCTTTGCCAACCGGCTGTCAGTTTTGTCACGCAAGAAGATTTTTATCAGTTACAGTCATCAAGACCGGGAGTGGATGACAGCGATTAAATCAGCGCTTAGCCCTTATGTTGGTTCTGATCTATGGGATGACAGCGCAATTCAGCCTGGCGACGTCTGGGCCGAGGAAATTGATGCTGCATTGGCACAAACCAGGGTTGCCTTGCTGCTTGTGTCCAAGGGATTTCTTTCGTCCAGCTATATTCTCAATTCAGAACTGCCATACTTCCTGCAAAAAGCAGAACACTATTCCGTTCAGCTTCGCTGGTTGTTGTTGAGTGACCTCTCTGGAATGGAGAATCCCCTCGCTTCCCTCCAGGCCAGCCACGACATTCGGAAACCTCTCGATCAGCTTTCTCCCGTGGAGCTGGTCAACCAGCTCGCCTCCATCGGCAAGGATCTCTCCCTGTTGATGAAGCGACCCTCCGATCTGGGTCGCGCACCCATCTGAGTCTCCCGTTGCTGGAGTCGCCGATGGCCGGCGAGGATCAACACCATTGGCCGGGGCACTCCCTATGGCCTTCTCACAAGGTCGCACACCCTCACAAGGACGCACACCATGAACATCGACGGCAAGGCCTGGCGCACCATCTGGTTGGAGGAGGGAGGGAGATCTGTGGGAGTGATCGATCAAACGTGCCTGCCTCATCAGTTTTGCACCCACTCCTTGCGCACGTGGGAGGAGGCCGCCGATGCGATTTCCACGATGAAGGTGCGTGGTGCCCCTCTGATCGGCGTGACCGGGGCCTATGGATTGATGCTGGCCATGCAGGCGGATTCGAGCGACCAAGCCCTGGAGGTGGCCTGCGCCGGTCTCAACGCCACTCGGCCAACGGCGGTCAATCTGCGTTGGGCATTGGAACGGGTTCGCCAGCGGCTGGCGCCCTTGACGTCTTCGGAGCGGGCTGAAGCAGCGGCGGCGGAAGCGAACGCCATTGCCGAGGAGGATGTGGCCATGTGCGAGGCCATCGGTGACCATGGGTTGGCGTTGTTTCAACGCTGGGCGGCGGCGCGGCCAGCGGAGCGCCAAGATCAGCCCTTCCAAGTGTTGACCCACTGCAATGCCGGCTGGCTGGCCACGGTGGATTGGGGCACGGCTTTGGCGCCCATCTACAAGGCCCACCGCGCTGGTCTGCCCCTGCATGTGTGGGTGGATGAGACCCGCCCTCGCAACCAGGGCGCCAGTCTCACCGCTTACGAGTTGGGCCGGGAGGGCGTTCCCCACACCGTGATCGTGGACAACGCGGGCGGCCATCTCATGCAGCACGGGCAGGTGGATGCGGTGATCGTGGGCAGCGACCGCACGACACGGCGCGGCGATGTGTGCAACAAAATCGGCACTTATCTCAAGGCTTTGGCCGCCCATGACAATGGCGTGCCCTTTGTCGTTGCCCTTCCCGCTTCCACCATCGACTGGTCGATGGCCGACGGGGTGGCGGAGATCCCGATCGAAGCCCGCGCTGCCAGCGAGGTGACCCACATCGGCGGTCGCGGCGCTGCGGGCGAGATCACCAGCGTGCAGCTCACGCCGCAGGGCAGCACGGCCTTCAATCCCGCCTTTGACGTCACTCCTGCCCGGCTGGTGACGGCCCTGATCACTGAGCGGGGGTCGTCACCAGCCACGGAGGAGGGCCTGCGAGCCCTTTACCCTGCGAGCCCTTTACAGGGATGAATGCTTCCCGAACTGAGCCATGGCTCTGGCTCTCCCGCGGGGGGCGAATCTCTGACCCTCGACTCGAGCCGGTCCTGCCGCGTCGGCTCGCGCCGTGTACGGTCATGCCCATCTCAGCAAACTCCCGACTTTGAGCGAGGGGGTGGCACAATACAAAAGTTCGGCTTCGGCCGGACTAGGTGGTCCACACCAGTGTTTCGGACAGCGGTTCGATTCCGCTCAGCTCCATTCAACTCCTGATTCTTCGGGAGTTCATCCAGGGGCTGCAATGGTTTCGACGGGGCGCCAGGAGGATGACTGAAGCCTGCTCGGTCAGAGCAAAACCGTAACAGCGAACAACATCGTTCGTTTCTCCCGTCAAGCCGCCCCTGTGGCCGCCTGACACTCTTAACGGAGACGGGGTGAGGTCAGCCTTGTCAACCAAATGACCCATGGGGCCTGGAAGGGCCCCTTTTTCGTTTGCAAAGCGAGTGTTCTCAGAGAGCCCAGCAGGTGTCCTCCGCGCTTGGTTGTCGCTATGGCCAGGAATCGAGAGTTGGCCAAGAACCTCCCCTTGTTACGGCCAGGGTTGTTGAGACAGCGGTGAGAAGTTGGACGTTCCTCTGAGGCCCGATGTGGATTCCTCTGCCTGCCTTGGCTATTACGGCAGGGCGGACAAGCCTGATCAAAACTCCTCAGATCTTTCTTCCTCGATCTGAAGCAACGGGAGCGTCAACTGATCGAATGAAGCATTGGATCACCTTGTGTGCCAAATGATGATTCTTTGATGAGTGAGTGAGTGAGTGAATTCTTTGGTTAGATCTTCATGGCATCATGCGTAGCGCCTGAATAGGAGTTGCTCAACCTAGTTTCGGCAATTCTGGCTCCCTCCTTCGCATCGGCTCACGATCCCCACGTCTTGAGGGAACCAAAGCATCCCCAGCGTCATCAAAGAACCGCCAGCCAGTGGGATCCACCTCCAGATGCACGCTGTCCCCCAACCGCACCTCCTGATCCGGGCCGACGCGCACATGCACCAGGGCGTTGCCTTCCAGGAGTCGGCAGGTGAGGAGTTGTTCGTTGCCCAAGGCTTCCACGTGGCTGACCTCAGCGGGCAGATTGCGGTTCGCGGAGGGGGCCAGGCGCAGATGCTCTGGACGGAGGCCACCGGTGAGACGCTGGCCGTGGCGTGGCGCCAGCAGGGGTTCCAGGGCATCGGGCACGGCAAACTTCTTGCCCGCCAGCAACACCATCCCCGGACCCATCACCTCCACGGTCAACAGGTTCATCGGTGGACTGCCGATGAATTGGGCCACGAAGAGATTGGCGGGATGGCGATACAGCTCCAGTGGGGTGCCCAGCTGCTGCAGCTGCCCCTGGTGCAACACGGCGATGCGGTGCCCCATGGTCATCGCCTCCACCTGGTCGTGGGTGACGTAAAGGGTGGTGGTGCCCAGCTGGCGCTGCAGGTCCACGATCTGGGTACGGGTGCCGGTGCGCAGCTTGGCGTCCAGGTTGCTGAGGGGCTCATCCATCAGGAACACCTCCGGTTGGCGCGCGATCGCTCGGCCCAGTGCCACCCGTTGTTTCTGTCCGCCGGAGAGCTCCCTTGGCAGCCGGTCCAGCAGGGGTTGCAGCTCCAGCATCGCCGCCACTGACCGGACCCTGGCGGTAATGCGATCCTCCCGCGGAGAACCGATCCGAAGGGGCTGCGGCCAGCTGCGGGTCAAGCGCTGCAGGCCATCTTGAACCTGCTCCCCGAAGGACCGCCGTTGGCGACGACGCAGGCCGAAACTCAGATTGTCCGCCACACTCAAGTGGGGATACAGCGCATAACTTTGAAACACCATCGCCACGTTCCGTTCCGCTGGACGGAGGGTGCTGACGGCCTGATCCGCCACGAAGATCTCCCCGTTTGTGGGGGCATCCAGACCTGCCAAGAGCCGCAACAGGGTGCTCTTCCCGCACCCGGATGGACCGACAAGCACCAAAAACTCCCCATCGGCGATCCGCAGATCCAAATCCCGCAGCACCGCCACAGGATCAGAACCCCGCCGCGGTGGATAGGTTTTGCTCACCCCTTCAAACCGGACCTCGGCCAACCGATCGCTGCGACGGCTGGATCTTAGGATTGCTCCAATGCAGTTCATTGATCAGGCCCGCATCACCGTGCGTGGGGGCCGCGGAGGCGACGGGATCACTTCCTTTCGGCGGGAAAAGTACGTTCCTGCCGGGGGCCCCTCCGGCGGAGACGGAGGCCGTGGAGGTGATGTGCTGCTGTTGGCGGATCCCAATCTGCAGACCCTTTTGGATTTCCATTACAAGCGGCTCTTTGCTGCGGAGGATGGCGTTCGTGGAGGGCCCAATCGCCGGACCGGTGCCAGTGCCCCTCCCTTGGTGATCCCTGTGCCCAGGGGCACGGAGGTGCGCGATGCCCGCACAGGCCTTCTCCTAGGCGATCTCACTGCGGCGGGCGATGAACTTCTGGTGGCCATGGGTGGACGCGGTGGCCTCGGTAATGCCCATTTTCTGTCCAATCGAAATCGCGCCCCTGATCGCCATACCGAAGGCGGCGAGGGAGAAACGTGGGATTTGGTCCTTGAACTCAAGCTGCTCGCCGAAGTTGGCATCATCGGGTTGCCGAATGCTGGCAAGAGCACCCTGATCTCCGTGCTTTCCGCTGCCAGGCCCAAAATCGCTGATTATCCCTTCACCACCCTCATCCCCAACCTCGGTGTCGTGCGACGGCCCAGTGGCGACGGCACAGTTTTCGCCGACATTCCTGGATTGATTGCAGGTGCAGCCTCAGGGGCGGGATTGGGACATGATTTTCTCCGCCACATCGAACGGACTCAACTCCTCGTTCATCTTCTCGATGCCAGTTCGCAAGATGTGCAGGCTGATCTGAGCGTGATCGAACAAGAGCTCCACTTGTATGGACATGGGTTGCCGAAGAAACCCCGTCTGCTAGTCCTCAACAAGGCCGATCTGCTGTTGGATGGCGACCTGCAAGAGCTGGTGGCCGCGTTGGCCACTTGGGGAAAAGACAGGGGATGGCTTCTTCCGCAGCCGCTGGTGATCTCTGCTGCGACCTCCAGAGGATTGGAACCCTTGCTGGAGGCCGTTTGGCGTGAGCTGGAACGTTCTCAGTCGTCGTAAACCCGGCACTCGGGCGCTTCAGGGTTGAGGTCGCAGTACACCTCGAGTGGCGTGGGATCGTGGTTGTCCTCGGGATGGTGAGACTTGTACTCCTCCAGGCCCTTCAGCTCCTCTTCCAGGTGCCTCACCTTGCCCAGATCGCCTGCGGCACGTGCCTGCTCGATGTCGACCCTGTCTTTTTCGATGTGATCGTCGATGCTTTTCATGAGAGACGGCCGCACTTGCCGGCATGAATTCACGGCGCCCACCTTACGAGCCCCGTTGTCCAAGCGCCTCCCCTGTGTGCGCTGGTGCTCATCAAGCGAACGCGATGTCGAGAGCGGCGCCGAGCTCTCGACCCGTGCCACCACTTCTTTCATCCTCCGTGGAGCCCTGCTGATGACAGGCTTCCAACCTCTGGCGGCAACGGCCGTGGGGCCTTGGCATCCGTTTCGAGAATGTGTTGGAACCAAGACATCGGGTGCCCACCGGCTGCCTCGGCCATCGGTTCTCTCCCTCGCCGCAGTTGGCCAGGCAGATGTTCATGTTCCTCTTGGAACCTGTCTGCCCGATGGCCGTGACTGGAACCAGGCCATCCAGGCGTTCGGGGAGGACGCTTTCCTGCCCACGTGTTGGGCCCTCATTCGGTCGTCGTGTCCACTGCTGCACTCATTCCGGCCGCTCACTGAGTTGGAGCCAACGCTCCTCGCCGGTCTGGATCCGGATCACCAGCTCCGCCAGGGCTTTACTGAGCGTCTCCAGCTCTGAATAATCCACCCTCGCTGGCTGCGCGAGGCGCTCCTCCAGGCATCGTCGCTCCTTCTCCCACAAGGGAAGATCACGTTCCAACGTTTCCAGCTCTCGGCTTTCCTTGTAGCTGCGCCGCGTGGAGGGCGTCTTGGCTGGTTCAGGTTTTGAAGGGGCGGCCATCTTGGCGGGGAGGGTGTTCCGTCCCGCTTGGGGCGCGTCGGTGCCCCGCACGTCCAACCAGGCGCTGTAGTTGCCCTCAAATGCCCTGACTGTGCCATCGCTGATCACAAAGAGGCGATCCACCGTGCGATCGAGAAACCAGCGGTCGTGGGACACAACGATGACGCAACCCGGAAAATCGTCCAGGAACTCCTCCAACACCCCCAGGGTCGCGACATCGAGATCGTTGGTGGGCTCATCCAGAAGCAGCACATTCGGGGCCTGCATCAGCAGCCTGCAGAGATGAAGCCGACGGCGCTCGCCGCCGGAGAGCTTTCCCACGGGCTGATGTTGTTGGGCTGGCGGAAAGAGGAACCGTTCCAGCAATTGCGACGCGCTGATCTCTCGCCCCTCCACCAGCACCCGACTGGCAGCCTCCCGGACGACATCGATCACTTTGCGTTCGGGGGCATGCTGGAGGAGAGCGCTGTGCTGATCAAAACAAGCCATGCGCACGGTCGCTCCGATCTCCACGCGTCCGCTGCTGGGAGGGCGTAGCCCGGCAAGCACCTCCAACAGCGTGGATTTCCCCACCCCGTTGGGACCAATGATCCCGACGCGATCCTCCGGGCTGAAGTCGCCACTGAAGCCACGCAGCAGGCTGCGCCCCTCCACGCTCAGGCCCACGTCCTCCGCCTGGATCACCCGCTTCCCCAGACGTTGCGCGGTAGCGGCCAGCTCCAGTTTTCCGCGACTTCGAGCTGGTGGGGTCTCCCGTAGGGCCGCGATCCTCTGCAACCGCGCCTTTTGCTTGGTGCTTCTGGCCTTTGGGCCCTGGCGCAGCCAGGCCAGCTCCCGCCGCAGGGTGGAGCGAAAGGTGGCGGCTGCCGCCTCCGCCACCACCTCCTCCTGGGAGCGCCGCTCCAGGTAGGCGGCGTAGTTGCCGGGGTACTGCCGCGCCGTCCCCCCCTCCACCGCCACGATGCGCCGCGTGACGCGATCCAGGAGATAGCGATCATGGGTGACAAGGACCACGGCGCCGGGATAGCGATCCAGCCAGCTCTGCAGCCACTCCACGCCCTCGGCGTCAAGGTGGTTGGTGGGCTCATCGAGGAGCAGAACATCCGGTTGGGCCACCAGCGCCGCTGCCAAGGCCACACGACGGCGGTTGCCGCCCGACAGCGCTCCCATCCGTTGACCCAGAGCTTCGGGGTCGGATCCGATGCCCAGCCGATCCAGAACGGTGTGGCATTCCCGTTCCAGATCCCAGGCTTGCCGCGCATCCAGCAAGCGATGGGCTTCCGCCAGACGCGAGAGCAGGGTGGGGGAGGCTGGATCGGCGCTGAGGGCCAGGGAGAGACGCTCCACCTCCCGGACCAGGGCCAGCCGATCCCCCGCCCCTTCGAACACATGCTCGAGCACGGTGGCTTGCGGATCAAAGGCGGGCTCCTGCTGAAGCAGCACCACCTCCAGGCGGGGCTGGCACTGGCGCAGCCCCTCTCCCAGAGGTTCAACCCCCGCCAGCACCCTCAACAGGGTGGATTTGCCCGCGCCATTGGGACCGATCAGGCCCAGCCGGTCCCCGTCCTCCAGGGTCAGATCCAGATTGTGGAAGAGGGGACGCACTCCGAAGTCCTTTCCCGCTCCCTCCAGGCGGATGAGGGTCACAGGGTGACCTCCCCGCGGGCTGCGGTCCTTCGCTGCCGCTCCAGATGAGTGAAGACGCTTTTATCGCCCACATCGGCCGCTGCGGCCATGGGGAATTTGCGCAAGCACAGCAGCAAGAGCAGGGCAGCCTGAAGGGTCAGAAACTGAAGGGTGAGCGAGAGGGGCAGCCAGCCTGACAACCGGCCGAGCAGGGCAATGGGCAACAAGAGAGTGACACCGATGGCCTCTGGCCGTCGGAAGCAGAAAAATTCCTTGAAGCCGATGCCGGTCAGCGCGGCGAAGTAGGGCCCCACCGCCAGGAGGGCCAACGGCCGGACCAAGGTCTCCGACACCATGCCTTGTGGCCCCAGTTTCAAAGCCACGCCGGCGAAGCCCAGGCAGCCCAGCAGCCAGAACAGTTGCAGTACCTGATGCAGAGGCCTGAGATAGATGTGAATCCAGCGCAACGCCAGCCCCAGGCCGGCCGCCATCACCAACACCCAGGGCCATAGTGCCGCGCTGCCCCACTGGAGCCACTGATAGGCCAGAGCCAGCTGAGCCACGGCCACGCTGGTTAGAGCCAGCCTGTAGCCCAACACCTCGCGCCGGTCGGCGGCTGTGATGGTGTACGTCCCGAACATCCCCTCGAAGACCGGATCACCATCGGATGGGGCAGGGGCGGGCAGGCTGGCGCTCATGGATGGTGGAAGGGTGTGCTGTTGACCAGTGTGGCCAGATCTGGTCCCGCTGGAACGAGACCGGAGGGATGCAGGGGAAAAAGGGCTCCGAAGTAGTCCCGCCGCCAGTTCTCGGCACAACAGGTGGCTGCGACTCCAGGCAGGTGGAACATCCGTGTTCGCCAGCGCCACAAGGACTGCAGTTGCCACAGGGGCCGCTGGCGGCAGCCGAACAAGGGTTCGTAGACCATCTCCCATCGAATCAGGGTGGGAAACAGGACCACATCGGCGAGGGTGGGATTGTCCCCGCTGCACAGCCAGCGATCGCCATGACGCTCCCCGAGGGCCAAGACGCGATCCGTCTCCTCCAGGGTGGCAAAAAGTTCCGTCACGGCCTCGTCGTAGGCGAACTGGCTGCGGGCGAAGCCACAGCGATAAACCCCGTCGTTGACAGTGTCCTGAAAACGCTGCCGCCAAGCTTGGATGCTTTGCCGTGAGGCGACGGGGTCCAGATCGGGCGCATCGGCCCCCGCGGGCCACCCATTGAGCAGCTCGATGACGCGGGCGCTCTCATTCAGAAGGATCCGGCCGTCCTCGAGGTCGACCAGCAGAGGCACCGTGGCGCGGGCCTGGCGGTTGCCCCCCCAGCGGCGGTAGAGATCGGCCAAGCTGGCGCAACCGAGAAAGGGTTCCTGGAAACGCCAGCGACCAGCCTCGGGATCGGGCTCCACAACCAGCAGGCGCAGGCTGGATTCCAGGCGTCGCAGGGTCCACGTCAGCCAGGCCCGGTGGGCCCAGGGGCAGCTGCGCCCGACGATCAGTCCGTAGCGATCGGGCTGTCGCGCATCGTCAGGAAGGGGGGGGAGGGCCGTGAAGGCTCCCTGGGGCCGCTGGTAGCGCCCCTGGGCGTCGGCGGGGGCCAGACCGCTCATCAGCTGGCGCCACTGCCAGGTCCAGAAGGCCTTGACGCTTCGCACCAGAGCGGGAGGTGGCGTCATGGCATGGCAACGGCTTGAACAACTCTGCGTCAAGCTGGGTGTCGGGTGTGCGAAGCGCTGGTCAGAGAGCCATGAAGGCAGTGAAGACGGAACCTTCCTCGTCCCGGGGAGGCGTGCTTGTGGTTGCTGGAACGCATGGCAATGAGCGCAATGCCGTGCACCTGCTGAATCGCTGGCGGTTGGACCCCGAGCGGCTGCGTCGTCATGACCTTTCGGTGGTTCTCAGCGAAGGGAATCCAGACGCGATCCGCGCGGGGCGGCGCTATTTGGAACGGGATCTCAACCGATCCTTCCTTCCAGAGCTGCTCGAAGATGCAACCCATCAGGAACTGGAGGTGCGACGGGCCCGCGAGCTGCTTGCCAGATGGGGGCCTTGCGGTAGCCATCCCTGCTTTGTGGCTTTGGATTTGCACAGCACCACCGCTGCCATGGGCAATTCCCTGGTCGTTTATGGACGCCGTCCAGCAGATCTCTCTTTGGCCGCTGGACTGCAGGGACGCCTTGGCTTGCCGGTTTATCTGCACGAGGCGGATCCAGGGCAGAAGGGCTATCTGGTGGAGCGCTGGCCCTGTGGTCTGGTCATCGAGGTGGGGCCCGTGCCCCAGGGGGTGATCAGCGCTGCCATTTGTCGGCAAACGGAAGTGGCTTTGGAGACCGCTCTGGCGGTGCTGGCGGATGCCCGATCGGCTGATCTTCGCCTGCCCGATCGTTTGGTGATTCATCGTCATCTACGTAGTTTGGATGTGCCACGGGATCCGCACGGGAGACCGCTGGCCAGTGTGCATCCCCAGCTTCAAGATCGGGATTGGAGGCCTCTGCGTCCTTTGGATCCCCTGTTCATCGGATTGGATGGGAGAACCCAGGCCTGGGAGCCGAATCCAGACGATCCCGCCACCGTTTGGCCTGTGTTCATCAATGAAGCCGCTTATGAAGAAAAGGGGATTGCCCTGAGTCTCACTCAAAGGGAGAGTTGGGCGGTCAACCCGGAATGGGCCGAAGCCCTTCAGCAGCTGGCAATGAGACTCAGCACATAAAAAAGCGAGACTCTGAGGTGAATCTCGCCCATGAAATTACAGATCGCTTGAACCAGTTACTTATACCAAAATAATCGGTACGAATTATTCCACCAACTGGATAATCTTGAAAGTGGATTTAATTTGTGGACGCAAAATCCGGATAGGCTTCCATTCCATGTTCTCCAATGTCCAGACCTTCGAGTTCCTCAGGTTCAGTGACTCGAATTCCACCGAAGAAGGAACCAAGGATGGTCCAAAGAATCCAAGAGCTCAAAATTGAGAAGATGGCAAAGGAAATCACGCCGACGATCTGAATTCCTAGCTGGCCGAAGCCATGCCCTGTCAAGAGGCCTTTGTCTGTATTGAACAACCCGACGGCAAGAGTGGCCCAAATGCCACAAGTACCATGAACTGAAAACGCTCCAACAGGATCGTCGATTTTTAAGGAATCAACAATCATCACAGAAAAGACCACCAATACTCCAGCGATGAACCCAACCACCCAGGACGCTGTCATGGAAAATCCATCACAACCAGCGGTGATGCCCACAAGACCCGCGAGTATGCCATTGATGGTCATCGTCAAATCAGGCTTCCCACCCATCATTTGAGAGGTGATGGTTCCTCCGATGCCACCAGCAGCGGCGCCCAGTGTGGTAGTGACGGCGATGTAGGGAACCTCAGGAGCCATCGAGAGCCAAGAGCCAGGGTTGAATCCGTACCAGCCAATCCAAAGGATGAGACAACCGAGGGTGGCGATGGATAAATTATGTCCTGGAATCGCTTGAGGCTTGCTATCAACAAATTTGCCAATCCTGGGTCCAAGAACGATGGCTCCAACAAGGCCAGACCACGCACCAAAAGAATGGACTACAGATGAACCAGCAAAATCAATGAAACCTAACTTGTTTAACCAACCCTCACCCACATTCCATTGCCAAGATCCTGAAATTGGATAAAGTATTCCGACAAGTATGAGTGAAAAAATTACAAAAGGAGCGAATTTTATCCGCTCTGCAACTAACCCAGAGACAATTGTGGCAGCTGTGCCGGCGAAAGCTGCTTGGAACAAGAAATCAACACTAGGAACAAGCTTGGCTTCTTTAATCATTTCCGGAGTAACGGAAGGGTCAAAGAATAAACCACCAAACTTTAGCCATCCAGGAACAATCCAATCGGCATTATACATTATTTTATAACCGATGAACCAATAGGCGGTTACAGCCAGGGCAAAAACAATAAGGTTCTTTGCCAAAATATTAACGGCATTTTTTTGACGACAGAGGCCTGCCTCCACCATGGCGAAGCCAGCATTCATGAAGATCACCAAAATTGCGGAGATCAACAAAAACAAGTTGTTGGCAAGAAAACCTGGCGTTAACTCTGGTAAATCAGCGGCCTTGGCCGCTAAATTAAACAGACCAAGACCCACCAAGGCGACAGGCACACAGGCCAGCCAGGTCATGGTGCTGGAAGTGGAAAACCTCCGGAACCTCGCTCCAAGAACTTGTGGAGCGTGGCGCAGGCTTGTTGTGGAAAGGCAGGGCTTCCACCGAGGTCGAGGCAGCGGTTGAGTCATGGCCGAGGAAAAAAGGGACAGTGTTTGCTCCAGAGCAGAACGACATGGCTGGAAACAAGCTAGCCCCGTAACATTTGACATTATTCAGACTTGGAACCACCCGCTGTGTATCTGTGACGACAGAATTGCAGGGGTGACCCTGAAGCCGTTCCTTTTGCACAGGTAATCTCACTCAGGTCTCGGCGTGCATCCCACTGCTGATCCAAAGTCTTAATCAGCCTCTGGATCCGGCTGTCGCCTTGCAAGCCCCATCACCGTCCTAATGACGTGCATCACCCTCCGCATGCCAGAGACGTCCCATGACCCCAGCCCCATTCCCTCGATAGCAAGCGGCGTCCTGATGCAGTTGGGTGTCGCTGATCCCGTGCCAACACTTGAGGCTCCACCGGTTTCTCGCCTGTCAAAGCAAGGCCTCTGGGCTTGCGCGGAGGCTGGTTTCACGAATGTGCTCAGGAGTCTCTTTCGCTCGCAACGTCCAGGTGAGGTCACGGCCAGGCCCGATCTCCTGATCCACTGCAAGAAGAGGGATCTGGCGCTTCCCCTAAGATTGACTTTGGATCTGGCGATGCTGAGTCCATCGTCATGCCGAGCGCTGATGCGTCAAGGGTCACCTGGGCAATGAGCGTGCTCGGCGGGAGGACCTGCGCCGAACCCCCGCTGGAGATGGGCTCGATCACACCACACATGGTTGTGCCGTCGCAGATCAGCTGAGCCAAATCCTCTGTCCCACGAGGGATCTGCGCGATTGTCCGCTCAGCGATGGCCTCGCTGAGCGGCACGACATCTTGCTGCGGGCAGAAGGTGCGGAAAGCGGAAGCGGGTGGTGGGCGCTGCTGCTCGATCTCCAGAGCACTGGTCAGAGCCGCGTGATGGTGGATGGTGGAGGCGAAGCCTTCTCTGCCAGGAGGAGCGCTCGCGTTCACGAAGACGTTGGCAACGGCCCAAGGTGCCGAGAATCGCCAGCAGCAGCAGGGTCCAGGCCGGGAGGCGGATCCCATGTCGCCTCCTTGGTTCCGGGATGGCTTGCAAAAACTGATCCGGTCAAGACTGGCTGCGGCAGCTTTGGCTTCAC
>JBJOHA010000089.1:0-12611 GCA_046047935.1 Cyanobacteriota bacterium
AGGCCGGCGGCAAAGGCCCCCAGGGCCGCTTCCAAGCCGATCGCCTGCGCGGCGAAGCAGCAGAGGGTGAGCACCACGAAGCTGGCCACCGCCACATCGCCGGGGGCTTTGAGCCGATCCACCACCCAGTCGAACACTGGAGCGGCGGTGCGGCTCAACACCAACGCCACCCCCACGAACGCCACCGCCGCCAGGCACAGGCGGATCACAGGGCCCAGGCTGAAGGCGCCGCCCCCCACGATCGCCACCACCACCGCCAGGATCACGATCCCCAAGATGTCGTCGAGCACGGCGGCTCCGATCACGATCTGGCCCTCGCTGCGCTTCAGCCAGCGCAATTCGCCGAACACGCTCGCCGTGATCCCGATGCTGGTGGCCGTCATCGCCGCGCCCGCGAACACCGCTGGGATCAACGGCACGTGGAACAGGTAATAGAGCCCGGCTGTCCCCAGGGCAAAGGGCAGAAGAACCCCCGTCAAAGCGACGGTTCCCGCCTGCACCCCGACGGCGACCAGCTCATCGAGCTCGCTCTCAAGACCTGTGAGGAAGAGCAGCGCGAACAGACCAAACTGCGAAACGGTCTGGATGCTTGGAAAGCTTTCGACATAGATCTCACGCACCGCCGTGGGCGAAAGATTGGCCAGCGATCCCACCCACCCTGCTGCCGAGGCGCTCAATTGCGCCTGGGTCTCCGGCGGGACGATCAGATGCAAACCAGAAACCCCGATCAGAACACCAGCGATCAACTCACCCAGAATTGTGGGGAGTTGCAGCCGCACCATGATTTCGGCGATGGCACGGGCAGCGATGAAGATCACCACAAAGCGCCCCACCTGGATCAGGGTTTCGGCGACTTCGAGCTGATGGGAGCTGATCTCCAGCAGCAGGGGGGGCAGGGCAAGCATTGGTGAGCCCGGAATGGCGTCCTATTCATAGGAAGCGCAAGCACCAGATTGGGGAGCAGGGGCCTCAGAAGATCCCGGAAAGCGGCGTTTCGCTCCGCCAGAGACACGGGAGCGGCTTCTGCCCATCCGTCGCTGCATGCCGACGTCATCGCGATGACGCACGTCTGAGAGCGGATCGAAGGCCAAGGAAAGCAGCGCCCAGCTAGCGGCTCAACGGCACAAGCGATAGCCCCAGCAAAGGTGTGGCAACCCCACTTCTCGACCCAGCAAGCAGAGAATCCTGCCGTAGAACTAGCGAAATTGATTGGGGCAATCCCAATTGACCCACATATTCGTTCGCGCAGGGCATAAGTCGATCTGATCAGGGCAATTTGAGCTTCTCGTTGATCCATCGACAGAAACTCACCCAAGTTGTTTCGTCACTCTGTAGGGTTCCGCCAACTTCGACGGGATACCCCCGCCAACCATGTCCGCGCCACAGAAGCTCTCCCGCAGCAGCTGCGACGCCCTGAGCACCCACCTGCGCAAACTGGCGCGCTTTCCACTGCTCAGTCAAGAGGAGGAAATCACCCTCGCAAGGTCTGTGCAAACATTGCGCCGCCTTGATGAGATCTCGGAGGAACTCACCATGCGTGCCGGTGGTTCGCCACCCACGTTGGAAACCTGGGCTGTTGAATCCGATCTCACGCCGATGGAATTGATGCGTAGCCGTCGCGAAGGTCTGCGTGCCAAGCAACGGATGATCTCAGCAAACCTGAGGCTAGTAATCAGTATTGCCCGCAAGTATTCCAGCCCGCATCTAGAGCTTGAGGATCTAATCCAAGAGGGCAACATCGGTTTGATCAAAGCGGTTGAGCGTTTTGATCCCGCGCGAGGCTACAAGTTTTCAACCTACGCCTATTGGTGGATTCGCGAGGGCATCACACGCGCCCTCGCCGAAAAAAGCCGCACCATTCGCCTGCCCGTCAATGTGGGAGAGGTGATCAGCACCTTGCGCCGCACCCAGCAAAGCTTGAGCCAGGAGTTGGGCCGCACGCCCTCCCTGGAGGAATTGGCCAAGGCGACCGGGCTCAAGCCTCTCGACATCCAGGAAGTGCTGTTCCGCGCTCAGCAGCCGTTAAGTCTTGATGCCGTAGCGCATCCGGATGCCGACCTATGCCTCCTGGAGAGGATTCGTTGCGGCGGAATCCAGCCAGAGGAGCGGCTGGTGGGACAGCTGTTCAGCCAGGATCTTGCTCGGCTTCTCCACGAACTGCCTCCCCGGGAAGCTGAGCTTTTGCGGTTGCGCTACGGCGTGGGTGGAGAAGAACCACGAAACTTGAGCGCCGTGGCCCGCAGCATGGGGATCAGCCGTGACACGGCACGGGGGATGGAGCGTCGTGCTCTGGCGGCGGTGCGCGATCTCTCCCACAGAGTGGTCGATTACCTCCGGGAAGCTTGACCCCCCCAGGTGATGGCTCCCCTTCGTCTTCTTGAGCTGTTGATCCTGCTCACCGCTCTGGCGGGGTTCAGCGGCCTTCTATTGCGGCGCAACCTCTTCCTCAAAGTCTTGTCCATGGATGTCTTGGGAAGCGCCATCGTGGCGCTGTTTGTGTTGTTCGCGGCGCGCTCGGGTCTGCGCAGTCCAATTTTGACTGGAGTGTCCGAAGCGCCAGACCTCAACAACGTGGCCATGGATCTCGCCGATCCAGTGCCTCAAGCGGTGATCCTGACGGCCATTGTGATTGGCCTGTCGATCCAAGCCCTCCTCCTCGTGGTGGTGACCCGATTGGCTCGTCTGGATCCCAGCCTCGATGTCAGCAGTTTTGAGCGAAAGAAGTGATGGTGTTGTTCCCCGCCTCTGTCCTGACGATCTGGCTGGTGCTCCCCTATTTGGTGGGATTTGTGGCTGCCCTGCTCCCCGGACTCTCACGCTTTTTGGTGCTGTCCTCTTGCCTGTTGTCAGCCGCCGTCGCTGCGACAGCCCTCCAGGCCGGGTCGCGAGGGGCCGTGACGCTTGCCCTTCTGGGCGACACGGGGGTGAGCTTGCGCATCGACGCGCTGGCGGGTTGGTTTGTGCTGCTTGCTGCGCTGCTCGTCGCCGCCGTGCTGGTCGCTTGCTGGAACCAAGTGCAAGGAACGCCGATGCCGCTGTTGTTATCGGTGTTGCTGGGGGGACTCAACACCGCCTTCACAGCCATCGACCTGATGAGCATTTATGTCACCCTTGAGGTGGTGGGGATCAGCGCCTTTCTGCTGATCTTGTCCAAGCGTGGTGACAACCAACTTTGGGTGGCGTTGCGATACCTGCTTGTCAGCAACACCGCCATGACGCTCTATCTCATCGGTGTCGCACTTTTATACATCCAAACCGGCAGTTTCTCGATGCAGGCCTTGGCGCAGCTGCCCCTCGGTGCCGCCCAGGCATTTGTGCTGCTCGGCCTTCTGACCAAGGCAGGAGTCTTCATTTCGGGCCTTTGGCTTCCTCGCACCCATGCCGACGCGCCAGCTGAAGTCTCGGCGTTGCTCTCCGGTGTGGTCGTCACTGCGGGGGCAGTGCCGCTCCTGCGCTTGGCGGAAGCCGATTCCCGGCTGCAGATCGTGCTCCAGCTGGTGGCTTTGGCGAGTGCCCTCATGGGAGTTATGGCGGCCTTGAGCGCAACCGATCTCAAACGATTGCTGGCATGGAGCACCCTCTCGCAGATGGGGTTGGTTCTTCTTTCGCCCGTGGCCGCTGGTGCCATGGCCTTCAGCCATGGTCTGGCCAAAGCCGTGCTCTTCCTGGTGGCGGGCCGGCTCCCCTCACGCCAACTGGCGGGCTGGAGCGATCGCCCATTGCCAATGGCTGTGCAGTTCGCGCTTCTAGGGGCATCGCTGTCGATTGCCGGAGTACCTCCTCTGCTTGGTTTTTCCGCCAAGAAGGCCCTGCAAGACTCCTTGCCTGGACCTCTTGCAGCCGGTGTGGCCGTCGTTTCTGTTGGGACGGTCATGGTGTACGCCCGTCTGTGGGGTGCGCCCTGGGCCCCGGGCGATGGAGCCGCGCCGATGCTCTCGAAAAGCGAACGTCTCTCTGTTGGAGTGCTTGTGGCGCTGCTCGTGCTGGCGGGCGCCTGGCAGCTGTCCAGGGGCATTCGCGCCGAGCCGCTGTTGGGCAGCGCCGCTGTTCTGGGAGCAGGACTGCTGCTGCACCACGGCCTGGAGCGCCGGCCTGAAGCTCGCATCGCCCGCCTCACTCTGGGTGAGACCCTGCAAGACCTGCTGGGCAACCTGGCCATCCTTGGGTCGGGACTGGTGCTGGCCTTTCGCCTGGGGCTGGGCTGATGATCTGGTTGTTGACCACCGTGTTTCGCTGGGGATTGTGGTTTCTCCTCACCTCTGACGCCAGCGTCCTCAACCTGGGCCTTGGTCTGGCCGTGGCAGTGTTTCTGCCTCGTTCGCGCCGCGTTTGCCGCTCCCGTTCAGAACTGGGACCTGCCCTTTGGGCGGCTCTTGTGGCGGTGCCAAAGGCCTATCTGGAAGCAGCGGCCCTTCTGGGAGCAAAAGCGGAGCAAGAACGCTGGCTCACAGTGCCCTCCCGCTCTCGCGGCGATGTGCTGGTGATGTTTCTCGAGGTCTTGGCCATCACCCTCACCCCATTCACTCTGGTGCTGGGCGTGAGCGCAGGGGATGGATCGCCGCTCTACAACGTCCACGCTCTGAAACCGCTTCGGGAACGTCCAAAGGGGGGGCACCAGCCATGACGGTGCTGCTCTGGGGAATGGTGCTGGCTTTGCTGATCCCACTGGCGGTTGTTCTCAGACCCTGCACGGTTTGGGACCGACTGGCTGCATTTGGCAGCATTTCCTCCAAGGTGGCCTTGATCGTGCTGGTGGTCGCGGCGATGCGGGCCGACTGGATGCTGGGCCTGGTGGGGGCGATCAGCCTCAGCGCTGGCAATGCCGGCATGTTGCTGCTGGCCAATTTGCTGCGGGAGGTCGAACACTGATGTGGCGCGAACCATTGTCCCTGCTGTTGCTCGGAGCGGGCCTGCTCCTTTGGTTTTGGGGAACCTGGCCCCTGCTGGAGCCAATCAGCTATCTGCGCAAGCTGCACAAGCTGTCGGTGGCCGACACGCTCGGCTCTGCGCTGATGGTTCTGGGGCTGTTGCTGCGCATGCCGCGGCAATGGCCGCTGTTGACCCTGGCCCTGTTGGGCCTGGTGATCTGGAACACGATCTTTGGCTACGTGCTGGCCACCAACTCGGGGGAACGCCGATGACACCACTGCTGAACCTGGGCGACTCCCTGGATCTGCTCCTGCCGATCACCGCGCTGCTGCCGCTGACGGCGGTGTTGTTGGTCAGCCAGAGCGATCCCTACCAGACCCTGGTGCTCCGAGGCATTCTTGGATCGGTGGCCACCCTGGTGTACGCCCTCCTGGGGGCGCCCGATGTCGCGCTCACCGAAGCGCTGGTGGGGACCTTGCTCTCCACCACCCTTTATGCCATCGCTCTCCGCTCGTCGATGGCGTTGCGGCTGGAGGACCGGCGGTCCCATCCCGGGGAGCGGGCCATCGATCAAGAACTGAGCACTTGGCTTGCGCCCCTGCACCTGCGCCTGCGGTTGCATCCCTCTGAAGAGGGGATTCATGGTTGGCTCGAAGATGATCGAAAACTGGTGCTGCGTGGTGCGGCCCTGGAAGAAAGGTTGCAGACCTGCGCCGGTCATGAGGCCTGGTTGGCCCGAGGCGGACGGCTGGATTGCCTGGAGCGCGAGAATCCATGACCTGGCTGCACTTGCTCTCGGCCATTGCCCTGTTTGCCGCCCCGCTGGCCAGCTCCCTGCCCGGGGACGAAGGCGTGCGTGAACTGGTGGTGACGATCGCGCAGCAGACAGGGGTCCCCAACCTGGTGTCCGGGGTGATTCTGCAGACCCGCCTGTTCGACACGATTTCGGAAGTCGTGGTCTTTACCCTTGCCGCCCTCGGGGTGCGGGAGCTGCTCAAAGGCGAGAAGGAACGGAACCGCATCAAGGCTCTCGAAGATGCCCCAAGCCAAGTGTTGTGTGAACTGGGGGCCACCATCTCCGCCATGGTCGCTCTGGAGCTGGCCCTGCGGGGACACCTGAGCCCCGGCGGCGGCTTTGCCGCAGGTGTTGCCGGCGGCACCGCGATCGGTCTGTCGTTGATCAGCGGCGGGGCGGAGCGCGCCCAGCGTCTCTACCGTCGCTATCGGGCAGACCTGTCTGAAAAGGCGGCGTTGCTGGGGTTCATCGCCATGGCCCTGCTGCTCTTGCTGGGCTTGTCGCTGCCCTCCGGCCCGTTTGGAACGGTCCTCAGCGGTGGCTGGATTCCCTGGCTCAACATGCTTGTGGCCGTCAAGGTCACCCTCGGTTCGTGGGCCATGGTGCAACTGTTCATGCGATATCGCGGCCTGCTGTGATGCATTGAGTGAGGACGCGACCCAAAGAAGCCAGACACTCCCTAAGGTTCCGCGACGACATCTCCCTGTAGCCCATGACCATCGCGTCGCCTCCTCCCGGGCGTTCTCCTTTCCGTGTCCTGAACCACATCAGCACCAACAACATCAAAGGTGACCTCTTTGGTGGCGTGACCGCTGCCATTGTGGCTTTGCCCTTGGCACTTGCTTTCGGTGTCGCCAGTGGCGCCGGAGCTGCCGCCGGCCTTTGGGGCGCTGTTCTGGTCGGCTTGATGGCTGCTGTTTTCGGCGGCACACCCACCCTGATCTCGGAACCCACTGGACCGATGACCGTGGTGATGACCTCGGTCATTGCGAGCCTCACAGCACGCAACCCAGAACATGGTCTAGCCATGGCCTTCACGGTGGTCATGCTGGCTGGATTGTTTCAGATCCTGTTTGGTCTGCTGAAGTTGGGTCGCTACATCACCCAGATGCCGTATACGGTCATCTCCGGCTTCATGAGTGGAATTGGTTTCATCTTGATCATTCTTCAGCTTGGCCCTTTTCTGGGACAAGCCTTACCGAAAGGTGGCGTGATGGGCACCCTGACGGCCTTACCGCAACTGATCGGGAATGCGCGCCTGCCCGAAGTGATGCTTGCCGTGGTGACGTTGGCCATCCTTTGGTTGACTCCCTCCCAAGTCAAGAAGATTGCCCCGCCCCAACTCATTGCCTTGATTGTTGGAACAGCGCTCTCCCTTACAGTCTTCAGTGGTGGCGATGAAATTCGCCGCATCGGTGAGATCGCCTCAGGTTTCCCAAAGCTTCAGTTGCCCTTTTTCGAATTAGATGAATTAAGGGTGATGTTTGTTGATGCGGCAGTCCTCGGGATGCTCGGCTGTATCGACGCCTTATTAACGGCGGTGATAGCAGACAGCATCACACGGACAGAGCACAACTCCAATAAAGAGCTGATCGGTCAAGGCTTGGGGAACCTGGTTTCCGGGCTGTTTGGAGGCATTGCTGGCGCGGGAGCCACCATGGGCACTGTCGTCAATATCCAAGCGGGAGGTCGCAGCGCACTTTCAGGCATCAGCCGTGCCGTCATTTTGATGGTGGTTGTGCTTGTCTTCAGTGGCGTAGCTGCCCAGATTCCACAAGCTGTCCTAGCGGGAATTGCTCTTAAAGTGGGCGTCGACATCGTGGATTGGGGGTTTCTCAAGCGGGCCCACCGAATTTCGATCAGTGGAGCTCTGATCATGTATTTGGTGATAGCTCTTACGGTGCTGGTTGATCTGATCGCGGCAGTTGGCATCGGGGTGTTTATTGCCAACATTCTTACCATCGACAAGATGAGCGCTCTCCAAAGCAAATCTGTCAAGTCGATCAGTACTGGCGATGGAGATCTGAACATCAGCCCTGAGGAGCGCCAACTTCTCGATCAAGGCCGAGGGCAGGTGCTTCTTTTCCAACTCAACGGAGCCATGATCTTCGGTGTCGCCAAGGCCATCGGCCGGGAACACAATGCCATCGGCGATTGCAAGGCAGTGGTTTTTGACCTGACTGAGGTCTCCCACCTTGGGGTTACGGCTGCGTTGGCTGTGGAGAACGCCGTTGAGGAAGCGATTGAAAAAGGCCGTCAGGTTTACGTTGTTGGAGCGAGTGGAACCACTCAGAGACGCCTGGATAAACTTGGCCTTTACAGAAAACTTCCAGCTGAATGCACAAGCCTTAGCCGAGGGGAAGCCCTGCACCAGGCAGTAGCTGCTCTCACTTGATTTAATGCATCCACTTTACAAGTTTTAAGCACTATCTAACAGGCATTTTTTCACTTCATAGGATCACAGAAAGCCCCGGGTTGACCCTCGGGGCTTTTTTACGATCCAACGAATGTAATCGCAGAACACGTGCATGTAGCGCCAGAACATATCGATGTAATCACGTGGCAATGCAGCCGGGGATTGTTCAGGAAACATGATCAGAGATATTGTCTGTTCTTCAGGCTTACCGCCCCAAGTCCTTACAAGTCAACCCTACAGTCCAAAAACATTCATGCAGGCTTTGCCTACAGAGACTCTCACTACTTTCTTAGATGTCACAACAATATCCACAACAAATCCTCAAACATCTTTACAGCTTGCCCTTCAAGCTGGCCAGACGATACCTGTAAACTTTTGCTGGATGATTAAGCACGGCTATATTTATGCTAACAATTGGCCTCAGGACAGCGACCTACTACCGCTGGGACTATGGGGTCCCGGCGAGATATTAATTCCTCAACAATTAACACTAAAACCCTCTGAACTGCGCTCGTTATCAGACGTACTGATTATTCAGCTCAAGGCAGAACCATCCGATCACAAAACTTTCTTCTTATCACACATAAACCAGATTTCTATGTTTTATCGACTGACTCGCATCCGACCTGCAGAAAGAAGATTATTTGTACTTCTCCACTGGTTGGGATTACGTTTTGGCAGCCATACAGACCAGGGCATTCGCTTACCACTTTCAGCAATGAATATCACCCATCGACAGCTGGGCGATCTCTGCAGCATGACGCGCGTAACTGTGACAAAGACTCTAGGGATTTATCGGCAACACGGATGGCTACTAAATGAAGGAACTGAAGAGGTATTAACTCGGGCCGCCGCCGATCAATTTGAACGAGCGAACTAAGAGATGTCAACACACCAAATCAGGAGTCGAGACCCTCCAACCGGGGCAAGAGACGTGATTGATCGCTTGCTAAAACCATGGTCAATAGAGAACTAGAAATCCTCAAATTCAAAACTTCTCATGACAGATTTTCCGACTCTTTTCATCAGCCAATTTCAGTCTCCAACCCTAGGCTTTCTCATCGGTGGTATCGTCGTTGCATCGCTTGGTAGTCAACTAGCGATACCAGATTCAATATACCGATTTATCAGCTTCTTCTTGCTGATGAAAATTGGTCTAACTGGAGGCATCGCCATTCGCAATTCCAACTTCTCAGAAATTCTTCTGCCGGCACTTGCTGCTGTACTGCTTGGAATTGTCATTGTCATCATCAGTCGCTACACCTTAGGCAACCTTCCAGGTATCAAGGTGCCAGATGCGGTGGCGACTGGTGGATTGTTCGGCGCGGTGAGTGGGTCCACGCTGGCAGCCGTACTCCCCCAGTTGGACGCAGCCAAGGTTCCCTATGAAGCCTGGACGGCAGCTCTCTATCCGTTCATGGACATTCCGGCCTTGGTTACAGCGATCGTTATTGCCAGCCTTTACATCAGCAAGCGAACAGATAAGATCACAGAAAAAGTTGAGATCTGGCCAATCATCAAAGAAAGTTTGCAAAGTTCTGCAGTCACCGCTCTGCTTCTGGGTGTGGCCCTAGGCATTCTTACCAAGCCAGAGCCTGTTTATGAGAGCTTTTTCAATCCGCTCTTCCGTGGATTTCTTTCGATCCTAATGATCATCATGGGAATGGAAGCTGCCCAACGCATGAATGAACTCCGAAAGGTGGCACAGTGGTTTGCCATCTATGCCTTCATTGCACCGATTCTCCATGGATTCATAGCTTTTGGTTTTGGGTTCATGATTCACAAACTAACTGGATTCAGCATCGGGGGTGCAGTTGTATTAGCGGTGATCGCAGCGTCAAGCTCTGATATTTCCGGCCCACCAACTCTTCGTGCAGGAATCCCCTCAGCCAACCCCTCTGCCTACATCGGTGCATCCACTGCCATTGGCACACCCGTAGCCATTGCTATCTGCATTCCACTCTTCATTGGGATCGCAGAGATGATGCTCGGTCGATAAAGTTTTTCTTCACACCAAAACTCGCGATTAAACCCATGAGTCAACAAGTTTGGAAGTTGGTGATTGTTGCTGAGGAGATACTCTCCAAGAAACTCACCAAGCTCATCAAAGAGGCGGGTGCCACCGGATACACCGTCAATGCCGCAGGTGGAGAAGGAAGTCGCAATGTGCGCTCCACCGGCCAACCAAGCGTCTCGCACACTCTTTCGAACGTCAAAATCGAAGTGCTCACCGGAACAAGGGAACTTGCCGACAAGATCACACGCGAGATTGAAACAAAATATTATGCCGACTATTCGATTATTACGTATATCTACCAAGTTGAGGCTCTCAGGGACCATAAATTCTAAATCCGAACCCTTTTTGAATGACAAAAAGAGATTTCTATATGCCTCCAGAGGAGCTTTTGGGGGCTTACAAAAAAAATGACATGACAATACTCGACCCCAAAATACATGCGATCAAAAAAAGAAGATGTCGCTCTTGACCCTTCCCATGATCAAGGTGTGTACGGCGAGGGACCTGGCGCGGTGGGATGGGCCTTGTAAGGGTCCATCCCCTTGGATGGTGGTGGCGCGGGCGGTCGAACGGATCGAGGCCTTTCTCGGTTGGATTCCATGAGGCCCAGCCCTGAGAGAAAGCGCACAAGCCGGTCCGCAGCCCCTGTGATCTCCCGCACGTTCTCCAGGGTGGGAAGCAAAACGGGTCGAGCCTGCCGCAACAGCTCCGTGGCCTCCCGCGTGGCCGTCGTGGCCGAGACAGCGGTTTGATCTGCTCGGTTCAGGGTCTGATCCGCTTTGGCAAGGGAGCGGCGCACTGCCGGCCCGATCTGCTCGGCCTCCCCCTGCAAGCGGCCCGTCAGGGCTCGCACTGAAGGCACCGTGCGCCGGGTCTCGCTGGAGAGGGTTTTGGCCATAGCCGAAAGGTCGCCCATGGAGTCCGAGAGCTTTGTGGTGGACCGTTCGAGACTGCTCAGGGATGTTGGCACCTGGCGGTTCAGCAGGGTTGTGGTGAGGGCAAGGGTCTGATCCAGGCGCTGACGCGACTGGGCCAGATCCGCCAGGAGTTGATTGAGATCCGGAGGCGGGTCATAGGGCAAGGGAGGAAGGGGTGCCTGGGAGGCTCTCCCCGAAAGAGAGGGATCTGGCGTGAGGGTGATGAAGGTCGGCCCCACCAGGCCCACCTGGCCGCTCTGGGCGCGGCTGCGGGGACCGACGAAGGCGCGATAGCGATCGTTGATCCGCAGCTTGACCGCCACCCGTGCATCCGGCTGAAGCTCGAGCGCTTCCACCCGCCCGATCGGCAGGCCCGACAAGCGCACCTCCAGGCCCTCCTGAAGCCCGTCGGCCCGTGGAGCGATCACGTCCACCAGGAAATAAGGTTCGCCCCAGCGACGGTCACGAGCGATCCCCACGAGCAGAGCCAACAACAGAAAACCGCCCGAGAGCAGAAACAACCAGCGCTCTCTCGACTCGCTCGGCTCACTCGGCTCCTGAGCCTCCCGCTGGTCGCCCAGCTCGCCGGTGTCCCGGATCGGATCCGCTTGGCGCGAATCTCCACCAGCGGTGTCGGCAGCTTCGTCGGAGACCGAAGCACCAGCGGGGGCGTCCGGATCGCGATCCGGCGATGGACAAGAGAAAGGCATTGGCAAGGGAAGAAAACTCCGTCAAACGGGAAGGGTGGGCAAGGCGATGGGGTTCACGGCGAGGGTCCAGACCAGCTTCAAGCCGACCAACAGGGCGATCTCGCGAGCGATCAGACTGGCGATCAAATCTTCCGCCCCGGCTCGGTCAAGGGGCCGCCGACGAGCTTCCCAGAGGCACAGCAGAGCGGCGGCCATGAGGTAGAGCGCGGTGCGGATCGACGCTGAGAGCAGATCCTGGGGCTGAATCATGCCGATCGCTTGCGTCAACCGCAACTCGACCCCGCCCCGTGGACCAGCGAGCACACCTCCCAGAACAGCTCCGATGAGGGATTCAACCAAGAGAAGGGGACCCAGCAAAAGACCGGGTGCCACGGTGAGCCATTCGGTTTCGGCTGCGCCCCCCCTGGCCCGTCGCAGCCACAGCGGCGTCAGACGCGTGAAGGCGATCAACGCCACCACAAGGGGACCCACGAGGTAGAGCATCGCCACCACAAGCACCTGCAGTGACTGAACCGCAGAGAGATTGAGCCCCCCCTGAAGCAATCGCGTCAGCCCCACCCCGAACACAGTCCCGATCAAGAGCACGAGGCTGGCGCAACGCCGACCATCCCGCTCGGCCAGACGCAGCAGCCTAAGGAGCATGGGGAAGCAGGGGCGAAGGCGGCTCAAGGGTGACGTGAAACCGTGACCTGGCAAGGGCACCAACGTTCGTTCAGTTTCCGGTGGTGGTGTTTTCAGCTGCTGCGTCCTGGTGTGCGGCGTCAACTAGATGGGTAACAATTCGCATGAGTCAACGCGCCGGGCAGACGGACTGTGATTGGGCCTCTCGACCAGGCTCGTATCAGGTCACGTACCTTCCCTGTTGGTCGGCCCTATCAGGCCAGGA
>JBJOHA010000090.1:0-5111 GCA_046047935.1 Cyanobacteriota bacterium
TGGGGACGATGGCTTCCGTGCCCAGCCCCAGGGCGCCGACCGCCTCGGCGGCGCTCCCCAGGCTGATGACCGCCAGCAGCATCTCCCGCCAGCACACCACCTCCAGCTGCTCGCCGGCCCCCGCGGCGTCCGCACCGTTGACGGCCCGATGGAAGCGGCGAAACAGCTCCGGGTGAGGCACGCCCAAGATCCAGTCCTCCTGGATGCCGCACTCCGCCAAGGTGGCCAGTTCGCTGGGCGCGTACTGGCCGGTTTCCTCCAGCAGGTTCGCCAGGAGGGCCTGGCGATGGTCGGGATGGTCGAGCCGGGAGATCAGGGCGGTCAGATAGCGGGGGAAATGGGCGGCGTAGCCCATGTAGTGATGGGCGAAGTCGGCCAGGGCCCTGGACGGATTGGGAAGGCTGCCCTCGGCAAGGGCCGCCAGATAGGGATGGCACACCGCCCGGTGGTTGCGGGCGGAATCTGCCAAGGCGTCCACGGCCAGCTCGGCCTCCAGCAACGGGGTTCGCAGGTTTGTCATGGTCAGGGGCGGCTCTGGATTCTGGGAGGCGGACGCCATGGGACCCCAAGGCGGCTCCATCATCCATCTGCGGACCAGAAAGCTGGCTGAGCCGCAGAACATTGCGGGCACAGGCCTGTCAAAGCCCTCCCGAGGCGGCTGATCCACCCGCCGAGGCTGGCCAGCAGAGTCGCTTCAAAAGCGAAAGGTCAAAAGCGAAAGGTCACCCCCGTGCCGATGTGGTGCTGCCAGCCGCGCCCCCAGCCCTCGCCGCTTTGGCTGCTGTAGATCGGCTTCCAGTGGGCGAACAAGATGGTGCGGGGGAAGAGCGGAAACTCCAGCTCCACCTCCCCGCCCCAGTCGGTTCGGCTGGGAAGCCCCGCATAGGAGCCGGGGCTGTAAAAACGGGGCCCGCCGGAAAGGGTCACATTGAGTCGATCGACGTTGAAGCCGAAGCCCAACCAAGGATCGGTGTAGTTGCCGAGGTAGGTGCCATCCGACTCCCAGCCCGTTCGGTTTTGCACAGAGACGAAGAGGCCATCCGCGATCGTCTCCAACCCATCGCCCAAGGCGAAATTCACATCACCATCACCAAAGGCATACGCCACCCCGAAGCCCAGCTCATTCTTCAAACCTTTCAGATCCTCGCCCTGGTTGCGGGTCACGTAATAGGGCAACCACTCAGCCAAGAACGAGAGGCGCTGATTGGGGTCGTAGCGCACCTGGAGCTGTCCTTTGAGATCGCTGCGGCGGAAGGGGGCGCCACCGCCATGGCCGTGATCGTGGCCGTGATCGTCCTGCTCGGCGTGATCATGAGGCTCCTCGGCGTGGTCATGAGAGTCCTCGCCGTGGTGGTCAGCGGAGTCGTCCATGTGGACCCGTCCATAAAAATGTTCCGCTTCGCCCCACACCAGGGCGGGCCCCACCATCGCCTCGATCGCCAAGCTGCCCTTGTTGGGCAGGCCCCATTCCATCACCACACCCACCAGGCCGTCGATGGCGTAATGGCGTGGCTGTCCCTCCAGGTTGTTCTCCAGCCCGGCATGCCCCTCCAGGGTGAGCACCGGGGCGATCTGGAACACGCCGGGGGCCAGGTCTTCCCCTCCGGCCGCTCCATGGGCGCGCAAGGGCGCCGGGGCCGCAAGGGCCATCACAACACTGAGGGGAACGAGGACGATCCCGGCGCGCTTGGTGGCGAGCCAGAGGATCGATGAAGGAGAAAGAAAAGAGCGGTCAGCCATGGAATGCATCAGCGGATTGAGGCCCAGCGACGGGCCAGCCCTTCGGCGGCAGCGTCGTCGCAACGGCCGCCTTGGCCGCTGACGAAGGTGCAGACGTTGCCTGTGGCGGTTTGAACGGTGGAGCGACCCGGAGCGAGGCCATCGGCCACCAGCGGCGTGGGATTCACCGGCACCCCGCTGGTGCGGCTGATGCGCCGCAGCGTCTTGGAGATCGGCAGCGTCTCAGCGAACAGCTGGCGAGTGCCCGAGGACCGCACCGCGTTATTGATCGCGGCGAGGCTGGCGGGCCGCAGCACGCCGGCGGTGGTGAAGGAATCCAGGAGGGGCAGTTCCCGCACAGCAAAACGGCGGGCCAGGCTGGCAAATGCACGGTGTTCCGTCACCAGCACCCGGCTCCGGGGTGGAACGGTGTCGATCTGGTCCCCGATCCAGCGTCCGAGGTCGCCCAGCACGGCCGTTGCGGCCTGGCTGCGCCGCTTCACAGCAGCCGCTTCGCCACCGAGAAACAGGGGTGTCAGACGCGCCTCGATCACCCGCACCATGGCGGCGGCCTGACTGGGATCGTGCCAGACATGGGGGTCGCGGCCGGGGCTTTTCGGCACCGCCTGCTCCGCCACGGCCACTTGCGGCGCGCCGCCGCTGAGCCGGCTGAGGGCGGGGGTCAGGCCATAGCCGTTGACCAGCACCAGCCTGGCTTCTGCCAGGGCCTGCCGATCCCGGGGCCGCAGCACAGCCTGATGGGGGTCTCGGCCGGCCGGGATCAGGCATGCCACCCGGGCTTGCTCGGCCACCAGGGTGCGGGTGAGGTCGCAGAGGATGCCATCGGCGGCCACCACCAAGGGGGGAGTGGCGGCGCGGGCGGGAGACAAGGGAACCAGCACGGCTGCCCCCAACGTCGAGACGAGCAAGGCCAGGGACACCAGCATCCACCCGGACTCCATACTACGGGGATGATAACGGTTCTCATTCGCATGCGGCTCTAGGGTGGGACAGTCGTTGGCTCTGCGCCTTTGGAACCCCCGCTGCTGCAGGCCCGAGATCTCGCCTTTGCCTACGCCGCAGCTCCTGTGCTCGCCGGAGTCGATCTGGAAGTGAGCCCCGCGACGTGCAGCGTCATCCGCGGCGACAACGGCACGGGCAAATCCACCTTGTTGCAGCTGCTGCAGGGGCGATTACGGCCCAGCCGCGGCTGGGTGCGGCTGGAGGGTCGCCCCCTGGCGGGGCAGAGGCGCCGCCTGGCCTTCGTGCCCCAGGCCTCTTCGTTGAACTGGCGCTACCCCATCCGGCTGGGCGCATTGGTGGCTCTGGCGGGCCATGGCGATCCACGCAGCAGCCTGCCGCTCTTGCGACGGGTGGGGCTGGAGGGCCTGGTGGAGCAGCCGATCGGCCACCTCTCCTCCGGTCAACGGCAGCGGGCCCTGATCGCCAGGGCCCTGGCGCAACGCCCGGGGGTGCTGCTGCTCGATGAACCTTTCGCCGCTCTGGATGGCAGCAGCCGTCAACAGCTCGGTGCCCTGATCCGCGCACTGGTGGAAGCGGGCACAGCGGTTGTGTTGAGCGCCCATGGGGAGCTGCCACCGACGCTTCCCCGCCTCTGTTCCCACCTCCTCCAGGACGGCACTCTGCACCGCGAACCCGCCCGTCCCTCCCCATGGCTGTGGCAGCACTGAACGCGACCTACTGGCTGATCCCCCTTCTGCTGGCGGGGCTCTGCGGGATGACCTGCCCGTTGCTGGGCACCCTGCTGGTGCTGCAGCGTCGTGTCCTGGCCACCAACCTGATGGCCTACGCCGTTCTGCCAGGGGTGGTGATCGGCCAGTTCCTTGGCCTGCCGCCGCTGCTGGCCGGTTCCGCCAGCGCCATCGGAGCGGTGGTGCTGGTGGAAGCCGTGATCGCCGCCCGCCACGACGGCGATGGCGCCGCCGAAGCGGTGATCAACACCGTGCTGGCGGCCTGTCTCGGGCTGGGAGTGCTGTTGGTGCAAGCGCTGCAACGGCCGGTGGACCTGGAGGCCCTGCTCTTCGGCGACCTGCTGGTGGCCGGGCCGGAGGACCTGTTGCGGATGGGGCTGGCGCTGGCCCTGGTGCTGCTCGCGATGGGCTGGGGCTTTCAACGGTGGCAGTGGCTCGGACTCGATCCCGAGGGAGCGGAGCAGCTGGAGATCCCGGTGCGCGGTCTGCGGCTTGTGATGGCGGCCCTCACGGCGGTGGTGGTGGTGTCCGCCACCGCTGCGGTGGGCCTGGCGCTGGTGATGGGACTGATCTGCGCTCCCAGTCTGGCGGCTCTGGCGGGGGCGACGTGTCTGGCGCAGGCGTTGCGCCGAGCCGCCTTGATCGGCCTGGCGGTGAGCGTGTCCAGCTGCGCGCTGGCGATGCGCCTCAACCTTCCGCCCGGCCCGTTGATGGCCTGCTGCTGTCTGCCTTTGCTGCTGTCAAGACCAAGGCTCCCGAAATAAAGCTTCCCTGCTCTCGAACCAACAAGGCGGTCAACAACGTCAATGCGCCCAACACTGACGTCCATGCGCACAGCGTTTCAAAGAGGGGGGGGTAGAGAACCAGTTCTGTCAGCCCTCAACGATCCAGATCAGAAGCGGGCAGGCGACCATGACCATTGCCGACTCATTCGCGTCCGTCTTCTGTATCTTGATGTTAGAAGGTCCAATCATCGATGGACATCTCTTCTGTGGCCTACCTTAACAACATCAACGACACGAGACTGATCATCGACAGAGTAGATGATCCGATAATTGCCTTGGCGGACACGATAGAGGTTTGACCTACCCACAAGCTTTTCAGCCCCTGATGGTCCTGGCTGAGTTGTCAGTGATTTAATCCTCTCAATCAATCGAGATAACGTCGCCTTGTCCGATACATCTTGCAATTCCTTGGCAGCCGAAGGCTTGATCATGAGACTATATGCGACCACTATCTCTTAGGCTTGTGACAAACTCTTCAAAGCTGGTACTTTGCCCTTCCTCCCTCTGATCAGCGTCTCTTACATCATCAGCATCTTCGGCCAACGTCATGCGAACTGCTTCATTGACCATGTCAGATATTGAGCGGTTACATGCAGCAGCACTTAAGCGCAGTGCACGATGCACATCCGCGTCGAAGTAGATCGTGGCCCGTTTTGTTTCATCCATGCCATCACCTTAGCGCTTTGACGTCATGACGGCAAAGTTGCCGGCTTCCCTTTGATCCTTCTAACGGCATGGATAGATCGTGCGAAGCCACGATCTATCCCGTGTTGGACAAGCCCCGCGCCACTGGAGCTTTGCAAGACAGGAGAAAGATCAAGGCTCTCCTAAGACCGCCTTCATCCTTCTCCTAGGCAGAAATACCGAGAGACGGATGGCATGGATCGCTTGGGGG
>JBJOHA010000091.1:0-25472 GCA_046047935.1 Cyanobacteriota bacterium
TGGCTTGCCGGCGATCACCAGGTGTACTTCTTGCTGGATCTGGTGGATGAACTGGATCTCTCTCAGATCCTTGGGCCCGCAGAGGCCAAGGATCCCCGTGGGGAGAAAGGGTTTGATCCCAGGATGCCGGGTAGCCCCGGGGAACTTCCCCCCGAGGCCCCCACAGATCCGGACGTGACACTCTCGCGTCATCCGGCTCCTGTCATCCAGCCGAAACACCAACACCACGCCAGTGAGCAAAAAGGTCCCATCTCTCCTGAGCGATCCTCGCCAGAACTTGCCGGCTGCGGCGGTCATGTCGCAACAGCCGGCTGTATTTCTGACGCAGCCATGCGCTCAGGTGCTCATTGAGATAGCCAAATAGCTTGGCCCTCAGTTCGGTTGGATAAACACGTCCGTAATACTGAATCCAACCCCATAGGATCGGATTCAGGAGCCGGGCGATCTCCTCCAAAGGCAAAAACATCCGCCTACGCAGATGCATTTTCCTGATCCTCTCTCGCATGCGCTTAAGCGCATGCGGACTCACCGCTGGGAGGAAGCTCGTAAAGATCTCCCCATAGCGGTTCTTGGCCATACGTGGCCGGAAGCAAAAGCCGAGAAACGTGAACTGGATCTGATCGAACTGACCACGGCGGCTGCTATCATTGCAATAAACCACTTTGGTCTTCTCAGGATGCAGCTGTAACCCGCAGGAGGCAAATCGCTCCTGCAGGGCATCCATGAGCCGTTCAGCCTCAGCGCGGCAGTGACAGTGACAGATCACATCGTCTGCATAACGCTCAAACGGGACGCGGGGAAATCTCCGCCGCATCCATTTGTCGAACGTGTAGTGCAGAAACAGATTGGCCAGTAGCGGACTAATGACACCACCTTGAGGCGTGCCACTGGTCCGGGGCTTAAGGGTCCCATCAGGCAATTCCACCGGAGCCTCCAACCAGCGCCGCAGATACAGAACAACCCAGCGCTCGGATGTATAGAACTGGATGGCCCGCATCAGGAGGTCATGATCGATCGAGTCGAAAAACCCCTTGATATCGAGATCCACAACCCAGTCATACTTCCAGCAGCGCTTACGGCAGCTCTCCACAGCCTGGTGGGCCGACTTGCCCGGTCTGTAGCCGTAGGAGTCCTGATCGAAGATCGGCTCCAACTGGGGCTCAAGCATCTGCTTGACCACCATCTGCGCGATGCGATCAGCCACCGTCGGAATGCCCAGAGGGCGAACTCCGCCGTTGGATTTGGGAATCTCAACACGCCGAACCGGCGGCGGGAAGTAACTCCCGGATGCCATCCGATTCCATAGCCTATAGAGATTGTTCTTCAGATCCTTGGCGAAGTCATCCAGGCTCTGACCATCAACGCCGGCCGCATTCCCGTTCCGTTTCACCTGCTGATAGGCCTTCCAGACCATCGCCTTGGTGATCGGTAGCGGCTTGTCCGAGCTCATCTCCTTCCTCCTGCCAATGGCAGTTGTTGAGTTGATCCGGACGGGATAACACAGCCCCTTTGCTCCAGAGCCATTACAGCTCCTTCATCACTACTACGGGCTGATCCGCCCCTGTCATGGGTCTTGGTATTCGCCCTCGTGGTTGTGGCCACTTGAGACTTTCCCTTTACACCCCATGCCAGGTTCCCACGTTCCACATCGAGGCCTGTGATGGGCTCATGTCGCCTGAACACCGGCTGCCGCGTGGACCGTAAGCAGGTGACGTCCACACTGATCCGGGTGCCGCCTACCTGCACCCGTTTTGACAGCATCTGGAAGACTTTTCGATGCGTCAGCGGCGATTCGCTGTTGCTCATCTTCCCATCACTCACCTGACGGCTCAAGGCCGCCTTTTCCCCATCGCTCACTACCGCAGCTCTTAACCGCAGCAGCATGGGGTGGTTTGGAGCCTGCCCCTGCAGGCCGGCTCCGGGAGGCCACACTCCCATCCTCGATGTAGTTGTGTCAGTGCTCATAAAGAACATTTGACTCGTGGCACAAGTAGGCGAAGCCTTCTCCGCCAGGAGTGACGCTCAAAATCACGAAGGCTCTGGCAACCGCTGAGGATGCCGAGGACCGCGACCAACAGCAGGGTCCAGCCGGGAATGCCGATGCCACGCCGCATTCGAGTGTCCGGGATGGAGCGCAGGAGGCTGATCAGATCGAGATCGCTTGTGGGAGCTTGCGTTTCGAGCACAGGAACGGAGCGGTCTCACAAAGGACACCGCAAGGTGAGGTCTCAGGCCAGGGCTCTTGGGACACACTTTAAATCAGCCCTGGGTCCCCCCCCCAGCGGAGACCAACCCGCCGGTGAGCGTGCTGATCCCTTGCTTCAACGAAGGGCCCAACCTGGCGGAAACCTTGCGGGCAGCCCTTCAATTGCGCTGGCGGGAATGGGTGGTGATCGCCATCAACGACGGCAGCACGGACGACACCGGCCGCCTGTTGGAGACCTGGGCCGCCAATGACCCACGGCTGCGGGTGGTGCATCTGGCCAGCAACCAGGGCAAGGCGCTGGCCCTGCGGGCCGGGACGCTGCTTGCCCGCCATGAGGTGCTGGTGTGCATTGACGCCGATGCCCTCCTCGACCCCCATGCCGTCGGCTGGATGGTGCGCCACTTTTCCGCCGACAGCCGCCTGGGAGCCGTGACCGGCAATCCATGCATCCACAATCGCAACACGCTGCTGGGGCGCTTGCAGGTGGAGGAATTCTCCCTGGTCGTGGGGCTGATCAAACGGGCGCAGTCCATGCTCGGGAGCCTGTTCTGCGTCTCCGGAGTGATCGGCTGCTTCCGTCGCGAGGCGCTCCATTCCGTCGCCTATTGGGATCCTCAGCAACTCAAGGAAGACATCGCCATCACCTGGATGCTGCAGCGAAAAGGATGGCGCGTGCGGTACGAACCCCATGCCCTGATTTGGATCCTGATGCCAGAAACCCTCTCCGGGCTGTGGCGGCAACGGCGGCGCTGGGCGGATGGGGGCCTGCAGGTGCTCCGAGCCAACCTGGATTTGCTTTGGACACCCTCCCAGTGGCGCCTTCTGCCTCTGCTGCTGGAGCCCATGGCAAGGCTGGCCTGGGTGAACCTTCTGGCTCTGGAAGCGATCCTCGCGCTGCTGCAGTCGATCCGGGTTCTGGATCCGGGAATGGCTGAGGCCCATCTCCTCCCCCATGGCCTCGGCCTCGCCCTGTTGCTGGTCTGTGGACTTCAATTTTCCGTGAGCCTCCTGCTGGATCGTCCCTACGGCACAGGCCTCAGGCGCATCGGTTTCTGGATGATTTGGTATCCAACGGCCTCCTGGCTGCTCACCTTCGCCTCCACCCTGATGGCCTGCTGGCATTCGCCGTCGCGCAATCCCGGCGCACGAGCCCGCTGGGTCAGCCCGGATCGGGGCCTGAGGGGATGAAGCGGCGGGGCCGGCGAGGTCTTGCCGAAATCTCCACGCTTCTCCGCGAATCTTTCAACATGCCGGCCTTTTTCGCCATGGTTGTCTCCCTTGTTGGCCAACCCGTTGCGCGCCCTGGCGTCATCGAGCCGCCATTGATCGATCTGCGCGAACAGCTGCCGTGGAAGCAACGGCTGCCGGCGCGCCTGGGCACGGGTGCCCTGTGGATGGGATCCCTGAGCCTGCTGGGTCCGCTGAAGCTGATGGCTGTGCTGCTCATCGGCGGACTGCTCGCTCCCTGGGTGTTGCGGCTCGACAGAGGGGAGCCGCGGCAGCGCCGCGATGACCGCGCCCCCCGGTCGCTGACGGCCGCGGAGCCTCCCCCCGTGTCCCGTTCCACGCTGGCGGCGCACCTGGGCCTGCCGGAATCCCAGCTGTTCCGCGCGCGCCATGGCGCCATTTGCACGGTGCATCACGATGCCGAAGGTCGGATCGTGGCGATTGATCTGCCCCTCCCTCCTCCAGCCCAGCTTTTTGCCCCCCACGATGCGCATCCTGTTGGCTGAAGATGACGCTCGACTCGCCCAACCCTTGAGCGAGTTTCTCGAGCGGGAGCAGCATTCGGGGATCTGGGTCAGCGATGGGCTGCAGGCCATGACCCAGCTCTTCCGCAACCCCTACGACCTGGCCCTGCTCGATTGGATGCTCCCCGGAAGGGATGGCCTCTCGATCGTGCGCGCCCTGCGCGAACGGCAGAGCCCCACCCTCGTGCTGATGCTCACCGCCCGCGACAACGTGGACGATGTGGTGGCCGGGCTGAGGGCCGGCGCCGATGACTACCCCGTTAAACCCTTCCGGATGGCGGAACTCCTCGCTCGTCTCCACCCCCTGGAGCGGCGGTCCGATCGGCCCTATGCCTGGCAACAGCTTGCCTGGGGGCCGTTGTGCCTGGATCTGGAGAGCGGCCTGGCGGTGGTGGGGGAGGAGACCTTGACGCTCACAACCAAGGAACGGCAGTTGCTGGAATGGTTTCTGCGACATCCAGGCCGCCTGGTGAGCCGGAACCATTGATTGGATCAGCTGTGGTCGATTGAGGTGGAGAGCAGGGAGGAAACGGTGAAAACCCATCTCAACAACCTCCGGCGCAAACTGCGGGCCGCCGGCTGCCCGGATCCCCTGGAAAGCGTTCACGGGCAGGGTTGTCGCCTGCTGCCCTCGCCATGAACTGGCCCTGGTCGCGTTCCACGGTGCCCACGGCCCGACCGGCCCGCTCGGTGCGGCGCCAACAGCTTGAACTCCTCGGTCTCTACCTGGGCTCTCTGGCCGGGGTGCTGCTGGTCTTCGCCGCGGCGGTGCGAGAGGGCTTCGCGAACATTGTGCTGGCGGATGTGCGCAGCCAACTCTCGCTGATTGGCGAGGATTTTTCCTCCTTGCCCCTGCCCCTGCTCCTACCGGGCAGCGAGCGGGATCAGCAAGCCAGCCACAAGGATTTCGCCACGGCCCATCAGCAAGTGGAGTGGGTTGTCGCCGACGATCGTCACCCCACGGCCCGGTTGGGGGAAGTGCGCAGCCTGGGGCCGCTCCCTCGCCGAGGGCCCAACGAGCGGGTGATCTGGAGAACCACGCCAGACAACATCGCCCTGATCCGCCCCGCGGATGCCGATGGCCTCGATATGCGGGGCCAACCCCAGGTGTGGCTTCGCATCAGCCAGGGGCTTGAGCCGGTGGACAAACGCTTGCAGCAACGTGATCTGGCCATGGCCGTCGCCATCACCCTGGCCTTGATCCTGAGTGCAGCCTGCGCCACTTTGCTGTCCCGCAGAGTGGTGGAGCCGCTGGAGCGCAGTTTGCGACGCCTGCGGGAATTCGAACTGGATGCGTCCCATGATCTCAGGGGCCCTCTGGCCGCCATGGCGGCCAATGCGGAGATGGGATTGCTGGATTGTCGAGCGGGGGATCGGGCGCAGCAGGAGCGGTTCGAGGCGATTGCCAGCGCCACGGATCAGTTGCAACGGCTGGTGGAGGATCTGCTTACCCAGGCCCGCCAGGAACACATGGGGCCCCATCAGGCCCATGGCCTCGATCTGGGGGAACTGCTGCGGCAGCTCCTGGAGCTCTACGGCGACGCGCTCAGCCTGCGAGGCCAGCGCGTCGAGGAGCGTCTGGAGACGGGATTGGTGGTTCATGGGCATGTCGGGCTGCTCCATCTGCTCGTTCGCAATCTTTTGGATAACGCGCATCGCTACAGCCCTGAGGGATCCTTGATCCGCGTTCGTGTCTTCCGCCGGGGGCGGCTGGCCTTTCTGGAGGTGAGCGATGAGGGCCCTGGCATCCCCGCCGAACACCTGCCGCGGGTCTTCGATCGCTTCTGGCGCGCCAGTCCCCATCGCAGCGATGGCGGGAGTGGCATGGGCCTGGCCATCGCCGCCAGGGTCTGCCGTGCCCACGGCGGCAACATCCGGGTCTCGAGCGCGGCGGGGTGCGGCAGTCGTTTCGAGGTGGAACTTCCCCTCCTGTCGGGCGGCCCATGGCCTCGCCCCAGTCACGACCCTGCCCCGACTTGATGGGCCGCCGTGTTCTGTTCAAGCACGCGATTGCTTCGCATTCGCTTTGGCGCCGGCCACGATGCGGGTCTCCGTTCGTCCCTCAAGCCACCAACAAGAGAAGGGGGGAGGCTGCAATTCGTTGCTGCCAGTAGTCTTGATTGGCATGCACTTGTAGCGCTTCATCGAGAAGATATGATTCCGAAGTGGTGCCATCCCAAGCCTCCAGTGATGCGGAGGGGTTAAGAAGGGTCAGCTCTTGCAGGCCCAACCCCTGCACCTGACGCTCAAAAAGTCTGCCATAGGCCTGCTTGAACTGCCGCAGGCAAGCGGCCTCCAGATAATGAAGTGAGTGCCGCTGTCGCCGAAAAAAGCTGCTGGCAGGGGTGGGCGAAATAAAGATAAAAACCTTCAAAAACTGTGCAAAATAATCCTTTGAGAATCCACAGCGATGCAGCAAGCCATGCAGGGGCTTGTCGCGATAGATCACTTCAAACAGTGTGGACGATATCGGCGCAATCGAGGGCAGAAGATCGGGATCCACGCCCTGCTCTTGAGACACCCGAGGCGAATAGACCCAGAGGGGAGGCAAACAGCCTGGCCGTTCGAATGTTGAGAAGTGTCCATAGTTGCCATTGCCCACAATCACGAGAACGGACTCGTCTGCGGGTGGCAGCGTCACCGCTTGTGTCCGGCCATCAGGAAAGTTCAATGTCGCGGTCGCCGAGCCGTGATGCACGACTTCAGCAAAATTGGCCACATTTGGAGTGGGCAAAAAACAGGCTGGTACCCTATTCTCTCTGTCCAGTGCTAGCCAGGCGTCGCGAAAAGCGTGTAAGTGGGAGTTGCCCCAGACGACAAGCTTCATCCCGGTGGCGCGAACGACTCAAGGATCATCTCCTCGCAAGCTATCTCAGCCTCTCGGTGTTGATCATCTTCCGGCTTGGCTCGATCAACCTCCTGACAGGGGGAGGACGGCTGTTGCGGCGCTTCAGCATGATCATGACCGTTCAGAATTTTCTCCGGCCCATGGAGGTCATGCGCCACAAAGAAATAATTCATGACCGCTTCCACCATCTCTTCTCGAACAGATCGCAGATTGTCCGCAAATGCGGTTCCATGCAATTTCGGATGGTTGACAATCTCATGGGAGGGGAAATAGTCAATATGGTCATGCTCCATGGAGAGCTGACCGGCAACAGAGCGGAGCGTTGCTTTTGAGTAGGCATTGGCAACCAACACATGCTGGCCACTGGCGGTGGCCGTCAAGGGAACAGGGGAAACCGTCAGCAGCAGCTGGAATGGACGGCCACCCCGCAGCCCTCGCAGCAGCGACTGAAAGTGATTGACGTCTTCCCGCACCTCGTTATGGGTGGCATTTCGAAAGGCAAAGATCTGCGGATCAAATGTTCCGGCTGTCGTGCCAGGGGCCGTGGGATACACGGTGCCTGATTCTCGGTGCTCCCACATCTCCGTCATGCCAAAAGTGAAAAAAAAGACATCAAGCTGTTCAAACAACTGGCGCACGCACACAAGATGATGGCGGCGATGTTCCATCACTTCCTCCGCTGAATCCAGTCCTTCGGGCTCAACAGAGGGCCTGAGCGCATCAACAAATTTATCCTTTTTCTTCCAAATATAATGACTTGGTGATCGCTCCCCCAAGGCTTCCTGCAGGAGCTGCAACAGTTGTCGAGCTGTATAGATATTGCCATGGCGAGCGCTATAGGTGGAAAACCCAAACCTCTGGTGCAGTACTTCAGGGAGGTCCGGTGGCGCCGGTTCCAGATCTAAAACATTGTAACCATTCTTTCTCAGCCGATGGCTGATGTGCTGGGCGAAACAAGATCCCGCAGCAGCAAGAGAGGCATGAGGGGGTATCGCAAATTTTTTGTTATAGATTCCACCGATGGCCCCTGGGTCTTCCTGCACCACGCCTGTTTTCCAGAACGCGCGGGCGGGAAGGTCCGCATACGGGTTCCCTTCCATGCGATCCATCAGAACCAATCCACCCTAGGTCGTGTAATCGGCGTTAATGCGCACGTATTGATCGGAGAGATCGCAACCCCAGGCCTGGCCCTCGCCTGGACCGCTGCCCACCACCAGCCGGATCAACACGGTGTCCTCCTGGAGGTAGGCCCCGGAGGCTCGTTCGCGCAGGTAGGCGGAAGCCGCAGGCCGATCAAAGGGCAGGGGCTGTCCAGCCGCCATCAGCTGGTGCTCCCCCAACCAGAGGGCCACGCTGTTCGGATCGAACGCCACGCCGGCGCGGCCCGCTGCCGCCACGATGCGGCCCCAATTGGGGTCGCGGCCATGGATGGCGCACTTCACCAACGACGATCCACAAATGGTGCGGGCGATGGCCCGGGCGCCGGCCGCATCAGCGGCCCCCTCCACCTGCACCTCGATCAGACAGGTTGCCCCTTCTCCATCGCGGGCGATGGCCCGGGCCAGCCGTTGCGCCACCTCCGTCAAGCCCAGCTCCACGTCTTCAAGATGCTCCTCAGCCAGAGGCTCCCCGGCGGCAAAGGCCAGAAGCGTGTCGTTGGTGCTGGTGTCCCCGTCCACTGTGATGGCATTGAACGAACGCTCCACCACCCGACGCACCATCGCCTGCCAAAGCGAGGCAGGAACCCCCGCATCACAGGTCAGAAACGCCAACATCGTGGCCATGGCGGGGTGGATCATGCCGGAGCCCTTGGCCATGCCGCCGATCCGCACCAAGCGTCCCCCCAGGCGAGCCTCCAGAGCGCACTCTTTCTCGACCAGATCCGTTGTGAGAATGGCCCGGGCGGCAGCGCCGCCACCCTCGGGCCCCAAAGCCGACACCAAGGGATCCAAACCTGCCAGCAGGATGTCCATCGGAATCGGTACCCCGATCACCCCGGTGGAGCACAGCAACACAGCCTGCGGAGGCAGCTTCAATCGCTCCGACAGGGCTTCCGTGGCCATCAGGCTGTCTGCCAGCCCCCGCTCACCGGTGCAGGCATTGGCTTGACCGGAATTGATCAGCACAGCCCGAGCTTGACCGCCGCTGGCCCGCAAGCGCTCTGAACAGAGATCCACACAGGCGGCGCGCACCTGGGTCTGGGTGAAGGTTCCAGCGCAAACAGCTCCGACTGGGGCCACGAGCAGGGCCAGATCCTGCCGGCCTGAGGCCTTGAGCCCAGCGGTGATGCCGGATGCGAGAAAACCGGCCGGAGCTGTCACGCCTCCGGGAACAGAGGACCAGGGGTGCGCCAAGGAGTCAACCCAACCTGACCCATTTTCCCTGCGACCCCATGCGGCGAGTTGGAGCCTGGAGCCCAGGCAAGATGGGCCTCACCATCCGAGGGTTGTGCCCCATGGCCACGACTCCATCGTCCACCCCACGAACGCGGCGCCAGACGCGCCAGGAGCCACCCGCCCCACCCTGGCGGCGGTGGCTTCTTTTGGGGCTCCTTTTTGGCCTGGGTTACGGGTTCACCCAGCGGCTGCTTGACATTCGTTGGCAAGAGAACACCAACCGCCCCCCCGCCTTTCGAACCAAGCCTCCTACCGGAGGCGTCTCTTTGGACGAGTTGCGTCGGCGCAATGGAGTCAAAACCAAACCGCTTCCCGCCGATCTCGACAGCCTGGCTCGCCAGAAACGGGAGGAGCTGCAGAAAAAGGAGGCCGCCAAACAGGAGGAAGCCGCTCGGCAGGAGGCCGCCCAGCGCGCGGAGAAACAGCGCTTGGAGAGCGAGCGTCGCCGCCTGGAGGCTTTCGATGCGCGACCTGAGCCCACCGTGTCAGAGCCCGTCCAGCGCGACGATCCACTCTTGCTCACCCCGCCGACCCCCGAGCTGCCTCCGCCAGAACCCCCCAACAGCCCGCTGGAGGACCGGCCATACGTCGCACCTGACACAGAATCAACCCCAAGCCAACCCTGATCTGCCACAGTGCGTGCACGGTGCAGAACCCGCTGATGAGCACGCCGCAATCCTTGCTGCAGGCGACAATCAACCGGATAGGCGCCCGCCTGGGCAGCCAACTGGCCGATCGGGCCGCCGACTTCGCTGTGCTGGCCCAAGACGCTCCCCAACGGTTGCAAAGAGAGTGGACACTCTTCTGGCAAGAGGTGGAGCAAGAAGCTGAGCGGCTCGACATGGGAGATCCCCCCCCGCAACGATCTCGTGAGGATGCAACTGGGACGCTCGATCCCCAGGAGCAAATCGATGCTCTCCGCGCCAAGGTGGCCTCAGTGGCCCGCAAGCTTGAGCAACCCAATCGCGGGAGTGGTTCGGCGGGGTCCTTTTGATGGGAGCGTCCACGCTCCGGGCCTCGGCTCGGATCGATTGGCGGGGGTGGACTCGCCCGCTGCGGATCTGGTGGCTGGTCCTTCGGCTGATGAGCCTCCTCTGGTGGAACGGCCGTCGCTGGACTTATCCAGGAGGAGTCACTCCCGAGCGGCAGGCCAGACGGCAGCGTGAACTGGCACGGTGGTTGACCGCACAATTCTTGGTGCTCGGCTCCGCCTTCATCAAGCTGGGGCAGTTGCTCTCGGCACGCCCGGATGTCCTTCCTGCAGAGGTGGTCGAAGAGCTGGCCAGTCTGCAGGACAGGGTTCCGTCGTTTCCTTTTGCGGTGGTCGAATCGATCCTGGCTCAGGAACTGGGTCAGCGCCGGTTGGAAATCATCGATCTGGAGGTGACGCCGCTTGGATCCGCCAGCTTGGCCCAAGTGCATCGGGCCAGCCTGCGCAGTGGCCGACAGGTTGTGTTCAAGGTGCAACGTCCGGGGTTGGAGCAACTCTTCCGGCTCGATCTGGAGGTCTTGCAGCACGTCGCTGCCGCCGTGCAGCGACACCCCCGCTGGGGCCTGGGCCGCGATTGGATCGGCATTGCCAAGGAATGCCGCCGGGTGTTGCTGCGCGAGCTCGACTTCCGCTTGGAGGCCCAGCACGCCGCGCGCTTTCGGCAGCAGTTCCTCGACGACCCCACCATTCGCATCCCCGCCGTGGTGTGGGAATTGAGCTCCCGCCGCGTGCTTTGCCTGGATTTTGTCCCCGGAATCAAAATCACCGACCGCCAATCCCTTCTGGAGGCTGGCGTCAATCCCAGCGTGATCGCCGAACGAGGAGCGGCGAGCTATCTCCAACAATTGGTGCGCTTTGGTTTCTTTCACGCCGATCCTCACCCGGGGAATCTGGCTGTCGCGCCGGATGGAGCGCTGATCTACTACGACTTCGGCATGATGGGTCATCTGTCTGAACGGCTTCGCAGCCGCTTGGGACGGATGGTCCAAGCGGCAGCCATGAGGGATGCCACTCTTCTTGTGGAGGAGCTCCAGCAGGCGGGAGTGATCGCCATGGGCATCGATCCTGGGCCCGTGCGACGTCTGGTGAGGCTGATGCTCAACGAGGCTCTCACACCACCGTTCAGCGGCAACATCATCGCGAAGCTCTCCGGAGACCTCTACGACTTGGTCTACGGCCAGCCGTTTCGATTGCCGGCCGAACTGATCTTCGTCATGCGAGCCCTGTCCACCTTTGAAGGCGTGGGTCGAAGCCTCGATCCCGGCTTTAGTCTGATGGCGATTGCCCGCCCCTACCTCCTTCCCTTGATGACCAGCAGCGGCCAAGGATCAAGCACCCTCCTCAATGAGCTCACCCGCCAGGCGGCAGATGTCGGCTCGCGAGCCCTTGGGATTCCTCGCCGTCTGGAAGAGAGCCTCTCACGCATTGAGCAGGGTGACTTGCAGGTGCAGATCCGGGCCGGAGAAACCGATCGCCTTCTCCGCCGCCTTGCCCTCTCCCAACAGAGCACAGGCCAGTCTGTTCTCCTTGGATCCCTTGCAGTGGCGGCGTCTCTTCTGGCCGCCAGCAGTCGACCTGTCCTCACGGCCGTTCCTCTTGTTTTGACGGTGCCCGTGGGCCTCGGGTGGCTGAAAGTGCAAGCCAAGCTCAAGCGTGATGGTCGTCTCGACCAGCTACCGGGCCAACTGCCCGGCACCGAAAGCAAATCCGCAGGAGGCTGAATGGACGACCAGCGATGGCTCGTGCTCAGCCCGACATTGGACAGCTTGGCCAGTGCATGGGCACGACCTCCCTTTTTCTTGGCACTCTTCTCCCTTTTCCTTAGCACTCTTCCAGGTCCTGGCACTCTTCGAGCATCTGCCAAGCCCTTCTGACGATCGTCTGGTGATGTCAATCATCCCCGTCCTCCGCCAGGGGACCTGGATCTTCATTGCCGCCAACCGCAAGGCCAACGCCTAAGGCATTGCCCTCTCCTTCCATACGGAGATCCTGCAGGTGCCGCCTGATCTCTCGTCGGTCACGCTGATGGCGTGTCTCCATGTCCTTCCACGCGGCCACCGTCAGCGACGCGATGGCATTGGCGTTCCGGACAACTTGGCGCCCGCAGTTCCCCAGCTCGGGATACAAACAAACCCCGCTCTCGGCAATAGGTACCGGAGTCGGTCGCCTTCAGCCCAACGGGCACCATCAGGACGGTGGATGTTCAGAAATATCCTCAACTTTAGGCGCCTTCTGGGTCGATTGAGCCTCCTTCCCTTGCAACCACCAAGCCGCCGAGCCATTTTGGAGGGTGATGACGTGGGTGAGCAGCCCCAGCGCGGTTATGGCCACTCTGGCGCGGCGAGGCGAACTCAGCCGACGCCGGACATCAACCTTGGCGGCCTCGCTACAACGACGCTCTGGGCAACTCCAGCAAGTCTCATGCTGCATGAAACAACAGGTGACAAGACGTGACAGCCTTCCTTGTGGACTTGGAAAGATCCATCACTGTTCCTCGACAGAGCTGGCGTTGCCCTGCAGAGCATGTTGGAGCCAGCGAGCGGCCAGGTGATCACTCCATCGACCCTGCGACGTGTCGCCCGGAGCATGAAACCCACAGTGCCCTCCTGTGTCCGTGATGACAACATCTGTTCGAGGCCATTGTTTTGCGTCCTCAACCGGTATCGACAAACACTCCTCCCGAATGGCCAGGGTTGGACCTGCCGGCACCCACGGATCATCCTTGGCGTGCACCAGCAACAAACGCGTAGGAAGCCACCCAGCCGCTGAGGTGCTGGAGAGGATGTACTGACGCAAGCGAGGCAGGGGGCTACAGGCCTTGTAATAAGCATCCACATCAACAAAACCCCATCGAGGGGCGGTGATCAACGCATCAAACTCACGAATCGTTCGAGGCCTGCCCGATCCGATCAGCCTCTCCCTTTCATGGGCAGAGAGAGGCTGAGGATCGTTCAATGTTTGCTGAATGAGTCTTTGCACCATCCAGCTTTGGTAGAGGCGGTTGCGAGGACGATCAAATTCTGCGACACATCGAGCCAGCTCCAAAGGGGAGCTGATGGTCACCAAGGCATCCAGCGGAGGAGGACTCAGGGCGGCACCGTCCATAAGAGCATTCAACAGTGCTGTGCCTCCTAACGAGATGCCAATGGCTCCCAGGGAAAGAGGCCCCGCAACCACCAGTTCTTGAGCAAGACGCCTGCAGTCACGAAGCACGGGGAGGAGATCATCACTGCAAGCGGCGGCGTAGTTGCCGCTTGCCAGAGGTCGTCCGGGCCCCGCCCCGCGGAGATTCAGCCGAATCACAACGAATCCCTCGGCGAGCAGCCTGCGTGCGAGCCGCCTCTGTCCACCGTCATCGCTTCCGCCCCCGAGACCGTGAACCACAACCACCAGGCCCCGGGGAAAGGTCACGGCTGGCAGGTCAAGCCGGGCGAGCAACCGTTCTCCCCCGGGGAGAACAAAGACTCTGCTTGCTCCAGCATCCTCGCTGGACGGATGGAGACGGATGGTGTCCCTCAATGTCTGAAGGTCCGGCCCCAGCCAAGGGAAGCGCTGGCGAAAGGCCGTCAGCCCCAGGGCACTTAGAGGATCCCGCACGTTCTTTTCAGCAATGCCTGCAGCTTTTCAGGCCGAGGGCTTCAGATGAGAGCTTTCTCCTTGCCCACGCCAAGGGAGCGCAATTCCGAAAGCAAACCGTTGAGCACAGCCTTGGCGTCCCCAAAAACCATGGCTGTCTGAGGGAGTTCGAAAAGGGTGTTGGCAATTCCCGCATAGCCGGCTCCAAGCGAGCGCTTCACAACAAAGATTTGCCGAGCCTGGTCCACCTCAAGAACCGGCATTCCGTAGAGTGGACTGGTGGGATCATTCTTCGCCTGGGGATTCACCACGTCATTCGCACCGAGCACAATCACTACATCTGTGCGAGGGAACTCCGGGTTGATAAGATCCATCTCAACCAGTTGCTCGTAGGGAACATCGGCTTCAGCAAGAAGTACATTCATGTGTCCAGGCATGCGCCCAGCAACAGGATGGATGGCATAGCTCACTTCCACACCATGATTCTCTAGAAGTTTAGACAGTTCTCGCAAGGCATGTTGGGCTTGGGCGACCGCCAAGCCGTAGCCCGGAACGAACACCACGCGTTCAGCCTGCTCAAGAGCCATGGCGCACTCCTCGGGACTACAACTTGTGATCCGCGAGTATCCGGCTTCACTGCCTCCACCGCCGACAGTGGAGGAGACGCCACCGAGGGCACCGCCAAACAGCACAGATGTCAAAGAACGATTCATGGCGGTGCACATGACCTGGGTGAGGATCAATCCGGCAGCGCCTACCATCGCTCCGGCCACGATCAGCAGTTGGCTGCCTACGACGAAGCCAGCCGCTGCCGCAGCCACGCCTGAATAGGAGTTGAGCAGAGAGATCACCACAGGCATATCCGCACCGCCGATGGGAAGAGTGACGCCGATACCAAGCAAGCTGGCCGCCAGAATTTCAACCCAAAGTGCCGAACCATCGGGCTGGCTCCACAGCACGAACGAAGACCCAAGACAGATCAAAGCAAGTCCAAGGTTCACAACGTGGCGAAGTGAACTCTGGGTCCATGCAGGTGTGGCGAGCCATCCCTGCAGCTTCGCCATCGCCACGATGGATCCACTAAACGTGATGGCACCCACAAAAAGCGAGATGGCAATGGAAGCTCGCTCGACTCCTCCTGCCCCAGCGCCCTGATAAAGAGCCACCCCAAGGGCGACCAGCAAGGATGCCAATCCTCCGCAGCCGTTGAACAAAGCCACGGTTTCAGGCATGGCGGTCATGGGGACTTTCACGGCTGTTGCAACCCCCGCCAGCCCCCCGAAACCCAAACCAATGGCGATCCAGATCCAAGCCGCCGCTGAGGGATGCGATTGAATCAAGAGACCCAACACTGCTAGCGCCATGGCCAGAGCGGCCAGACCATTGGCGGCCCTCGCAGACCGCACTTTGGAAAGCCCCTTGATGCCCAAAGAAAGAAGCAAAACAGCCAGCAGGTCCATGACCTGGGGAAGTTGGGAAAGAGTGAAATTCATCAGTTGTTTCCTTTGCGACGAAACATGGCAAGCATTCGATCGGTCACAAGAAAGCCACCGATCACGTTGAAAAGTGCAAATCCCAATGACAGAGATCCAATAATCAGCAAGGGGGTGTTCCCGCCAGCTTGTTGTATCAACGTGAGCGAAGCCAGCATCGTGATACCACTGATAGCGTTAGCCCCGGACATCAGCGGTGTGTGCAGGGTTGGCGGTACCTTGCCTATCAATTCAAAGCCTAGAAGGCTTCCAAGCAAGAGCACCCAGAGAGACTGCGTTAAAAAACTCATGAAGACAATGTTGATGGAATAAGAGGATTTTTTGTCTGGACCACATCGTCGCGGCGACAGACTCCAGCATGGGTCATAAGGCAGGACTCCACGATCGGATCATCAAGATCAAGCCTTAGCTCGCCATCATCATCGATGAGATGTTCGAGAAGTGCTGACACATTCCTGGCATAGAGGGCACTGGCATGGTTCGGAACCGAGCTCGGGAGGGCATCTGCGCCAATCAAACACACCCCGGAGCGAATCACGGTTTGCCCAGGAACGGTGCAAGCACAATTTCCCCCCTGGGCAACAGCTAGATCGACTACAACGGAACCGGGCCTTAGCCGATCCAACATGTCTTCTGTCAACAACCTGGGAGCGCGTCGACCTGGGACTTGTGCCGTGCAAATCACCATGTCAGCGAGAGACAGCTGCTCCGCCAGCTGAGCGCGCTGAGCCGCCAGAAATGCATCCGAAGCTTGGGTAGCGTACCCCCCCCTTTCGGAAGGACGCTCCTGCTCAGAAGGGGGTTCAAGAAAACGTCCACCAAGAGACTCCACCTGCTCCTTGGCTGCGGGCCTGACATCAGAGACATACACCACAGCACCAAGCCGGCGAGCGGTTGCTAAGGCCTGAAGTCCAGCGACTCCAGCACCTAGAATCAAAGCCCTCGCCGGCTGGATTGTGCCAGCGGCAGTCATGAGCATGGGAACATAGCGGTCAAGAGCGGCTGCTGCCAGAAGAACAGCCTTGTATCCAGCGATGTTGGCCTGCGAAGAGAGCACATCCATCGACTGAGCTCGACTGATTCGCGGGAGCAGCTCCATGGCAATCGAGGAGATGGAGCGGTTGATCAGGAGCTGCGTGAGAACTTGCGCTCCATGTGGAGCGAGTAAGCCGACAAGAAGGGCACCATGCCGCAACTTGCTCAGATTGATCACGTCAGGTGCCTGAACACAAAGCACACCGTCGGCTGTCTCCCAGTCCAACTGATCAGCAGGCAGAACGAGTACACCAGCTGCATCGTAAAGAGAATCTGGAAAGCCTGCAGCCGCTCCAGCACCAGACTCCAGTTGTACGGCGATTCCTTTGGTCTGAAGACGTCGAGCCGATTCTGGGGTGACCGCAACACGCTTCTCACCGGGTGCGCTCTCCCGTGGTATGAGCATTTTCATCCAAGGCATGCAAAAAGCCAATCACCTTCTCAATAGAACTGGCTGGGTGTGAAAAGCAACCATGGCGCACGAAATGTGCTGACTCCAGGACGTTGAGCGTGGAAGCTTTAGAATTCCTGAAGGATGGCATGCCCATATCCTAGTTTTGTTTAGAGATATGGCGCTGATCTCCTACACTCCTTTTTATTTGTCTGCGATTGATTGCCCTATGGCTTCTGCCGCAGTCACCACGGGGGATATCACATCAACCGTCAATACGTTGAAGAACAACTTTCCGATCATGGTGAGACGTATTGCGAAAGAGTATCGGAAAAGACATACGAGATTGCTGCAGATGGTAGCCTATAGACAGTTATTCCGACACTTCACCAACAAAGTTGGCACAGAAAGGATCTTGAGTGGGAATTTAAACTAAACGATGAAGCAGCCGAAGTAGAAAGAACATTGGTGGAATGTACAATCAATGCGCTGGAGAGTTTTTTAAGAAGCAGAGAGGTTCAACGAATTTTGTATTAAGGAAGTAGTCCAAGGCACGCTTGCCGAGACAACTCATAATCGTCTGCATAGTGTTGCCATTCGTCATCTAATCGAGAGAAAAGTTCTCGTGATTCCATCCGAGCAAAAGCAGTGACTGCTTGATCGAATTGGCGAAGCGTTTAGGGAAAAGGCAAATGGGGACTTTGCGCGCGCCAGAAGCCAAGCAGCAGCCGGCATACGAGAAGGAGAAGAGCTGCTGATCAACCATGCAGAGGCCAACTGTTGAGCATACCTCGGATAAAATACAAATTATGTTAAGAATTACAAGCTCACCTCAGACAGCATATCGATTCACTGATCGCCATCAACCCAACCAGAGAATCAGCCTGCCGCAGGAAGACACTGATAGAGATTTCAGGATATTCACTTAACTTTAGGGAATAATTAGTCCGTGCCATAATTCGATGTGTCAACAAACACTGATTATCGCCTTGCGTTCTGGCAGAATTGGACCAACCGGACGCTTACTATGGACGCCTCGGTGCATCGCAGGGTAACTGTTGCTGTTTGCTGGGCTCTGGCGAGAAGAGCAGCACTCGATGGAATGGAGCGTTTTGAAGATAGTTATGCCTTGACTGAAGAATTTCGAGATTGGTTTGTCACACTTGAAACGCATCCTGAACTTCTCAAAGAGAGCGCCTTGATGGTTCCATCACAATTGAGACATGACCATCGCCCTGAAACCGACGGACTACTGGAATACTGATAAATGCCTTGACAATTCCCAAGATGCAGGACGATTTTACAAAGTGTCACAACCACACATCCTGCCCGCCTAGACCCTAAGCTAAATCGAAGTAAGTCCGACTTGGGCAATGGGAGCACTAGAAAACGAAACTACACCTTCACAGCAAACCACTTCTTCACACCTTCTGCAGAATCTTGTCATCATTGGTTCTGGACCAGCTGGATACACGGCTGCAATATACGCTGCTCGCGCCAATCTCTGTCCTCTGCTCATTACTGGATTTCAAAAAGGTGGAATCCCTGGTGGTCAACTGATGACTACCACTCATGTAGAAAATTATCCAGGCTTCCCTGACGGAATTCTCGGACCTGAACTGATGGATCGATTGAAAGCACAAGCCATGCGCTGGGGCACTCAGCTCCTTGAGGCCGATGCGCAAGAGATTGATCTAAGTCAACGGCCTTACACAATTATTACATCAGAAGCCAAGTCAGTTCGTACTCAATCTCTAATTCTAGCCACTGGTGCCAGTGCGAATCGGCTCAGGCTTCCACACGAGGAAAAGTTTTGGAGCAGAGGCATCAGTGCTTGTGCAATATGTGACGGCGCAACACCTCAGTTTCGACAAGAACAACTTGCGGTTGTCGGCGGAGGAGATTCAGCATGCGAGGAAGCGGTGTATTTAACCAAATACGGTAGTCATGTACACTTACTAGTACGCACGGACAAATTACGTGCCAGCGCTGCAATGGCAGATCGAGTACTGGCAAATTCAGCTATCACCATCCATTGGAATAGCGAAGTCGTTGATGTTCATGGTCAAGATTGGATGGAGACCTTAACGTTGCGTGATCGAAAAACAAATGCTCTAAGTCAACTGGTTGTACGAGGACTCTTTTATGCAATAGGTCATACACCAAATACTGACTGGCTTAATGGTCAATTGGATCTTGACTCAAATGGTTACATCCGTACATTGCCTGGTAGACCGGAAACATCCTGTGAGGGTGTCTTTGCAGCGGGAGACGTAGCCGATTCGGAATGGCGCCAAGGCATCACTGCTGCTGGGAGTGGTTGTCAAGCTGCTTTGGCAGCAGAACGCTGGCTAAGCCATCACAACTTAGCCAAAACAATAACTAGGACAACGGTGGATCCGGAACCAGCGGGGACACCAATTCGTACAGAAGTAAGCGACGCAGAAAACTATTCACCTAATAGTTTATGGCAAAAAGGTTCCTATGCATTGAGAAGACTTTACCATGAATCCAAGAAACCTCTCCTCGTCGTGTATACATCCCCTACATGTGGACCCTGCCATGTCCTTAAACCTCAGCTGAAGAGGGTGCTTTCAGAGTTGAATGGTAAAGCTCAAGGTGTCGAGATTGACATTGAAGGTGATCAAGAAATTGCATCACAAGCAGGAATAACAGGTACTCCAACCGTCCAATTATTTTGCAATAAAGAACTAAAGATGACCTGGAAAGGAGTTAAGCAGCGAAGTGAATTTCGCGAAGCAATTGAATCGTTAGTATCGGATGGGTAATGCAACAGTGAATGTTATGGATTACCGTCTCCTAGGTCCACCAGGTCGATTCCCAGCTGGACGTGGATTAGAGGCTCCTGCATTACGCTCCCTATAAGTAATTCGACCTCGCGTTAAGTCATAGGGACTGATTTCCACCAGCACCTTGTCGCCAGCAAGTAGCTTAATACGGAATTTAGTAAGCTTACCAGCTGCGCGGCACAAACACTGGTGACCGGCTGGTTGTTCGAGGGTGACAAGGTAAAACCCGTTTCCCTGCTCCTTTTCAATGACACCCGACGTTTCAATCATAGGTAATTAAAATTTGGCTCTGAGGAACTCACCTATTGTAAGGTCCAGACCTCTCAACCTCTCGACCAGATCTGAAGACTATTTTGATGCATAAGCCCTACGGGGTTCTTAGCCAATTCACATCCGATCCCAAGAGCCGGTGGGGAACCTTAGCTGAGTTTCTTTCCATCCCCGATGTTTACCCCACGGGACGCTTGGATGCAGATAGTGAGGGGCTCTTGATTTTGACGTCCAATGGAGCATTGCAGTCCCGCCTTAGCCACCCAAGATGGGGGCATTGGCGTACTTACCACGTTCAGGTTGAAGGCAGTGTTAACGAAGCGATGCTTACCCAGATAAGAAGAGGGATCTGGATAAAGCAGCGTCTAACGATGTTTGCCAGAGCACGGGAGCTAAGAGATGTTCCCTGGGGACCTAGGGTACCTCCCATCCGATATCGGTCATCGATCCCAACTAGCTGGTTGGAAATTAGCCTCCAAGAGGGAAAAAACAGGCAGATCAGGCGCATGACCGCAGCCGTTGGCCTTCCCACACTAAGACTGATCCGAGTCTCAATTGAAATTGGGGAAGGACAACCCCCGCTCAATCTCGATGGACTGAGCCCAGGACAATGGAGATACGTAAACCCAAATGAAGAAATGCTGCTGCAGCAACTTGTCCTTTACCCGAGACACTCCTTCAATTGACGAACGGTCTGCAACTGTCCGAAGTAATAATTGGCACGGGCTCGGCGTTCAGAATCTTCAATAGTATCAAGAGCATCAAAACCAAGGCCTTGCCAAAGTTCATGACCACAAGCTCTGGTCACCTCTGCGATGGCTTCGCTTTCAAGGAGATTGAGTCGCCTCTGGAGATTTTTAATCTGGATAACAGACACAAGAGAAAGAGTGAAAAAGCTTCAGTTTACAATATTGGATGGAGAAAGGCTTAAAAAGGAAGCTTCTTTTTAGCGTCCTTATCTAAATCAGCCTCCATATCCTTAAGACGCTTCAATATAGTCTGATAATACTCTTGTAAATATTGTTCTAAAGAGGTGGTTTCCGCAGGATCAAGGCCAAACGCATCGTAACTTGCCTCCATTGGTGCATCCAGAGCCTGCCCCCCCCCTGTCACTTGATCAAATGCCAGGCGTTCAGCAACATTTACGCTCGCGTCAAAAAAATTTGCAACTGATCGCATCAGATGAAGAAAAAGGGGTGGGACGCGAGCAATCTTTGCCTCTTTACCAGAGTATCTCTCACAGAGCTGAGTGATCTGACCAGTTGTCCAAGCATGAGGCCCAACAACTGGAAAGATTTGACGAATAGTTTGGTCTCTATGAAGAGAGGCAACAGCAAATCTAGCTAAGTCCTGAGTATTCATATAAGCAATTGGAGTGGGAACTCCGCTTACCCATACAGTTTGACCCTCAAGGATTGGTATGGCATATTGGCCAATCAATCCCTGCATGAATGCTGCACAGTGAAGAATTGTATAGTCAAGATGTGAAGCTTTTAACCAATCCTCTGAACGTGCTTTGATCTCCATCAAAGGAACATCTAAGTGGTGGTAGGCGTTCAGAATGGAAAAAAAGATAAATCTAGTGATTGAAGATTTTTGGACTGCATGAAATAAGTTCTGCTGACCAGTCCAATCTACGGTGAAACAGGTACCGGGTTCAGTAGCCCTAGATGTAGCGGCATCAATGACGGCCTCTTGGCCCTCAAGTGCGTAGTTAATGCTATCGGGTTCAAGCAAGTCACCACGGGTGAGCTCACAACCCCACTCTTGTAGGAAGGCTGCCTTTCTGGGATAACGAACCATGCAACGGACAATGTGTCCTTCATCCAAAGCCCTCCTAGCCACCTGTCTGCCAAGGGTACCAGTACCGCCCACCAACAGAACCCGCATGAACCATCTACCAGAACTGGTTGAGCCTAGGAAAGGAAGGGGAGATTCCGCGCTCGCTCATCTCAATCCTTAAGGACCCTCAAAAGCAAGCTGCCCCCAAGGAGACCGACAGGAATCAAGACCCAAAAAAGAGCCGCAGTGCCAAAAATCTCCGAAGCCATGGATCAGAACGTTGAAATACACTTTTCATATAGCACACTATCTCACCAAGTCAACGAACAAGGAAAGGAGCATGAGCCATAGTACTTCAGTTCTTATCCCGCCGGGCTGGAACCGCTGAGGACGGGAAGGTAAGCATCGTCACGGAGACGCTCAGGGATGAGCCTGAAGGGGCAAGACAGACCCAATGTGTCGAGACATAATCATGAGTTACCAAGCATGTGCGGAAGGACATCTTAATCAACCCAAAGGCTCCGTAAAAGTAATCAACCCAAAGGCTCCGTAAAAGGCTCAATTATATATAAGAAAGCGAATTGGGAAGCGATCTGGACTCACGTGATATGGTATTTAAGGCTGGTGGTTCCTCTAATGGTCCGAGCAAGAGCGGAGCACTCGAGACACAAGATGATCAACCTGGTCGAGATTGAAACAAAGATTTCCAAGGTACCAACCAGAACAATAACGAGACGACTTCATCACCGCAGCGGTGACAGATCGCAGCAAATCCTAGTGTTTCTTATCATTTCGATCGGAATGGGAACAAAAAGCCTCACAACGATAGGGAATCAATCGCCATCGAAGAAGGTCATGATGGGTCGAGTCCTCGGACCAGAGACGAAGCAACATGGGTCAGTAGGTAGGGGCTCCTGAATAAGGTAGATCCACTGCAGTGCCAGAGGTCTCAGGGATTGAGAGGCGTTGAACTGGCCCCGAACAGAGCAATTCATGATTGCTCCAACAGTTCGCTGAAAAACCCGAGCACCTCTGCGAGAATGGGTCAAATGCCCAATCGTTGATGCGAGGCCAACAGGAGCGCAGCGGCTCCTTGTTCTCCTACGTCTTGATCGAGGAGCGGATCCCGGCGAGTCATCCGCTCAGGCGGATTCGCAAGTTGGCGGATCAGGCTCTTGATCGACTCAATCCCACCTTCTGCAGGTTGTATGCCCTGGAGGGCCGTCCATCGGTTCCACCGGAGCAGCTGCTGCTGGCCTCGCTGCTGCAGGCTTTCTATGGGATCCGCTCTGAACGCTTGCTGCTGGAGCAGCTCCAGGGCTGATTGAAAGTCCGTCACAAGTGAGCTCGCCAGGGCTGCGACGATTGGGTTTGGTCGGTGGGAATGGATCCCCTCTTTGCCAGAACCCTCTCCTGTCAATGCCTCTGCCGACCTGATCAGTTTCCTGCAGGCGATCCCTGAGGGACGGATGCGACGCGGAGTGCGCTTTCCCCAATGGTTTCTGCTCCTGGTGGCGGTGCTCGGGATCTTGAGCGGCTGCCAGAGCCTGCGGGATCTTGAGCGCTTTGCCATCCGTCATCACGCTGCGCTGAACCAGGCGTTGGGGCTTGAGCTCAGGCGGCCTCCCACTGATTCCACCTTCCGCTATCTGTTCCTGCAGGTGGATGTGGCCGAGATCTGCCGACAGCTGCAGGTCTGGATGCTCGCCCAGATCACAGATGGTGCAACGGGTCTGGATCAGTTGGTGTGCGACGGCAAGACCTTGCGGGGCTCAATCGTCGCGACCGATGGCGGTGGCGGGGCCTTCATTGCCCAAGTGACCCTCTACTCCAAGGCTCTCGGTGCGGCGATTGCCCAGGCCACATTCGACACCCGCGAGAACCACGAGCGCGCGGTTCTGCGGGAGCTGCTCTCCACCATGGATCTGGAAGGCGTCTTGATCCAGGCCGACGCGCTCCACACGCAGAAACCGTTTATCGGCAGCTCACGGAGCAGGGGGCCGACTTCCTCTTGACGGTGAAAGCCAACCAACGGACCCTGCACCGCCAGATCAGCGAACAGTTCCTCTACTCCCGCAAGATCCCTCTCACGGCAACGGTTTCAGAGCACGGTCACGGGCGCGAGACCACCTGGACACTCAGGGCCAAACAGGCTCCTGATTTCATCACCGAGGCCTGGCCCGGCAGCAGCTGGATCGTCGAACTGGTCGTCAGCGGCAAGCGTGCCGGAAAGCCTTCCCTCCAGCGGCACCTCTTTCTCACCAGCCTGCGAACCACGCCAAAGGCCTTGCTGCAACTGGTGAGGGACCGCTGGTGCATTGAAAGCTGGCACTGGCTCCGCGACACCCAGCTCCATGAGGATGCTCACCGCTATGGCGGCCCCGGTGCAGCGGTGCTGGCCACGTTGCGCACTCTGGCCCTGAACTTGCTTGGGCTCCACGGCCACCACTCGGTAAGAGCTGGGCTTGCCGCGGTGGCCCATGACATCGCCAAGCTGCTCGCGATGACTGGGATCAGGAAGGGATGGGCGACATGACCAGACTTTCAATCAGCCCTGGGAGCAGCTCGACTACAACCTGCTGTTCCGCTGGTTTGTGGGACTGAGCCCCGACGATGCGATCTGGCATCCCACCACGTTCACCAAAAACCGTGACCGGCTCCTCAATGTCGACGTCATGGGGCTGTTCCTGGAGAAGTTGATGGGCGCTCCCGAGGTCAAACCGCTGCTCAGTGACGACCACTTCTCTGTCGATGGCACGTTGCTGCAGGCCTGGGCGTCACACGCTTCCTTGAAACGGATCGATGGCCAGGAGGACCCTCCGCCTCCACCCACTGGACCTGGCGAAGGTTTCGGTGCTCCCAAAGAGGGGAAGAAAAGAGCCAAGGGCGACTTTCGCGGTATGAAGCTCAGCAACGAGACCCACCGTTCCAGAACCGATCCCGAGGCATTGCTGGCCCATAAATCCAATGCCCATCCAGCGCAGCTGAGCTACCGGTGACACGTCCTGATGGACAACCGTCATGACCTGATCGTCGATTGCCGCGTCACACAAGCTACGGGCGCCGGTGAGCGGGATGCCGCCAAGGAGATGGCAGCAGTCCTCAGCGGTGCCCACCAGAAGACCATCGGCGCTGACAAGAACTACGACACGAAAGGGTTCGTGGCTGAGATGAGACGGCTGGGCGTCACTCCGCACGTGGCACAGAACACCGCCCGCAGCGGTGGTTCAGCGATCGATGGCCGCACCACCCGCCACGTGGGCTACGCCAAGTCGATCAATGCCCGCAGGGGGATCGAAAAGGTGTTTGGTTGGTCAAGGCATTCGGCGGACTGCGCCAGTTCAAACTGCGCGTCCAGGACAACGTCAGTGCAGTGTTTGGCCAGCACGTGATCGCCTACAACCTGATCCGCCTGAGCAACCTGCTCAAGCCCGTGATGGAGGCGGCATGAACAGACTGTTGCACAGAGGTGTGCCCAAAAGAGGACAACCAATGCCTTGCAGACAGGCCAACGATGCCGAAATTGGGCTGTTTGCGGAATTGATCGGCGTCGATCCGGTTTTTTGAGCCAGAAATCAGCTCATGGCTGTGGAAAACTGGCCCATGGGCTGGTTGTTCTGCAAACTCCTAACATTGATCGCTCCAGATGTAACGAAAACACCATAACGGCCAGCTCTCAATCGAGGAGTTTCATGTGCCTTTTGGTAGCACCTTGGATCCGGAAAACCGCTGGGTGTTGTTTGCATCGCTGATGCCATGGGAAGAGCTGGAAGAAACATATGCTTCTCAATTCAGCCCTACGACTGGCGCTCCTGCAAAGCCTGTGAGGCTGGCGTTTGGTGCGCTGTTCATCAAGCAGCGGCTTGGCTTGATCGATGAGGAGACTGTCGAGCAGATCCGAGAGAATGCTTACATCCAGGTTT
>JBJOHA010000092.1:0-18136 GCA_046047935.1 Cyanobacteriota bacterium
TTGACCAGCCATCGCTTGCCATCACCGGGCCGCCGAATTTTGACCAGGCGCAGGAATCCATCAGGTGGCGGCTCCGGTGAATGGCATGGCTCGAAGTCTCGCGTCCCTGAAGAGATGATTCGCCGACCAACCCGTGACGCGGCTCCATCCATGCACTCCACAAAAGACGTGGTTCTGCGCTTTGACCGGCATGAGGCTCATAGCCTCGCTCTAAGCAAAAGGTTCATGCCAATCCCAACTGCGGTTGTCGGAGGCAACCTTCTTCAAGGCAACCATCAACGACTGTGTTTCCTGTGAATCAACGAGTTGACACACATACGTGGATAAGAAATGCTCACGCTTCTGTTTTGGGAGCAAAGAGACGAGGGTGCGCAAAAAATGTTGACGCCTTGAGAGAGGGCGCGGCCGATCTACAGAACCAATCAGGCGGTAACATGGATAGGTGAGCAGATGATTGATCACTGAACGAACTGCGGGGAAGTTAACGTCGTCGACGATAAGGATTCCGCCCTCACCAAGCAGCCTGGTGGCATAGAATGTGTCAATAATCGTGTGATCAAATGTGTGCCAGCCATCTATAAGTATCAGATCATATCCTGCCGCATTCTCTGCATCTAATTCGGGCAAGGCGTGCTCACTTCTTTTTTCAATGAGTTCCCAGTTATGAAAACCAGCTTTTACAAGATTCCCTATACCTATTCCGCGCCATTGCGTGCACTGAAATGGATCAATGATCGTGTGGATTGCTCCCTCCCGCCCATCGAGGGCATTGAGGATATGGAGGGCGGACACTCCATAAGCGCAACCGATCTCTAGTGTTCTTTTGATATGTGGGTTTTCGTGTATGATCTTAGTGATGAGTTCCCCTTCGCGAGGATCGATGCAGTCAGCAAGAGCAAACTCTTGCCCTTCCGAGTCTTGCACCTTGCCTGTCGAATAAATTTCTTTAATTAGCCAATTCATGCGAGAACGCTTGTTTTTGGTAGACTTTGAGCATAGGTCAGAGCGGCGTCCCAGTAAGTGGTGCAACTCGGGAGGATCAGCCCCAGCTACGCCGGTGCTGACGGCTCGCCTCCCTCAGATCTCAGCGATGTCGTGCATCAACGCCTGCATCCCCGCACGGATCGACGGAAACCGTTCGAACCGCAGCAGGTTCAGGGCTGCCGTCCGAAGACTGGCCATCGCACCGGCACCGTTGCCCAGGCAGCGAGGGGCGTCCTCCTGGAGCTGGGTATCGCGGATCCAGGGCCAGCCCTCGATACTCCAGCGGTCCCGCACCAGTCGCAGCAGGCCTTCTCAGGACGTCGGCCCCCTGCTCCTGGAGGAGTTGAAATACGGGCCCTGCGTGTGCAGGGCATCCGCTCCGCGCCCCGTGCGGGCCGCCATGCCGTCATGGGCGAAGGCGATCTCAACACCGTGAGCACCAGCTCGGCCGTGCTCGATTCCCAAGGCCGGTCGCGCAACGGGACGCCACCGTAGCCTTTCTGCAGCGGCTCTCCACCGGCTCCAGCCAACCCACCCCATGACCCCGGCTTCTCCCACGGACGATCTGGTGCTGCGCCGTCCGGATGACTGGCACGTGCACCTGCGGGATGGCGCCCTGCTGCAGGCCGTGGCGAGCGTCACGGCGCGGGTGTTCGCCCGCGCCATCGTCATGCCCAACCTCTCGCCTCCCATCACCACCGTGGCGGAGGCGCTGGCCTATCGCGCCCGCATCCTCGATGCGGTGCCCGACAGCTGTGGCTTCACCCCGCTTCTCACCCACTACCTGCGCGACGAGAGCGATCCGCAGGAGATCGCCCGGGGATTTGCCGAGGGGGTCTTCACCGCCTGCAAGCTCTATCCCGCCCACGCCACCACCAATGCCGCCGCGGGCGTGCGCGATCTGGCCTCCCTCACCCCCGTGCTGGAGACCATGGAAGAGCTCGGCATGCCCCTCCTCCTCCACGGGGAGGTCACCGACGCGGAGGTGGACATCTTCGATCGCGAGGCGGTGTTCATCGAGCGCCACCTGCAGCCGCTCCTGAGCCGCCATCCCGGCCTCAAGGTGGTGTTCGAGCACATCACCACGGCGGAAGCCGCCGCCTTCGTGCGCCAGGCCGGCCCCCGACTGGCCGCCACCATCACGCCCCACCACCTGCGGATCAACCGCAACGCCATGTTCCAGGGGGGCTTTCGACCCGATTTCTACTGCCTGCCCGTGGCCAAGCGGGAGCGACACCGCCAGGCCTTGCGCCAAGCGGCCACCTCCGGAGAGCCCTGCTTTTTCCTCGGCACCGATTCCGCCCCCCATCCCCGCTCCGCCAAGGAGGCCGCCTGCGGTTGCGCCGGCATCTTCAACGCGCCCCACGCCCTGGAGAGCTACGCCCTCACGTTCGACGAGGAGGGGGCCCTCGATCGCCTTGAAGCCTTCGCCTCCCTCCATGGCCCCCGCTTCTACGGCCTGCCGCCCAACACGGAACAGATCCGCCTGCGACGCCACGACCAGCTGGTGCCCTCCCGCCTCCACCTCAACGACGCCGCTGGCCGCGCTGTCGAGCTGGTGCCTTTCCACGCCGGTGAGCTCCTGCCCTGGCGCCTGGAGTGCGCTGCCCCGCCACCGGACCTGCCGCCGGCCCCGCCATCGGCCCCGGCCTGAGGACGGGCCGGTTGGGAGACTGGAGCCACTCTCTCCCGGTCTGTGGCTGCTTCTCCCCTGGTGACGCCCCTGCGAGGGGCCCGACTGCTCAATGATCCCCTGCTCAACAAGGGCACGGCCTTCACGCGCCAGGAGCGCCGCGCCCTCGGCGTCGAAGCGCTGCTCCCCTGGCAGGAGGAGACCATCGAGCAGCAGGTGGAGCGTTGCCGGCTGGCCTTCGATGCCCTTGGCGACGACCTCGAGCGCTTTGCCTACCTTCAGGTGTTGCGGGAACGCAATCTCACCCTCTTCCACCGTTTCCTGGCGGAGCACATCGAAGCGGCGCTGCCCATCGTCTACACGCCCACGGTGGGGCAAGCCATCCAACGCTTTCGCCACACCTACCGCAGCCCCTCCCAGGGGGTGTATCTGGCCGCCCCCGAGCAGGCGCGCCTCGCGGCGCTGCTGCGGCAGGCTGTCGACAGCTTCGGGCCCCCCGACCTGCTGCTGGTCACCGATGCCCAGGGCATCCTCGGCCTCGGCGACCAGGGGGTGGGAGGGATCCAGATCTGCCTGGGCAAGCTGGCCGTCTACACCCTCTGCGCCGGGCTCCATCCCGGCCGCTGCCTGCCGGTGATGCTGGATGTGGGCACCGACCGCGCCGACCTGCGAGACGACCCCCACTACCCGGGCTGGAAGGAGCCCCGGCTCGGCGGCGCCGACTACGACGCATTTCTGGACGCCTTCATCGCCGCCGTGCGGGAGGTGACGCCCGGCGCCCTCGTCCACTGGGAGGATTTCGGCGCGGCCAACGCTCGGCGGGTGCTGGACCGCTACCGCGCCGCCGTGCCCAGCTTCAACGATGACATCCAAGGCACCAGTGGCGTGGCGGCGGCGGCGGTGCTGGCGGCCCTGCGGGGGTTGGGGAAAGGCCTGGTCGATCAGACCATCGTGATCTTCGGCGCCGGCAGCGCGGGCTGCGGCATCGCCGAACGGCTGCTTCGCCTTTTCGTGCGCCAGGGGCTCACCCCGGAGCACGCAGCGGATCGGATCTGGCTCTTGGATCGCGATGGCCTCGTCCATGACGGGCTGCCCCGCTGGAGCCCGTCAGTGGCGCCCTATGTGAAGCGGCGCGAGCAGGTGGCGGAGCTGGGGGCGGACGACCAGGGCCGCATCGGCCTGCTGGCGGTGATCGAGGCGCTGCGGCCCGGCGTGCTGATCGGCACCTCCACCTGCGCCGGCGCCTTCGACCAAACCGTGGTGGAGGCGCTCTGCCGGGGGGTCGACCGCCCGATCGTGCTCCCCCTCTCCAATCCCACCCCCCTGGCAGAGGTCACCCCTGACAACCTGCTGCGCTGGAGCGACGGCCGGGCGTTGGTGGCGACAGGCAGCCCCTTTCCGCCCGTGAGCCTGGACGGCCAGGAGCGGGTGATCGGGCAGTGCAACAACTGCTTCGTCTTTCCGGGGTTGGGTTTTGCCGCCATGGCCGTGGGAGCCAGCCAGGTGAGCGACGGCATGATCGACGCCTGCATCGAAGCTCTGGCGGAACACATCCCCGCCAGCCACAACCCCGAGGCCTCCCTGATGCCCTCCCTCAAGGAGGTGCGGGCCGTGTCCGACCGGGTGGCTGAGGCCGTGGCCCTCGCAGCGCTGGCGGAAGGCCTGGCGACGCGGGCCTCGACGCCGGAGGAGGCCCTGGAATGCCTGCGGCGGGAGCGATGGGATCCCGTCTACTCCGCCATCGCGGCGGGCTGAACGGGCTACAAGCAATAAGAGCTGTGTCACCCGCTCGCGGAGCCTGATCCTGGCGGCCTATCACCTTGTCGTCGCACCAGGCGCTCGATGGGGTTCTTCCTCCAGCTCACCGATGCCATCGCCACCCGGCAATCCCTCCTGGTGACAGGGCTGGATCCCAATCCAGAGATGTTGCAGACCTGGGCGCTGCGCCGTGGCATGGCCGGCCGCTCCTTCCTCTCCCAGGCGCGCCATTGGATCAAGGCGGTGATCGAGGCCACCGGCGACCATGTCTGCGCCTACAAACCGAGTCTGGGCTTTTATCAGGCCCTGGGCCCCATCGGGCTCGAACTCCTGCGGGAGGTGCGCGAGCTCGTTCCCCTCGGCACGCCGCTGATCGTCGATGCCAAGCATGGCGATCTCAACAGCTCCTCCGCCCTGGCCAACTACCTCTTTCGCGACCTCGGCGCCGATGCGGTCACCCTCTCCCCCCTGCCCGGCCAGGACATCGCCGCTCCTTTTCTCCTTCATCCCGACAAGGCGGTGGTGGTGACCTGCCACAGCTCCAATCCGGCGGCGCGCGCGTTTCAACACCACCCCGATGAGGTGGATCCGCTCTATCTGCGGATCGTCCGGGAGGCCCAGCGCTGGGGAACGCCCGAGCAACTGCTGCTGGAGGTGGGCACCAGCGACCCCGCCATTCTGGCCCGGGTGCGGGCTGTCGCTCCGGAGCGCTTCCTGATCCTGCGCAGCCTCTGGGCCGAGGAGGATCGCCTCGATGCCCTCCTGGAGGCGGGCCTCAGCGACGCGGCGGACGGCCTCCTCCTTCCCCTGCCCCAGAACCTGCTGGTGGAGGATGACACCGAGGAGCGGGCGGCCCAGCTCAAGCAACGAATTGAAACCCAACGGCAATCCCGCCTGGAGCGCCAATCCGAGGATCGCTGCAGCCTCTGGTTGCCCGCAGCGCCCACAGCCGAGCCGATGGAGCAGTTGATCCTGGATCTCTACGACCTGGGCTGCCTCTTGTTCGGGGAATACAAACAAGCCTCTGGAGCCATCTTCAACTACTACATCGATCTGCGCCAAATCATCTCCGACCCCAACCTCTTCCATCGCGTGCTCCACGCCTACGCCACACGCCTGGAAGGACTCACCTTTGATCGCATCGCTGGCATCCCCTATGGAGCGCTGCCCACCGCCACCGGCCTCTCGCTGCAACTCCACAAACCCCTCATCTATCCCCGCAAGGAGGTGAAGGCCCATGGTGCCCGGCGGCTGATCGAAGGCGACTTCCAGGAGGGGGAGACGGCCGTGGTGGTGGATGACATCCTGATCAGTGGCGGCAGTGTGTTGGAGGGGATCGCCAAGCTGGAGAGCTCCGGCTTGAAGGTCTCCGATGTCGTGGTGTTCATCGACCACGGCACCACAGCCGACCACGACGGCTGCGGACGCCTGGAAGCGGCCGGCTACCGCCTCCATGCCGTGCTCCCCATCGCGCGCATCACCGACGTTCTTCTGCGGGCCGGACGCCTCAGCGCGGCGCAGGCCGCCTCCTTGAGCCAGCACAAAGCCCCCCCCGACGCCCTCGCGTCCTGAGCCACCTCCGGTCGCCAGTCGGGCGGAGAGACTGCCAGGATCTGAGCCGACTGCCGCGCGACCACCCCGGGGGATGGCCTTGAAGTCGATTGCCGATCCCTTCCTGACGCGCCCGGTGCTCACCATGGTGCTCAGCCTGCTCATCCTCCTGGCCGGGGTGGTGAGCCTGACGTCGCTGCAGGTGGAAAACCTGCCGCCGATCGCCAACAGTCGCGTCAGCGTTCGCGCCAACTATCCAGGCGCTGGTCCCGAGGCGGTGGAACAGGGCGTGACCAACCTGCTGGAACAGCAGTTCAACGGCCTCGAGCGCCTCGATTCGATCCGCTCCACCAGCTCCGCCAATGGCAGCTCCATCTCCCTGGTGTTCAGCGGCGGCGACCCGGAGATCAACCAGATCAACACCCAGAACCAGGCCACTGTGGTGGCTCGCCAGCTCCCGGCCCAGGTGTCCCGCTTTGGCCTGCAGGTGCAGCGGGGCTCCGATGATCTCCTGCTCGTGCTCAGCTTCAGCGCCGAAGCCGACAGCTTCCGCGACACCTTCCTCGGCGGCTGGGTGGATCAAGTGGTGCGGGATCGGCTGCGGCGCGTGCCAGGGGTGGGGGATGTGGGCTTCTTCGGCGGCAGCCCCTTGGCCTTTCGCCTCTGGCTCGATCCGGCTCGCCTGGAGCAGCGCAATCTCACGATCGCCGACATCCGCCAGGCCTTGGAGGACCAAAACGTGCTGGCCGCCCTTGGCCAGGTCGGTGATGCCCCCTCCCGCGCCGATCAGGTGATGGTGCTTCCCCTGCGGATGGAGGGGAGGATGCGGTCGCTGCGCGAGTTCGAGGCGCTGGTGGTGGGGCGAGATCCCAATGGGGGCGTCACCCTGCTGAAGGATGTGGGCCGGGTGGACCTCGGCAAGGAGAGCTACGAATCCCTGGCCACCAATCTCAAAGGCGATCGCACCGTCTCCGTGGCGGTGTACCAGCGCGATGGCAGCAATGCCCTGGAGGTGCGCGAGGGCCTGCGGCAGGCCCTGGAGGAGATCACGCCTCGCTTTCCACCCGGCGTGGCGATGCAGGTGATCGTCGATGAGGCGGAGACCGTGCGCACCAGCATCGACGGCGCTGTGGAGGCCCTGCGGGATGCGGTGCTGCTGGTGTTTCTGGTGTTGCTGCTCGGTCTGGGAAACAGCCGCCTGGCGCTGATCACGGCGGCGGCGGTGCCCGTGGCCCTGATCGGCTCCCTCACGGTGCTGCGCCTCACGGGCACCTCCATCAACACCCTGTCCCTGTTTGGCATGGTGCTGGCCTCCGGGCTGGTGGTGGATGACGCCATCGTCGTCAGCGAAGACATCGGCCGGCGGCTGGAACAGGGCACGCCAGCCCTGCGCGCCGCACAGGAAGCCATGGCCGAGCTCGGCAATGCCGTGATCGCCACCTCCCTGGTGCTCGTGGTGGTGTTCCTGCCGGTGCTCGGCCTGGGGGGCAGTCTGGGGCGCCTCTACGCGCCCATCGCTCTGACGATCAGCGCGGCCATCGCCTTCTCCACCATCAACGCCCTCACCTTCACCCCGGTGGCCGCCAGCCGCCTGTTGCACGCCGACCAGCGGGAACCCCCCTGGCTGAAGCGCTGGATCGATCGCCCCCGCCTCTGGCTCGAAGCCCTTGAGGCCCCCTATGGCCGCCTGCTGGATCTGGCGTTGGCGCGTCGGCGCCTTGTGCTGGCCCTCCTGCTGGCCGGGCTCATGCTCACCGCGGCGGCCGTGCGCGCCCGCCCCACGGCCTTCATTCCCCAGGAGGACACGGGGCAGCTCCGAGGAGCGGTGGTGCTGCCAGAGGGCTCCGCCCTGGTGCGCACCCAGGCCGTGCTCGATCAGGTGCGGGAGGTGGTTCGCGAAGAGCCTCTCATGGCCAGTGGCAACTTCTTTGCCGGCCGTTCCTTCGGGGACAGCAGCCCCAACATGGGGCAGATCTTCCTGCGCCTGGTGCCGATTCGTGAGCGTCCCCGCGCCGATCAAAGCACCGCCGCCGTCGCCGAGCGGATCAAGCAGCAGCTGCGGCGCCGGGTGCGCGATGGCCAGGTGCAGATCAGTGAGGCGCCCACGGTGCGGGGCTTCGGCTCGGAAGGGGGCTTGCAGCTCGATCTGCTGGATGCCAGCAATGGCCAGATGAGCCTGGCGGAGTTCGAGGCGCAGGTGCGGGCCTTCCTGGCCGAGGCCCAGGCCCTCACCCTGGGGGGCCGCCCGGCCTTTGAACGCGTTTCCACCCGCTTCTCCGCCGGCTCACCCCTATTGCGCCTGGTGCCCGACCGCTTGCGCATGGCCTCCCTGGGGGTGGATCTGGCCGATGTGATCGACCTGCTCCGCTCCAGTTTCGGCAGTGACTACGTCAACGATTCCTTTGACGACGGCCAGGTGCGACGGGTGATCATGCAGCTGGAGGGAGCGGATCGCAGCCAGGCCTCGGATGTTCTGAGGCTGCAGGTGCGCGCCCAAGACGGGCAGCTCATCCCACTGTCCCAGGTGGTGCGGCTGGAGAGCAGCAGCGGGCCGATGTCGATCCAGCACTCCCGCCTGCTCCGCTCCATCTCCGTTCAGGCCCTGCCGCGCCCCGGGGTCAGCACCGGCCAAGCGATGGACCTGCTGGACACGCTGTTGCGCCAAGGCAACAACAGCTCCCTGGATCTGGAATGGGTGGGTCTGGCCCGGGAGGAGGATCGTTCGCGGGGCGGAAATCTGCGCGCCTTCGCGCTGGGCACCCTGGTGATGGGTCTGGTGCTGGCAGCTCTCTACGAAAACGTGCTCGACCCGGTGATCATCCTTGTCACCGTTCCCCTGGCCCTGCTCGGCGCCGTGCTCGGCTTGGCCGCCCGCGGGCTGCCTCTGGATGTCTATGGCCAGATGGGGTTGCTGGTGCTGGTGAGCCTGGCCGCCAAGAACGGCATCCTGATCGTGGAATTCGCCAACCAGCGGCTGCGCGGGGGCCTGCCCTTGCCGGAGGCCATCCATGGTGCGGCAGTGGCCCGCCTGCGACCGATCCTGCTCACCGCGATCTCCTCCCTGACGGGCTTTCTCCCCCTCCTGTTCGCCCGCGGGGCCGGCGCCTCCAGCCGCATCAGCATTGGCACCGTGGTGTTCAGCGGGCTGTTCGTGGCCACCTTCCTCACCCTGTTTGTGGTGCCAGTCGTCTACCGACTGGTGAAAAGCTGGGAGATGGGTCGGCTGGCCCCCTGAGCATCGGCTGCGGGAGGGATTCCATCCACACCGTCAGCTGCGGGAGGGATTCAATCCACGGTGGCCGGGACCAGCGGGAACACCGCAGGCGGCAGGGGTGGAGGAGGCGAGGGGAGCGGCGACCAGCCCCGAGGCCCGGCGGGGGCCCGCTGATGAAGCTGACGAAAGGCCGCCTGCCGATAGGCGGCGCCCTCCGCCCCGGCGAATTGGCCCCAGAGGCCCTCCCAATAGAAGTAGATGACACCATGGCCCCGGCTCAGGGCCAGATTGGCCTTCTGGCTCAGGGTGGCCATGTCGGTCGTGCGACCGCCAAAGCCCGCCAAGATGCCGATCTCCACCGGAATCCCCCAGCCCTTCGCCTTGATCAGAGCCTGCTGATCCAAATCCTTGGCGAATCCCCGCACGGAATAGGCGTAGTTCTGCACCACCAGATCATCGATCAATCCCCCCAGCGCCCAGAGTTCCCAATCCTGCAGCCATTGGTTGTACGCAAAGCGAAAAGGGCCAGGAGAGAGGCTGATCACCAAGCGACGGGCGCCCGCCACCTGCTGAATGCGCGCGCGCAAATCCCGCAGCAGGCTGGTGAGCTGCTGACGGCGCCAGCGCATCCAGTAGCGATCGGTGGGGTCGCGGGGCGGTTCCCGCCCGGTCTGGGCGCGATAGAGCGCCCGTGTGGTCGCGTCATAGCCGAGATCGACAGGCCAGGCGAAATGATCATCCAGCTGGATGCCATCCACCCCGCAGCGCTGCACGATCTCAGCGATCAGGCCGATGAACCGCTGGCGCACGCCAGGGTGGGCCGGATTGAGCCACACCCGCAGATCCTTCAGGGGGGAGGTTTGCAAATTGGCGCCGTGCATGGCGTACATCGCGCTGCCATCGGCCCGGCGCAACAACCAATCGGGATTGGCCTGCACGACCGCCGCGTCGGCGGGTTCCATCAAGCCATATTCAAACCAGGGCACCACCTGCATGCCCCGGGCCTGGGCCTCCCGCGTCAGGCGGCAGATCGGATCCAGATCGCCATTCACCCGGGCCAGAGCAGGCTCCAGCGGAGCCCAGCGGCTCTTGTGAAAGGTGGTGCCACGACTCCAGACGTTGGGATAGAGCGTGTTGAAGCCGGCGTCCGCCAGCTCGCCCACGGCCTGCTGCAAGCGCGCCGCGTCGTAGTAGAGCGGGCTGGGGCTGTTGGTCAGCCAGACCCCCACCCGGGGCCCCATGGGTTGAGGAAGCCGGCTGGGCTGGGCCAGGGCCCGGCGCGGAAGCCCGCCCGCCAGTGCGCCCGCCACCAACAGGCAGGCCATCCCCTGCCGCCAGCGCCGCCAGCGCCAGGTTGGCGAAGGGGCGACCCGCCAGCGGGCTTGGAGCCGCGAGGGCGGAGGCGAGCACAACACAGCTGTCATTCGGAGAGAGGGTCTCAACGAAACATCGAGCTCACCGAGCTTTCCTCGTGAATGCGCCAGATCGCTTCTCCCATGATATTGGACACGGAGAGCACCTTGAGCTGGTCAAACATGCGCTCGGGGGGGACGGGAATGCTGTTGGTGACGACCACCATCTCAAACAGACCGGGCTCGGAGAGCCGTTCGATCGCCGGGGGAGAAAAGACCGCATGGGTGGCGCAACACAACACGCGTGACGCTCCGAAACGCCGCAACAACTTCGCCCCTTGGGAGATGGTGCCGCCGGTGTCGATCATGTCATCGATCAACACAGCGGTCTTGCCGACCACATCACCGATGACCGTGAGGCTTTCCGCCACATTGTGGCCGGAGCGGCGCTTGTCAATGATGGCCAGCGGGGCGTCCTTCATCTGCTTGGCAAACCCGCGAGCCCGCGCCACGCCCCCCACATCCGGTGAGACGACCACCACATCCTCCAACTGAAGGGTGCTCAGATAGTCCACCAAGACAGGAGAGCCAAAAATGTGGTCGCATGGAATATCAAAATAACCTTGGATCTGGGAGGAATGCAGATCCATCGCCAACACCCTGTCCACACCAGATTTGACGAGAAGATTGGCGACAAGCTTGGCTGTGATCGACTCGCGACCTGCGGTTTTGCGATCCGCCCTGGCGTAACCATAATAGGGAATCACCGCTGTGATTTGGCGGGCCGATGCGCGACGGCAGGCATCCACCATGATCAACAACTCCATTAAATTATCGTTCACTGGCGCACAGGTGGGCTGGATGAGAAACACATCACAGCCACGGATGGATTCTTGAATCTGGATATACAGCTCCCCGTCGGCGAAGCGCTTGATCACCCGCGGACCATCGGGGACGCCCAGATAGGCGCTGATCTCCCGGGACAGCTCCGGATTGGCATTGCCGCTGAACAGTCGCAGGCGCCGGGTGTCCTGGGAGGCGTGCAGGCTCACGCCGCTGCTCTCCAGCCGTTCTGTGGGGGAAAAGGTGGTCACGGCGGGCTGGGGCTGCACGCGGCAGAGTAGATCGTAGAAGCGTGCCCGCTCAGGCCCCACCCCGGGCCCTCACCCATCGCCAGGGATCCACGGATGCAGGCCCAACCTCCCGCTGCCCTCAGCGCTCTCGACTCCCTCAGCGCGGCCTCGCGGCCCCCCTCTCCCCCCTCTCCGCAGGTGGTGGTGGTCGGCGCGGGCCTGGCCACGGAGTTGGGTCAACCCGACAGCGCCAGCGCCCGAGCCAGTCTGCGTCTGGCGCGCGACCTCACCTTGCAGCGTCTCGTCATCCAACGGCCGGAGGCGCCCCACGACCAGCTCCAGCGGTTGCAGACGCGCCCCGAGGGCTGGCTGGCCAGCCTTCCCCTCGATCCCGGCCACCCGCTGGAGGCTGGCGGCACCTGGGCGGAAGCCCTCGGGGCCTGGCGCCAGCCCACGCTGCTGGTGATCGACTGGCGCCAGCTGCCCAGCGGCGCGGCCGCAGCCGGCGTGGCCCTCCTGCGCCAGTGGCGGGTGCCCCTTCTCGGGCTGGTGCAGTGGGGGGGGCTGTGGAGCCCCGAGCAGCGGCGCAAGGACGGCCTGCCCTGGCTCGGCGGCCTGGTGGAGGAGGGCGGCGCAGCGGTGGCGGCGCTCCTGCTGCGCCGCTGGCAAGGCCTCGATCACCCCTGGTCAGCCCCGAGCGAAGCCTGAGGGCCAGGCGGCTCGGGTCAGGGTTTGGGCCAGAGGGGGCGCTGGGCATTGCCCTCCAGTTGCCGCAGTTCGCCGAACTCCTTCTCCGCGGGCTTGAGGGGCAGGGTCTGGATCTGCATCGGCCCCGGCTTGTCGAGGGCGGAGGCCAGCAGGCTGAGCGTCTCCCGCGGCGTGAGGTTGGTCTCCACCTGGCTGGTCCAGGCATTCACCAGGGCGGGCAGCTGGCTCAACACCTCCGGCTGCGCCAACTGCTCGCGCAGGCTCTGGATCACCACCCGCTGGTTCGCCCGTCGGCCGGATTCCCCCAGCCACTTGTCGCGGAACCGCACCATCTGCTCCACCTTCGCTCCCGAGAGGCGTTGCAGCCCGCCCTGCAAATCAATGGTGTAGCCGAGGGTCTTGTCGCGATAGGCCAGGCGTCGCGGCGGACTCAGCTCCAGGCCGCCCACGCCATCCACCAGCGTCCGCAGAGCCTGACGCGGCATGACGATGAAGCGCTCCGGAGCCGGTTCCTTCAGGCCGAGAAGCTCCCGCACCGCCTCCCGCGTCAGCTGCACGCCCCCCTGGCGGTAGAGCTCCCCGAGGGCCACAGGCTCGTCGCGGCCCGGCAGGGAGAGGGCCAGCTCCGAGGGAAGCTCCAGCACCTGCAAGGGCCCGTTGCGGTTGACGCGCACCAGCAGAAGGGAGTCGCTGTTGGCCGGTCCGACGGGCGCGGCCCGATTGGTGGCCTCGCTCAGGGTCTCCGCGTCGCTGCCGATGACGAGCACGGTGATGGAGTCGCGAGGCTTCGGAGCCAGGTTCGCCGCCGTGATCTCCTCCCGCAGAGCCACGGTGCGATCAGGCTTGGGCCACACCAGCGCCAGGGCGCTGGAGCCGACCACAGCGGCCAGGGCGGCCAGACCAGCCATCCCCCAGCCGGGCCAAGCCCGCTCCGGGGGAGTGCGTGGCGCGTCGGCGCCCTCCGTGGGCGGGGGGGGTGAGGAGGGGCGACGGGCCCGGCGAGCGGCCATGGGTGGCGAATCTGGCAAACATCCCCCCACTTTGACGGACGGAATTCACCCCGAGCCATGGGTGCAGTCCCTCGCCTCGCCCTCCCAGCGGATAGGTTGAGCGCGGGCCCCAACGCGCCTTCGCTTTGACTGCCGCCGAGCCTTCCCCCACCTCCCTCCTCCCCGCGGACGCTCGCGCCCACCTGCGCGCCCGTCCCCTGCCTGCGGGCAGCGCCCGTCCCGCCAAAGATCTCTGCAGCGACTGCGGCCTGTGCGACAGCCGCTGGGTGGCCTATGTGCGCCAGGCCTGCGCGTTCCTGGATCAACACATGGAGGCCATGGAACGGGCCAGCCATGGGCGCACGCGCAACCTGGAGGACGAGAACGAGCTCTACTTCGGTGTGCGGCAGCGCATGCTCACCGCCCGACTGCGCGCTCCGATCGACGGCGCCCAGTGGACCGGCATCGTCAGCCGCATCGGCGTGCGAGCCCTGGAAACCGGCCTGGCGGATGCCGTGCTCTGCGTGACGGCGAGCCCGCAAGACCGCTTCACGCCGGTGCCGATCCTGGCCCGCACGCCGGAGGAGGTGTTGGCGGCGCGGGTCAACAAGCCGACCCTCTCGCCCAATCTCAAGGTGTTGGAGGAGCTGCCAGGGAGCGGCATCCGCCGGCTGCTGGCCATCGGCGTGGGCTGCCAGGTGCAGGCGCTGCGCACGGTGCAGGCCACCCTGCCCCTGGAGGAGCTCTACGTGCTGGGCCTGCCCTGCGTGGACAACGTCAGTCGAGAGGGTCTGCAGACCTTTTTGAACAGCGCCAGCCGCTCACCGCAGACCGTGGTGCACTACGAGTTCATGCAGGACTTCCGCATCCACTTCCGCCATGCCAACGGCGAAGAGGAAACCGTTCCTTTCTTTGGTCTCGACACGCCCACCCTGAAGGACGTCTTCGCACCCAGCTGCCTCAGCTGTTTTGACTACACCAATGCCGGTGCCGATCTGGTGGTGGGCTACATGGGAGCCACGTTTGGCCGGCAATGGCTCGTGGTGCGCAACCCCAGGGGCCAGCGGCTGCTTGATCTGGTGGAGGCCGAGCTGGAGACCGCCCCCGTGAGCAGCAGCGGCGATCGGCGCCAGGCCGTGCAGCAGGGCATTGACGCCTACGACAACGCTGTGCGGCTCCCGCTCTGGCTGGCGGAGGTGGTGGGCTGGTTTGTGCAGCGCTTCGGCCCCCGCGGCCTCGAATACGGCAAGTTTTCCATCGACTCCCACTTCACGCGCAACGCCCTCTGGCTCCGGCGCCATCACGGCTCCATGGTGGAACGGCACATCCCCGAATTTGCTCAGCGCATCATCGCGCGCTATCGCCTCCCCTCCTCGTGACCGCCCCCCACCCGGCCTCCCCCACACCTGAACCGGCGGTCGACCGCTCGGCGGGGGTGTTGTTTCATCCGACCTCCCTGCCCGGCACCCCCGCCTGCGGCACCCTCGGCGAGCAGGCTCGCGCCTGGATCCAGCTGCTCGCGAAAGCGGGGGTGGGCGTCTGGCAGGTGCTGCCCCTGGCACCGACCGATGGCCAGGGCTCGCCCTACAGCTCCCCCAGCGGTTCGGCCCTCAATCCCTGGTTGCTGGATGGGGAGGACCTCCTGGCGGAGGGCGCCATCCACGCCAGCGACCTGCGGGAGCTGCCGGAGGGCAGTCCAAGGCTGCTGTGTCCGGAGACGGCTGCGGAACGGGCTCGCGGGCTCGCCCTGGCCCTGGCCCGCCGCTGGCCGGAGCAGGGAGCGGACGCGCGGGAGGCCTTCGCGCGCTGGAGTCGCCAGCAGCGCTCCTGGCTGCCCGACCACTGCCTGTTCATGACCCTGCGCCGGCAGCAGGAGCGGCGGCCCTGGTGGGAGTGGCCGGAGCCCCTGGTGCGGCGCTCTGTCGGGACGTTGCGCGCCGTCGCCCGAGAGCAACGGCAGGACCTGCTGGCGGAGGCGCTGTCGCAGTGGCAGCTGCAGCGCCAGTGGGGACGTTTGCAGGAGCAGGCCCGTCAGGTCGGCGTCAGCCTGTTCGGCGATCTGCCCTTTTATGTGGCGCATGACAGCGCTGAGGCCTGGAGCCGGCGGGGGCTGTTCTCCCTCGATCGTCGTGGCCGGCTGCTCGCCCAAAGCGGTGTGCCGCCGGATTATTTCTCCGCCACCGGCCAGCTCTGGGGAACACCCGTCTATCGCTGGTGGGTGCATCGTCTCACCCGCTTTCGCTGGTGGTTGCAGCGCCTGGAGCGCCAGCTCGAGCTTTTCGATCTGCTGCGGCTGGACCACTTCCGCGCTCTGGAGTCCTACTGGCGCGTGCCGGGGGAGGCCACCACGGCCATCGACGGCCAATGGTGTCCCTCCCCCGGCGAGGCGCTCCTGGGGATGTTGCGGAAGCGCTGCCAGGCCTCGGGCCGCCTGCGAGAGGACGGTCGGCTGCCTCTGATCGCGGAAGACCTCGGGGTGATCACCCCGGAGGTGGAGCGCCTGCGGGATGGCTTCGCTCTGCCTGGCATGAAGATCCTGCAATTCGCCTTTGACGGCCAAGCCAGCAACCCCTACCTGCCGGCGAACTATCGGGGCTCGCAGTGGGTGGTGTACACGGGCACCCACGACAACGCCACCACTCTCGGGTGGTGGCGGCAGCTCGATGACGGCGCGCGCCACCAGGTGGCCTGCCTCGTGGGGGGAGAGGTGCGAGCCCCGGGGTGGCAGCTGCTGGAGGTGGCGCTGCGCTCCTCTGCGGAGCTGGTGGTGGTGCCGCTGCAGGATTTGCTGGAACTGGGAGAGGAGGCCCGCTTCAACACCCCTGGCACCACCGACGCTGGGAACTGGTGCTGGCGGTTGGATCGCCCCCTGGACCACCTGGGGGGTCCGCTCCAGGGCTATGCCGACATGGCCCACCGCGAGCGGCGGGATCAGCGGGTGGGCGCGGGCACCGCATAGACGCCAGCACGAATCGGAGGGAGGGGTTGGCCGCGCCAGGCCACGGCTCCCGGTGAGGGCGGGGGGCTGAGGCGCAGCTCGAAGGGGGGGAGCGCCGGCAGGGAGAGCTCACCCTGCAGGGACTCCAGACGCCAGTCGCCTCCGCGAGGGCTGCGCAAGTCGAGGCGGGTTGGCGTCTTGAGCGTCAGGCGAAGGGAGCCAAGGCTGCCATCCGGGTCACCGCGCTGGCTGTCTCGGGCCAACAGATCCAGGGCCACCCCCTCGGCGGCACGAGACAGGGGATGGAGCGCCGCCGTGTCCAGCGCCGCCGTGTCCAGCGGCGGGCGGCTCTGTCCAGGAGGGGCCTCCTCCGTGTCTGCGGCCACCGCCAGGGGAACGGGGCTGGAGGCCAACAAGCCCAGAGACCCCAGCCGCCGCTGCTGCTGATTCACCGCCAGCAGCAGGCCCAGGGTGATCACGGCGTAGAGCACCGTGCCCTGCCAACGGGTGAGGAAGTGAATCGTGAAGGGGGAGAACACTGCCGCCGCCAGGCTCTGGCCCGGGCCCTTGGCGCGGAGCTGATGCGCGGCGGGGAGGACAGATTCCAGGCAGCCCGGGGGAAGCGCCAGCTCGTGCTCGAGCAAGGGGAGCATGGTGCGCAGGTAGGTGGCCTCCGGCAAGCGATCCTTCCAGCCCCGCTCAAGAGCTTCGAGCACGGCAATGCTGATGCGGGTGCGCTCGGCCAGCTCCCGCAGACTCCACCCTCTGGCCTCGCGACGCTCGCGCACCAGCCGTCCGGCATCGCGCAGAGGATCGGATGGCGTCGTTTCAGGCGCAGGGGGCCCAGGGGGCGTCTGGGCGCCGGGCCAGAAGCGGCGTGGCCAGAAGCGGCGGGGCCAGCGGGCGATCCGCAGCGCCAGGGGGGGAGCGCTCATCGCGGCCCGGCGCAGGCGTCGGGCGGCGGAAGGGCCTCCAGGGAGACGCGTCGCCATTGCCCTTCCGCCAGGGCACCGAGGGCGATGGGACCAATGGCCAGACGCTGCAGATCCCGCACGGGATGGCCAAGGCAGGCGGCAGTGCGGCGAATTTGACGATTGCGTCCCTCTCCCATCTTCACCTCCAGCAAGGTGGCCTGCCCGCTCTGTCGCAGGGGGCGCACGTGCACCGGGGCGCTGGCCACCCCATCCAGGGGCACCCCGGCCCGCCAGCGGCGCAGCGTGTCCGGCTCGGGGTGGCCCTCCACCCAGACGCGGTAGGTCTTGCGATGGCCATAGCGCGGATGGGTCAAGCGCAGGGTGAGGTCGCCATCGTTGCTGAGGAGAAGGGCGCCCCGGCTTTCCGCATCCAGCCGTCCCACCGGGTGCAGACCCTGGCCTTGGCGCCAGGCCGGTGGCAGCAGGTCGAGCACCGTGGGGCGACCGCGAGGGTCGCTGCAGGTGCAGAGCACGCCCGGGGGTTTGTTGAGCAGGAGGGTGAGCCGTGGTGGCGGCGCCGTCAGGGGCCGACCCTCCACGAGGACCTGATCACGGCTGAGATCGGCACGGGAGCCCAGGGAGGCCACCTGACCATTCACGCGCACCCGTCCCTCGCTCAGGAGAGTTTCCGCGTGGCGGCGGGAGCACAGACCTGCCGCGGCGATGAGCTTTTGCAACCGTTCTGGAGCCATGGGTCCATTCTGGCCCGCGCGAGGGAAGCGGCGGAGCCGCGGGAAAAGAGTGCTATCTTTACGAAACAACAAGGTTTCGCAAACCTGCCGAGATGCCCGCGATCTTTCTCGACACCTCCACCCCTCAGGCTCAAACCGGTGATCTGCTGCGCTCCTACCTGCGCGACATCGGCCGCGTGCCGCTGCTGACCCATGAGCAGGAGATCACCCTGGGCCGTCAGGTGCAGGAGCTGGTGGCGCTGGAGGAGCTGGAGGCCGAGCTCACCCTGC
>JBJOHA010000093.1:0-41435 GCA_046047935.1 Cyanobacteriota bacterium
GATCCTCCTCGCAGATCTCCCAGAACACATAGGCCCACTGCGGATCCCGCGGCAAAAACACCACCCTGGTCTCCTCAGACGGCCGGGGAGGCGGACTCATCTCCGCTTCCAGGGCCGCCAACGAAAAGTCAGGATCGTCCTGTCGGCTGCTGATGGCTTCCATCAGCTCTTCCTTGGTCTTGCGGCTGTAGAGCGTGATGCCGAGCTCACTGGCGATGTGACGCAGCTGACGCAGTGTCATCTGGGCCAGGGAGGACAGGGCGTTCTGACTCACGACTCAAGATTTCGTTTGGGATCAGTCTGCAGGATGATTCCCCATCCTTGATCCCGGCTCGGGCGGCCGTCAGCAAGCACTGACGGACCGCGCTGGCTGGAGACTCTCAGCATGAGTCTCCAAAGACCCGGGAAAGGTCTTGGAGACTGGCTTCTGAGTCCGTTCCCTCGCTGCTCAGCGACCGATGCTGCGATAGGGCACCTTGGCCAGGTAGTCCATGCCCGTGTTGCCCGCAGGAGCACCACCGACCCCGCGCAGGGCGGGAAGGGTGCGCACCCAGGACAAATAGTCCTCCGGATAGCCACCGCGTCGCTGCTGCGCACGCTCGGGGAAGGAGCGGGCGGTGCCGGTGTAGACGATCTGGGGGAAACCCAGGATGCCCCGGTAGTACGCGTCGTAGCGGGGAGAGGTGATGTTGAAGGGGGTCTCACCCACCTCCCGGGAGCCCACAACGCGGTTGCGGTGATAAGGGACCGTGTCGTAACCGAAGGCGTTCAGATACTCCTCGGAGTTGAGAATGTCATCGACCATGCCCTTCACCCCGCGGGTCATCAACACAGCTGACCAGGCGATCTCCTCCGCCTTGCCATGGGTGGGACGACCGAGCAGCTTCTCCACCAGATGGCGCGCAACCTTGTAATTGCTGTTGAGGTTGTAGAAGCTGCGGGTGAACGTGTCGGACAAGCAGAGGGAGCGAATGAAATCCCGCACCGTGATCTGACCGTCGCGCAGCTGGCTCTCCAGGGTGCGATCGCGATCCACCTTGAAGGCATGGAAAAAGATCTGCCGGTAGGCCGATTCAATGACAAAGTTCTGATCCTCCCGGTCCATGGCTTTGTCCATGAAGGCGGCCCTGGGATCTTCGTCGGAACCGACGCGGAAGGGACTGACCCTGGAATTTTGAGTGGTGGGGGCGTAATTAAGGAGTGGGAGAGCCACGCGTGGTCAGGCATCCGTCGGAGGGGATCGTAGAAGAAGGCCTCGCGGCCTCCAGGCCCCTCCCGCCAGGGCTCACAGTCCGTAACGTTCCTCCCGCCCCCTCACCAGCCCAGGAGCGAAAGGGGCGCCCCCGAGGCGGAGTCGACCGCAGGCGGACCTGCCTCGGGGGCGTCCGAGGGAGCGGCGACCCTGGTTTCGATGCAAAACGTGGCCGTGTTGGACAAGCCCTCCACCGTGCTCAGGCGCAAGCGCACGTCCGGACCGGCAAAGCTGAAGCGCTCCACGCTGGTCATCGTCTCGTACTCCGTGCTGAGCACCAGGGCGTTGTCCCCCTCCAGGCGAAACAGGCCAGCCACCGGGGCGGTTTCGGCATAGCCCCGATCGCGCAGCAGCAACCCCTCCCTCCCCAGTCCATCGGTGGGGATGAGGCCGAAGACGCTCTCGCCCTCATGGGTCTGCCCCTCTTGATCCCAGGCCATGGAGCCGCTCCAGCGCACCCGACATCCCCCCACCAAACCTGCGGGGTCCTGTCCGTGGAGGGTGGCGATGGCCCGCAGGCGGGGGTCCGTCGCCGCCAATTCCACCACCTCGATCCAGGATCCGCCGGGCTCGGCGCGGCGGTGCAGAAGATGATGGCTGCTGCGGCGCGACCGCCAGCGCCCGCAACTGCGCTGGAAAAAGGTCAGCGCGGTGTCCAGCGTGTGCTCCATGGACGGGGTCCTCAAGGGATGGACTCTGCGGCGATGATCGCAAGGCCAGGCGCGCGACGGGACGGCCAACCGGTGACAGGACTCCTCACGCCCGCCACGCCCGCTCCCTCCACCAGTGTGGTGGCGGCCTTGCTGGCGGCCCTGTGCTGGACGGTGGCCACCCTGCTCTGGCGCCGCCTGCCCGCCACCTGGACGGTCCAGCAGCTCAACCTCCTCAAAACGCTGCTGGCTTTCCTCCTGCAACTCCCCCTGCTCGCCCTGGTGCGCTGGCCGCCCGCGCTCCAAGGGGGAGCGGTGGCGCTCCTGGCCCTCAGCGGCGTCGTCGGAATCGCCTGGGGGGACAGCCTGTTCTTCAGCGCCCTGCGGCGCCTCGGCACCCGTCGCAGCCTGACCATCACCGCCGCCGGTCCCGCTCTGACAGCCCTCCTCGGCCTGGTCACCCTCGGAGAGCTGCCGAGCGCCGCGCAAGGGCTGGGGATCGGCTTGATCAGCCTCGCGGTGGTGCTCGTGGCGCGTCAACGCCCCCCCGACGGGGCCTGCGGGGACCGGGCCGCGCCAGCGAACCTCCCGTGGGCGGGGCTGGCCCTGGCGCTGGCCGCGATGGCCTGCGGCAGCGCAGGCGCCCTCCTGGCGCGATCGGCCCTCCGTTCCGGCGACGTTCCCGCCCTGGTGGCCGCGACGGTGCGGCTGGGGGCCGCGAGCCTGGCCCTCCTCCCCGTCTGGGCCAAGCAGGGACTGGGGCCCGCCCGAGCCACCGCCCCCCTGAGGCAGTGGCCCACCATTGTTGTCGCCACCCTGCTGGGCACCAGCCTCGGGATCATGTTGCAACAGCTCGCCCTGAAGGGCCTGGCTGGCGGACTCGCCGTGGCTCTTCTCTCCACCTCCCCCGTGCTGGCCCTGCCGTTCGCGCGCCTGGAGGGCGACAGCCCCGGGCTCCCCGGCTGGCTGGCAGCCCTCGCGGCCTGCGCCGGGGTCAGCTTGGTGGCGGGCTTGACGCTGCCGCCGGCGGGGTGGCCGCCAGGGGGCTGAGGCGGGCCTCCGCCCGCTCCTGAACCCAGGCCAGAAGGCGCTCGACCGGCAGGTCGAGGGGCGACACCCCCTCGCCCTCGGCGATGGTCCGGAGGGACTCGCGAAGGCGGCAGAGCTGGTCGACGAACGCCTCTTGGAAACCGGGATCCCCCGCCAAGGAGGCCTGACGGGCCACCCACTCCTCCATCGCCGCGCGATCCGGAAGGCGGCGCGGCGCCTCGGTGGCGGCGGCGATGGCCTGGAGGGTCCGCAAGCCGTGGACCAGAAGGCTCAACACATGTCGGTCCTGGAAGGGCAGCACGGTGGACTGCAACAGGACCTGATCCTCCGATGTGAGCATGGGGCCAGAGGCGCCTCAGCCGGCGCCGGGTGTGGCGTCCCGATCGCGGGGCTGCAGGCGGAAACCGCAGGAGTGTCCCTCCTGCAGACGCCAGTGGACCCGATCGACCTGACAATCCGGGAAGGTGAGCCGAAGCAGCAGCAACTCCTGATCGCAAACCTGGGGGAACTCCTCGGCGATCCGCATCACCGAGCAGTGGTGCTCGCGAATCAGCCAAGCCCGGAGCGGGGGATCGGCGGAGGAATCGGGCCCCAGATCCGCGACATACCCCTCGGCGCGCCGCAGTTCCGTGAGGCGCTCCAAGCGCTCTTCCAGGGGGCCGGTGCCGATGTGCGTGCGATAGACCTGCGCTTTCTCCCGCGCCTGTTGCTCCATCAACTGGGACACCGTGTCCGCCGGAAGGGTGGCGGCCATGGAATGAAGAAGGCCGAGGGCGAAGGTTTCACTGCCGTCGCCAAAACGCTCCTGGCCGCGATGGGTGAGGCGCCAGTGGTTGGTGGGACGGCCGGGACCCGCCGAGGCGGTGCTGGACTCCACAAGGGCGTCCTCCTCGAGGCTGCGCAGGTGTCGGCGCATGGCCTGAACGGAAACGCCGAGGCTGGACGCCAGGTCGGCGGCGGTGGCCTCCCCCTGGCGCAACAACAAGGCCAAAACAGCGTCGCGGGTGGCGAGGGCGGGAGTGAGGGCGGGGGCCTCGACGTTGGAGACGGCCTGGGACGCCAGGGGCGACCGATTGTGGAGATGGGGGGGCTGGCGGACGCTCATGGGGGCAGACCTGGCGGCTCATCGCACACAACCGCGACCACCACGATGCCACGGGCGGAGGAGAAGTGGGGCTCCCTTGGACCGATCGCGCTGGGGACAGGACACAATGGCCCAACAAAGGACTCCGGACATGCCTTAAGGTGTGGGGGTTGCGAAACATCATTGTTTCGCAATTCGCGCCTCCGCACCGCGTCCGGAGACCGTTCCCACCGCCTGTCCCCTCCACAGCAGCCGTGACCTCTTCTGATGCCCCTTCCTCTCCCGCCAGTGCGGCCACCGCTGAATCCTCAGCCCTGGCCACACCCAGCGGCAGCCTGGAGGTGATCCGCAAGTTCGCCGAAACCTACGCTCAGCGCACCGACACCTATTTCTGCGCCGACCTGGGCGTCACGGCCGTTGTCCTTGAAGGCCTGGCCCGCCACAAGGACGAGCTGGGCGCCGCCCTCTGCCCCTGCCGCCACTACGAGGACAAGGAGGCGGAGGTGGCCCAGGCCTTCTGGAACTGCCCTTGCGTGCCGATGCGGGAACGCAAGGAGTGTCACTGCATGCTCTTTCTCACCGAAGACAATCCCTTCAAGGGGGAGCAGCAAACCATCAGCCTCGAAGAAATCAAATCCCACGCCACGGGCTGACCCGCCCAGCCTTCCATGAGCACCACAAGCCTCGAGAACCTTGTCGCCACTCCGTACAAGTACGGCTTTGTGACCGACATCGAAACAGAGAAATTCAACAAGGGCCTCGATGAGGAGGTGATCCGCCGGATCTCAGCCATCAAGGAAGAGCCCTCTTTTCTTCTTGATTTCCGGTTGCGGGCCTATCGCCACTGGCTGACCATGGCGGAACCCGATTGGGCCAGCCTGAGCCATCCGCCGATCGATTTCCAAGACATCATTTACTACGCCGCGCCCAAGCAGAGCGCGAAAAAGGCCAGCCTCGATGAGGTCGACCCCAAACTCCTGGACACCTTTGAAAAGCTGGGCATTCCCCTCAGCGAACAAAAGCGCTTGTCCAATGTCGCTGTGGATGCCGTTTTCGACAGCGTATCCATCGCGACCACCTTCAAGGAAAAGCTCTCAGAACATGGCGTGATCTTCTGCTCCATCAGCGAGGCCGTGCGTGAGCATCCCGATCTGATCGAGCACTACCTCGGCTCGGTTGTCCCCCTCAACGACAACTTTTTCGCCACACTCAACTCCGCTGTCTTCAGTGACGGGTCTTTTGTTTTCATCCCCAAAGGCGTGGAGTGTCCCATGGAGCTTTCCACCTATTTCCGCATCAACTCCGGAGACACAGGTCAATTTGAACGCACCCTGATCGTGGCTGAAGCCGGGGCCTCTGTGAGTTACCTTGAGGGGTGCACAGCTCCCATGTTCGACACCAATCAATTGCACGCTGCCGTGGTCGAGCTGGTCGCGTTGGATGACGCTTCCATCAAATACTCCACGGTGCAGAACTGGTATGCGGGCGACGCCGACGGAGTGGGAGGAATTTACAACTTCGTCACCAAGCGCGGCCAGTGTCGCGGGCAGCGCAGCCGCATCAGTTGGACCCAGGTGGAAACCGGCTCGGCCATCACTTGGAAATATCCAAGTTGTGTCTTGCAGGGAGCTGATTCTGTGGGTGAATTTTATTCTGTCGCCCTCACTAATCACCATCAACAGGCCGACACTGGAACCAAGATGATCCACGTTGGTCCCCGAACCCGCTCCACCATTGTCAGCAAGGGAATCAGCGCAGGGATGTCCAACAACACCTACCGCGGGTTGGTGCAGATCGGTCCCAAGGCCGCAGGAGCCCGCAATTTCAGCCAATGCGACTCCATGCTCATCGGTGACCAGGCGGGAGCCAACACCCATCCCTACATTCGGTCCCAGCAACCCGACGCGGACGTTGAGCACGAAGCCAGCACATGTCGCCTCTCCGAAGATCAGCTCTTTTACTTGCAAAGTCGCGGCATTGGCTTGGAAGAAGCGGTGTCCATGATGGTGAGTGGATTTTGTCGCGACGTGTTCAATCAGCTGCCCATGGAATTCGCTGCGGAAGCCGACAAGCTGCTGGCCCTCAAGCTGGAGGGCTCCGTCGGCTGAGCAGCCGTTCCCACTCGCTCCTCCTTGGCCTGTTCCACCCCTTCCCTGCCCCGATCGCCCCTCTGAGACAGCCGTGATTCGACCCGACGCCCCGATTCTGCTGGAGATCCGCGATCTCCACGCCTCCATTGATGAGCAACCCATCCTCCACGGGGTCAATCTCACCATTCGTGCCGGGGAGATCCATGCCCTGATGGGTCGAAACGGCAGTGGGAAAAGCACCCTTTCCAAGGTGCTGGCGGGCCATCCGTCTTACACCGTGACAGCGGGCAGTGTGCGCTTTGAAGGGGAGGATCTGCTCGCCCTCGCTCCGGAGGAGCGGTCTCGGCGAGGCGTGTTTCTCGGCTTTCAATACCCCGTGGAGATTCCAGGGGTCAGCAACATTGAATTCTTGCGCGTGGCCACCAACGCCCGGCGTCAACAGATGGGAGAGGAAGAACTCGACACATTCAGCTTTGAGGATCTCGTGAGGGAACGTCTGTCCGTGGTGCAGATGGATCCCGCTTTCCTGGACAGGAGTGTGAATGAGGGATTTTCGGGAGGCGAGAAAAAACGCAATGAGATCTTGCAGATGGCGCTGCTCTCGCCGCAGGTGGCGATTTTGGACGAAACAGACTCCGGTCTCGACATCGACGCGCTGCGCATTGTCGCCGGTGGCGTTTGCCAACTCGCCGGCCCGAACAACGCCACGCTCCTGATCACCCACTACCAGCGCTTGCTGGAGGCCATCACCCCGGATTTCGTGCATGTGATGGCCGCCGGTCGCCTGCTTCGCACAGGGGGCAAGGAGCTGGCCCTGGAGCTGGAGGAGCGCGGCTACGACTGGGTGGATGAGGCCTTGGCTCCCCCGACCCCCGCCCCTGCGGAGGCGCGCTGATGCCAACGCTGTCCCCCCTGCCGCCCACGGCCCGCGCTCCCCTCGGCCGCGACTGGCTCAGCGCCCTGCTCAACGCCACCTCCGGCTCGAACGTCCCTGCGGATGGCGCGGCGGATGGGCTGGCGTCCGCGCGTCACGCGGCCCGTCGGGCGCTTGCCGGCACCGGCCTGCCGGGCAGGTCGCAGGAAGCCTGGCGCTTCACGGATCTCTCGCAGCTCACCACCCTGGCGCCCAACCTGCTGGCGCCCCCTGCGACCGACACGGCATTGGCAGCCTCTGACTGCCTCCCCTCCCCCACGGTCCCCACGGTTCGGATCCCCTTGGATCAAGGACTCTCCCGGGCCCCGCAGCCCTGGCCCACGGGCGTCGAGCGGCTGGAGGGCGACGCTCTCCATGCCGCTCTGGGTGGCGTCCTGGCGGACACCGGGATGCAAGACGACTGGGCCGTGCTCCTCAACAGCGCCATCGCCCCCGACGTTCTGGCCCTGCGCATCCACGGGACCGTTGAACCCTGCCTCGAACTGGTCAGCCAGGCCGGGTCTCGGGCCGGGGTATTGCCCCTGCGGGTGCTGCTTCTGCTGGAGGAGGGCGCCTCCCTCAACCTGTTGCAGGTGCACGAGGCGGCTGGGCCCAGCCTCACCAGCGTGGTGGTGGAGCTCGCCCTCGGGCGCGATACCCGCCTCCGGCACGGGTTGGTCACCCGAGGCAGCGAGGAGGGAGCCCTCCTCGCCGTGACGGCCGTTCGTCAGGCGCCGGGAAGCCATTGGTGCCAAACCAGCCTCTGCTCCGGCTGGGGCCTGGCGCGCCAGGAGCCGGTGGTTCTTCAAAGCGACGGCCACGCCACCACCCGCCTCTCGGGCCTGCACTGGCTCGACGAGCGGCAGATCAGCGACACCCACAGCCGGGTGCGCTTCGCCGGACCGGAGGGCAGCCTCGACCAACTCCACAAAGTGGTGGCGCAAGGGGAAAGCCGCAGTGTCTTCCATGGCTGCGTGCAGGTGCCGCGCGAAGCCCAGCGCACCAACGCGGCCCAGCTCAGCCGCGGCCTCCTCCTCTCCGATCGCGCCAGGATCGACACCAAACCGGAGCTGGAGATCGTGGCGGATGACGTGCGCTGCACCCACGGCGCGACCATCAGCCGCCTGCGGGAGGAGCAGCTGTTTTACCTGCGCAGCCGCGGCCTCGCCGCAGAGCAGGCCTGCCGCTTGCTGTTGCGAGGCTTTTGCGAAGAGGTGTGCGCGGAGCTTCCCGCCGCCGCCGAGGCCTGGACCCCGCTGTCTTTCCTGAATCCTGGATCGCACCGCCCATGACCCTCGCCCCCAATCCACCGATCACGGAGGCGCCCCGGCAGGCTCCCGATGCGGCGGGCCATGGCGCCGTGGAGAATCTGGCCGCCCTCACACGGTCGGACTTCCCTCTGCTCGCGCAGACCGCCTGTCTGGGACAGCCGCTGATCTACATGGATCACGCGGCCACCAGTCAGAAACCACGCCAGGTGTTGGAAGCCCTCCAGCGCTACTACAGCCACGACAATGCCAATGTGCATCGCGGCGCCCACCAGTTGAGCGCCAGAGCCACCGAGGGGTTTGAGGGCGCGCGGGAGAAGGTGGCCCGCTTCGTTGGCGCTCGCCGGGCCGCCGAAATCGTCTACACCCGCAACGCCACGGAAGCCATCAACCTGGTGGCGCGCGCCTGGGGAGAGAGCACGCTGCGCGCGGGCGATGAGGTTCTTGTCTCCCAGATGGAGCATCACAGCAACCTGGTGCCGTGGCAGCAACTGGCCCAACGCACGGGCTGCGTGCTGCGCCACGTGGCCCTGACCCCGAGCGGGGAATTGGACCTGGAGGATTTCCAGGCCCAGCTCAACGAACGCACCCGCCTGGTGAGCCTCGTTCATGTGAGCAATGCGCTCGGCACCTGCAACCCCGTCGCCGAGCTGGCCTCCACCATCCACGACGCCGGAGCCCTGCTGCTGGTTGACGCCTGCCAAAGCCTTCCCCATCAGCGGGTGGATGTGGCCGCGATGGGCTGCGACTTTCTCGTGGGTTCATCCCACAAGTTTTGCGGGCCCTCCGGCATCGGCTTCCTCTGGGCTCGGGAGGAGATCCTTGAGGCCATGCCTCCCTTCCTGGGCGGTGGAGAAATGATCCAGGAGGTGTTCCTCGACCACAGCACCTGGGCCGAGCTGCCCCACAAGTTTGAGGCCGGCACCCCGGCGATCGGCGAGGCCATCGCCATGGGCGCTGCCATCGACTATCTGCAAGCCTTGGGACTGGACCGCATCCATGCCTGGGAGCAGGAACTCACCCGCCAACTGTTCCAGCGGCTGGAGGCCGTGGAGGGACTGCGCATCCTCGGCCCCTCCCCGGAGCGCCAACCCCATCGCGGAGCCCTGGCCGCCTTCCATGTGGAGGGCCTCCATGCTCACGACATCGCCTCCTTGCTCGATTCCGCCGGCATCTGCATCCGCAGCGGCCACCACTGCACCCAACCGCTCCATCGCCTCTACGGCCTGGCCGCCACGGCGCGCGCCAGCCTGGCGTTCACCTCCACCCCCGAGGAAATCGATCGCTTCGCCGAGGAACTGAAGAGCGCCATTCAGTTTTTGCGGGATCACGCCTAGGGCTTGGCCGACCTACCGTGAAGCCTGCCCTTGCCTCGCCCGTCTCTCCATGGCCAGCGACGACGCCTCCCCGCACGCCACCGCTGTCGGCGACACCGCTCCCTCCCCCATGGAACGCGATTCGGAATGGCGCGAGCGACTCACTCCGGAGCAATACCGCATCACCCGCCAGGGGGGCACCGAGCGCGCCTTCACCGGTGCCTACTGGGATCACAAGGGACAGGGCACCTATCGCTGCGTCTGCTGTGGCGCCAACCTGTTTCGCTCCGACGCCAAGTTTGATTCCGGCACCGGCTGGCCCAGCTTCTGGCAGGGCGTGGATGAGCAGGCCATCACCACCCACAGCGACACGACGCACGGGATGGTTCGCGTCGAGATTCGTTGCGCCCGCTGCGACTCCCATCTCGGCCACGTCTTCTCTGACGGGCCAGCCCCAACCGGCCTCCGCTACTGCGTCAATTCCGCTTCCCTTGAATTCGATCCCACCACCCGCTGACATTCCCCTCCGCTGAACTTCCCCATTCGCTGACCTCTGCCCGCTGGCCTCACCCTCCGCTGGCCTCCCTCAGCCCCCATCTCTCCTGGCGCCGCCTCACTCCTGGCCTCCACCCCCCCCGGCTCCGAGCCAGTCCGCCAATTCGGGGGCCAGCGCTTCGATGGTGTGGTGGGCCAACACCACCTCCCGGCATCGCTCTCCCACCCGCCGGCCCTCCTCAGGCTGGCTGGCCAGCCGGAACAATTCTTTGGCAAAGGCGCGCAGGTCAAGATAGGGAACACCGATGACGGCCCCCTGCGCTTCCAGGTCCGGAATGCCACCGGATCCCCGGAAGCAGATGGTGGGGAGCCCCCTGGCACCCGCCTCCAACACGACGATCGGGAAGGGATCCTCCCGCGCCAGCAGGGTGAACACCTCCAAACAGGCAATGGCGGCGGGCCCTTGCGGCAGGCCGGGGAGCACCAGGGCCCGATCCGCCAGGCCCAGCAGCCGCAGATCCCGCTCCAGCGCCGCATGGGCCGCAGAACCCTCCCCGCAGCCAATCCAGGCCCCCCGAAACGGCACATCCCCGAAGACCTCCACGCATTCGCGCAGCAGCAGCGGGAACAGATCAACGCCCTTGCGAGACAGGGGTTGGCCCAGAAAACCAAACAGGAAAGCCCCCCGGGCGCGAGCCTCCCGCAGGGCGGCCACCACCCTGGCGCTTTGGGGATCCTCGTGGGGCGGTTCCGCCGGCTGGGCCATCGCGGCCGGGAGGCCCACGGGCAGCAGCACGCACCGTTCCGGCGCCAGCTGATGGCCCTGGAGGAGGTTGTCACGCACCGGCTCGGCACAGGCGATGACCAGGGTGGAGAGCGCCAGTTGACGCCGCACCAGCTCCGGCCGAGACATCATCACCAGGCTGGGTTCCAGTTCATGAACATGGCTCACCACCACCGGGGGGATGGTTTCCGCTGACAGCGCGCCCAGGGCGTAGCCCAGCACCAGCGTGTTGAGATACAGCACCTCGGGACGGACGCGGTCCACCCGCTCCGCCAACCAGGCGTCTGGATCGATGGCGAGCGGGCGCCTGGTGAGCTTGGACGCCAGACGCCGCGTCCAGGGGGTGGGTCCTGCGGGCCTCCAGGTGGCCGTCGGGCAAAGGGCCTCGAACTCCTCCCGCAAGGGCCCATCCCGGAGGATGGCCACATGAGCCTCCACGCGGTTGTGCGTCACCAACCAGCGCACCAGCCAGAACAGCAGCAAGGGAGCGCCCGTGCGGCTGGCGTCGTGGCATACGAACAACACGCGTTTCATGGTGGAGCGTCCCGGCTGGCCAAAGGGGTTCGGGGGAGGGGGGCAGCGTAGGTTTCCAGCGCGGTGGTCCCCGCCAAGACACCTTTTCGGATGGATCGCCGGCGGGAGGGCGGGGGCGCCAGGGCCAACCGCAAAATCATGCGAGCAACCGCCTCCACCGCCCCGGGCTCCCCGCGCAAACTCCGCAACTCCCGCCGCAATCCCTCCAGCCTCCGGGGATGATCCAGCCAATCGGCGGCCTCCAAAGCGATCTGCTCCGGCGTGATCGCCCCCACCCGCTCAGGCACCACCAGGCGGCCAGCGGAGATGTTGGGCCAAGCCAGGAAGCCCCGATGGCGCATCCGCCAGGCCGTGAGCGCCACCCCCAGCAGCCGGTCCACCCCCGGCAACCGGGCCAGCACACCCAAACCTCCGTCCCAGGCGCGCATCAAGTGCAGATGCTGGGTGGGCACAAGCACGATCATCGGCACCCCCAACGCCCCCAGCTCCGCTGTGTTGGCTCCGACGGTGGTGAGCGCCAGGGCGCACTGACTCAAGGGTCCATGGGCGGGATGGCGGGTCAACAGCTGAATGGGCGTCCCCTGCGCGGTGCGGAGCAGCGCCTCCCCGGAAGGCTCCCGTTCGAGGCTCGGCTCACCGCGCAGGTAGTGGCGGGCCAAGGGATTGGCCGGGCTGGCGTGGGCCTGCAGCTCCTGGATGGTCGTGGTGGGGGCCACGGGGAGGAGAAAGCGGCAGCCGGGCTGCAGCTGGCGCAGCCGATCGGCCGCCTCCAGCAGGAAGGGCACCCCCACCAGCAACTTGGCGCGCTTGGAGCCTGGCAGCAGCGCCACCCAGGGGCCCCCTGGCGCCAGGGGATCCGCCTGGCGGGCCGCATCGGGGAGATCGGCCATCAGATCACCCACCACCCGGGCGCGGTCACGCCAACGGGCGGGAAGCCGCTGGGCGGCGGCCGCGCCCATCAAAGCGAGCTGGTCGTTCCAGCGGGGCCAACGGGCCACCCATTCGGCATAGGTGAGATGGCGGTAGCGAAGGCGGGCCGAGAGCAACACAGTCCAGAACTGATCGCCCCCCAAAAACACCACCACTCCCTGGCGCGGCCAGGGGGCCTGGCGGCGGGGCCGCAACAGCAGCCACCAGAACCTCCGAGCCGGCACCACCCGCTCGAACAGTCCCCAGGAGCGGGCCACCAGATGTTCCTGGCCGGTGGCATTGGGACAGGGAACCAGAACCAGGTGAAGGGAGCCTGTCGCTGACGCCTGCCGCGGCCGCAGGGGGAACAGGGCGTGCAGCCGTTCGGCCAGGGGCTTGACCCACGTGCTGAGTTCCCCGGGGCCATTGCTCACCAGGATGATGGCCGTGGTGGCCGGGGAGAGTGATCCCAGCCATCCCGGGTTGTCGAACCCCGGTCCATCAAGCGACAGGCCATCCGGTGGCAGGGGGATCAAGCGAGGGAATGAGGAAGAAAGTGCGGATGGCGAGACTTGAACTCGCAAGGCCGAAGCCACACGCCCCTCAAACGTGCGTGTCTACCAATTCCACCACATCCGCAAGGCAGGAACAGCAGCAGGAGGTCCCGCTGGTCCGGGTGGGAGCTTCCGGCCGAAACCGCAAACCTCCCGCAATATACCCAAAGCCCTGCGGGGAAGAAAATGGCCGCAGGAGCCGTCGGGCTGTGGGGGACTGCGGGAGCCGCAGGAGTCGCAGGAGCCGTGCCGCTGGTCTGCGGCGCCTTTAAGTCTGCACTGATACAGTCTTCGCTTCGCCTTCGCCCAGCGAGGCTTTCAACCGCACAGGCTCGGATGCCCATCGGCAAGCTGTTGATCGCCAATCGCGGCGAAATCGCCTTGCGCATCCTGCGCAGCTGCCGGGAGCTGGGAATCAGCACCGTGGCGGTGCACAGCACGGTCGATCGCAACGCCCTGCATGTGCAGCTGGCGGACGAGGCCGTCTGCGTTGGCGAGGCGCCGAGCAGCCGCAGCTACCTCAACATTCCCAACATCCTCGCCGCAGCCACGTCCAGGGGAGCCGACGCCATCCATCCGGGCTACGGCTTCCTGGCGGAGAGCGCCGCCTTCGCGGAAATCTGCCGCGACCATGGCCTGACCTTCGTGGGTCCCTCCCCGGAGGCGATTCTCGCGATGGGAGACAAATCGACGGCCAAGCGCACGATGCAGCGGGTGGGGGTGCCCACCATCCCTGGCAGCGAGGGGCTGCTGGCATCGGTGGAGGAGGCGAAGGCCCTGGCCACGCAGATGGGATTTCCCGTGATGATCAAGGCCACGGCCGGGGGCGGCGGCCGGGGCATGCGCCTGGTGCCCTCCGCCGACCAGCTGGAGGGGCTCTTCAAAGCCGCCCAGGGCGAGGCCGAGGCGGCCTTCGGCAATCCCGGGCTATACATGGAGAAATTCATCGATCGGCCGCGCCATGTGGAGGTGCAGGTGCTGGCCGATCGCTTCGGCAACGTGGTGCACCTGGGGGAGCGCGATTGCTCCATTCAACGGCGCCACCAGAAGCTCCTGGAGGAAGCCCCGAGCCCCGGCCTCGATCCAGAGGTGCGCGCCCGGATGGGAGAGGCGGCGGCGGCGGCCGCTCGCACCATCGGCTACGAGGGAGCTGGCACGGTGGAATTTCTCCTCGACCGCTCCGGCGCCTTCTACTTCATGGAGATGAACACCCGCATCCAGGTGGAGCACCCCGTCACGGAGATGGTCACCGGGCTCGATCTGATCGCTGAGCAACTGCGGATCGCCGGCGGAGAGCCGATCAGCGTGGCCCAACGGGACGTTCACCTGCGGGGCCACGCCATCGAGTGTCGGATCAATGCGGAGGATCCGCGGCAGAACTTCCGACCCGCTCCCGGGAAGATCACAGGCTGGCTGCCGCCGGGAGGTCCTGGCGTGCGGGTCGACAGCCACGTCTACACGGGATATGAGATTCCTCCCTTCTACGACTCGCTCATCGGCAAGTTGATCGTCTGGGCGCCTACGCGCGAACTTGCCCTGCGGCGGCTGCGCCGGGCCCTGTCGGAGTGGGCGGTGACAGGAATCCCGACAACCATTGAATTTCACCTGGCCCTTCTCGATCGGGTCGAATTCCAGAAGGGAGAGGTGTACACCAAGTTTGTGGAAGAAACGATGCTGCCCCTCAGCTGAGCGCGACCTGCTGGGCGTTCCGCAGCAGTTGGGTCAGAAGCCCCTGCTGGCCCACCAGGAGCTCCCGGGCCAGGCTGATCACGCCGACCCAGATCACCGGGGTGACGTCCACACCGCCGATGGGCTGGATCAACGCCCGGGTCGGGGCGAGGAGGGGTTCGGTGAGCCAAGCCAACCAGCGCAGCGCTCCCTTCTGAAGATCCAACTGGGGATACCAGGTCAAGACCAGTCGGGCCAGGAACAGCAGGGTCCAGGCGGCGAGCGCCAGGCCCAGGGCAAGATGGACCAGGGCCAGGGTGCCCGATGACGCCATCACAAAGCTCTACGCGAACGGGCGTTGATCCTAGGAACAGCGCCACCTTGCTTAAGATCCCCAGCAACGCTCTCTTATCCGCGCCATGACGCCCTCCCTGTCCAACTTCCTGAGCAGCCTTTTCTGGGGCGCGGTGATCGTGGTCGTCCCCATCGCCCTGGCTCTGGTCTTCATCAGCCAGAACGATCGGGTCGACCGTCGCCTCTGAAGCGCAGCGGCGCCCCTGTCCAGGAGTGGGGACGAGAAACGGGTTGACGTTTCCTAAAGTGATCACATCCCTCCACGTCGATCCCCTTGGTCAACGCCAGCCTCAACTGGGCCAGCATCGTCGGCATCGTCCTGGCCGTGGGTGGTGCCGTCCTCTATTTCATGAGGAGTTTCAAACCGGCCCTCGCCCGCGACTATGACGTTTTTTTTGCCGCCGTGGGCCTGCTCTGCGGTGGCATTCTCTTTTTTCAGGGCTGGCGGCTGGATCCGATCCTCCAGTTCGGCCAGTTTCTCCTGGCTGGCACCACGGTGTTCTTTGCCTATGAGAGCGTGCGGCTGCGGGGCATCACCACGGAGCAGGCTCGCCGCTCCTCGTATTTCGACGACGAGGAACCCGCTCCCTTCAGCCCCCGCGGGGGCATGGGCTCCAATCCCTGGGAAGGCCCCGATCGCTTCAGGGAGGCGGAGCCAGAACCTCTGCGGCGCCGCATTCGATCGCGAGAAGAGGAGGAGGACGACTTCTACCGGCCGCGGCGCCCCAGTCGGGCGGCCATCCCCGAGCGCGCCGCCAGCCGCATGCCCTATCAGGAGGACTGGGAGCCCGCCTCCGGTGGCCTGAGCGCTGATCGGACCCCACCCAATCCCTATCGCGCCAGCGATCGCCCCACCGCCTCCGACTTCGGAGCCAGGCGGCGCGAGCGGGAGAGCGAGGCCAGCGGCGCGCGCCGTGGCTCCCGCCCGGTGCCTGGCAGCCGGCGCCCTGCCAGCCCGGGCGATGGGCCCGCCGCCACCGTCCCCGCCGCCCCTGCGGCCGCCGGTCTCGGACCCACTGGCATGCCCCAAGGAAGCCCCCTGCGGCGCGGCCCCCGCGGGGAGGTCGCCTCCTCGGAGGTGAGCGATGCCGACTTCAGTCCCGTCGATCCCCCGAAGAGGACCCCCAGCGCGGCGGCTCCTCCTGCCCGTGACAATTCATCCCGCTTCGACAGCTGAGCGCTCCGCCGTCCGGTCGCGCGCGGCGCTCCTTTCGGCCCTTCTGCTCTCCGTGGCAAGCGCAGGCTGCGCGGATGGTCGTTGGTTGGCGCGGCGCTCCGCCAGCCCTTCGGGGCCATTGGGGCAGCAGGCGGATCGGCGAGATCCCGCCTTGAGTGGCAACGGACAATGGCTGGCCAGTTTGGTGGACCGGGAGGGCATCCCCACCCTCCTTCTGCAGGAGCAACCTTCGGGCCGGATGGTGCCCTTGCCCCGGCTGAGAGGCCTCACGCCCCATCGGTCGCCCTCTTTGAGCTGGAATGGCCGCTACCTGGCCCTGCTTGTGCAGCGAGGCCCCCGTCGTCTGGCGGTTGTGGAGGATCGCGCGCAAGGACGGCTCCACCGACTCGCGTTGCCGCCGGCTCTGGAGCTGGAGCGGCTGAGCCTGGCCCCCGATGGCCGTCGCCTGGCGATCGCCGCCGTGTCGCAGCGGCGCGCCCAGGTGCTTCTTTTCGATCTCTCCGGCCTGCTGGAAGCCGATCTGCCACCGGCCCGGGCCGTGCGTGGGCCAGCCGTTGGAGACGGGCCATGACGCCTGGACGGGCAGGCCAGCGGCGCTGGCGGCTCCAGGGCGGCCTGGCCAGGCTGAGCGCGGGGCTGCTGGTGCTGCTCCCCGGCTGCCTGGGGCCCGGCCCCATGCCCATCGGTGGCCTGAACCGGACGCTGGCCCAGCAAGGGAGCCAGCGGGAGCCAAGCCTCTCAGGGCGCTGGCTGGCCTTGATCGCCAACCGGCAGGGGCGCGACCGGGTGGAATTGGTGGATGTGGAGCGGCAACGGCCGGTGCCCTTGCCAGGCCTCAACCGGCCCGACGCCCTGCCCCTCAGCGTGAGCGTGAGCGCGGACGGGGATCGGCTGGCCGTGGTGCGACAGCTGGAGGGGCGCACGGAACTCGTGCTGCACCGGCGGGCCGTGATGAGCACCGTCTCCATCCCGATGGAGCCGGAGGGAGTGCCCCGTCGCGCCACGTTGAGGGGCGACGGACGAGAGATCGCCGTGGAGGTGAGCCGCAGGGGACTCGTGCGCGTGGATCTGATCGCCGTGCCGTGAGGGCCTGGTCAGGGCACCAATCCCGCCCAGTGCAGGAAGGTGTCGCGGCTGAGCCCTTCGATCAGGAGCACAGCCACGAAACCGAGCATGGCGAAACGCCCATTCACCCGCTCGGCGTAGGCGCTCCAGCCGAAGGCGGGCGTCTCTCGGGTGGTGGCGCTGGTGGCCGGCGGAACCGGTTCGGAAGCCGGTGAAGGGGAAGCGGCAGGGGTGGGGGAGGCGTCGGGCGTGGGGGAGGACAAGGCGTGGAGGCGGCGAATGACGAAGGGAAACGATTCCGTGGCTCTGATTCTGGGGGCTCTCGCCGCGCTCAGGCGCGAAGGCCAACCCCCTTGAGGCGGGAGCTCGTTAACCTCGGCAGACGGGAGATCGCCAGCCCCAGCCGAACGCCCTCCTCAGTCGGCTCCGGTGAAGGTGTACCCCTTGGCGGGCAGGAGCCGCCAGGCGCCACTGCCATCGAGTTCCAGGACGGTGTTGTGATACTCCGTCAGGGTGGGGCGATGGCCAACACTGACAAAGGCCAGGTCGCGGGCGACAAGCAGGGCGTAGAGCTTTTTCTCCGTGACCACATCCAAGGCGCTGGTGGCCTCATCCAGCACGATGAAGCGTGGCGCGTTGAGAAGCAGGCGGGCAAACGCCAGCCGCTGCTGCTCTCCCAGCGACAACAGCCGTGGCCAGTCCTCCTTGACCGAGAGATCGGGGTAGCGGCTCACGAGCTCGGGCAGGCAGACCTCCGTGAGGGCATGGCGCAGCTGGGAATCACTGAAGCGTTCTGGCGGCTGGGGATAGCAGAGCTGCTCCCGCAGGCTGCCCAGCAGCATGTAGGGCTTCTGGGGGATGAACATCAGCTCGTCTGTGGGCGGGCGCACGATGGTGCCTGTGCGGGCGGGCCAAAGGCCGCTCAGGAGGCGCAGGAACGAAGTTTTTCCACAGCCTGACGGCCCCACCACCAGCAAGCGTTGATGGTTGTCGACCGTGAGGTTGAGATCCCGGATCAGGACGCGCTGGCTGCGGGGGGGCACCAGATCCACATCCCGCACCACGATGGCCTCCACAGCGGGGCTGGGGCCCCGGGATGCGGCCTCCACGCTCCGCTCGCGCGTCGCCGCCTCGCTGCTGATGGCGTTCACCTTGCTTTGAAACGCCTCCAAACGGCTGATGGAGGCGGAAAACTGGGCCAGGGCCTCAATGTTGTTGACGATGAAGCTGACGGAGAAGAAAACTTGAGAAAAGGCAATGCCCGCCTGGCCAAACACCCCGAAATCCACCTCCTTCAGGAAGTAGAGGGGCGCGATCACCAACCAGGGCAGAAAGCGTGAGAAATAATCATAGGAACGCTGAATGACATTGATCATTGCCTCCCAAACGATCAGGCGATCGAAGTTGCGGATGGCGCCGCCGAGTCGACGCTCCGCTTCATCCAATTCCACCTGTTCACCTTGATAGAAGGCGATGGCTTCCGCATTGTCGCGAATGTGCACCAAGCCATAGCGGAAATTGGCCTCCAGCTTAAGCTGCATGTTGCGCAAAAACACCAGCCTGCGGCCCGCTACGACAATCAGCCCCGTGCCCGCAAGCGAATAGACCAGAAGGACAATGGCCAGCTTGTCACTGATGGTCCAGAGCACAATGATGAAGCTGAAAAAGGTAAGCAGGGCTTCAAAGACTCCCACCGTAAAGCCAAGACTCTGTTGCGTGAAGCTGTCTGTATCTTGAGAGATTCGCTGATCCGGGTTGTCTATCTCTTCTTGGGTCTCGTCATTTGGATTGAGAACGTAGTAGGCCCGGTCGGAGAGATAGCTGTTGATCAAGCGGCCGGTCAACCACTGGCGCCAGAGCAGACCCAGCTTGGGGACGAGATAGCTCTGGATCGCGCGAATCGGCAAGGCCAAAATCAGGCAGAAGGCATAGATCGCAACGATGTTCCAGAATTCATCCTGCTTATAGGCCACCAAGGCGTTATCGATATTGCGGGCGATGAAGCTGATGCCCACATTGATGCCATTGATCACCAGGATCAACAGGATGATCGCCCCCAGCAGCAGCCAGGGCACCCAGCGCCCCTGGCGCAACCGGCCACGGAAGGCCGCGAAGGTGGCGAGGCCAGCGACGAACAGCACCATGATCACGGCCCCGACGGGGCTTCGCCAGATCGCTTCCACCTGCTGGGGCACCCCGGGCAGAAAACGGCCTTGCCATTCCGGGATCAAGGCGCCGCTCAGGGCCAATGCGCCACTGAGCAGCAGCAGGGTGAGGCCCACCACCACTGCCAGCAGGGCGATCAACAATCCCAGGAACCACCACCCCGAGCCCGTGGTGGCCTCCAGAGGCAGGAAATAGGGCTGGGCCAAGCGCTGCAGCTGGCCCAGCTGCTCTCGGAGGGCCTTGAAGGGATTCATGGGCGGGCCATGGCCGCAAACAGTGTCCGCATTGTGGCCGCCCGCGGGAATCAGCCGGGCGGCCAGGCCAGCAGTCGCCCGCCGATGACGTGCACGTGGAGGTGAAACACCGCCTGGCCGGCCTCGGCGTTGTGTTCAGCACCTGCGATCAGGTGCCACCGCTACAAACACCCTTGGACCCGATCCAAACCGCGACACACAGAAGCGGAGGGTCTGGGCCATCACAACAATCATGTGTCACATAAGACGCGCCCAAGAATATGGAGACACAGGTTAAGAAAATGATTCGTCATACGCTCTCGCGGCACCTCCTTGTTTCACAAAGTGCGCACATCAAAATTGATCCCTGTTTTGGGATTTGGCGTTTCCTGCGCCATGCTTTTGTCTTCTTCGGCGAATGCGGCAACCTTGCTCAAATTCGATTTCGAAAATTTTGGTCTAGGCCAAAGGACTGGGAGTGCTTCATTTGCTGACAGCGTCATCTCGGCAAACTCCTATGACGCAAGTCCCGACGGTAAGATTGAAAACTTCGGGAATCCTCAATTCAAATTACCATTAACGCGCAAAGCTGGTCTCTCCACCGGCTTTCTTCCTAGCCTCTCTTTCACCAACACCGAGCCAATTCTTCTTGAGCAGATTGATTTTCTTCACATTTCCAATCACAATAATAATGTCACAAAACCTCAATACAAAGTAAATCTTGATTTAGTTTCTGAATCGGATACCACAACATTGGCTACATTTATAGCAACTAACAGTAACGGCGTATTCCTGTCACAAAGCATCAGCGGTCCGGGACTGCTCAGCCCTGGCAACTATTCTCTCCGCTGGGCTCCACAGATCAGCAGTACAGGGACTGATTTCATCGGTCTTGACAACATCATTTTATCCGGACAAATCCAGACACTTGATCAGCAGCCTGTCCCAGGTCCGCTACCCCTTCTCGGGATGGGTGTGGCTTACCGGTTCAGCCGAACACTCAGAAAGCGCATCGGCGCAGTGCAGGGCAAGCAGGGAGCTGCGGTTTGAAGGGTCGGAAGCCGGCAGGCCTCCTCCTTTTCGTTGATGGCAAGGGCAGGTCCGACCACCTGCCCTCCACGCCAGGATTGGTCCATGTATCGGACTGGCGTCGGTCGAGTCGTGATTGCCGCGATGGATTGGAAGCCCCTCCCTCCGACCTGAAGACCCCGCGGGAATCAGCCGGGCGGCCAGGCCAGCGGTCGCCCGCCGATGACGTGCACGTGGAGATGAAACACCGTCTGGCCGGCCTCGGCGCCGCTGTTGATCACCGTGCGCCAACTCGCCAATCCCTCCTGCCGGGCCACCTCACCCGCCACCAGCAGCAGGTGGCCGAGCAGCTCCTGATCCTCCAGCCGGGCGTCCGCCAGGGTGGGGATCGGCTTGCGGGGAATCACCAGCACATGCACCGGCGCCTGGGGATTCACATCCCGGAAGGCCAGACACTGCCCGTCGCTGTAGACCGGATCGCAGGGAATGTCTCCCCGGAGGATGCGACCGAAGATCGTGTCGGTCGCGGCGTCTTCTGCGGCGGGGTTCGCGGCGGAGTTCGCGGCATGGTCACCCGCGGGAGAGGAACTGCTGACCATCGCTGGACGGGCAAGGTGTGACAGGTGGTGGCACTCAACCCACAGACCATGGGTTGAGGCTGAAGCGATGTTGGCACGATGCGGGAGCGCCGCCATGCGCGGACTGGAAGCCCTGGCGGTGGGGATCGAGGTGGACATCGCCCCGGGGCTGCCGGGGTTGCAGATGGTGGGCCTGGCGGACGCGGCGGTGCAGGAATCCCGGGAACGGGTGCGGGCCGCCCTGCGCAACAGCGGCTTGCGCGTGCCCCTCACCCGGGTGGTGGTGAGCCTGACGCCTGCGGACCTGCGCAAGGAGGGGCCTGCTTTTGATCTCCCCATCGCCCTGGGGTTGCTGATGGCCAGCGGCCAGCTGCCGCCCGAGCGGATGGAGGGGATCTGGAGCGCGGCGGAGCTGGGACTCGATGGCACGCTGCGGGGGATTCGCGGCGCCCTGGCGCTGGCCCTGTCCGCTCGGGAGCATGGGGCGAGGGCCTTGTTGCTGCCCTGGGCCAACGCGGCGGAAGCCGCCTTGGTGGACGACCTGCCCATCCTCGGGGCCCGCGACCTGCGGGAGGTTCTGGCGCTGCTGGCCGATCCAGGCGCCGCCCGCCGCCCCAGGCCGCGCCCCTGCGCCCCCGCCGCGACGCCAGCCGCCGACCTGGCGGATGTGCGTGGCGCCAGCCACGGCCGCCGCGCCCTGGAGATCGCTGCCGCAGGCGGACATCACCTGCTTCTGGTGGGTCCACCGGGCAGCGGCAAGACGATGCTCGCCCGCCGCTTGCCCTCCCTGCTGCCCCCCCTCACCCGCGAGGAGGGCCTGGAGCTGACCCGACTGCAATCGGTGGCGGGGCTGCTGCCGGAAGAGGGAGGACTGGTGCAGCACCGCCCTTTCCGCAGTCCCCACCACAGTTGTTCAGCGGCGGCCCTGGTGGGTGGAGGGGGCTCGCCGCGGCCCGGCGAGCTCAGCCTGGCCCACCTTGGGGTGCTGTTTCTCGATGAGCTGGGAGAATTTCGCCGGGCCGTGCTCGACCAGCTGCGGCAACCCCTGGAGGATGGAGAGGTCTGGATCAGCCGCAATCGCCAGCGGGCGCGGTTTCCCTGCCGCATCCTCCTGGTGGCGGCCACCAACCCCTGCGCCTGTGGCTGGTACGGCGAGCCAGGTCGCGAATGCCGCTGCGCGGAGGGCGACCGGCGGCGCTACTGGGCTCGCCTGTCCGGTCCCCTGCTGGATCGCATTGACCTCCAGGTGGTGATGCGCCATCCACGGGCCCAAGATCTTGCAGAGGTGTGCGGAGGGCCGGAGGCTTCACCGCAAGAGGCGATGGAAAGCAGCGCGACGGTGGCCGCCAGGGTGCGGGCCGCGCGGCATCGGATGCGGTCCCGCAATCCTGGCGGCTGCGGCAACAGCCTGCTTTCGGCCAAGGACCTGCGCTCAACCCTCGCCCTGGACGATGACGCGCGCAGACTCTGGGAGTCCACCCTCGAACGGCGGTGCCTGAGCCTGCGAGGAGGTCTGAAGGTGTTGCGGCTGGCCCGCACGATCGCCGACCTGGGCGGCCAGACCAGCGTGGAGCGCGCTGCCATCGCGGAAGCCTTCAGCTACCGCACGTTTGACCAGATGAGCTGATCACCACCCAGGCAGGCCTCAATGCGGCCGTGACGACGAAGCGGCCGTGACGACGAAACAGCTCAGCGGCGGCGGCGGCGCTGCTGCGCTTTGCGCTTGTACTTCTCGGTGGGGGTCTCGTGGTGGCGCAACCGCTTCAGATCGGCGAAAATCCCCGCCTTGGACACCTGCCGCTTGAAGCGACGCAAGGCGGACTCGATTCCCTCGTTTTCGCCGACAGTGACCTGGGTCATGAACGGGCTGCAAACCACAAACAGCCAACCAAGCTAGCAAACGACACCCTGGAATTCCCCGAGTCAGGGCACCCGGGGGGCGGCGGGCTGGTCCGCCAGGGGCTGGACCGAGGCCGGTTCGGCAACGGCGGCGGTGCCAGGCAAGGACTCGGTGTAGACGTAGACATGCCCGAGGGAGCGGCCGCCGAATTGGCGGCGCATCAGGCGCCAGCCCGGTTCGAGCTCCAGCTTCATGAACCCGGAGCCGAGCCCGCCGGTGCGGGCCACCACCATCTCGCCGTAGGTGCTGGACTTGGTGGGACGAGCCACCAGAAGGATGTCCTGCCCCTCCCGCACGACGCTGAGGCGATAAGAAGTGGCCAGATCGCTGCCACCAATGCGAAGGGAGTAGCCATTGGCATCGATGAAGCGGCTGCAGATCCCACTGAAATCAAAGGTGCTGAGCAGAGGATTCACGGCCGCTGGCTTGCCCTCGCCCACCGCGAAGCAGGGACGGGTCGCCTTGACCTGCTCATAGATGTTGAGCTGAAAGCGCTCGCCGCTGCTGCCGATGGGGGCCGCCACCAACAGGAAACGGCTGGGATCTACCTCCCCGGCGCCGAACAGGGCCTGGGCCGTGGACGGCGAAGGGGAAGCCAAGGCTGCCGCCAGGACGCCGATCCAGCCCAGAGCACAGCGGGCGACACGACGATCGTGCCGAGACAGGGAGGGAGTCAGCACGTCAGAGAGTGCAAAGCCGAGTCATGTTATGCACCCCCTTGAGGGGGACGCCTTCCAGGCGGGCTGGCTGCACAGCTGGCCACGCTCAGGCGGGCTGGCTGTGCAGCTGGCCACGCTCAGGCGAGCTGGCTTCAGCGCTGGCCACGCTCAGGCGAGCTGGCCTCAGCGCGCTGGCCACGCTCAGGCGGGCCGGTTGATGCGGATCGCCAACAGCAGCGCGAGAATCGAACCCGGCAAGCTGGCCAACAGGATCAAGCGGGTGGTTTCCAAGCCAAGATCCGGGTCGCCGTAGGCGATCTCAAACACCGATCCCGTGGCGGCGATGCCAAGGACACAGGCCACGGCCAGGAAAAGGCCGGCGAGAGGCTTCATGGGCATGGGTGGGGATCTCAGCGAATCGGTTGCACGTGCTCGCCCTGAAAGCCGTGCTGTCGCAGCTCCTCATTCAACGCCAGGGTGTCGGTGACCCGATCCACGAACAGCACACCCTGAAGGTGATCCATCTCATGCTGGATGCAACGGGCGAGCAGTCCGTCGACCTTCATCCGGCGGGGACGACCGAATTCATCGCGAAAGCTCACCTCGACCACCGAGGGTCGCACCACCTGGAGGTAGACGCCCGGGATGCTCAAGCAGCCTTCCTCATAAGTGTTGCAGGAGGCGCCTGCGGCGGTGATCTCGGGGTTGATCAGCACCAGTGGAGGCGTGCTGGCCTCCTCCAGATCGAGGTCGATGACCAGCAGCTGCTTGGCCACGCCAACCTGGGGTGCCGCCAACCCGATGCCCTGGGCGGTGTACATGCTGCGAAGCATGTCGCGGGCCAGATCCCGCACGCTTTCGTCCACCTTGCTGATTCGCCTGGCCGGTGTTCGCAGGGCCGTGGCCCCGAGTTGCTCGATCGTGAGCGGAGGGGAGGCTTCGGGCTGCTTGGACACCAGCACCGTGCGACTGTCTTCCTCGGCCCTGCGGGCCATCGCCGCGAAGCTGCGCGCCAAGAGATCACCTAGAACAGAAACAACAATCTTAAGAGCTTCACGCGGGGGAGGCGGTGACACCACGACCGATCGCCAGGCCGCTCCCGGTGGCGGTCGCGGTGGGCGCCCAACCGTCCTGGCAGGCCCCCCTCCTGGTGAACGGGCAGGTTCTCTGGCTGGAGACGCGGCCGCGAGAAGGGGGGCGCGTCACCCTGCTCAGCCGCCCGGTCGGTGGCACGGAGACCCCGCGGGAGCTCACCCCCGGCCCCTGGAGCCTTCGCAGCCGGCTGCATGGCTATGGCGGGGGCGCCTTCTGCGCGGACAGGCGCTCCGTTGTGTTCACCCATGACGGGGACCGCCAGCTCTGGTGTCTCGATCTCCCCGCCCCCGACGCCCCCCTGTCCCCCCCCCGGCGACTGACGCCTCCTCCGGGGGAGACCACGGCACTGGATGGGGGCAGGGCTTGCGGCGATGGCCTGATCGATCGCCGGCGGGAGCGCTGGTTGGGTGTTCTGGAGGACCGGGGCCGCGACCGGCTGGTGACGGTGAGCCTGGCGGGGGGAGCGCCCCGCACACTTCACCAGGCCAGGGACTTCTGCGGCTCCCCCGCGCTTTCCCCGAGTGGCGATCAGCTGGCCTGGCTGGAGTGGCAACATCCCTTCATGCCCTGGGAGCGAAGCGAGCTCTGGCTCGGACGGCTGGAGCCGGATGGATCCCTGAGCGATGCGCGGCGCCTGGCGGGCGCCGATGGCGGCGACGCCGTCGGGGAATCGGTCGTCCAACCCCTCTGGGCCGGAGCCGACCTGCTGGTGGCTCGCGACAGGAGCGGCTGGTGGGCGCCCACGCGCTTCCTCCACGCGGATCAGAGCGGGGGAAGCGCTCCTCTGGTGGAGGAATCGCCGCTCTCCCTGGACGCCGAATTCGGGGTGCCGCGCTGGGTGGCGGGGCTGCGCTGCATGGCTTGGGACGGGGCGCGGCTGGTGGCGGCGGCTTGCCGCCAGGGCCTCTGGGAGCTGGGCCTTCTGGACCTGCCAGGCGAGGACAGCGGGGACGCCGGGGACAGCGGGGACGGCGAGGACGGCGCGTCAGGCTGGCGATGGCGGCCCCTGGAGCTGCCCTTCTCCGAACTGGCCGAGCTCTCCGCCGAAGATGGGCATCTGGTGGCCATCGCCGCGGGACCCACCACCGGCTCCGGCCTCCTGGAGGTGGACCTGGCGCGGCAGACCTGGCGCCACACCCCCGCCGCCCCCTGCCCCCTCAACGTGGAGGCCATCAGCACGCCGGAAGCGCTCTGGTTCACCGGCGGCGGCGGCGAGCCCACCCACGCCTGGTTCTATCCCCCCGCAGGCGGAGCGCGGCCGGACAGCCCCCTGCTCCTCCGCGCCCACAGCGGCCCCACCGCCATGGCCCGCACGGGCCTCAATCTCGTCGTGCAGTTCTGGACGAGTCGGGGCTGGGGGGTCGTGGACGTGAACTACGGCGGATCCAGCGGCTTCGGCCGCGCCTACCGTGAACGGCTGCAGGGCCGATGGGGGGTGCTGGACGTGGCGGACTGTCTGGCGGCGGCGGCGGCCGTGATCGCCCGGGGCCAGGCGAGCGCCGAGCGGGTGGCCATGGACGGGAGCAGCGCCTCCGGCTTCACCGTCCTGGCGGCCCTCGCCGCCAGCGACCTCCTCAAAGTTGGGGCCTGCCGTTATCCCGTGGTTGATCTCACGACGCTGGCGACGGAGGGCCATCGCTTTGAAGCCCACTATCTCGACAGCCTGGTGGGCCCCTGGCCGGAAGCGCGGGCTGAGTATGAGGCCCGCTCCCCCCTGGCGCAGGTGTCACGCCTCCACCGACCGGTGATCCTCTTCCACGGCGAGGACGACACGGTGGTGCCCGTCAGCCAGAGCGAGCGGATGGCTCTGGCCCTCAGCGAAAAGGGGGTGCCCGTGGAACTGCATCGGTTCCCCGGGGAGGGCCACGGCTTTCGCTCCGGCGCCGTGCAAGCCCGAGTGTTGGAAGCCACAGAGGCTTTCTTTCGCCGTCACCTCGGCCTGGCGCGATGAGCATCGCCACGTCGGTGGGCGGTCTCGATGCCATCGGATGGGCGCTGGCGCTGGCGGGACTGCCCCTGCTGCTGCTGGCGGGGACGCTTCTGGGCCGCAGCCTCGGGGTGCATCGCTGGGGCATCCCGGAGGCGCTCCTGGCCGGACTTCTGGGCCTTCTTCTGGGACCCCGAGGACCATGGCCCCTCTTGCCGGAAGAGGTGTTGCGGCTCTGGGAGGGGTTGCCACTGATCCTGCTCACCCTGGTGTTCGGCAGCCTGCTGGTGGGCAAACCCATCCCCCGCCCCGGGGGGCTCTGGCGTCCCCTGGGAGCCCAGGTGTTGCTCTCCCTCACCCTGGCTTTCGGCCAATACCTCGTCGGAGGCGTGGTGGTGTTGTGGGTGTTGCGTCCCTGGCTGGGGGTGAGCCCGGTGATGGCCTGTCTGATCGAGGTGGCCTACGAGGGGGGGCATGGATCGGCGGCGGCCATGGCGCCCACCTACGCCGCCCTCGGGGTGGAGGGAGCGGAAGCCTTGGGGCTCGCTCTGGCCACGGTGGGCCTGCTCGGCTCGACCGTGGTGGGGGGACTGCTGGTGCTGCTGGCCCGCTGGCGGGGATGGGTGGCCGCTCCTCCCCCCCTCTCCGCTGCGCCCGGCCCGGCCCTGGAGCCGCTCGAACGGGGGGCGTCTGCCCGCGCCTGGGCGGTGAACCTCGCCCTGGCCGGGCTGGCGGTGGCCCTGGGATGGGGCCTGCTGGAGGGCCTCCGGGCCCTGGCCCCCTACAGCGGCTCCGGCCTGGCCACCGTGATCCTCACCTTCCCCGTGTTTCCCCTGGCGTTGGTGGGGTCCTTGCTGGTGCGCGTCGTGCTGGAGCGCACGGGCCAGGCCGCCCTGGCCTCCGCCGTGATCCAGAACCGACTCAGCACCCTGGCCGCTGATCTGCTGATCGCCGCCGCCACAGCCTGCCTCGATCTCACGTCCTTGATCCACCTCTGGCGCCCCTTGCTGGTGCTCGGGGTGGCGGGACTGCTCTGGAATCTGCTGGTGGTGCTCGGCCCGGGACGCTGGATGCTCCCCGCTCCCTGGTTTTCGCGCGGTCTGGTGGATTTCGGCCAATCCACCGGCGTGGCGGCCAGCGGCTTGTTGCTGCTCAACATGGTCGATCCACGGGATGAAAACGATGTGTTGACCCCTTTTTCGATCAAGCAACTGCTGCTCCAGCCCCTGGTGGCGGGGGGCCTGGTCACCGTGGTGGCGCCCCTGGCGGTGAGCCGCTGGGGGCTTCCCGCCTGGACGGAGCTCTGCCTGGTTTTGGTGCTCCTGTGGGTGGGATTGGCGCTGCGGCTCAGCCGGACGGGGGAGAGCCTCAACGCACCATCGCCGCTGCATTCCCCCCATCCACCGTGAGGACGGCGCCGGTGGTGCGCTCCAGCTTGGCCAGGGCGACAAAGGCCTCCGCCACATCCCGGGCGCGCACCTCCGCCCCCAACAGATTGCCGGCCATGTAGACCTCCTCGGAGACACCCCGCGCGGCCGCCCGTTCGCGAATCATCGTGTCATCGAGCAGACCGGAGCGAATGCGGTCGGCGTTCACCGCATTCACCCGCACGCCGGCCGCGCCTTCCTCAATGGCGTATTGCCGGGTGAGGGCCAACAGGGCCGCCTTGCTGATGCCGTAGGCGCCGAAATTCGGGCCGGGATTGAGGGCCTGTTTGCTGACGTTCACCAGGAGCTGCCCTCCCAGGCGCTCCCCCGAGAGGGCGGCGGATGGGGGCTCCACGCCTCCGCCGTCCTGCCGGCGGAACACAGCCAGCGCCGCCTGGGCAACCGCTTGATGGGAAAAGAAGTTCAGCTCGAAACAGGCCCGCAAGTCGGACTCCTTCAAGGTGGCCATGGCTCCTGTCCAGGCCGCGCCGGCATTGCTCACCACCGCATCCAGCCCGCCGAAATGGGCGCACACCTGATCCACCGCGACGCGCACGGCCGCCGCATCGGTCACGTCACAGGCGATAGCAAGGGCCCGCTTGCCGCAGCGCGACGCCACCGCCTCCGCCCCCTCCCGATCGCGATCGAGCACGGCCACATCCGCCCCCTCCGCAGCGAAGGCCCGGGCCGTGGCCGCGCCAATGGCCCCCGCGCCGCCGGTGACCAGCACCACCTGCCGGGCCAGGGGTCGTTCGGCCCCCTTGCCCAACTTGGCTTGCTCCAAGCTCCAATACTCCATGTCAAAGGTGTCCGCTTCTCCCACCGGCTGGAAGCGACCGATGCCTTCCGCCGCCAGCAGGGTCTGAGCCCAGGCCTCGGCGATGTCCGCCGTCACGGCGGCGTCCACCGCCCCCTTGCCCACGCCGATCAAGCCCACTCCCGGCAAGGCCAGCACCCGCGGCAGGGGATCAAGGGGCGTTTTGCCTCCCCCCACCCGCGCGTTCTGACGGCGCACGTAGGACTGGTAGGAGGCGATGTAAGTCGCCAACGCCGCTTCCACTCCGCCACGCCAGGTTTCAAGATCGGCCGCGCTGGGCGCTCCCTCCGGCGTGGCCGCGCGAGGAGGCGCCGGCAGGACCAGGGGGTGGGCCTTGGTGCGGATCACATGGTCGGGGGTGGCGACGCCACGGGTGGCCCAATCCGGCAGCCTGGCGTCATCGCTGACGGCGCGGGCCACGGGCGTCGCCCGCAGGCAGAGCCCCCAGCGACGGGGGCAACCCGCAGCGCCGGCGGCCCGCGCCAGGGCGCCCCGCAGCACCGGGAGCAGCGACGCGGGCGACGCAGGCGTGGCCGGCAGGGCCACGGCATGAAGGGTGCGCTCCCCCCGGCTCAACCGCTCCTCTGCCAGGCGCACCAGCGCGATCATCCGGTTGTAACTCTCCTGTGCGCTGGCACCGAAGGAAAACAGCCCGTGCTGGAGCAGCACCATGCCCTCGATCGCCTGAGGATCCTGGCGGGCGGCGGCCTCCTCCCAGGCGGCCGCGCAGGCCTTGGCCAGGGCGAAGCCCGGCATCACATAGGGCACCAGCACCACCCGCTCGCCATAAACCTCCCGGCACACGGCCGCGGCCTCCGGCTGATCCGCCAGGGCCAGCAGGGCCGTGGAGTGGGTGTGATCGACAAAGGTGTGGGGCAGGAAGGCGTGGAGCAACGCCTCCACGGAGGGGTTGGGGGCCGAGGGATCCAGCAGGTTGCGCCGCTGGGCCGCCACCATGGCCTCATCGCTGAGGGATTCCAGGGAGCGGAGGGCCCGGAGGGGTTCAAGGCGGACGGCGGGATGGCCCGCCGGTTCGATGGTGGCCAGGTCCCAACCGCTTCCTTTGACGCACAGCACGGCGATGTCCTCTCCCAAGAGACCGCGCGCGCTGGTCTTCACCGAGGTGTTGCCGCCTCCGTGGAGAACGAGGTCGGGATCGGCACCCAACAGTCGGGCGCTGTAGGTGCGCAGGCCCAGGGAGGCGGAAACGCCCTGACTGGCCCAGCGATCAACGGCCTCCCGGGCCGCGACCTCCGACCAGCGGTTCTGCACGGGCATGGGGTGAGGAGCGGAACGGCCCGAGGCTACGCGGGGCCACGCGGCGGCCATGGCTAGCTTGCAACCAGCCCCTTCCCCGCGCCCATGGCCTTGCGCACCCTGCTGTTCTTGATCACCAACCTGGCGGTGGTGCTCACGATGGCGTTGGTCCTGGGGGCGCTGACCTCCTTGGGGGTGGTGCCCGCCGACCTGCCGCTGGTGCCTCTGCTGATCGGCTGTTTCGCGTGGGGCGTCATCGGCTCCTGGGTGTCCCTGCAGCTGTCGGCCGAATCCGCCAAACGCATGATGGGCATCCAGCCGCTCAACGGCAGTGGCGACGGCAGCGAGCGCTGGTTGCACAGCACCGTGGCCCGACTCGCGGAGAAGGCAGGGTTGCCGATGCCGGAGGTGGGCCTCTACGCCTCACCGGAATGGAATGCCTTTGCCACGGGTCCATCCCCGGAGCGCGCCCTTGTGGCTGTCTCCACTGGCCTGCTCCAGGGCATGCCGGAGGAGGAGGTGGAGGCGGTGCTCGGCCACGAAATGAGCCATGTCAGCAACGGCGACATGGTGACGATGACCCTGCTCCAAGGGGTCATCAATGCCTTTGTGATGTTCCTCGCGCGGGCCGTGGCCCTCGTGCTGCCCAGTCGTCAGACCGAGGAGCGGGGGTCGGCGCCGCCGCCCACCATGCTCCTGATCTGGCCCCTGGAGGTGATCTTCGGGGTGCTCGGCTCCCTGGTCACAGCCTGGTTTTCCCGCCATCGGGAGTTTCGGGCCGATGCCGGCTCGGCCCGCCTGACCAGCCCCTCCGCCATGGCCAACGCCCTGGCCCGGCTGGGACAGATGGAGAATTTGCAGGATCCCCGAGATGAGCCGACTCTGGCCACGCTGAAGATCAACGAGCCCGCCGGCTTCCTGCGCCTGTTCGCCAGCCATCCGCCGATCGAGGCGCGGATCCGGGCCCTGCGGGAGGCGGCCCGGTCCGGCGCCCGCGCCTGAGCCGCCCATCAAAGCCATCACCCCCCCCCTGGAGGCCCATGGGGGGGCAGGCCCCGGAGAAGACCATCCTCAGCGGCTGGACGGGAGGCGGGTGGCCACCAGCACCCGATGGCGCGGGTCGCAGGGAACCCGCCGCACATCGCCAAACCCGGCCGCTTGCAGCGCGGCGGGGAGATCCAGCGAGAAGTAGTCCTCCAGATAGGGCTCCGTGCTCTTCAGCAGCGTGGCGATCGGCGCCGGCAGACGGCGGATCACCTCGGAATCGGGATCCTGATCGACCTGGGCGATCACTCCACCCGGCCGCAGCAACCGGGCGGCCTCCCGCAACACGGCCCGGGTGGCCTCCGCCGGCAACTCATGGCAGACGAACTGCAGGGTGATCAAGTCGTAGGCGGCGGAGGGGAGCCCGGTGGCTTCCGCGGCAGCGTGGTGCCAGACGATGGGAGGGGAGGGAGCGCTGGAGGACTCGGCCGCGACGGCCCGCTCCTCCGCCCTGACCCTGGCGACCGCCAGCATGTGGGGGGAGAGGTCGAGACCCTCCGCGCGCACAGGCTCCGCCTGCCGAGCCTGCAACCACAGTCGCAGCGCCTCCGTGCCCACCCCCACCGAACACCCCAGATCGAGAACACGGGTCACGGGCACGGGCAAGCAGGGTGCCAAGGCCTCATAAATGGCCTGGCGCAGGCGAGCCTGAGCCGCCTCGGGTTCGAGGGATTCCTCCGGCCACACCCGCAGCGCCATGGCGTCGGTGGCCTGCTCCGCCTCGCAGGCGGCCTGCCAGCAAAGGTTGCCGGCGTTGTAGGCGTGAAACCGAGCCAGGTAGTACGCCGGTGGTTGGGTGGCGGGGTTGGTGCTGGCCTCCAGGAGCGGTTCGGCCCTGGACTGGAGAGCCTCCCGCCGCTCCCGCCAGGCGATGCCGCGGCGCTCGGCCGTGCCGATGATCAGGCGACGGGCCTGCCAGAAGAGCACTTGGCGCAGGGGTTCCACCGCCAACAGGCGATCGATGAGCCAGCCAAGGGGATGACGGGAGCGCACCCAGTTGGGCGGCGGGCTGGCGAGGGGGATGGAGCCAGAGCTGGAGACCGTTTCCATGGGCGAGTCCGCGAGTGTCGTCAAAGAGGGGGGAGGTGGCCCGCCTTCCAGGCGGCTTGCATCACCACCGCCAGCACCGCCGCCTTCAGCCCCCAGAAGAGCGAGCAGAGCAGGGGCAACTGCCCCCGGACGGCGCAAAGGGTCGAGAAGCCAAGAACCACGCCCGCCGAGGGCAGCAGAAACAATCCCCCGGCAAGCAGGCCGCCAGCGGGGCCATGGATCGACCAGCCCGGAGACGTGGCCAGCTGAATCGCCTCCGGGCCGGGAAGGAGCCCGCAGCCATTGAGCGCATGGAGGAAACGCCCCACAGGAAGGTGATCCGGCTGACGCCGACCGTAACAACAGTCGACGGTGGATGGAGGGTGTCGCCAACCGAGCCGGCTTGCGGGCTCAGCCGATGGTGCCGTTGCCGTTGAAATCCACGCCGAAGCGGCTCTCCTGAAGCTGGGCTCCAGGGGAGTTCATCCCCCATTCCCCGCTGGTGGACGACCAGCTCCAGTTGCTGTCCATCGTCCAGAGCGACAGGTTGTTGCTGGGGATGTTCCGCCAGATCATCTGATTGACTCCGTCGAAGGTTTCCGCCGCCAGCGGCTCCCAACCCGGAAAACTGGTCTGGAGTATGGGCCGGTTCCGGAAACGCAACCCGACAGGCGCGGCATCGCCCTGTTGGACGAACAGTCTGTTGCCGGCATCTCGCGACAAGCGTGTGTCCCCAGACCGGTCCAGCATCAGAGTGTCGTCGTCGTCAATGACGCCCACAACGGCAGCAGGGGTCTCGATGGTGTAACCCGAGCCTTCCACAAGGGTGAGGGAGACCGTTTCCGGGGCTTCCACAATTGTGTCTGCGACTGGGTCGACAACCACCACGGCGGTTGCGGAACCAGCGGCAAAGGTGACGGTATGGACGGAGCCCAAGGAGGGAATGCCGGTGAAATCGACATCCGGTGTTGCGGTGCCGGAGACGCTGTATTGGACACTCAGCGGGTTCTGCAAGGAACCGGTGCGGCTGAAGGTGTAGATCAGATTGGCCTCGCCATCCTCTTGCACCCTCTCGGGGGAAACAGCCAAGGAAACAGAATTGACGACCGGTTGCGTTGTGATGGCGAGAGACCAACCATCCAGAATCTTGCCGGCGGCGGCGGCGGTGTCATCGCGCACAAACAGGCTCCACACGCCATCGGGATTGGTGCCGTTGAACACCGTCAGGTCGGCGGCATGGGGTCCGGCGGGGGCAAGCGAGTCGAAGGTGTCTTGGATCGTCTGGGGGTCGTCATTGGGGCTGACATGATTCGTGGGTTTCCAGCGGCCCGTGGTGACGAGCGCGTCGTCAGGGAGGGTCTCGCTGGCCTGGGCGCTGAACGTGAGCGTGATTCCATCCACCGAGTTGAATCCGCCCACATCCGACATCAAGAGGGTGGTCTCCCCGGTGGGCCCGACCAGCAGGATGTCAACGTCATCCAGGGAACTGTGGTAGAGGTTGTAGAGGGTCACCTCCACTGAGGTGATGGGGTCAGCGCTGCCGGAAGAAACGGTCAGCGAAGACAGCGAGGGAAGCGCGGATCCTTGCGAAGGAATGGTGAGGGGGGCGGAATTGATGGCCAGGATCACGCCGTCATCATTCAAGAGGCTGGCAGTGGCACTGGCACGGCCCGCCGTCAGGAGGGCTCCAGGGCTGGCCTGAAGCAGGGAGACGGCGAAGGCTTCATCGCTCTCAGGCAAGGTGTCGGGATTCGCCCAGACGGTGATGGTCTGCGTGCTGATTCCCGGCGCAAAGGTGAGGGTGCCGCTGGGGAGGGCCTGGCCGGCGAAATCGAGCGCATCGGCGGGGGCTGGGCCAGATCCGGCCACCGCCCAGGACACGGAGTCCTCTCCTGTGGTGGAACCGTGGCGCGTGATGGTGAACGTGAATGGCGTGGCGACGTCCGCCTGCCCTTCCGCCCGATGAGGCTGATTGGCCTGGATGGAGAAAGCGGGGGGTGGCGGCGTATTCAGAAAGTCCAGCACGTTCAAGCGTCCACCGCTGGCCGTGATGTTCTCCAGAGAGGTTGTGGGGGTGGTGCTGGCCAGCAACGCCGCGCGGATCTGCTCCCCGGTGCTGCCGGGATAGCGGGAGGCGTAGAGCGCGATGGCTCCCGTGACGTGGGGAGCCGCCATGGAGGTGCCGCTCAACAGGTCGTAGTAGTCCCAGGGGAAGGTGGAGAAGATGTCCACCCCGGGAGCCCCGAGATCAACCGTGGTGGGGCCAAAGTTGGAGAAGGAGGCGAGCCGGCCCTGCGAATCGATGGCGGCGACGGAGACGACGGCGTCGTAACCAGCCTGCAGCGTGGTGTCGAGCAGGGAGGGAAAACTGGGCGCCAGATCGTTGTTGGAAGCCTGGTTTCCAGCGGAGGCCACGAAAAGAATGTCTTGCCGGGCCGAGCGGACAATGGCTTCCTGCATGGCCCTGGAGCTGGCGGCGCTAATCAGGGCAGTGTCGAAGGCCGTCCAGGAATTGTTTGTGGCGACGATGTTGAGACCATGGCGCCATTTCAGATCAGTTATATAATCCAAGGCCAAAATTGCCCCCGAGATATAACCACCTGCTGTGTCCAGAAATTTCGCTGGAATCATCGTCACATCCCAATTCACTCCGACCACGCCCGTGCCATTCCCCCCGATTCCTCCGATCGTGCCCGCCACATGCGTGCCATGGTCATCGAAGAGGAAGTCGAAGACAAGATTATTATCATCCAAAAAGTTCCAGCCGCGGATGTCGTCGATATAGCCGTTGCCATCATTGTCGATGCCATCTTCGAGCTCAAAGGGATTGAGCCATAGGTTGGCGGCAAGATCCTCATGGCGATAGTCGATCCCTTGATCGAGAATGCCAACAAAGACGGAGGACGATCCTGTGAAGCCAAGGTTCCAGGCGGCTTCTGCGTTGCTGCCGAACGGATTGGTCGTGTAGATGGGTCCGACAGCCGTGGGGGAATCAGCGCCATACATGCCCCAGAGCTGGCTGTTGGAGTATTCCGGATCGTTGCTGATGGCCTGAACCCCCAGCAGCTGATCCACTTCCGCGAATCGGACCGCCGGGTTGGCGCCGTAATGCGCAAGGGCCGCTTCCAGATTGGCGCCCGTCGGCAATTGAACGACCTCCAGGAAACCTTCGCCTCGCGCCTTCATCGGAGCGGTCTGAATCAGCTCCTTCCGCACAGCGCCGAGGGCCACCAAAGCCTCAGCCCTCTCTGATTCGGTGGCGGCTGGGAGCCACTGCACCAGGAGACGTGGTCCGGAAAAGAGCACAGGAGCCGGTGTCGGGGCGGACGCGGAAGCCGAGGATGGAGCGGGAGCCGCGTCGGCGGCTTGCGACTCGTCCCCTGGCGCCGGAGGGTCGACGAGCCGAAAGGGATCCATCCACTCCAGCGGCGCATCCTCGCCGGACACCGCAGCAACAGCCGGGGGCGGCGCTGAGGGTGGCTCGGGCGGCGCAGCGTTAGCGGAGGAGGTTGGCGATGCTTGGGACGACAGTGCGACAGCTTCGGATTGCCCACCGGCGGGCTGCCCGGTCAACACCTCAACCGATGAAGAGACAATTCCATCCCCGGAGGACGATCGACCATCTGATTCCGGGACGATCAAGTCTAGGATTGAGAAAGAATTCGACGGGGTTGTGGCTTTGGGGAGAACACGGGTCATGGCGGTCGACGCGCAAACGAACCAACAGGGTGAGTACCGCGAAAATCGGTGGGTCTCAGTTCCGTCGAAGATAAAGGTTGTACAAAAATTTGTGCGGTAACGTCGTGCAGCTCGACACAATGTCTGTCCTTGCCGTGGTGCCACCCGGCCTGGAACAGGTGGCGCGAGATGAACTCACGCAGCTAGGAGCTCGTTCGGCGCGCGCCCAGCGCGGTGCCGTCTCCTGTCAGATCGACGCGGCAGGCTTTTACCGGCTCCACCTCCAGGCCCGGCTGCCCTTCCGCCTGCTCCGAGAGCTCGCTCGCTTCCCCTGCGCCAACCGGGAGGAGCTCAGCGCTGGCGTGCGCCTGGCCGCCGACTGGGATGTCTGGCTGCCGCCCTCGCGCACCCTGCGGGTGGAGGTGAGCGGCGCCACGGCAGCGTTCAACCACAGTCACTTCACCGCGCTGGAAGTGAAAAACGTGTTGGTGGATCTGCAACGGCACCGTTGGGGGGCGCGCAGCTCCGTGGATCGCGACGCCCCCGACCTCGTGCTCCACCTGCATCTCCTGCGCCACGGGGAGGCCGTGCTCAGCCTCGATGGCGGCGGGGGCAGCCTGCATCGGCGCGGTTGGCGGGCCGCCATGGGACTGGCGCCGCTCAAGGAGAACCTTGCGGCTGGGCTGATCGCCCTGACCGGCTGGCAGGGGGATCTCCCCCTGTTGGATCCCTTCTGCGGCAGTGGCACCCTGCTGATCGAAGCGGCTTGCGCGGCCCTCGGTCGCGCCCCGGGGCTTCTCCCTCCCGGCGCCGGCCCCACGCCCCGCTCCAGGGACTTTGCCCTGCGGCGCTGGCCGGATTTTGATCCAACCCTCTGGCGGCGAGAGGAGATGGCAGCCCGAAGCCTGGCCCGCGACACCCTGGCCGATGGCCGCCCCCTCCCCCCCCTGCTGGGCTGCGACCACGACCCCGAGGTGGTGGCGCAGGCCCGGGCCAATGCCGAGGCGGCGGGGGTCGCCCCCTGGATCCACTTCACGCAGGCGGACGCCCGCGACGTCTCCCCGCCCCCCGGACCGGGGCTGATCGTCACCAATCCCCCCCATGGCGCCCGGCTGGGGGACCGGGAGGAGCTGCGGGAGCTGTACGGAGCCCTGGGTCACCGGCTGCGGCGGCACGCGCCGGGTTGGACGCTGTGGCTGTTGAGCGGCCATCCCGATCTCACCGCCGCCCTGCGCCTGAAGGCGTCCCGACGGGTGCCGGTGAGCCATGGCGGCATCGACTGCCGCTGGCTGCGCTACGACCTGAGAGAGGCCCCTGATCGCGCCCCCGGAGGAGAGCCGTTGGCGGGGGCGGCGGGTGGCCCGGCCAGCGGTGGGGCATGATCCTCCCGGACAGGCCAGCCCGCCCGTGCCCACTTCTCCCCATTGCGGCCATCACCGGGCGCAGCAGCGGTTGCGTTCGCTGAGCTGGGCCCTGCTGGCGGCCAGCGCAGCGGGCCTCCTCGCCCTGCTGCCGCCCTCCTCTCTCGGCTGGGCCGAACGGCTCGACGCCGCCCTGCGGGGGGCGGGTTGCGGGTTCTTCCTCGGCCTCCTGGCCTTCCATCTCCAACGGGTGGATCCCGACGACAGCCATTTGCAAGCTGGACTGGTGGGGGCCATCTGCGCGATCCGCAGCCTGGCGGCCCCCCTTCCCTGGGCCCTGCCGCCTCCGGGATCCACAGCGTTGGCGCTGGGGGAGCTGACAAGAGCCCTGCCATCGCTGATGATGGACACGTTGCAGATCTGGCTGCCGCTTTGGTGGCCCTTGATCGGCAGCGCCCTGCTGCTCCAGTGGGCCCAGCGCCTGCTGCCCGCTCCGCGGCCATGAGCCTGCTGCACGCCACCTGGCTGTTTCCCCCGGAAGGAGCGGGAGGTCGCCTCCTGCTCTGGGCCGACACCTGGCGGGTGGCCACCCCGGTGCGACCCGCACAGGAGGTGCCCGACCACCCCTTCACCCTCAACTGGGATGACCTGGCGGATTGGCTGCAGGAGCATGACCTCTGGTCGGAGGCCCTGCGGCCCGCCCAGGCCGTTCTGACCCTCCCCAGCCGTCCCCAGGCGGCCCGGGGCCGCCGGATCGCGGAGGCGGAGGCTTGGAGCGGCCTGCCCTTGCAGGCGGGGGAGCCGATCCCCAAAACCGTGAGCTGGTGGCCCTGGATGGTGGAAGGCCTGGCGATGGAGCCCGGCGCGGCGGCGGAATGGCTCAGCGGTCTGCCCCTCTCGGGTCATCACCCCGACCTGGCGGACGAGCTGCGCTGGTGGAGCCATCTGCAGCGCTGGGCCATGAGCTTGATCGCCCGCGGCCGCTGGCTGCCCCAGGTGGAGGAGGGCCGGGCCCGCTGGCTGCCGCTGCTCAACCGCGAGGGAGACCGTCGGCGACTGGAGGATCTCGCCACAGGGCTGCCCCAGGTGGCCACCTGCGCGATGGCGGCGGGCGCCGCGACGGAACGCGTTCTGGCCTGCCGTCGCCCCGGCAGCGGCCGCCTGCGGGTGGCCAGCCTGCTGGAGGCCCTGCTGGATGGACAGTTGCGCAAGGGCTTCGCCCCCCCCGGCAAGGATCTGGATCCCCTTCTGGCGGCCTGGCAGAAGGCCCTGGGCCGCGGCGACGGGCGCCTGGCGGTGGATGCGGAGCAGATCGAACGGCTGGAAACCGCGACGCACCACTGGCGCGAGGCCGTGGCCGGACGGGTGGCGCCGGCGCGAGGCTGCCTGGAGCTCTTCACCCCCGCCGATGGCGAGGAGTTGTGGGAGCTGCGCTTTTCCTTGCAGGCCGAGGCGGAACCGACCCTGCGGCTGAACGCTGGCGCGGTGTGGGCGGCGGGGGACGGGGCGCTGCAGCTGGGGGAGGTGGAGGTGCGCCAACCCGGGGAGCTGCTGCTGGAGAGTCTGGGCCGCGCCCTGCAGGTGTTTGAACCCCTCGAGCGGGGCTTGGAGAGCGCCGCTCCGGAGGCGATGGGGCTCACGCCGGCGGAGGCCTTCGTGCTGGTGCGCACCGCCGCCAGCCAGCTGCGCGATGTGGGGGTGGGCGTCGTGTTGCCCGCCAGCCTCAGCGGTGGCCTGGCCAGCCGGTTGGGATTGGCGATCGAGGCGGAGCTGCCCAGCGGCTCCCGGGGGCTGAGCCTGGGCGAGGGGCTGGACTGGCGCTGGGAACTGATGATCGGTGGCGTCACCCTGAGCCTGAAGGACCTGGAGCGGCTGGCGGCGAAGCGCAGTCCGCTGGTGCGGCACAAGGGGGTGTGGATCGAGCTGCGGCCGGGAGACCTGAAGAACGCGGAACGGTTCTGCGCGGCCGATCCCCAACTCAGCCTGGATGAGGCCCTCCGTCTCACCGCCAGCGATGGGGAGACCCTGATGCGGCTGCCGGTGCATCGCTTCCTGGCCGGACCGCGCCTGCAGGCCGTGCTGGAGCAGTATCACCAGCAGAAGGCACCGGATCCGCTGCCGGCGCCGGAGGGCTTCGCCGGCCAGCTGCGGCCCTACCAGGAGCGGGGCCTGGGCTGGCTCACCTTCCTGCATCGCTTCGATCAAGGCGCCTGCCTGGCGGACGACATGGGCCTGGGCAAGACGATTCAACTGCTCGCCTTCCTGCAGCATCTGAAGGTGGCGGGGGATCTCAAGCGGCCGGTGTTGCTGGTGGCGCCCACCTCCGTGCTGACCAACTGGAAGCGGGAGGCGGCAGGCTTCACCCCGGAGCTGATGGTGCGTGAGCACTACGGTCCGCGCCGACCGAGCAGCGAGGCGGCCTTGAAGACAGCGTTGGCGGGGGTCGATCTGCTGCTGACGAGCTATGGCCTTCTGCAGCGGGATGTGGAGCTGTTGGAGCGCATCGATTGGCAGGGGGTGGTGATCGACGAGGCGCAGGCGATCAAGAATCCAGCCGCCAAGCAGAGCCAGGCCGCCCGCGACCTGGCCCGCCCGGGTAAGCAGAGCCGGTTCCGCATCGCCCTGACGGGCACGCCGGTGGAAAACCGCGTGAGTGAGATCTGGGCGTTGATGGACTTCCTCAACCCGCGGGTGCTGGGGGATGAGGGCTTCTTCCGCCAGCGCTATCGGCTGCCGATCGAGCGCTATGGCGACATGAGTTCACTGCGCGATCTCAAAGCCCGCGTGGGACCCTTCATCCTGCGCCGGCTGAAGACGGACAAGACGATCATTTCCGACCTGCCGGAGAAGGTGGAGCTTCATGAGTGGGTGGGGCTGACGCCGGAGCAGGCGAAGCTCTATCGCAAAACAGTGGACGAGAGCCTGGAGGCCATCGCCCGGGCGCCCCTGGGGCAGCGCCACGGCCAGGTGTTGGCCCTGCTGACGCGGCTGAAGCAGATCTGCAACCATCCGGCGCTGGCCCTCAAGGAATCCAGCGTGGCGGATGATTTCGCGAGCCGCAGCGCGAAGGTGCAGCGGCTGGAGGAGATTCTGGACGAGGTGATCGACGCGGGCGACCGGGCCCTGCTCTTCACCCAGTTCGCCGAATGGGGGCAGTTGCTGCAAGCCCATCTGCAGCGCCGCTGGCGCCAGGAGGTGCCCTTTTTGCATGGGGGAAGCAGCAAGAGCGAACGGCAGGCGATGGTGGATCGCTTTCAGGAGGATCCCCGTGGTCCGCAGCTGTTTCTGCTGTCGCTCAAGGCTGGTGGGGTGGGGCTCAACCTCACGCGGGCGAGCCACGTGTTCCACATCGACCGCTGGTGGAATCCGGCGGTGGAAAACCAGGCGACGGACCGGGCTTATCGCATCGGCCAGATCAATCGCGTGATGGTGCACAAATTCATCAGCAGCGGCACGGTGGAAGAGCGCATTGATCGCATGATCCACGAGAAGTCGCGGCTGGCGGCAGACATCGTCGGCAGCGGCGAGGAGTGGCTGGGCGGGCTGGATGTGCGCCAGCTGAAGGAGCTGGTGGCCCTTGAGGAGGGTTAACGGGCGGCGCAGAAGCGCACGAGCATGGCGGCTGTGGCCTTGGGAAGGGGCAGTTCCTCCGGCGTGAAGGGCGGTGGCATGGCATCGGAGCGAAAGGCTAAAGGAGCCGGCATGGGCGCGGGCATGATCCCGATCTCGCCCTCCACGGACACCTCCAGAGGCCGCAGCCGGGTGAGGCCGACAGCATTGGCCACCTCGCGGGCCTCCTCCAGGGCTCGCTGGTAGGCGGCGGCCAGGAGAGCGCGGCGGATCTCCGGCCCGCGGGCCGGGTCGGCCTCGGGGATCACCGGCGCGAGGCGCACCCCCGGCAGGGAACCCACCTGGCGCACCAGGGGCTGCAACTGCGTTGGCGCCAGCTCACCGCTGACCCGCAGGGAGGCCTGGGTGAGGGGAGGCCGGCGGCCGGGCGCGGTGCGTTGCCAGGTGGAGGGAGAGGTGACGCGCAGCTCTTTCACCCCGAGGGCCTGAAGGCCTTGGCGCA
>JBJOHA010000094.1:0-53644 GCA_046047935.1 Cyanobacteriota bacterium
TGGGCTCTCGGCCAGGGGGGCTGGAAGGTGTTCGACAGCTCCACCGGCTTTCGCCTGCCCGATGGCTCCGTGCTCAGCCCCGACGCCTCCGTGGTGCGCGACGACCGCTGGCAGGCCCTCACCCCCGAGCAGCGCCGCGGCTTCCCGCCCCTCTGCCCCGATCTGGTGATCGAGCTGGCGAGCCCCAGCGATGAGGGGCCCCGCGGCGCCACCGCCCTGCGCCGCAAGATGGCCGCCTATTTGGCCAGTGGCGCCCAACTCGGTTGGTTGCTGTTCCCCGAGCGGCAAGCGGTGGAGATCTGGCGGGCTCCCAGCCTGCTGCCAGAGCAACCGTCATCGCCAGAGGCGCCAGGCGGACCACGCCAACCGGAACGCCTGGAGCCCGCCGACACGCTCGACGGCGGCGCGGCCTTTCCGGGGCTGCGGCTGGAACTGGCGGAACTCTGGGCGGTGTGAGCCGAGCACGCAGGCCATCGGCAGGGCAAGGATGTCCAAGCCTGTGTATCCCCTTGCGCCTCAAGCGGAAGCTGCCTCAAGCAGCAGTCGCCTCAAGCGGCAGTCGCCTCAAGCGGGAGCCACTTCGGACAGAAATGGATAGTCGGTGTAGCCCGCCGGCCCCGGGGAGTAGAAGGTGGCGGGATCCGGCGCCTGCAGGGGTGCGCCCAGGCGAAACCGCTCCGGAAGATCGGGGTTGGCCAGAAACGCCGTGCCGAAGGCCACTGCATCCACTGCGCCGGCTTCGATGGCGGCGGTGGCCTCCGCTGCTGTGTACCCCATGTTGGCCACGACCACGCCTTGGAACTGCTCGCGGGCGGGGGTGAGCACATCCCCGTGCTGCTGGCCGAGCAGGTCGGCGCGCATGACGTGCAAATAGGCGAGGGGAACATCGTTCAGGCGCCGGGCCAGCCAGGTGATCAACCCAATGGGATCGCTGTCGGCCATGGCGTTGTAGCTGTTGAGTGGCGAGAGGCGCAGGCCCATCAGGGGCGTCTCGCCCGCCACGGCCTCCAACACCTCCAACAGCAACCGCGCCCGGTTCTCGATCGGGCCGCCGTAGGGCCCGGAGCGGTGGTTGCTGCCATCCCGCAGGAATTCATCCAGCAGGTAGCCATTAGCCCCATGCACCTCCACGCCATCAAAACCAGCGGCCATGGCGTTGCGGGCCGCCAGGCGGAACCCCTCCACAATCGCCGGCAACTCGTCGTCTTCCAGAGCGCGGGGCACCACGTAGGGCTGCTTGCCCGCAGGGGTGTGCACCTCATCACCCGTGATCGCGATCGCGCTCGGCGCCACAGGCTGCCGGCCCGCATTGAGCAGCGGATGGCAGGCCCGACCGCCATGCCAGATCTGCAGCACGATGCGGCCACCGGCCTGATGCACCATCTCGGTGGTGAGGCGCCAGCCATCGATCTGGGCCTGGTTGTGGATGCCGGGCTCCCGCCAGAAGGCGGAGTTGCCCTCCATCACCATCGTGGCCTCCGCGATCAGAAGCCCGGCGCTGGCCCGCTGGGCGTAGTACTCCGCCATCAACGAGCCGGGCACATGGCCCTCCTCGGCCCGGCAGCGCGTGAGGGGCGCCAGCCAAATGCGGTTGGGCACCTCCAGAGCGCCGATGCGGAGGGGAGAGAACAGGTCGGGCATGGGGGGTCTGAGGACGCTGATGCGCTCGTGGCCTTGACCAAGGGTGGCAGAGTGCCGCGCCCACCCTTCGTCAGGCTCGCGGCGCTGAGAACGTCCTCACCGTTCCATGGCGTCGCGATCCTCGGCGATGCAGGTGAACTCCGTTTCCGCCATCACCTCCTCACCTTTCTCGCCGCGCGCGACAAACCTGGCCCTGTGCCGGCCCGGTTCAGGCGCGACCGTGAAGACCTCACGCCCCTCCCCGACGGGCTTGTCATCCACAAACCAGCGACAGCGCCAAGGGTTGGCATCCCCTCCTGGCTGCAAGGCCAGGGAACCCCAGAGGTGCAGCACACCCCCGGCTTCCAAGGAGAAGGTGCGCAGCGGGTGCAGGATGGCTGGCACCGGGGGCTGCGACGGATTCTCATAGGCAAAGGGTTGCGAGGCGGCGGAATCAAAGCCGTTGTGCACCACAACCTGCAGCATCAGCTTGCCCGCTGGCAGGGTCGAGGGGTTCAGGGCAACCTGCTGCTCGCCTGAGACGGTGGCCATCCCCGTCCAGTGGCGGCCACCATCCACCGACCAGCGCAACCATGCCTCCGTTGCCCCCTTGGCCTTCCAAGCGAGGAGAGGGCCCGCTTTGCCACCCTTCTCGACACGCAATTCCGGCGTGACAAGCCGCTGTTTCGGCGCGCTGCGCCGCCACAGCTCCTTGCCCTCCCGCTGCAACACCAGAGCACTGCCGCGGTTGACATCCGGCACGAAAGCCTGAAGCAGGGCAGGGGCATCGGGATCATCGTCCGAGCAGCCGCCAGCACAGCCACACCCTCCCTGAGAGGCCATCAACAGCAGGGGAGCCGAGGCCAGAACCTTGCCGCGTGTGCCGAGCAGATCAACCGAGATGCCGCTCCGCCGACCTCCCTTCACCTCGGCGCGATACACCTCCGTGCGGGCCACATTCACCACCTCAAACGCGTCCGGTCCTGTTCGCTTCACCGTGACCGCGATCACGCGCTGCATGGGCAAAAACTCCTCAGGACGCCTCTCACGCTCCAGCCACCACGGGGGATCAGGGTCTGGATAGTGAAGCCACCACCATGGGTCATAGACAAGATACTCTTTGAACCGCGGACGAACAAAGCCCACGGATCGAGGATCCAACAGTTCATGATCTGTCAGCCGGTCGTTATTGAAGAGGGAAATCCATTGATTCCCGCAATAGCTCATGTAGTCACGCGCCACGGCTGGTGAGAAGATCGTGCCATTAGACACATCAAGCCCGTATTCACCAATGGAGGCCAGGCGCGCGGCTGGCATGTCATAGGGCTCATAGGCTGGATAGTCGGGATCAGCGGAGGTGCCAACAGGACCGCAGGGCGCATGCCGCAGGCCGCACATATGCCCGATCTCATGGGCCATGGCAATGCCGCCATTGGCAAAACCAGAACTCACTCCTGAGGATTGACAACCGCCATTGTTGCTGCTGTTGGGGAACCCCACGGCAAGAAGGCCGTAGTAAAGACGATCCGCACGGTTGCCATCATTCAGCCTCGCCTGGGCGATGGCGGCGTTGAGATCCAGCCAGGCCTGGGTGCAACCGCCGTTCGTCGCGGTTCCGGTCAAGGCCACCGTGCGGGTGAGGGTGGCGGCCACCTCGTAGATGGCCTCGGACGCAACCGGCATGATCCGCAGGGCCCAAGCCGCCGTGGCCTGCAGGTCGGCCAACCCGGGGGCCGGCACCGTCAGGGTCGCCGCTGGATTGATCGGGTCGGGACCGTCGTATCCGATCATCACGCCGCGCAACCGGAGGCGCTGCCGCAAAGACACGCTGATCTGGATGGTGTGTTCCGCTGTCAGCGTGCCGCTCGGGTCCGCAATCTGCGCGGTGAGCGAAAGCGGGCCGATCATCCGCTCGCCAGGAAGGATGAAATTCAGCGTTGCCGCAATCGTGCCGCGCATGGTGGTGTAAGCCGGCGCCACCTGAGCTGTCACGCTGCCCGGCGGCTGCGCCGCAAGGGTGAAGGGATCAGAGGGCCCAGTGCTGAAGAGGCCTGGCCTGACAGCCAGCTCTCCTGTGACACCCGGCACCACGCCAGCATCGCTTTCCACGTAGACCCGCACCCAAGCCGATTTGCCGGAGATCAACCGCACGCCGTTGTCGGGCTTGCGGTCCGCCGGGTCGGTCAAATGCTGCTCAGATCGATAAGCCTGGATGGCCTGAGTGACTTCCACACCGGTGATTTTCAACATCTTCTCTGCTCCTTTCCTGTCCGCCTGAGGTGAGCATGACGGCCCTGCATTGATCAGGCAAGACCTTGAAAGGCTGACAGGAGAAAATACACATTTCGCAAGGATGCGTCAGCTCGTACGCCAGCTCATGGGTCAACGCTGCGCCCTGCCTTGCATTTTTAACAATTCAGCAGGGGAAGCCCGGGCCACCCGACTCTCAAACACAGGACTCTCAAGCACAGGCAGAATCCACAGGCCTCAGGAAAAAGACGATGTCGGTATCCCGAGGCCCTTGTCTCAATCATTCGACAACATTCCGCCGCTTTTTCCTCCCGCGTTGCCGGCCAAGCGCCCTTGCCCGCCGACAGTTTTTGGCTGCCAACAGTTTTTTTGCTGCGACCAGCCCTGTGCCCCTGTGCCCCTTCACCCCCGTGCCCCCGTCAACACCGGGAAGGCGGCTCGCAAGCCGTTCAGCACCATTTGCGAAGCGATGGCGGCCACCACGAGCCCCATCACTTGTGTGGAAATGTGCATCGCGTTGTCGCCCAACAACCGCCCCAAAAGGGGCGCCATCCAAAACACAAGGCCCATCAAGGCGCTCAGTGCCACACACACCAACGAGAAAGCGATCAAGCCCGCCACCCCAGCCGTATTGGAATGGGCGCTCACCAACAGCGCTGTGATGACCCCTGGTCCCGCCGAAATCGGGATGCCCAGGGGCACCACGGCAGGGGAACGCATGCGTTGCCCCTCGGCGATGTTGGCCTTGTGCATCTCCGCTTTGCTCGATTCACCGGATTTGCTGTTCAGCATCCCCAAACCGATGCCGAACAAAATGATGCCGCCCGCCACGGAAAAGGCGCCAATGCTGATGCCAAAGGCCGTCAGGAGGGAATCGCCCAACCATAGCGTTGCGATCATGATCACGGCAATGGCGATCGCCGCCTGAACAGCGATCTGGCGCTGCTCCGCCTTGCTGCGACCACTGGTGAGCGATAGAAACAAGGCAAAGTCCGCCAGGGGATTCAGCAACGCCAGCAAGGACGTCATGAAGGGAATCAAGGTGGTACTGGACACGGAGGCGTGGACCACGGCGAGAGGGCGAGAGGGCGAGAGGGGCTGGCTCCAGCGATGCGTGGAGGAACGCCTGCAGGGAGGCAGAATGTCATCGTCGCAGATGGATCCAGCCAGAGTTCGCGAGGGCACTTCATCCCTGCGCCACTCCATCCGCCGGCGATGACCACAATCCCCTTCCTTGGCCTGTTGCCAACAACACGGTCCTTCACGGGGTGCGTCTCGGCAGAAGATGACGAACGGATCGACATCCATCGGGGTCCAGGGCCCGATCCCTCCGATCCCCCGCCCGACAGAGCAGCCTGCGTCGACAACCGTCCGTCCTTATCGCCCGCCTCAGCTGGCCGCCTGGCGAAGCCTGCTCCAGATCGCCTCAGGGGCGGTGCTGGCTCTATCGCTTCAAGGCGTCGCCATGGCCCAGGGAGGAATGGGCCGCTTTGCGGGCACCTCCACCTCTTGGCGGCCGGATGATGCGGGCACCCTGCGCATGCGCTCCTCGGCGCGATCACTTACACCGCCATCGCCGAAGTAGAACTGCAACGGCAGCCGGAATCCTTCTCCGGTTCCGGAATCCTTTCCTACGAAATGCGCGGCGAGATCACCCTCACTTCTCCCCTGCCAACCAGCCAAAACGGCCTCACCACAACATGCCAGATTCTCAAGCCCGTGGTGCCCGTGCGCATCAGCCGAAGCGGCCTCATCTTCTACCAGGGTGATGAAGAAATACCGCACAATGCTTACGAAATCCGCATCTTTCAACAGGTGCCCCTCGGCGAATGCCTCAGCAGTGATGGCCGCCGTTTCACCATCCCCTACAACAGCATGGAGGTGAACGTCGACTCCTCTCAGCTGGCCATCGATGGCCGCCCGCCTGATCCACAACCGCTGCCGCGGAGCCCAGCGCCGCTCACTCCCGCCGAGCAAGGCGTGGTCGACGAACAGCGGCGCATCGCCGAGGCGATGACCAACCCCCAGCGCGAGGGTCGGGCCATCCCCCCTGCGGAAGCCTTGGCCCTCATGGAACGCCTGCGGCGACAAGGGGTGATCCCCGAGCGATTGCCTTCCCTGAGTCCCGAGCGGCAAGCGGAGCTCCAACGCCTCGGGGGGCCGCAGGGGAGAGTGGATGATTCTCATCTGCGGCGCACGCCGAGCGCCGCGCGGCTCGACGATCAGATCATCGTGCAAACAGCCCACGGCAGCGGCACCTTGTCCTGGTCACGGCGACGGGTGGGGCCCTGAGCGCCGCCCGGTCCGGAAACGCTCAGAAACTTCAGAAACTCTTGAGCAGGAGGGAGCCGCCCATCAGCAGCGCCAACACTTCAAACGCCCGTTTCACCACCAGGCTCCCCTTGGCGATCGCCAGATGCGCGCCGAGATAACCGCCGGCAACGGAGCCCGCCAGCAGCATCGGCAGCCAACCCCAGGCGATCTGCCCCTGCCGCCCCAGCGTGAACGCGCCGGCGCCATTCCAGAACAAGCCCACCAGCACCAGCGTGTAGGCCACCGCGCGGCCGTAATCCAAACCGAACCAGCGCACCAGCCAGAGCGTCACAAACAGCCCCGTGCCGGAGGTGAGCGAGCCGTTGAGCACACCGATGGCAAACAACACCAGCCCGCCGATGAGCAGCCGGCCTCGCCCCAGCGGCTGCTGTTCCGCCACCACCCCCAGGGCCGGCTGGAGCAAGGAATACAACCCCAGCCCGATCGTCAACAGCCCCAGCAGCAGGGTGCACAGCTTCGGCGGCAAGGCCAACACCACCTTCGCCCCCAGCACCACTCCCGGCAGGCCGCAGACCAGGATGAACGCCGCCAGGCGGGGATTCAACGACCGCTCCCGCAGATGCCGCAGGGTGGCGCCCACCCCCAGGGCCACACTCGCCACCTTGTGGGTGGCGAGGGCCAGGGGAAAACTCAGCCCCAGCAGGATCAACACCGGCAACTGCACCAGTCCGGCACCGCCGCCCGCCAAGGCCGACAACAGATTGGCCACAAAGGAGGCGGCGAACACCCCCAACAACACCCATGGATCCGTTGGCGTCATCTGCGGGCGCCCTGCGGGAAAGGAAGGGGAGCCAACGGCTCAGCCCCCCGCCTGCTTCGGCCGAAATCCCTCGCGCTCCAGGGCCGCCAGCGCCGCTGCCACCTGATCCCCCTGCAGCTCGATCACGCCGTCTTTTAGGGCGCCCCCGGTGCCGGCGCTGGCCTTGAGCTGCTTCAACAAGCTGAGGGCCTCCTCTTGCGCAACCTCCAAACCGCTGATCAGGGTGACGGTCTTGCCACCCTTGCCGGCCTTGGTGCGCTGCACCCGCACCCGCTGTTGCGCCCGAGGGGTGGCCGGGGTGGAGGTCGCCGGACGGGAGAGGCTCTCAGGACGGGAAAATTCCTGCCAGCCGCCTTTGGTTCCCATCGCCTCAGGCCTCCTCCGGGGCGGGAATCACCCCCACGGCCTGCAGGTGGGCCAACACCTGCCGCACACAATCCTCCAGATCCTGACGGCCGGTGTCGATCCGCAGCTCCGGCCGCTCCGGCGCCTCGTAGGGGCTGGAGATGCCGGTGAACTCCTGGATCTCTCCAGCGCGTGCCTTGGCATAGAGGCCTTTGGTGTCGCGCTCTTCGCACACCTCTAGATCAGCGGCGCAGTGAATCTCGATGAAATCACCGGGTTCCACCAGAGCGCGCGCCCGTGCGCGATCCGCTTGAAAAGGCGAGACAAAAGCTGTCAACACCACCACGCCCGCATCAAGAAACAACTTCGCCACCTCACCGATGCGGCGAATGTTCTCCACGCGATCGGCGTCGGCAAAGCCCAGGTCGGCGCAGAGCCCGTGGCGAATATTGTCACCATCCAACACGTAACAAGCCAGCCCCTGCTCGAACAGCGCGGAGTTGACGGCGTTCGCCAGGGTGCTCTTCCCCGCCCCGCTCAAGCCCGTGAACCAGAGAATGGCGCTGCGATGCCCCCGTTGATGGGCCCGTGCCGCCCGCGTCACCGTGGAGTGGTGCCAGACGATGTTGGTGCTGACCGGGTTGGAGCTCAACGAGGAGGAACTCGAGGCGGGCGGGCTGCTGGTCATGGGGGGGTGGGCGCGACTCGGGCGGGGATGGCCTCCATTCTCCCTGGCGAGCCTGCGGCGGGCGCCGGCAGCCGCAGCTCCAGCCGCAGGGTGCGGCCCGATCGCGCGACCGTGAGCCGCAGGGGCACCCCCGCCGGCTGCGCCCCCACCCGTCGGATCACCTGTCCCGCCCGAACCACCGGCTCGTCATTGACCGCCAGAAGGCGATCGCCGGGCCGCAGGCCCCCCGCCGCCGCCACGGACCCCGGCGCCACCCGCCGCACCCACACCCCCCCGTTCACGCTCTCGAGAAAGGCCCCGAGCCGAATCCCCGCTGGCGGCGGACCGCACTCCTCCGGCAACACCGGACGCTCCAGGGCCGCGACAGCCCCCATGCCCAGCTGACGCAGTTGGGCCGGAACGCCGTCCTCCCCCTCCCAATGCCCTCGCCCCAGCAAGACCACGAGCAGACGATCCGGATCGCGCCGCCGGGCCGCGACCAGCCGCTCCGCCATCCCCCGATCCCGCAACAACTGGCTGGCGATGAAGCGCTCGAGGTCCCCCCCGTCTCGGAGGCCAGGGCCGTCGGAGAGGGAACGGTGGGCCTGCCAAGCGACGCGCAGACGCTCGCGGTAGGCCCCGCCGGCGGGCACCGGCGTGCCGATGCCCTCCCGTTCGGCTGGCGGCACCGCCGCCAATCCGTCCCGACGCACCCTCCGAACCACGCTCGGCTCCACGTTCAACGCCAGCAGAGGCACGCCCTGGCGACGCGCCCAGCGCAGCAGCGGCAGATAGAGCTCCGGATCGTGCCCCCAGATGGCGGGCCAATCCACGGCAGAGAGGAAGGCGGCCTCATCGAGTTGGCCGCTGGCGAAGCGCGAGAGACTCTCCTGGCGCGCAGCCGGCACCATCTCCAATCCCAGCGCCAGGGGCCGACCCCGTCGCGCCAGCCGCTCCACTGTCGCCAGTTGCCAGGCGTGGTCGGCGGCGCTGGTGTGAATCTCTCCCAACAGCACCACCTCCAGGCGGTCACTGCCTTGCTCCAGGAGGGTGTCCCGGGCGCGGGCCGCCGCTTCCGCCCGAGCGCAATCAGCCCCCGGGGGCGGGGGCGGCGATGACGCCAGGGCGCTCGGCCCCTGAACCCAGAGGGCCGCGAGGAGAGGGGATCCCATTCTCACGAGCGCTCGGGACACCATCCGAGAGGTGTGAGAACGCGGAGTACGTTCCAACAGCCATTCACACCGCACCCGATGAGAGGTTGGCACAGCATCGGCGCATCCACAGCCGTCGCCGGCACCGGCACCGGCATCCTCCTCGCTGCGACGCTGACAGGTTCCCAGGCCGCCCGGGCTTTTCAGGCCAGCGCACCCCTGCGAATGGACACCAACATCAGCGAGGAGCAGGTGTTGCAGGCCCAACGGGGATGATGCAAGGGGCTGCTCGCCATCAGCGAGGCCTTCGCCAAAGGCGGCTTCAGCAAGGCCAAGGCCAAAGCCACGGCCACGGCCACGGCCAATCAGGTTCTGGACCAGGCCCAGGCCTATCCATACGGTCCAGTGGCCTTCAAGCCCACCCTCACCGACGCCCCCCAAACCTTCCGCAGCACCAAGGCCGGCGCCCTGGCTTGCTTTGTTGGTGGCGATCCCAACGATCCCAACGACAAAGGGTTTGCCATCAAACCTTGGAAAACCTGCAGCGTGCGCAACCAGGTCATCCCGTTGCATGGCATGTTCGCCACCACCATGGGGAATGTGGACCTCACCGATGACAAAGGCGCCGTAACGACCGTCGACAAGACTTGGACCTTCATGCGCGAGCCGGATGGCGCCATCCGCATCGTGCTGCACCACTCCTCGCTGCCGGTCGCTGCCGCGAAATAGGACCGGCACTCCCCGCTCCCCCCGGGAGCAAAGCCGCGTCCGCGCGGAAGCCCACTAGCGTTTCAGCCAGTTCGAGGCTCCTGCCTCGCCCTTCCGAGAACCCCCATGGCTTCTCCGATGTCTGCCGAAGAGGCCTTCGCGGCCATCGCCCTGGCCGCCGTGGCTTGTGATGGCCGCGTGACCCCCCGCGAAGCGGGGCTGTTGCGCAGTGCGCTGGAAGGACGCCATCCCTATCGCGAGCGCAGCGAGCAACGCATGGGCGCGTTGTTCGAGGGCCTGCTCAATCAGCTTCAGGCGGGGGGTTGGCCAGCCCTGGTTCGCCAGGCGATCCCTGCGCTCAACAGGCCCCAGCGGGAGACCGCCCTGGCGATGGCGGCCCACCTCATCCGCAGCGACCGAGAAGTGGGTCCGGAGGAGGGGCAACTGCTGGTGGAGCTGGCGCGGCAGATGGCCCTTCCCGAGGGTCGGGCCGAACAGCTCCTGGAGGCGATCGCCGTGTTGAACAACGACAGCCTGGCGCCCTGACAGGCGCCGACGATCCCCTGGAGCCGGGCGCGCCAGGCATGCGGCGGGAGCCTGTTCCTAGGGTGGGCCAAACCGCTCCCGGCCCCGCCGTGACCAGCACCCTTCCGCCCCCGAATGCCGGCGCGCGCCCGGATCCGGCCGCCCTGTCCCCCTCGGCCCGACCCGATCCCCTCGGCCGCTTCGGCCCCTATGGCGGGCAATACGTGCCGGAAACCTTGATGCCTGCCCTGGCGGAGCTGGAGGCGTCCGCCAAGGAAGCGTTGGCGGATTCCGCCTTCCGTGACCGGCTCAACCACCTGCTGCGCACCTACGTCGGCCGCCCCTCCCCCCTCTATGAGGCGGAGCGGCTGACGGAGCACTACCGCCGCGCAGAGGGGGGGCCGCGCATCTGGCTGAAGCGCGAGGACCTCAACCACACGGGCGCCCACAAGATCAACAATGCCCTCGGCCAGGCTCTGCTGGCGCTGCGCATGGGCAAGAAGCGGATCATCGCCGAAACCGGTGCCGGACAACACGGGGTGGCCACGGCCACGGTCTGCGCCCGCTTCGGACTGGAGTGCGTGATCTACATGGGCGCCGAGGACATGCGCCGCCAGGCTCTGAATGTGTTCCGCATGCGGTTGCTGGGGGCCACGGTGCACCCTGTGACGGCCGGCACCGCCACCCTCAAGGACGCCACCAGTGAGGCGATTCGCGACTGGGTGACCAACGTGGAGACCACCCATTACATCCTCGGCTCGGTGGCCGGGCCCCACCCCTACCCGATGCTGGTGCGCGACTTCCACGCCTGCATCGGCATCGAGGCCAAGCAGCAGTGCGCCGAGGCCTTCGGTCGCCTGCCTGATGTGCTTGTCGCCTGCGTGGGCGGCGGCTCCAACGCCATGGGTCTGTTCCATCCCTTCGTGGAGGACACCTCCGTGCGCTTGATCGGAGTGGAGGCGGCCGGCGAGGGAGTGGCCAGCGGACGCCATGCCGCCACAATCACCGAGGGTCGCGTGGGGGTGCTGCACGGCGCCATGAGCCTCTTGCTGCAGGACGATGAGGGCCAGGTGCGGGAGGCCCACTCGATCAGCGCTGGCCTCGACTACCCCGGCGTTGGCCCCGAGCACAGCTACCTCAAGGGCATCGGCCGCGCTGAATACGCCGCCGTCACCGACAGCGAGGCCCTGGCCGCCCTGCAACTCCTCTGCCGCTTGGAGGGGATCATTCCCGCCCTGGAGACGGCCCATGCGTTCGCCTGGCTGGAGAGGCTTTGTCCCACCCTGGCCCCGGGCACCGAGGTGGTGGTCAACCTCTCCGGACGCGGCGACAAGGATGTCAACACGGTGGCCGAACGACTGGGGACGGGCTTGACCCTTTGACGGACTGGCCCCCTCGACTCAGAGGGGGTCTTCCTCCCATTGAAAACGGGGCAATTTGGCAAGGGTTTCCTGCATGCTACGGGCCCAGATCTCCATCGAACGGGTCACCTGGCGATCGTCTTTCTCCAACTTGAGGCGACGGGAGACCCGCAGCTCATCGGCGGGCAGCAAAGCAATTTCAAAGGGTGGGCCCACGGTGAGATTGGAACGGCGCGTGACAATTTGCGACACCAGGCAGAGCCGGGCAGCATCCTCCAGAGACAGCTGGCTGTGTCCCACGTAGTCGAGCGGAGGCTTGCCATACTTGCTCTCCCCGATCTGCAAGAACGGGGTCTCCGGCGTGGCCATGACCGCGTTGCCCTGGGGATAGATGAGATAAAGCCCGTGGGGCTGGCCGGCGATTTGTCCTCCCAGAATGAAGCTGGCCTCCCCAGTGGCACCCGCCTCGCGCAGGGAGTGGGCATATTTCCTTTGAACGGTCACGCTCAGAGATCCGATGTAATCCGCAACCTCAAACAAATGACGCGCTTTCAACAGGTTCGGCGGTTCTTCCTCCTTCGGGCCATGACGGTGCCCTCCCCGGGGTCCATCCTCCTCTGGCTCCTTCGCATGCAGCCCGGCGTGATGGTCGTCCAGATGACGGCGAATGCGGTTGAGAACCGCCTGCGTGGTCCCGAGATTTCCAGCTGCCATGATCACAAAGATGCGATCAGGCGCCGGCTGGAATACATGCATCTTGCTGTATGTAGAAATATAGTCAACTCCCGCATTTGTTCTGGAATCAGAAGCAAAAACTAGCCCTTGATTCAACAAAAAAGCCACGCAATACGTCATGAAGTCTCCTGTTCTTCGGCTCAGCTGAAACGGCGCTGCAGCAGCTGTGCCACCGAACGCACCGCCGCCTGTGCCGTGGCATAAGCCATCCGCATCGGACCCACCAGAGCCACGAGTCCGCTGCCGCCATCGCCCGTGCGGTAGGAACACTGCACCACGGAACATTGCTCCAGCGCCGCATGGGGATGTTCCCGGCCAATCCACACCAGGCTTTGCAATTCCGACCCTCCCTGCGGACCGAGGACCTGGTCGGGATCGCTTTCCACCAGGCGAACCAGCGGAAGCAGCGTCGAGGTGCAGGCAAATTCCGGCTGGGCCAGGAGCCCCCCCAGGCCTGCGGCAACCGCCGTGCCCGCCCCATCCCCTGTCAGCAGGTCATGGCTGTCCAACGCTTGGCGCAGGAGTCGACCGCTGCCGGAGAGTTCCACCGGCAACAGCTCCCAGGGAATCCGTCCCTCGGTGGCGGTGCGCAGCTGGCCATTGACCCAGCCCTCCAAGATCGGCAGCTGCCGGGACAGTCCCGGGGGGAGGGGGAGGTGGAGGCTGGTGCTCAGGCCGCTCCCTTGGACCAGGATCACCAGCAAACTCTCACCGCTGGGCATCAGGCGAACCTCGCGCAAGCGGGGTCCCCGGGTGCGCGGTCGCGTGATCAGGCTCAACAGCCCGGTGAGATCGGCCAACCGCCTGGCGAAATGAAGCAACAGATCATCCAGGGCGGCCCACTGCAGGCTGAGACCCGCCAGCTCTCGATCCAGCTGGTTGGCCGCCGCCCCCGGAGCGGGCAAGAGCTGATCAACATAAAGGCGGTATCCCCGCTGACTGGGGATGCGCCCGGCGGAGGTGTGAGGCTGGGTGAGCAGTCCTCGTAGTTCAAGGGCACCCATGGCGGAGCGCACCGTTGCGGGACTGGCCGGGAAACCGAAGCGTCGCACCAGCGCTTGGCTCCCCACTGGCTCCATGGTGTCGACGTAGTGGCGAACTGTTGCCCGAAGAACCTCTTGTTGACGTCGCGGCAGGGGGTCCACCACCTGTTGAAGGGGAACGGAGTCGATCTTAAGGGGAGGTCGCCAGAGGCGGCGGCTTCAATAGCGGGGAATGGAGGGATCCACGCAGACGCTCCACGCGTCGATTCCCCCTTCCAGGTTCCACACCGCGCCATAGCCCCGTTCCGCCATCAACCAGCAGGCGAACTGCCAACTGCGCACACCGGCGTGGCACACCGCAACCACGGGACGGTTGGGATCCAGGCGGCTGGCCACGGCGTCCATCCATTCCGCGGCGCGACTCAGGGGGAGATGCTCCACGGGATGGGGCAGCCGGGCCAGGGCCAACTCCTCGTCCTCGCGCACATCCACCAGCTGGAGCGGTTGGCCCTCTCGCAACAGGGCCGCCAGCTCGCTGGCGGTGATGGGGCGAGGGGTTGGATCGTTCGGAGGGGCGATCATGCGCGGGCGGAGCAGGGAGGACGGAGCCGGGAAGAGGCGACAGGGAACACGCGGGCGCGCAAGGCGGGAGCGGGTCCGCCCCGAACGGACAGCGCGCAGCCAACGCGAGTCTTGAGAGGTCGAAGCGTTGAGGTTTCCAACGATTGGCAGCCCCGTCAAACGTTAGGGAGCGGTGGGCCAGCCTGGTCGCCGGAGTGCGCCTTGGGGCGGGGGCTCGCAGAGGGCAGGATGGGGGTTCTCTGCTCAAGCGGAATGAAGGGGCGGCCCTTCCTGGCGGTTCTGCTGGTCATCGCGCTGCTGACCCTGGGACTGGGGTGGGGCGGCTGGTGGCTGGTGTGGCGGCGCGGCCCCCTGCGCCTCCAGCATCAGCTCCTCACCGTCCCCGGGGCCGCCCGCTTCGTGCCGCGCCAGGCCCCGCTGAGCCTCTTCCTTTTCACGGATGGCGCCCAACCGGTCGACTACGCCCGCGCCGTGGCCCCTCTCCGCCAACGCGATGCGGCCACCCGCGCGGTGGAACGGTTGCGGGATGGAGCTTTTGCCGCCGCAGGCCTCGACTACCACGATGAGCTGGCCCCCTGGCTCGCCCCCGAGATGGGCCTGGCCCTCTTCGACAGCCCCGAAACGCCGGCGGGCAGCGGTTGGTTGCTGGTTCTTCGCGGCAAGGACAGCGAAGGGGCCCGACGCTTCCTGCAGCGCTTCTGGCAATCGCGAAGCCTCGCCGGCAGCGGCCTTCAGGTCAGCCAATATCGCGGCATGGGCCTGATCAGCGGTCGCGGCGCCCTGGTCGGACGCGACCCCGTGTCCCTGGCCACGGCTGTCGTTCAAGACGACCTGGTGTTGTTGGCCTCCGGCCGCACCACCTTGGAGCGCGCCCTCGACGTGTCCCAGATCGACGAGCTCAACCAGGCCGGCCTGGCCTCCCTGCGGGAGGGCGTGGACCGCCTGGGAGAGGGCGTGGCCCTGCTGGTGGCCCGATCCGGGGCCATCGGCCCCTGGCTTGGCCTGCCCTCCCTGGAAGCGGCGGAGCCGAGCGGGGGGGGGACGCTCCTGGTGGGTGCCCTGCGGCCCAGCGGCAGGGAGCTGGTCTTTGAGGGGCTTCTCGATGGGCCATCGAGCGCCTCCCCCCTCCTCGATGGGCCGTCGAGCGCCTCCCCCCCCGGCGACCCGTCCCCCGCGACCCCGCGCCTCTCTGCGGAAACGGCAGCGGCCCTGGTTGAGGGACTCCGCGGCAACTCCCTCAGCCTGGCCCTCCTGCAAAACCCGGCGGCCCTCCTGCGACAGCCCTGGCTGGCGCCGCTGCTCCACACGATCACCCATCCCGCCGCGGCGGGGCCCTTGCCCCCCCTGCTTGCGGCGGCGGATTCCGGACCGCTCCTGGTCTCCTCCGGCCCCGACGGGTGGTTGATCGGCACCACTCCCGCGACCCCCCCCCTGGAAAGCCTGGAAGCGCCCCTGGCCGCAGAGGGGGTCATCGCCGCCCCTCTTGAGGTCGGAGACGACAGCATTTTGGTCTGGACCCGCCTGCAAGCCCCCGACGCCTCCTCCACGCGGGGCGTCGAGCGCGATCAGCTGCGTGCCTCCGTGGCGGGCTGGCGACAGGAGCGCGAGGGGCTGGCCTGGTGGGGCGGGAATCTGGAACGGCTTCAACAGGCCTCGGCCCGGCGTGGCGGTGGCCCGCGCGAACAGCAGCTTGAGGAACTCGGCTGGGAGCAAGCGCCCCTGCGCTGGGCCCTGGGGCGTGAGGCCGCCTCAGCGCTGCTGCGCCCCTGGAGACCGTGGACTCTGCTTGCTTCCCTGGCCGGAGACTCCCTGACCCAAGGGGTGGAGGGTCTGGCCGTCGCCATCGACCCCGACACCTCCCCGGTGCGTTGGACCGCGCGCCTCCGCTTCGGGTCGGCAAGCCGTGGCTGAAGCTGAACTGATCCTGCTGCGCCATGGTGTGGCGGAACCCCGCAGCGCTGCGGAGGACGCGCTCAGGGCGCTGACCCCCGCAGGTCGCGAGCGCACCTTGCGGGTGTGCCATCGGGCGCGCCAACTCGGCTTGGGGGCGGCCACGCTGATCAGCAGCCCCTTGGTGCGCGCCCGGCAAACCGGAGAGATCGCCCTGGAGGCCGGCCTCGGCTCCTCCCTTCGCTGCAGCGCCGCCCTTGCCCCCGAGGCGGATCCTGAGCCCTTGCTGCGCGACTGGTGGGCGCAGCTCCGGGGAAGCGGGAACGGCGCCAGGTTGCTCCTGGTGGGTCACGAACCGGATCTTTCCCTCCTGGCCTGCCGCCTGATCGGCGCCCCCCCGGGCGCTCTGGCGCTCAAGAAGGCGGGGATCGCCGTGCTGGTCTGGCCAGGTCCGGTCGCTCCGCGCTTCGACGCCGCCCCCACCGCCCAGCTGCGACTCCTGTTGACGCCGAAGGCGCTCGAGGCGCTCTGACCCCTCGCGAGCCAGCCCATCGGCGCGCCGATCCTCCCCGGTTTTGGCCGATGGGGGAGCCAGTGGCAGCCAGGGCTACGTTGGCGGGTCTGCCCTGACGCTTAGGTTCTTCGATAGCAAAACAGGGTGGCCATGGCGGCAAAGACCTCTGGCGGCAGCTCCGCTGCCAATCCAACACCTGCGAGCGCCGCTGGCGAACCCGAGGCTCCCGTTCCCACGCCGGCCGCCGCCCCTGAGGCGATGAACAACGCCGTTTCTTTCCGCCCTGGCCTGGAGGGGGTGCCAGCCACCCAGTCCGCCATCTGTGACATCGATGGTCGCAACGGGATCCTCACCTACCGGGGCTATCCCGTTGATCAATTGGCGCGCCAGAGCAGTTTTCTGGAGACGGCTTACTTGCTGATCTGGGGAGAGCTGCCAACGTTCTTTCAACTGCGCGACTTCGAACACGAGGTGAAGATGCATCGGCGGGTGAGCTTCCGCATCCGCGACATGATGAAGTGCTTTCCAGCGTCGGGGCATCCGATGGATGCCCTTCAGGCCAGTGCGGCCTCCCTGGGACTCTTCTATTCCCGACGCGCCCTCAATGATCCGCAGTACATCGTCGGCGCCGCCGTCCGCTTGATCGCCAAGATCCCCACCATGGTGGCGGCCTTCCAACTCATCCGCAAAGGGCAGGACCCGATCCAGCCGCGCGACGACCTGACGTATGCGGCCAACTTCCTCTACATGCTCACGGAACAGGAGCCCGACCCCACCGCCGCCCGCATCTTCGACGCCTGTTTGATTCTCCATGCCGAGCACAGCTTGAACGCGAGCACCTTCAGCGCACGGGTCACCGCCAGCACTCTCACCGATCCCTATGCCGTTGTCGCCTCCGCCGTGGGCACCCTCGCCGGCCCGCTCCATGGCGGCGCCAACGAGGATGTGCTCGACATGCTCGAGGAGATCGGCAGCGTCGATCAGGTGGAGCCCTGGCTGGACCGCGCCATCGCCGCCAAGCAGAAAATCATGGGTTTTGGCCACCGGGAATACCGGGTCAAAGATCCCAGGGCCGTGATCCTGCAAGGCCTGGCCGAGGAACTCTTCACCCGTTTCGGCAGCGATCCGATGTACGACCTGGCTCGGGCGCTGGAGGCAGCCGCAGCCGGACGACTAGGTCCCAAGGGAATTTATCCAAATGTCGATTTTTACTCAGGTCTTGTTTACCGCAAATTGGGGATCCCCCGTGATTTGTTCACACCGATCTTTGCCATTGCGCGCACCGCAGGCTGGCTGGCCCATTGGCGCGAGCAGCTTGGCGCCAATCGGATCTACCGCCCAACCCAGATCTACACGGGGTATGCCGAGCGGGGCTGGCTCCCCATGGAGCAACGCCCCCTCCCCGCCTGAGGGCCCGGCCGTCCAGCTTTCACGACAAGCGAACGGCTCTCCGTCTAAGTTGCCTGCCAATTGGAGTCCGCCTTCATGCTGCCGTCACCTCTGGTCACCCCAGGTTTTGTGGCCGCTGGGCTCGACCTTCAAGCCAGCTTCAGCACCTGGCTGGAAAGTCTGGGTCTGAGCGCAGCCCTGGCCCGAGCGATCTGGCTTCCCCTTCCCATGCTCCTCGTGCTCACTGCGGCGGTGGTGGGTGTGCTGGTGAATGTTTGGTTGGAGCGAAAGATCTCCGCTGCAGTTCAGCAACGGATTGGTCCCGAATATGCCGGCGCGTTGGGGATCCTTCAACCGTTGGCGGATGGCTTGAAGCTCCTGGTGAAGGAGGACGTGATCCCGGCGCGGGCCGATGGCCTGCTGTTCACCCTCGGTCCTGTCCTGGTTCTCGTTCCCGTAATCCTGTCCTGGCTTGTGGTTCCCTTTGGCCAGAACCTGCTGATCAGCAATGTGGGGGTCGGAATCTTTCTTTGGATCTCCCTGAGCAGCATTCAGCCGATCGGCCTCTTGATGAGTGGCTACGCCAGCAACAACAAATATTCTCTTCTTGGTGGCTTACGGGCCGCAGCCCAGTCGATCAGCTACGAAATCCCTCTGGCCCTTTCGGTGCTCGCCATCGTCATGATGAGCAATTCCCTCAGCACCGTCGATATCGTCAATCAACAAACTGGCGCTGGCATTCTCAGCTGGAACATCTGGCGCCAGCCTGTTGGCTTTGTGATCTTCTGGATCTGCGCCTTGGCGGAATGCGAGCGTCTCCCCTTTGACCTGCCCGAAGCGGAAGAAGAGCTTGTTGCGGGCTATCAAACGGAATACGCCGGCATGAAGTTTGCGCTCTTCTATCTGGGGAGTTACATCAACCTTGTGCTCTCCGCCCTCTTGGTGTCGGTTCTCTACCTCGGCGGCTGGGGGTTCCCCATTCCGGTGGAATGGCTGGCCCAATGGCTGTCCCAACCGATCGACGCCCCGCTGATCCAGGTGATCACAGCCAGCGTGGGCGTCGTCATGACCGTTCTCAAGGCCTACCTTCTGGTGTTTTTCGCCATCCTCCTGCGCTGGACGGTTCCACGCGTGAGGATTGATCAACTGCTGGATCTGGGCTGGAAGTTTCTGCTGCCCATCGCCTTGGTCAATCTTTTGGTCACAGCAGCTCTGAAACTGGCCTTCCCGATGGCCTTCGGGGGCTGAAACACCAAATTCCCCCTGCCGCGCCGCTATTGTGCGGAAACATCGGCATCCTGGTTCCACTTCCCCTCAACCTGCCTGCCACGTCATGTTCGGGTTCCTCCAAAAGGTCAGCGATTACACCAAGGACGCGGTCAGCGCCGCCCAATACATCAGCCAAGGGTTGGGCGTCACCTTTGATCACCTTCGCCGACGTCCGGTAACGATTCAATATCCATACGAGAAACTGATTCCGTCAGAGCGCTACCGCGGCCGCATTCATTATGAGTTCGATAAGTGCATCGCTTGTGAGGTTTGTGTCAGAGTTTGCCCCATCAACCTACCAGTTGTTGATTGGGTCATGAATAAAGCAACAAAGAAAAAAGAGCTTAGAAACTACTCTATTGATTTTGGTGTGTGTATTTTTTGCGGCAATTGCGTGGAATATTGCCCCACAAATTGTCTCTCCATGACGGAAGAATATGAATTGGCTTCATTTGATCGTCACAGCCTCAACTACGACAACATTGCCTTGGGACGACTTCCGACCAGTGTGACCACAGATCCTGCCGTGATCCCCCTCCGCGAGTTGGCTTACCTCCCCAAAGGAGAGGTGGAGCCCCACGGGGTGGCAGCCACCCGCAGGCGTGCCGGGCAGTTGCCCAGTGAGATACTCGCCCAATCCACTGCTGCCTCCAATTCCAGCTCCTCCGAGTCCGCCTCATGACCATCGCCAGCACGACTGAGCAGCTGTGCTTCCTGATTCTGGCGGCAACGATTGTCTCTGGATCCCTGGGAGTTGTTCTTCTTTCCAACATCGTTTATTCCGCATTCTTACTTGGTGGTGTTTTTCTTGCTGTGGCAGGGATCTACCTGCTCCTGAATGCCAGTTTTGTCGCGGCCGCCCAAGTCCTGGTGTATGTGGGAGCCGTTAACGTTCTCATCCTTTTTGCGATCATGCTGGTCAACAAAAAGGAAAATCTCAGCACGATTCCCGGCTTGCTGCTTCGGCGCGTTCTCTCCGGTGCCGTTTGCCTCGGCTTGTTTGGGCTCCTCCTCCGTGTTGCCTTGACAACCGCTTGGCCTCTGCCGGGTCCGCTGCCGATTGGCGAGGAGGCCACTTTGCGGATTGGTGAACATTTCTTCAGCGATTACCTCCTTCCCTTTGAGCTCGCCTCTGTCCTGCTGCTCATGGCGATGATCGGGGCCATCGTCCTCGCACGAAGGGATGTCTTCACCACTGATGTCATCACCGGGGAACCAGCCGACCAAGGTTTAATTGAGAAAGCACGCACACCGCTGCTGATCAATCGCTCCGAACAAACAACAGCCCCCTGACCGCTTTTATGGAATTCTCCACACCAATCCCTTTACAGGCCTATCTCACCTTGGCTGCTTTTCTTTTTTGCATCGGTGTCTGGGGCCTGATCAACAGTCGAAATGCTGTTCGCGTTTTAATGAGTATTGAACTGATGTTGAATGCGGTCAATATTAATTTAATGGCCTTTTCCAACTATATCGATGGTCAACTGATCAGGGGCCAGGTCTTTGCCATCTTTGTCATCACCGTTGCCGCAGCGGAGGCGGCTGTCGGTCTCGCCATTTTGCTGTCCCTCTATCGCAATCGCGAAACCGTTGATATGGAACGCTTCAACCTCCTCCGTTGGTGAACACGGGACCATGCGCCTCGAACGGCTTTGGCTGATTGTTCGCCAAGACAGTCAGGCGGCCAGACAGGAGGCCAAGCGCTGTTGTGAAGAACTCACCAGCATTGGTGTTCAGGTCATTGTCGCGGAAAGCGGTCTCAGCCGAAATCCCTTTCCAGGACTCCTCTCCACCGAGAGCCAACTCCCTGATCTTGCCATCATTCTCGGCGGTGATGGCACTGTTCTAGGTGCGGCACGTCATCTGGCGCCCCTGGAGATTCCGCTCCTCTGTTTCAACGTGGGTGGCAATCTTGGGTTCCTGACCCATGAGCGACGACTCCTTCGCGCCCATGGTGAAGCGAGCGCGGCTGAACTCTGGTCACGCCTTCGCCAAGACCGCTTTGCTCTGGAACGTCGCATGATGCTCTCGGCCTGCGTGGATCCTGGTGATGGCGTCTTGCCAGCCGAGGATGCCGCAGCCAATCAAGAGGCCAACGGTCCGCACACAGCCTTGAATGACTTTTATTTTCGACCTTGTCTTGACGAACGCTCGCCAACCTGCCAACTCGAACTAGAAATTGATGGCGAAGTGGTGGATCAATATCAAGGAGATGGGTTGATCATCGCCACACCCACGGGGTCCACAGGTTATTCGATGGCGGCAGGGGGGCCGATTCTGCATCCAGGAATTGAAGCGATGGTGATCAATCCCATCTGCCCGATGAGCCTCTCGAGTCGCGCCGTCGTGCTCCCCCCCCGAGCCAAGCTCACCGTCTGGCCCCTTGGAGAGACATCCCGTCGCGTGCGGCTCTGGAAAGATGGCTCCCATGCCACCATCTTGGAAACCGGTGACCGTTGTGTTGTTCAACGCAGCGGTTCCGTAGCCCTGCTGGTGGTCTTGGAGCAAAGTCCCTCCTACTACCGGACGCTGACCCACAAGCTGCATTGGGCGGGAAGCCTGACGTCGGCACAGCCCTCTCCCAACTAACCCTTTCACGTACAGACCCCATGGCCCTGGAAATTGAGCGACGCTTCCTCGTCAACAATGAGGACTGGCGCTCCGATGTGGAGTGGCAGGCTGAAATCCACCAGGGCTATTTGCTCTGCAGGGATGATGGGTTGACGATACGGGTGCGTCTGCAACGCCCCAACATCGGCAAAGCATCTGCCTGGATGACGATCAAAGCGATGCCCGATTCCCCCACCCCCTGCCATGCACGTTTGGAATTTGAGTATGCCATTCCCGAGGAGGATGGCCGTGCCCTGCTGAGGCTGGCACCCTGGCAGGTGAGCAAGACGCGCTACGGACTGCTCTGTCCCGGTGGGCACTGGGTTCTCGATGTTTTCTCAGGAGATAATGCGCCGCTGATTCTGGCGGAAGTGGAGGTCGACCGACCGGAGGACACGCCCCCCATTCCCCCGTGGTGCGGGAGAGAAGTGACAGGAATGCGGCAACTGAGCAACGCTGCCTTGGCCCAATTTCCCTGGCAAGCTCGGAGTGAGCAAGAACGCGCAGCCATCCATTCGTTACCCTCGCCAGGGGCGGCATGACACCACATGCAGCCGCCAAGGCTCCATCCGCTGAGATCTTGAAAGACCTGTCAGCGCGCCAAAGTTGCTTGTCAACACAGCCAAGTGACATTTGCTGCTTCCGTCTTTTTGCTCAGGAGAGAGAACGTTTTGCACAAAGAATCACCAAATGCATCAACGGCTTGTGGAAGATCCATCCAAGCCGTAAGCCAGACGAGAAACGAGAATGCAAGCCGGGAAGCCAGCCTGGATCAGCAGTTCTTGTACTCCATGGAATTGGGAAGCGACGCCACAGGCAAAGCACAGCAATTGAAGCCATCGCGACAAATTTTTCCATGATCCATCGCCCAGTTGATCAAAGCGATTCGGTTCTTGGCTCCTGTTTTTGTAAATACATTGCTGACGTGATTGTCGACTGTCCGTTTGCTAATCATTAATTGATTGGCTATCTCAGAATTCGTCAGTCCGGTAGCGACCAATTCGATGATTTCCAATTCCCTCTCTGACAGCTCTGCCCTCGCGCTCTCCAAGCCTTCAGGCGCTGACTCTTCGCGGGACTGGCGCTCAGCCATGGAGGGCTCTCCAACGCGTCCCATCCTAGAGAGGTTGGTGGGGCATGATGATGGCAATTCGAACCGTTTCTGTGAAGCTTGCTGAAGCTCTGGCCGCGGGTCAGTTCACCGTGACTGCTGAGGTGACACCGCCTCGGGGGGGAGATGTCAAGCGAACGTTGGAAGCGGCGTTGACCCTCAAGGGACTGGTGCACGCCATCAATGTCACCGATGGCAGCAGAGCCGTGATGCGCATGAGCAGTCTGGCTGTTTGCAGAATTCTCCTGGACAACGGCATCGAACCTGTGTTGCAGATGACTTGCCGCGACCGTAATCGTATTGCTCTTCAGGCCGATCTACTTGGCGCCCACGCCTTGGGGATACCCAACGTTCTGTGTCTCACAGGGGATCCTGTTCGAGCCGGTGATCAACCCAAGTCGAGGCCAGTGAATGAATTGGAAGCCGTGCGCCTCTTGCGTCTCGTCTCCAGCCTGAATGCTGGTCAGGATCCAGTGGAGGGTCTCTTGCCAGATGGGGCCACCAACCTCCTGTGTGGCGCAGCAGCTGATCCCCATTCCGGCAATTGGAATGCGCTAGCCAATCGGGTGCGCAAGAAATGGGAGGCCGGTGCCCGCTTCATGCAGACCCAGATGGTGATGCATCCAGAGGCCCTCAAGCGATTTGTCGACGAGATCACAGGTCCTCTGGGCCTTCCTGTGCTGGCGGGAGTGTTTCTCTTGAAATCTGCACGCAACGCCATGTTCATCAATCGGGTTGTTCCAGGTGCTGCCATTCCCCAAGCGTTGATCGACCGCCTGGCCAGCGCTGCGGATCCCGCTGCCGAGGGTATCGCCATTGCCGCTGAACAAGTCAGTGCCTACGCAAAGTTATGCCAGGGCGTCCACCTGATGGCCGTGAAGGCAGAAGAAAGACTTCCAGAGGTGTTGCGCCTCGCTGGCCTCCCCCCAATCGCGAAAAATACGGTCTAAACGAACGATGAAAGCAAAAACAGTGGATAGAGAATCAACGTAATGATCAGCTGACCTTCAAGGCAAAATTCGTGCCCAGCAATTCTGCCAGTGCCTTCTGCTGAGGGGACGGAGAGATTTTATCTTGACGTCTTGCATCTGTAATCAACCAATCTAGAGCAGCTTCTTGCAAATCGAAGTGATCACCATTTCGATCAACACAATAACGACCATAGACAAGTTTTTCAACCAAATTGACACCAGGTCCAATTCGTGAATAATCAAATATAATAGAATTATCAATAGTAGCACCCGCACATATGTGACAACTCGGGCCAATCATTGCCGGTCCAACAATGGTTGCTCCATCTTCAATTTTTGTCATGCCTCCAATGTAGACAGGTCCACTGACGTTGATCTTATCCCAATTAGCCGCTACATTAAGACCAGTATAAATACCTGGTCGAACCTGAATTCCAGGAACTTGAACTTGGCGAACCTCTCCCTGCAGCACACTGCGGATAGCTTGCCAATAATCTGGCACCTTTCCGATATCAACCCACTCAAATTCCATAGGCAAAGCATAAAACTGAGCACCTGAGGCGACGAGCCTAGGGAAAAGATCTGATCCAATATCAAACGATTCACCAGAAGGAATAAAATCCAATACTTGAGGTTCAAATATATATATACCTGTATTGATCATGTCGCTTGCCGCCTCATCAACGGCTGGCTTTTCTTGAAAAGACAGAACTCTACCCTCGTCGTCCGTAACCACAACGCCGTAACTGCTGACCTGCTCTCGAGGAACACGCTTGGTGATCAAGCTCGCCATGGCGCCCTTGGCTTTGTGCCTGCGCACAGCTTCTGTTAGATCAAGATCGATCAAAGCATCGCCACAAAGAACGACAAAGGTATCGTCAAAGAAGGCTTGGAAATCCTGAATACGCTTTATTCCACCAGCGGACCCCAGGGCCTCCCCGATGAGCTCTCCATCTTCGATTCTCCCTTCAAAACTATAGGCAATTTGCACACCAAACCTTTGTCCATCCCTGAAGTAGTTTTCAATTTCTTCAGCCAAATGAGAAACATTGACCATAATCTGATCAAATCCATGCTCCCGCAGGAGTTCCAGAAGAAATTCCATGACAGGCTTCTGGAGAATGGGGATCATCGGCTTCGGGGTGGTATGGGTGATCGGGCGTACCCTGGTTCCCTTGCCTGCCGCGAGAATCATCGCCTTCATTCGTAGGCGCTTTTCAAAAAGAATAAAAAGATCTTACGCCCTTTCTCATGCAGCCATCGCCTCTGGAGCCGGCGAGGAAGCTGACCCCTCCGCAGAGGGATTCCCTTCCTCCCTGGCATCCGCCACCACGTCCAGACATCGACGCAGACCCAGGGGGCCGAACAAACCACCCTCCTGCCGCAACTCCACCTTGCCTTGGGCGCTGAGAAACAGGAGCGCCCAGAAGATCCCCACCCGATCCCGATCGAGATCCTCCGGGGGGGTCGCGTCCACCCAGGTGCCCCACGCCTCCACAAGGCTGTCGAAATCCAACCAGGACTGGCCATCCCCGGGCCACGAGGTCTGGATGAAGCGATGGAGAGCAGCCGTGGTTTCGGGGAGTTTTTCCCGATGGGCCAGAGCGGCCACCTGAGCGATCGCGACACGCTCGCTGTAGCGACGCCCCCGCCGTTCACGGGGTCGCGGTCCCTCCTGCTCCAGGCGGGCGGCAATGTCCTCCAGCTGGCGGATGAGCTCGCCAAGGCTCACGGGCCGTTGGAGGGGTGGAGGGGCCACAGGTCGCCGCAACAACTGACGCTCTGGTCGGAGAGGCATGGCGCCCCACGACACTCCGGATTCAGAACTCCCAACCTCCAGCTCATCTGCCTCAGCCTCCTCATTTTCCAGGGGGAGGCTTCGGCTCTCCAGCAGCTCTGCCTTCAGCCCCACCAGGACAGAAGCGGCAAGAAAGGCTTCGCTGCTCTCGGCCAGATCTTGCTCAAAACGTCCTCCTCGCAACACCGGCAAAGAGGAGGCGGAGATGCGCTGATGCAAGCGGTCAAGAAAGCCATCAATGACAGCAATCACATCGACGTCCCAAGGGTCGATCTCCCCGCGCAGGGCAGCATCCTGCAACATCCGTATCGCCATGCGGGCGCCCGCTTCGGCCACAGCCACCCGTTCGCCCGAGGATTACCGGTAACGTAACCTCCCCTACCCCTGGCGACCACCCCCCTCAGCGGTTGGCGATCAAGAAAAAGGATGGAGAGCTCGGGAGTTGGGGCACAGCCACTCAGGCATTGCCAGGAGGAGCCGTGCTCTCCCCCGCTGCGGGAAGCAGGGCCAGTTGGGCATCCACCGTGGCGCGATAGCGCTGCAGGTCGTTCTCCAGTTCTTGAATGCGCACGCGCTGGGCCTCCTGCTCACCATCGTTTTGAAGGGATTCCACCTTTCGCACAACCCCACTCCAAACGGCAAAGATCCAGGCGGCTGTTGCGCCGAGACCACCGACCAGGAGCAGCAGAGCCGCCAAAGGGAGGGTGAGGCTCACCCCCGGGAGGAAGCGAACGGTGGTGGCTGTGGTGTTCTCCAGAGTGAACATCACCATGGCCAGGCCAAAGCTGAAGATCAGCAGAAAGTTGAGCTGACGCATTGGCGTGGCTGAAGGCGTGCTACCGGCTTAAGGGCTGGAGAGGAGGGTTGTCAATGGAGGAGCCTGCAGGGCGACAGCGGGCAGCCCTGAGAGAGCCTGCTGGGGCCTCAGGATTCCCTGGACGGGGAATGACACAACTCTTGAGAGAGCAAGGGTCTCCTGGCTCACGAGCCGCTCAATCGAGGCTCGATAGCTGTCGGTCATGATGCGTGGATAGAGACCAATGCCAACAATCGGCACGAGCAAGCAAGACACAACATAGATTTCCCGCGGCTCCGCATCCACCAATTTTGTATGCGAAACAAGCTCGCTATTTTCTTGTCCAAAGAAAATCTCGCGCAGCATTGACAAAAGATAGATGGGGGTCAGGATCACACCAATCGCGGCAAGAACAGAAATCACAATTCTGAAAGACAAACCGTAGGCTTCACTTGTGGCAAACCCAACAAACACCATTAATTCCGAGACAAACCCACTCATGCCCGGAAGAGCCAGTGAGGCGAGTGAGCAAACGGTCCAGAGAGCGAACATCTTTCTCATCTTTTGTCCCACCCCACCCATCTCATCGAGTTGCAGTGTATGGGTGCGATCGTAGGTGGCTCCAACGAGGAAGAACAGGCTGGCACCAATCAGTCCATGGCTGACCATCTGCAACATGGCTCCACTGGTACCGAGGGCACTCAAACTACCAATCCCAATCAAAACAAACCCCATGTGACTAATTGATGAGTAGGCAATTTTTCTCTTGAGATTTCTTTGAGCGAAGGAGGTCAGGGCAGCATAGATAATATTAACGACACCAAGCACAACAAGGACAGGCGCGAATTTCACATGGGCATCAGGAAGAATCTGCACGTTGAAACGCAACAGCGCATAACCTCCCATCTTCAGCAGAATGCCAGCCAACAACATGTGAACCGGTGCCGTGGCCTCTCCATGGGCGTCGGGCAACCAGGTATGGAGTGGCACAATAGGTAATTTCACCCCAAATGCGATCAACAGGCCCGTGTAACAAAGAACTTGGAAAGCCGTGCTGAATGACTTGCCTGCCAAAGCCGTATATTCAAAACTGGGTGCTTCTCCTCCATAGAATCCCATTGCAAGCGCAGCCAGCAGGATGAACAGGGAACTACCCGCCGTATACAGAATGAATTTAGTTGCTGCATATTGCCTCTTTTTACCACCCCATATCGCCAAAAGAAGATAGACAGGAATCAATTCCAGTTCCCAGGCCAGGAAGAACAACAACATGTCCTGGACAGCGAAAACAGCAATCTGCCCCCCATCCATGGCCAGCAGCAGAAAGTAGAAGAGACGAGGCTTGAACGTCACCGGCCATGCGGCAAGGCAGGCCAGGGCCGTGATGAAACTCGTCAGCAGGATCAATGGCATGGAGAGGCCATCGGCCCCGACGGACCAGGCAAGACCAAGATCCGGCAGCCAGGTCCAGCGCTCAACCAACTGCAAACCGTCGACGGCGGGGTCATAGCCGTTCAGGTATCCCCCCACGGTGAACAGGAAGGTGAGCAACGCAACCCCAAGGGCATACCAGCGCACCTTCCTGCCGTCTCCATCGTCGGGCACGAAAGGGATCAGGAGAGACGCCGCGATCGGGACGAGGATCGCGGCACTGAGCCAAGGGAAAGGCACGAAAGGGGCCATCACTGCATTGGAGTGTAGAAATTCCGGTCCCTCCGCACAGGACGCGGTCGGGGTTGCCACACAAGATCCAGGACGGAAAAAGCTTTCAAGGCTTTGCCACCCGCCAAGCGAGGTGCCACAGGGTCCAACAAGCCCCTTGCTTCTCTGGCGAGACGGTGCTCAACATGACAAAAGAGCCAAGGGCTGTAGAGGCCTTGATCAAAGGGGATCCTAGACCCCAAAAACACTAAATAAAACAACGAGAAGAATCACACCAGCAAAAACAATCAGCGCATAAAATTGCGCTCTCCCAGTCTCAAAGTATTTAAGTCCTTCACCACTTCCCAGAGTGAGCAAGCCGGTCAGATTGACCACACCATCAACGACTTTGGAATCCACATCCAGCACCTGCTTGGCAAGCCGGCGACTGCCTTGGACAAAAATTTTGTCGTTTAAATCGTCCAGATACCATTTGTTTGCGAGAAAGGCATTCACAGCTGGGAATCGACCTGCGACCACCTGTCCGAGATCGATGCGGTGGAGAGAATACGCAACAACAGCGAGAGCGATGCCAGCAAGGGAGATGGCCACAGAAGCACCCGCCAAGGGGAGGAATTCACCCCAAGAGAAGTGATGGGCCATCTCCAACGCCTCCCCGGGATCCAAGGTCCTGGCAAAGCGGCTGTTCCAGGGAGTTCCCAAGAAACCAATCAGGATCGAGGGTACGGCCAGAACGACAAGAGGAGTCGTCATCTGCCAACCAGACTCGTGGGGGTGCTGGCGATGATGGCTGGCGCCAGCTTCGGCATGCCCATCAGCAGACTCTTTACCTGACGCAGCGAGAAGACCGGATCTCAGAGTGAGGTCGTTTCCGCGAAAGTCGCCCTCAAAGGTAAGAAAATATAAGCGGAACATGTAAAACGCTGTCATGCCGGCCGTAAGGAAGCCGGCCACCCAAAGAAATGGGAAAGTGGAAAACGCCTGCCCAAGGATCTCATCTTTGCTCCAGAAACCTGCCAGTGGAGGAATGCCAGAGATCGCGATGCAGCCAATCAAGAACGTGGTGGCAGTGGCTGGCATATAACGCCGCAGTCCTCCCATCAGTCGCATGTCCTGTGCCAGAACCGGTTCATGACCCACAACCTCCTCCATGGCATGAATGACAGAGCCTGAGCCAAGGAAAAGCATGGCTTTGAAAAAGGCATGGGTCACCAGATGGAACATCCCCGCCACAGGAGCGCCACACCCCATGGCCAACATCATGTATCCCAGCTGTGAGACCGTGCTGTAAGCCAACCCTTTCTTGAGATCCTGCTGGGTGAGGGCGATGGAAGCTCCCAAAAAGAGGGTGATCGTGCCGATCACAGCTATCACAAGCTGAACGATCGGATAAGGGGCGTACACAGGCTGAAGACGGGCCACGAGAAAAACTCCGGCAGCAACCATGGTGGCGGCATGGATCAGAGCGGAAATCGGCGTTGGTCCCTCCATGGCATCCGGCAACCAGACATGCAAAGGGAATTGGGCCGATTTGGCCATGGGTCCCATGAAGACAAGCAGACAGAGGATCACCGCGACGGCCTGACTGATCCGGCCATCGGCAACGGTCTGCTGCAGACCCAAGCCAATCTCCTCAAAACCAAAACTGCCGGTGGCCCAGAACAGACCAAGAATTCCCAACAAGAGGCCAAAGTCACCCACTCGATTCACCACAAACGCCTTCTGAGCCGCATTGGCCGCCCCATCGCGGTCGTACCAAAAACCGACCAGTAAATAGGAACACATCCCCACCAGCTCCCAGAAGACATAGATCTCGAGAAGGTTTGGGCTGATGATCAAACCCAGCATGGAGCTGCTGAAGAGGGCGAGGTAGGTGAAGAAGCGGACATAGCCCTTGTCGTGGGCCATGTAGCCATCGGAATACACCATCACCAGCAGGGCGATGGTGGTCACAAGGGACAGCATCACGGCGCCCAGAGCATCAACGCGGTACCCCATTTGCAGGCTGAAGGTTCCGGCGCTGGACCAATCGAAAAGCACCTCCTTGGGTGCCGCCCCCGCCAGCTGCTGAGCGAGGACAGCAAAACTGAGCACTGCGGAGGCTCCGACGCAGGTGATGAGAAACCAGGCCACCGGTTTTCGCAACCGGTTGACGGTGCGATTGAAGCTCAACAGGCCTAGGCCCGTGACACAGGCCCCCAGCAGAGGAAGCAGGGGAATCAGCCAAGCCAGGTCAGCAGCGGGCATCCTGTGGTTTCAACGCCTGGAAATACTAGGCAGATCCGCACCATGCTTCCGTCATGGTGGCGCCTCAGCCCAGCCAATGGGCCAGCGCTGTCCTGGAAAAAGCCGTGCTGGCGTCCCCGATCCAGCGGTGGGACCACCAAAGCACGGCCACCGCCACGGCGATGCCGAGCTGCGATGGCTTGAGAAACTCCTCCAGGCGCAGCTCTTGGCGTCCGCTCAGTACGGCCTGAAAGGGAAGAATCGATGTGGTGGACCGCAACTCGTCAAAGGCAGGGCCGAACCGGCGACGCAGCCGCCGGTCCCCGTGCCAGACAGCGAAGGCGTGGTGGGCGATCAGCCCCAGACAGGTGACAACCATGAAGCTGGTCCCGATCCACAGCAGGTGGGTGGCGCACCAGAGCACCTGGCCCACGGCCTGGGGATGGCGGGAGACCCGGATGATGCCCGTGGAGTAGAGGCGCACCTGGGGCCGCAGCAAAGAAGGGATCTCCAAAAGGTTGTAGGTGGCCGGGTAGAGGAAGAAGAAACTCACAGCGGTTCCCACCCAGACCACAGGCTCGACCCAGGCCTGGTCCTGGAGGTTCCACAAACGGACGCCGTCGTAGCGGTGCGCCAGGAAATAGGCGATCAGCACCCCTGCGGAAGGCACGCTCACCGCCGCAAACAAGAGACGCCAGGCCCGCTCACCCAACCGTTGCGCTCCCCAGACGCGAAGGGCGGCCCCACCGCTGTGCAGAACCGCGAAGCCCAGCAACAGGAGAGCCATGACCCAGCTGCTGTGTTGCGCGGTGGTGACCATGGGAGAGAACCCGTCCAGCGGCGCAGTCTGCCAACCGACAGCCCCCCCCTAGAGTTGAGCCCACATGCCGGTTCCGCCATCGGCCCACCAGAGGCCCAGTTCAAGGACCCCAGCGAGGACCACCAGAGCCCATGGCTGATCTGCCTTTCACCCTCGACCAACTCCGCATCCTCCGAGCCATCGCCAGCGAGGGAAGCTTCAAGAAGGCGGCCGACAGCCTCTATGTCACGCAACCTGCGGTCAGCCTTCAGATCCAGAATCTTGAGAAGCAGTTGGACGTCGCCCTTTTTGATCGGGGGGGACGCAAAGCCCAGCTCACCGAGGCCGGCCATCTCCTGCTCAGCTATTGCGACCGCATCCTCAGCCAGTGCCAGGAAGCCTGCCGAGCGTTGGATGACCTCCACAACCTGAAAGGCGGCTCACTGATTGTGGGGGCCAGCCAAACCACCGGCACGTATCTGATGCCGCGCATGATCGGCTTGTTTCGACAAAAATACCCTGATGTTTCTGTGCAACTTCAAGTTCACAGCACTCGACGAACGGCTTGGGGTGTGGCCAATGGTCAAGTGGATTTGGCCATCATCGGTGGTGAATTACCCTCTGATTTGAATGAGCTGCTACAAGTGGTGCCCTATGCCAATGACGAATTGGCCTTGGTGTTGCCACCTAAGCATCCGCTGTCGCGACTTTCAGAATTAACGAAAGAGGATCTTTACCGTCTTGGATTTGTTTGCCTTGACGCACAATCGACCACCAGAAAAATGGTGGATCAACTTCTCTCGCGATCCAAATTGGATGTGGGAAGAATGAAGATCGAAATGGAACTTAACTCATTTGAGGCCATCAAAAATGCGGTGCAATCAGGCCTTGGAGCTGCCTTCCTGCCTGTTGTTTCCATTGAGCGCGAGTTGGCTTCTGGCAGTCTGCACAAACCCCAGGTGTCCGATCTGCAAGTGCGTCGACAACTGAAACTGATCAGCCATCCCGCGCGCTATTGCTCGAGAGCGGCCGAGGCCTTTCGCAAAGAAATCCTCCCAGTGTTCGCCAGCCCGGAGAGCCCGCTTCGCCAGAGCGTGACCAACCGATCCAGTGACGCTGTCGCGGCCCCGCTGGTCCCGTGAGGAACAGGGGGGCCCCGAACCGAAATGGTCCTCGGAGCCCCCCTTCGATCAGAACTGATCAGCCTCCGGAGTGATCCCGGCGGCATCATCGGCCAAACCGGCTGCACCAGGAGTTTGGAATTTATTCCCAGTGATATCAGTTTGATACACGCAGCGGACAATCGGCTTGTCGCGTATCGAGCCAATGTAAGCGAAAGTATTCATGCGCTGTTTGCACTCCCGCATCTGTTCGGCAGTGACAGCCCCCTGTTTTTGCAGCACAGCCCAGTTTTCTCGGCGAATCACACAGCCTGGCTGCAGGGTTGGCTGTGTAACGAAACTGCTGCTGGGATTCATTGTGGTGTAGAGCTCAATATCCATGACAAACGCACTCGCTCCCCACTGTTTGCAGAATTCGGGGTCGGGCACGGCCATGTCCAACTGTTGACTGCTGGCAATGTTTCCCTGATTGCCTTGGGTGGTGCTGGTGACAGCGCTGCCAATGCCGATGCCCACCACAAGCACACCAGCCAGGAGAGCCGCTGTGGCCACATTGAATGTGGGAGTGCCCCCCGGCTTGCCAGGCCCTCCTCCTCCCCCAAGACCAGGACCGGGTCGGGGCCCTCCGCCGTTCCAAGGATCGGGGGCGAACTCTCGCCGACTCGCAAACTCCCGATCGCGATCCGGCTGCCCATAGGCGCGAGGTCGTTCGCGGGAGTCGCGCCCCTCTCCAGGGGAGCGCCAAGAGCGTCGGTCGTCGGGCCGAGAGCGCGTCACAGGATTTCAGGGCTGCGGGGTTGACCCATGGAATAGTTGAGCACTCGGCAGTCCGGGTTGTAGCGCAGGGTTCCCTCTTGCAGCAGCTGACGGATCATGCCTTCCAGATCGGAGCCGATGCGACGGAGGGTGTAGTCCGAGAGCTCCTCGCCGGCTCGGGCTTCCACCAACTCACGGAAACGAGCCTGCACCCTGGCCACTGTCGGCTCATCCCAGAGGAACTCGTTATCCGGATCCAGATCCAGGGTGAGCTGGTTCCGATCCGCCACGAGATCGCCGTTCTCCACCCTGGCCGTGAAGAGTCGCACATGGCGGGTGGTCGACTTCAGGAGGGTGTCGGTCATGGGCGGATGGCGCGGAAGCGTCCCGGGCGACGTCATGGTTGGAAAACTCTAGGCAGGCGCTGACTGGCTGCGGGTGGGAGCTCCTGCCCGATAAGGTTGCCTCTTGTGTTCAGGTCACGCCATGCGTGTCGCCATTGCAGGAGCCGGGTTGGCGGGCTTGTCCTGCGCCAAGTATCTCTGTGATCTCGGTCATGCGCCTGTGGTCTATGAGTCGAGGGATGTGTTGGGTGGCAAGGTGGCTGCCTGGCAAGACAGCGATGGCGATTGGTATGAGACAGGTCTACACATTTTCTTCGGCGCCTACCGCAACATGCGCCAGCTCTTTGCAGAGCTGGGCATTGAAGATCGGCTGCAGTGGAAAAGCCACTCGATGATTTTCAACCAGCGTGACGTCCCCGGCACCTACAGTCGCTTTGACTTCCCGGACCTGCCCGCACCTCTGAACGGCGTCGCAGCGATCCTTTCAAACAATGACATGCTGACTTGGCCTGAGAAAATCGCGTTTGGCCTCGGGCTCGTGCCAGCGATGTTAAGAGGTCAATCTTATGTTGAAGAATGTGATCGCTATTCCTGGACAGACTGGCTGAAGCGACACAACATTCCAGAACGTGTCAATGACGAAGTTTTTCTTGCCATGAGCAAAGCCTTGAATTTCATCGATCCCAATGAAATTTCCAGCACGGTTGTGCTCACCGCGCTCAACCGCTTCCTGCAAGAGAAAGATGGATCTCGCATGGCGTTTCTTGATGGCAATCCGCCCCAGCGCCTCTGTCAACCGATTGTTGACCACATTCACGCCCATGGCGGCAAGGTTTTGCTGGGTCGGCCGCTGCGAAGCCTTTCCCTGAAGGAGGACGGCAGTGTGGCCTCCTTCAACATCGGGGGCCTGGAGGGCGGAGAACCGGAGGAGGTGGTCGCTGACGCCTATGTCAGTGCTCTGCCGGTGGACCCCCTCAAGCGGCTCCTGCCGGACGCTTGGAAGGAAACGCCTTACTTTGCCAAACTCTCCGGTTTGAACGGGGTTCCAGTGATCAACATCCACCTCTGGTTTGACAGCAAACTCACCGAGATAGACCACCTGCTGTTCAGTCGCAGCGAACTCCTCAGTGTTTACGCTGATATGAGCAACACCTGCCGAGAGTATGCGGACCCTGATCGTTCCATGCTTGAACTGGTTTTTGCGCCGGCCAAAGATTGGATTGGCAGATCTGACGCCGACATTGTGGCGGCAACAATGGAGGAACTCAAGCGGTTGTTCCCCCAACATTTTCAAACAGACAATCCAGCGAAATTGCGCAAATATGTCGTTGTGAAAACACCGCGTTCGGTTTACAAGACAGTTCCTGGCTGTCAAGCACTCCGCCCAACCCAACGATCCCCCATCGATAATTTCTTTCTTGCTGGGGATTACACAATGCAACGCTATCTTGCCTCCATGGAAGGGGCCGTCCTCAGTGGAAAGCTCTGTGCCCAGGCTGTCAGTGAGGCTCGGTGACCGTGGCGGTTCGGACCCTTCCCCACATGCACTCCCGCAGCTCCGGGGCCGACCTGGACGAGGCCTATGAACAGTGCCGCCGGGAAACAGCCCAGTGGGCAAAAACGTTTTACCTCGGCACTCTGCTCATGCCCCCTGAAAAGCGCCGAGCGATCTGGGCCATCTACGTGTGGTGCCGGCGCACCGATGAGCTCATGGATGGTCCGCAGGCCCAATCCCTCCCAGCCAGCACCCTTCTGGAGCGCCTGGATGCCTGGGAGGAACGCACGCGTGGCCTGTTTGAGGGGCGCAGCGGCGACGATCTGGATCGCGTGATGGTGGACACCATTGAACGCTTCCCTCAGCCACAGCAGGCCTATCTGGACATGATTGAAGGTCAACGGATGGATGTGAATACACATCGTTACACGACATTTTCAGAGCTTGAGCTGTACTGTTATCGCGTTGCCGGCACAGTGGGTCTGATGAGTCAGGCCGTCATGGGCCTGGATCCGGCCTACACATCAGCCCCGTGGAGCGAAAAGCCCGACCCAAGTCAAGCGGCCATTGCTCTGGGAATTGCCAACCAGTTGACCAACATCCTCCGTGATGTTGGCGAGGATCGCACCCGAGGCCGAATTTATCTCCCCCAGGACGAGATGGATGAATTCGGTTATAGCGAGTCCGATCTTCTTGCCGGCAGGCTCAATGACAACTGGCGTGCTTTGATGGCTTTTCAATTGGCCCGTGCCCGCGCTTGGTTCACCCGATCGGAAGAGGGTGTTCGTTGGCTTTCAGGCGACGCTCGCTGGCCCGTGTGGGCATCCTTGCGGTTGTATCGGGGGATTCTGGACGTGATCGAACGTCAAGACTTTGATGTTTTCAATCGGCGCGCTTATGTTCCAACTGCCGAAAAACTCCTCGATCTCCCCCTCTCTTACGTGTTGGCACAGGTGCACTGATCCAACGTCAGCCACTGCAACAGGATGGGATTGACCTGCTCGGGCGCTTCATCATGGGGGCAATGCCCCAAACCCTTCAGCACTTTCAGTTCGCGAATTGTGGGGAATTCTTTGGCCCACCGCTGGGCCTCTTCAACAGATTCCCAAGGATCCGCTTCACCCCAGATCATGCGCACCGGCACATCAAGCTCTGCCAGAAAGTCGGGAGCAAGTACATCCGCGAAGAGATTCACAAAACCACGAAAGCTCTCCTGGGCTCCCGCTTCTTGGGAAGGGGCGTAAAGAAGCGCGACAAGCTCCTCATCCACGTTCGCTCCAGTGGGATACGCCACGGACAACACCTTACGGATGAAAGCCGGGCGCGCCAGGAAACGAAAGAGAGGCTCCGTCAACCAGCGCTGGCGCACCAGCCGCTTCAAGAGGGGGCGACTGAGTCGCTCCAGGAACGGCAATTCCCCAACCCGCCGTTCGTCCAACGTGCGCTGCGCACAGTCAAGCAACACGACCTGGGCAGGAGGCAAGCCGCGCTGGGAGAGCCGTTTGGCAGAAGCCAGAGCGACGACCCCGCCGATGGAATTGCCAACGAGATGGACGGGCCGCAAAGGAGGGAAAGCGGCGACATGACTGGCTATGAAATCGGCAACGAGCTCGGACCACAGGGCAAAGCTGTAACGCACTGCGCCGGGACGAGGCGGCTCTCCCTGCAATTGAGAAAGAGGTTTGTCGCTGCCTCCGAAGCCGAGTAGGTCGAGGGCATAGACCTCGGCCACGTCGGCCAACGCGGAAGTGTTGTGACGCCAATGACGCAAGTTGGCGCCGAAGCCGTGAAGCAGCACGACAGCGCGTCGTGCCCCCAGGACCCCCTGGCGCGTCCAGTGGATGCGATGGCCCTGCCAGTCCCAAACCGATGGGGTGGACAAGGCCATCGCCTCAGGCTCCGATGGAGACTCAGACGCCAACCGTTTGATTCGCCAAGAGGCTCTTCAGCTTGGCAAGCTCTCCCGCCCAGCGGGGATCAGGAGCGTTGGTTTCCACGCTGTCCGCATGCACGACTTTGTCGGCGGCCTTGCGGGGGCTGTTGCTAGCGGGGCCGCCCAGCGGCCGTCGATCGTCGCGCCCCTGAGAAGGCTGGCGGCTCTCCCGCCGTTCCGAGATCTCGATGCGCAGGGGCTGACCGCCGAAATCCTGACCATTGAGCTGGGCGATCAGGGCCTCGGCCAGAGTGGCGTCATCCACGTTGGCGAATCCGAAGCCACGGCAAGCACCCGTGTCGCGATCGTTCACGGGCTTGAAGCGAATCCCCTCCCCCACACTGTTGAAGAGAGCTTCCAGCTCTTTGCCATCAAAAACGTTCGGCAGATTGCCGACATAAAGACGAACACTCATGGGAGGGGGTGCGGAAGAAAAGGGAAGACCGTGCCAAGCAAAGGACGACGCCGGCACAAATAGGCGTCGGACATGCTGAAGTTAATCATGGCAGGGAGCAGCCATGGCCGCAATCCATTGGCGCGCCGCCTCCAAGGTGCTTGGATCGACGGGGTCGTGCGCGGGAAGACGACCGAAGGCGCGCTCGCGCGTCAGGTGATCCAGCAGCTGGCCAAGCCGGGGGCCGGGCGCCAACCCCAGGGCCCGTTGGAGCTCCAGTCCGTCCACGGGCGGACGGGGGTGAAAGAGGGGATCCAGTGGATCGCGCCAGCGCTGCAAGGCCGACCGGGCCTGCGGTGGCGGCAGCTCGAGCAGCAAGGCGGGCAGATCCCCCTCCAGCTGACGATGCAGCTCCAGGCGCTCCGCTTCTGGAAGCCCCTCCAAGCCAGGGTTCCTCCAATCCTGGACCACCAACCGCTTCCGCCAACGCCGCAGCACACGGCAGCGCGAACGGAGCTTGTTGCTGGCCCGCAGAGCCCGCAAAGCCGGCTCATCCAGCAACGCCGCCAGCCGCGCGATCGCCAGGGCGGCGCGGGCCTCGTCAGCTGTCAGGCCCCGCAACCGCGCCGCGTCGGGGGTGAGGTGATCCGCAGGCATGGGATCCGGGGGCACAGCGGTCCAGCTGCTCAGCAAGCCTCCACGAACCAGCAGTTCCACGCCTTTGGAGCCATCCTCGGCGTCCACAAGGCGCAAAAGCTCCGCCAACACCCGTTCTCCCGCCACCGTGGCCAGCCGATCGCGATGGCGGACGATCCAGCCCCAGGTGTCCGGGGTGAGGGTGAAACCCAGCTCGGCGGCCAGCCGCGGTCCTCGCAGCAGGCGGAGGGGGTCCTCCAGCAGATTGGCTTCTGCAATCGCTCGCAATTGCCCCTGGCGCAGGTCCTCCAACCCCGCGAGGGGATCCATCAAGGCCGCCGACTGACCAGCCAAAGGCAGGACCAGGGCCATGGCGTTGATGGTGAAATCACGCCGAGCCAGATCATCGATCAGGCTCCTCCCCTGCTGGCGAGCCAGATCGATGGTCCAGCCTTGAAGGACGAGTCGGCCAATGGAGCGCTGCGGATCGAGGGCCACCGCCGTACCGCCAAGCTCCCGGGCCAAGCGCCGCGTCAAGGCCAGTCCATCCCCGGGCACCACAAGATCCAGGTCGGGTCGCTGCCGCAGCCGACCGAGCAGCCCATCGCGCACGGCGCCTCCCACCAAGGCCGTGCCGGGGGGGAGAAGGGAGAGGGGCAGCGGCCAGGCCTCCGGGGCCAGAGCCTCGAAGAGTCGCAAGTGCGGCGCGTTCTCGCCGACCAGAATGGCGGTTTCCTTTGGATCAGGCGGCATGTGCATCTGCGTGGATTGCCACTGGATCGATCGCTGTCAGGCCTACCACGCGGTGGAGGGGCAGCATGGGGTTCCCCATCTCAATCCCCAGCCGACATTTCAGCCCTTGCGTCCCAAGGTGCACGTGCAGATTCGCCAACTTCCCGGCGGCGCCCAAGGGATCGAATGGGATGTGCGTTCCTGTGACAGCTTCGTTCCAGATCCAGGGCACTGGCAGCGTCTGCGGCCCGATGAGACCATCCCGGCATGAGAACGTCAGAACCCGAGGCGGGCGATCGCAAGCATGAGGGTTGGCTGCTGGCGCTTCACAGCTCCAGTGAAACCCTCGGGGTGGCCCTCCAACCCCTGGGGCGACCGGAAGATCCACCGCGCCTGGCCTCCTTCCCACTGGGCCGCGCCCTTTCCAACAGCTTGCTGCCTTGCCTGGAGTCGGTTCTGCCCGCCCGGGCCTGGCCCCAGCTGGCCCGCCTGGCGGTTGCCACGGGCCCGGGGGGCTTCACGGGCACGCGGCTGACGGTGGCCTTGGCCCGCACCCTGGCCCAGCAGCTCGCTCTGCCCCTGGATGGCTTCAGCAGTTTTCATTTGATGGCTCGGCGCCTGCTGGCGGATCAGCCGAGCGGGGGCTCCCTCCTGTTGACCCGCGACCTCCCACGCCATGGGGTGGTGGCCGGGCATTACCGAACAGACCCCGCCTGCCTCGCCGGCGTGGCGGAGCTCTGCGCCCCCCGCCTCTGGCCCAGCATGGACGTCTTGACCACGACTCTGGGAGCTCACCCCAGCCATGCGGCGGATCCCCTCCTGCCGGCAGACGCGGAGCAACTCCTGGCCTTCAGCCAGGAGGCGGCCCGCAGAGGCCTGTCCGCGCCCTGGACGTCCGTGGTGCCCCTTTACCCCACCAGTCCTGTGGCGGAGCCGTGAGACGGGTCCGGCGCCGGCAGCGACGGCCTTCGCGCCAGCCCCGTTGGGGCGCCGTGCTGACTGGATTGGCGCTTGTGATCCTCTTCCGCAAGCTGTGGTGGCCGGCGCCTCCGCCGGCGCAGCTCATCCTGGTGCTTGGGGGGGATGCCGACCGTGAACGCGTCGCCGCCCATCTGGCCCGGGCCGATGGCCTGCCCGTGGTGGTCAGCGGCGGCACGAACCCGGAATTCGCCCACTGGCTCTTCCGCGAACGGGAAGGCCTGCCGGCCCATCAAGTGCGCCTGGATTACCGCGCCCGCGACACACTCACCAACTTCACCTCCCTGGTTGACGACCTGCGCCGGTCGCGCATCCGTCATGCGCTCCTTGTCACCAGCAGCGACCACATGGATCGCGCTCTGCTCGTGGGACGGATCGTGGCGGGCAGTCGGGGCATCCACCTCACGCCTGTCGCCGTGCCCTGCGGAAAGGCCTGCGTGGTGGAACCCTCCACCAAGATCTGGGGTGACGGCCTGCGGGCGGCGGTGTGGGTCCTCAGTGGCCGCGATCTGCGGACGTGGGGGCCATCCGAGCTGGCGGGTTGGCTGCGCCGATCCGGGGTGTTCTGATCAGGCCCGCATCGAGGAGGCGATGAATCTCCGCCTGGAGAGCCAAGGTGGTGGCCTTCACATCCGCGCTGCGGGCGGAGACGGGCGGGGGGATGGGGGTGCCGATGCGCACATGCACAGGCACCAGGCGCAAGCGCCCATCCCCGGGTCCGAGGGCCCGGTGGCTGTTGATGATCGCCACGGGCAGCAGAGGCACCTGCATGCGGGCGGCGAGCCAGGCAGCGCCGTCATGGGGATGGTTGACACGACCATCCTCCTGGCGGGTGCCATCGAGAAACACCCCCGTCGCCCAGTCCTCCGCAATCCGTTCACAAGCCGCGCGCACCGCCCGTCGGTCGCTCGCGCCACGGGCCACGGGGTAAGCACCGCAAGCGCGGATCACAGGACCCAGCAGGGGAACGCGGAACAATTCCTCCTTGGCCATGAAGGCCACAGGTCGGCGGAGAGCGCAAGCGAGGATCGGCGGGTCGAGATGGGATCCATGGTTGGCCACCACCACCAGCCCCCCGCGACGCGGAACATTGCCAAGGCCGGTCACGCGCCCGCGGAGAAGCCCGCGAAACACGGGAATGACCATCAGCCAGCACATCAGCAAGTAGGGCAGCGTCGGTTCAGGGGCGTGGGCCAACAGGGAGCGCTTCACAGGCTCAGATCGGCTGCGGTGGACACCCGGGCGGTTTCCAGATTCGGGCAACTGCGCTTGATGAGCCCGCTGAGCACATTGCCCGGCCCGATCTCCACCGCCGTGCGCATGCCCTCCCGTTGCAGACAGGCCATGGTTTCTCGCCAACGCACGCCGTGGGTCATCTGCTGGGTGAGCCTGGCCTTCAGCCGCTCCCCATTCCGCTCTGGAGTGGGATCGGTGTTGCTCAGGACCGGCACGGAGGCCTCCGCGAAAGGCACCCGCTCCAGCTCCCTCGCGAACAGGGCTGCGGCCTGAGCCATGAAGGGAGAGTGGAAGGCTCCGGAAACCGGCAGGGGGATGGCGCGCTTGCACGAAAGCCCTCCAGTCACCGCCGCGACCGCCTCGGGAGTGCCCGAGAGCACCACCTGGGCCTCGCTGTTGTCGTTGGCGATCACAACCCCCTCCGTGGCGGCCACCAGATCCTGCAGTTGCTGGGCGTCAAAGCCGATGACCGCCGTCATGGCCCCGCCACCTGCGGCGGCCATCAGCTCACTGCGCCGATGCATGAGCGCCAGTCCGGTCTCCGCGTCGAACACCCCGGCCGCGTAAAGCGCCACAAGCTCTCCGAGGCTGTGGCCCGCCACCATCGCTGGCTCCCGTCCCTGGGCGCGCAGGGCATCCACGAGGAGGCTTTCCACCACGAACAGGGCTGGCTGGGTGTTGCGGGTGTCATGGAGCGTCATCAGGCCTTCGCCCTCCGTTTCGGAGGAGCAGATGGCCAGAAGGTCGCGGCCCAAACGTTCGGAGGCGAGGGCAAATCGCTGTCGCGCCCCCGGGAGCGCGAGCACGGCCTCCGCCATGCCAGCCTTCTGCGATCCCTGCCCCGGAAACACCCAGGCGACAGCCATGGCCCTCAAATGCGTCGATGGGCCAGGAGACTACGTGGAAGCTGTTTCGGCGGCGGGGGAAGCGCCTGCCGGGAGGGGTCCGCTCCAGCGCAACACTGCGGCGCCCCAGCTCAGTCCCGCTCCAAAACCGCTCGTGGCGAGGAGCTGGCCGGGTTGGACGCGGCCGTCGCGGACAGCTTCATCCAGCATGAGAGGAATCGTGGCGGCGGAGGTGTTGCCATACGACTCAAGATTGCTGAGCACCCGCTCCGAAGGAACAGAGAAGCGCTCGGCGACGGCGTCAAGAATGCGCTGATTCGCCTGATGGAGCAAGAGCCAATCCATCTGACTGGCTTCCAGCCCCGCCGCGCGCAACACCTCCGCCAGAACGATCGGCACCTCGCGGACCGCGAATTTATAGACCTCCTGACCGTTCATCGCGATCGGGTGGAAGCCACCCTCCTGCGTGGTGAAGCCCGCCACGGACTCCCTGGATCGCTCCCACTGCGCCAGGGTGAGGCAGGCATGGCGACTGCCATCCGAGCGGAGGCGGAAGGCGAGCAGGTCGTCCCGCTCCGGCGAAGAGGCCTGGAGGGCCACGGCACCCGCCCCATCGCCGAAAAGCACGCAGGTGCGCCGATCGCTCCAGTCGACCCAGCGACTCAGCTGATCGGCACCGATGACCAGGGCCCGACGGACACTGCCCGTGCGGATGTACTGCGCGGCGGTGACGAGGGCGAAGAGGAAGCCACTGCAAGCCGCCGTGAGGTCAAAAGCCACGGCCTGGCGAGCTCCCAGGGCAGCTTGCACCCGGGGCGCGGTGCCGAAAAGGTCATCCGGGCTGGAGGTGGCCAACACGAGGAGATCAAGTTGATCGGCCTCCCAGCCAGCATGGTCGAGCGCCGCTCGGGCGGCTTCCGTGGCCATCGTGGTCACCGACTCTCCAGGGGCCGCCAATCGGCGGGTGCCGATCCCCGTGCGGCTTCGGATCCACTCATCTGAGGTGTCCACAAGGGCCCGCAGGTCATCGTTGCTGACCCGCGTGCGGGGGAGGGCCCGTCCTGAGCCGACAACGGCAACCCCCCTGAGTTCGGCGGGGCTGCGGGGGCTGACTGTGTGCTCCGACACCCGGGGCGCTCGGTTCGGATCAGTCAATCACAGGTGGTTGCGGGCGCCCCCTCCCCTCCGAGCGCATGGAGGTCGTCCATCACGTGGTGGCTGGCGGCGGAATGGGCCAAGCGCAAGGCGCTGACAACGGAGAGGGCCTTGCTGCTGCCGTGGCCGATCACGCAGACCCCATCGACTCCCAGGAGGAGGGCGCCACCGTGCTCCGCATGGTCCAGGCGCTTCTTGATGCGCACCAAATTGCTGCGCAGGAAAGCGGACCCCACCTTCCCCCGCCGTCCACGAGGCAGCTCAGCCCGCAGCACATCGAGCAGAACGCTGCCCACAGACTCCAGGAACTTCAACAGCACATTCCCCGTGAAGCCATCGCAAACCACCACATCAAACCGACCGGAAAGCACATCCCTGCCCTCGCAGTTGCCGGCAAAAAGCAAGCGAGGATCAGCCACCAGCAAGGGATGGGTTTTGAGTGCCAGGTCATTGCCCTTGCATTCCTCTTCGCCGATGTTGAGCAGCCCCACCCGCGGATGGGCCACCTGCAACACATCACGGCTGTAGATCGTTCCCAGCAGGGCGAATTGATGGAGCCAGGCCGGCTTGCAGTCGGTGTTGGCCCCCACATCGAGCACAAGCACCTGCTGGGCTGGATCCTTGGTGGGGAAGAGGGCGCCGATGGCGGGCCGCTCAATCCCCCGCAGGCGTCCCAAACGGAAGATGGCGGAGGCCATCACGGCCCCGGAGTTGCCTGCGGAGTAGACGGCCATGGCCTGGCCTGACTTCACCAGGTCCATCGCCATGTTGATGCTGGCGTCGCGCCTGCGACGCACCACGGTGGCCTCCTCGTCCATGCCAACGGAGCGACCGCTGGGCACCAACTGCAGAAGGCCCTGGTCCATGGCCTCCGCCAGCTCATGCTGCAGCCCGAGGTTGGCCACCGCCTGACGCACGGGATCCTGCTCGGCGACAAAACGAATGCGAAGCGGGAGCACCCGCAGGGCCCGCAGGCAGCCCTCCAAGATGGCTCCAGGGGCGTTGTCCCCTCCCATGCCATCCACCGCGACCCACAGGCGATCTCGGTCGTGGATGACAGGCCAGTCCTCCGGTCCACCGGCGCCGAGCTGCAGGCGCCGCAGGGGATCCAGAACGAGCGGCTGTAGAACCGTGCCAGCCATGCTTCCAGCCATGGAGGTGGCTGCGCCAGCCACAGAGCCGGCGGCGCTGGCCGTGTCCACCAGGGAGGTCACGGCAGCGTTGCGTTTGTACCAAATCACCAACCGCCGGATCGTGCGGTTCTGCCGTTGACGCCGGCTCAAGGCCTGGCGCCCGGTGGATCGGAGGTTGTCAGGGTCCTTCGGGGGCAACGGAGTCAACGATGCGCTGGAAGAGGTAGCCAGTGCCCCGAGCCGTGAGAATCAGCTCGGGGTTGGCAGGATCATCCTCCAGTTTGGAACGCAGCCGGGAGATGTGAACATCCACCACACGGGTGTCGACATGACGTTCAGGGGTGTAGCCCCAAACCTCCTTCAGGATCTCCCCCCGACTGAAGGGCTCGCCGGAGCGGCTCACCAGCAGCTCCAGCAAGCTGAATTCCATGCCGGTCAGTCGAATGCGATCCTCCCCGCGGAAGACCTGGCGCTTGTTGGTGTCGATCCGGAGGTCCGCCACCTGGATCACTCCCGAGTTGGGGATACCCGCCACCTGCTCCTTGTCCACCCGCCGCAGCACGCAGCGGATGCGAGCCTCCAGCTCCTTGGGGCTGAAGGGCTTCACCACATAGTCGTCGGCGCCCAACTCAAGGCCGGTGATGCGATCGGCCACATCCCCCAGGGCCGTGAGCATCACGATCGGCACATCCGATTCCTTGCGCAGCTCCTGGCAGACGCCATAGCCGTCCAGCTTGGGCATCATCACATCGAGCACCACGAGGTCGGGGTGGGAACGATGGAAGGTCTCCAGCGCCTCCTCGCCGTCAGAGGCGGTGAGCACCTGGTAGCCGATCATCGACAGACGGGTTTCCAGGATCCTGCGAATGGAGGCCTCGTCGTCCACGACAAGGATCGTTTCTTTGGCCGGGGAGGTCGCCGTCATCGCCAGGACGCAGCAAGTACAACGGATCGGATCCACTGAAAAGGCCTGAGTGCCGTTCTGTTCACCGACCGCAATTTTTCTTCACAAACCAACCGTGCCCCGCGCCGCCTCCACCTACCTCTGTCAGTCATGCGGTGCCCGCAGCCGCCAGTTTTTCGGGCGATGTTCCGCCTGCGGCAGCTGGAATTCCCTTGTGGAACAACCGGCCAGCGGGAGAGAGGGACGCCAGGAACGGCGACAGCCCGCGCCGGGGAGCGAGGCCGTTGCCTCGGCCCCTTGGCGCTCGTCGCCGATCAACGCCAGCGAGGAGTCGCCGCTCCGGCGGCTCGTCACCGGCTTCACAGAGCTGGATCGCGTCCTTGGAGGAGGCCTTGTGCCCGGGGCTCTGGTGCTTCTCGGGGGAGATCCGGGCATCGGCAAGTCAACCCTCCTCCTCCAAGTGGCCCAGGCCATGGCCGATCACTGCAGGGTGCTCTATGTGAGCGCGGAGGAGTCGGCGCAACAGGTGCGGTTGCGATGGCGCCGTCTCGCTCCGGTTGGCCAGGGCCCTGCGGAGCTGCCACCCGCAGACTCCACCCCCGAGGCCAGCCTGCAGTTGTTGGCGGAGACCGATCTGGACCTGGTGCTGGAGGAGCTGGACGCGCTTCGGCCGGCGGTGGCCATTCTCGACAGCATCCAGGCGCTCCACGACGCCAATCTCAGCAGCGCGCCGGGCACGGTGGCACAGGTGAGGGAATGCGCGGCGGCCCTGCAACGCGTGGCCAAGCGACAGGGCTCGGCGCTGCTTCTGGTGGGGCACGTCACCAAGGAGGGTCTGCTGGCGGGGCCCAAGGTGTTGGAACACCTGGTGGACACCGTGCTCACGTTCGAGGGTGACCGTTTCGCCAGCCACCGCCTGCTGCGAGCCGTGAAGAACCGCTTCGGCGCCACCCATGAACTGGGCGTGTTCGAGATGCGCGAAGGCGGACTGAATGAGGTGACCAATCCCAGCGAGCTGTTTCTCGGTGGTGATCAACGCTCTCCGGGCACAGCCATCATTGCGGCGTGTGAGGGCACCCGTCCTCTGGTGGTGGAGCTGCAGGCGCTCGTGAGCCCCACGAGCTACGCCAGTCCACGGCGCACAGCCACCGGGGTGGGCATCAATCGCCTGCATCAGATCTTGGCGGTGATTGAGAAGCATCTGCGCCTGCCCCTCTCCCGCTTTGACTGCTACCTGGCGGTGGCGGGTGGCCTGCATGTGGAGGAACCGGCTGCGGATCTGGGGGTTGCCGCAGCTGTGGTGGCCAGCACGCGCGACCTGACTCTGCCGCCCAACACGGTGTTCATCGGAGAGCTTGGGTTGGGGGGGCAGCTCAGAGCGGTGGGACACCTGGAGCTGCGCCTGCAAGAGTGCGCTCGCCTGGGTTTCACGCGAGCCGTGGTCCCCAAAGGAAGCGGGTCAGCCACACTCCCCTCGAACAGTCAAGGGTTGGATCTGCTGGAATCCACCAGCCTCGCGGAAGCACTCACTCGCGCACTGGCCGTGGATGCTTCCGAGAACCCTGGTCATCAGAAGTAGACATCCACAGTGCTACGCCCAGAACTTTTCAGCCAGTTTTCGATATCCAGATAACCACCGGGATAAAGACGCACGGCCCGGCTCCAATGCTGGGCAGCAAGGTCAAACCACCGATCAGCACTGTCTTGGTCGCCTTCTTCCTCAGCGAGGCGTCCCCATTTCTCATAGATCAATCCCATGTTCTTGAGACAGGATGGAGAGTTGGGGTTGGCCTCCAAGGATTGGTTGTAATACTCAAGTGATTTCTCTTCTTCGCCAGTGCTCATAAAAATAATGGCCATGTTTTTCAAAATCTCCGCTCGGTCTATGGAATTTTCTTCAAGCCTCAGCGCCTCTTCATAGTTTTGTAGGGCTTCGGCATAATCGCCATCATTCTGGGCTGAGAGCCCGTCTCTGTAATACACATAGGCCTCTTTCGCCTTGGCGTCGATGGGCAACAGCTTGACGATGAGGTCAGCCATCACCGTGAAGCTCTTGTCGATGAAGTTGTCGTTGCGCTGGGAGCGGGGCACGGCGCTGGAGCAGGCGTGAACCCATCCTGCCTCCCGGCGCCGTCAGGCTGTGGCCTCCCTCCGCAGTGCCTAGGGTGAAAGGACGTCACGTCCCCGCCCGGTGCCCTCCTCCACCAGCGGTCCGGCCATGGAGGCAACCGCTTCCGCCCCGCTGGCCGCCACACCCGCGACACCAACCAACTCACGTTGCGGCGTGCTGCTGGACGTGGAAGGGATGAAGTGCGGCAGCTGCGCGCAAGCAGTGGAACAGCGGCTGCGACAGCAGCCCGGCGTGCGTCAGGCGAGCGTGAACCTGCTCACGCGCACCGCCTGGATTGACCTTTCCCCTGATGCGGAGGGGGTGGCCCCTCTCCTCTCCAGCCTGCGGGGACTGGGCTTTTCGGCGCAGCCGCGAGAGGAGGGCAGCCTGTCGCCCAGCAGCGTCGAGCAACGCCAGCGGCGGAGCTGGTGGCAGCAGTGGCGCCAACTGGTGATCGCGCTCCTGCTGGTCGCCCTTTCCAGTCTGGGACATTTGGCGGAGGTGGATCCCAACCCCTGGCCTTTTCCCCTCGGGATGGCACAAGCCATCTGGTTTCACGGCCTCATCGCCGTTGTCGCCCTGGCTGGTCCGGGTCGCGGGATTCTGGTGGCGGGGTTCCGACATGCGGTGACGGGCCATCCGAGCATGGACAGCCTGGTGGGTCTGGGCATGGGCAGCGCCATGGTGGCGAGCCTCGTCGGATGGCTTTGGCCCGCGAGCCAACTGCCCTGCTTTTTCAACGAGCCGGTGATGTTGCTCGGATTCGTGCTGGCCGGCCGGTTTCTGGAGGAGCGCGCCCGCTGGCGCAGTTGCCAGGCCATCGAGGAGCTGGCAGCCCTTCAACCCGACGAGGCTCTGCTGGTCATGGACGATGCCCCCCCTCGCCAGGTGCGCTCCGGAGGCCTCCGCCCGGGTGATCGGCTCCTGGTGTTGCCGGGAGATCGCCTGCCCGTGGATGGACGGGTCCTGAGCGGATCCTCCGCCGTCGACCGCTCGGCTCTCACAGGCGAGCCCCTCCCCCTGGATGCGGAGCCGGGCAGCGAACTGGAAGCGGGCAGCCTCAATCTGGAGGCGCCCCTGGTGGTGGAGGCCAGGCGCTGCGGGCAGGAGACGGCGATCGCGCGCATCGTGCGCCTGGTGGAGAGCGCCCAGGCCCGCAAAGCCCCGATTCAGGGGTTGGCGGATCGAGTGGCCGGCCTCTTCACCTGGGGCGTGATCCTGCTGGCGATGGCCACCTTCCTGTTCTGGTGGCAATGGGGCACCCAGCTGTGGCCATGGGTACTCCAGCCGCAAGACTCCGTCGCCATGGTCCGGATGGGCCACGGGGCGCACGGAGCGCTGACAGGTCCGATCAGCCCCCTCGGGCTGGCATTGCAGCTCGCCATCGCCGTGCTCGTGGTGGCCTGCCCCTGCGCGCTGGGCCTGGCGACACCGACCGCCATCAGCGTGGGCAGCGCCATGGCAGCCCGATCAGGCGTGCTGTTCCGCGGTGGCGACGCCATCGAGATGGCATCCCGACTGGGAGCCATCGTCTTTGACAAAACGGGCACCCTGACTGTGGGCCGGCCAATGGTGACCGCGATCGAAGCCTGCTCCACCGGAGACCGACCGGAGGGCCGAGCAGATGTGGAGGCCCTTTGGATGGTGCAGTTGGCGGCCAGCCTGGAGCAGCAGAGTCGCCATCCCCTGGCCCATGCGCTGCTTCAGGAAGCCCAGAAAAGAGGGCTGTCTTTGCTGGCCGTGGAGGAATGCCGAACCAATCCCGGGCAGGGGATCGAAGGTCGTCTCGTGGGTCTGCCGGAACCCTTGCGGGTGGGACGCCTGCCCTGGCTGCTGGAGCAGGGCCTCACCCTCCCTCCTGGCGCGGAGACCCTTTTGGCCAGCCCCGCCTTTGCGCGCGCCACGCTGATCGGCGTGGGTGAGGGCCAGCGCCTTCTCGGTGTGATCGCCATCGAGGACAAACCCCGAGCGGACGCCATGCGGGCCGTCAGCTCCTTGCGAGACCAGGGACTGGCCGTCGGCCTTCTAAGTGGCGACTCCGAGGCCAGTGTGTGCCACCTGGCCTCCCTCCTGGGGTTGAAGCAAGGGGATGTCGCTTGGAGCTTGCGGCCGGAGCAGAAAGTGGAGGCCCTCTCCCGATGGCGCCAGCATGGACCGGTGGCCATGGTGGGGGATGGCATCAACGATGCTCCAGCCCTGGCGGCTGCGGATTTGGGCATCGCCGTGGGGACAGGCACCCAGATCGCCCAGGAGTCTGCGGCGGTGGTGGTGATGGGTGACCAGCTGTCGGCCGTGGTGCAGGCCCTGGCCCTGGCCCGCAGGACCATGGCCAAAGTGCGGGAGAATCTGCTTTGGGCATTCGGCTACAACCTGATTGTTCTGCCCATCGCCGCCGGAGCCTTGCTTCCCTCCCATTCCCTGCGGCTCACCCCCCCCTTGGCGGCTTTGCTCATGGCTTTGAGCTCGATCACGGTGGTGGTGAACGCCCTGCTGCTGCAACCGCCTCCAACGCTGTCTCCCCCTGCCCTGTCCCATGGCCACTAGGGGGCGTTTCCTTGCCTTGGAGGGCATCGACGGCTCTGGCAAGACCACTCAGCTGGCGGCCCTGCAAGAGTGGCTCCCCCGGAGTGGTCTGATCCCGCCTCGCCAGCGATTGGTGACCACCCGGGAACCGGGGGGCACGCCCTTCGGCCTGGCCCTGCGAGAACTCCTGTTGCACCCGCCTGCCCAACAAACGCCAGGGGAGCGGGCGGAGCTGCTGCTGTATGCCGCCGATCGGGCCCAGCATGTGGCTCAGCGCATCGCCCCCGCCCTGGCTGCCGGCGATTGGGTGCTGTCCGATCGCTTCAGCGGGTCCACGGAGGCCTATCAGGGCCATGGCCGTGGGCTGCCCCTGGAAGCCATTCGTCAACTGGAGGAGTTCGCCACCGCTGGCGTCCAGCCCGATCTCGTCCTCTGGCTCGCCCTCCCCTTGGAGGAGGCCCTCCGCCGCCGACGCCACCGGCCCGGGGATCGCATGGAAGCGGCGGGAGAGGCGTTTTTGGCTCGCGTGCATCAAGGATTTGAGCGCCTCGCCGCAAGGGCGAACTGGTGGCGCGTGGAGGCTGCGGGTGGCCCGGAGGACGTCAGCGCACGCTGCCGTCAAGCTGTGCTGGAACGCTTTGCGGCCACTGACTCCGCCACCCATGGTTGAGGATGACCTGTTCGACGGGCTGATCGGCCACGGCCTGGCGGTGAAGCTGTTGCGCTCTGCCCTGGGAAGCGGGCGATTGGCGCCTGCCTATTTGTTCGCCGGCCCCGAAGGCGTGGGTCGTCGGCTGGCGGCACGGCGCTTCCTTGAAGGGCTCCTCAGTCAAGGTCGTGGCGACCCCTCCCTGCGGAGACGGCTTGCCCAAGGCAATTTGGCCGATCTGCTCTGGCAGGAGCCCACGTTTCTGCACCAGGGGCAGACCGTTCCAGCCTCCCAAGCGGAGGAGCTCGGGGTGAGTCGCCGCACTCCGCCCCAGATTCGCTTGGAGCAGGTGCGGGAGGTGAGCCGCTTTCTCAGCCGTCGCCCGATCGAATCCCCCCGCCCCCTCGTGGTGATCGAAGCCGCCGAGGCGATGGCAGAGGCTGCGGCCAATGCGCTCTTGAAAACCTTGGAGGAACCGGGTGATGGCTTGTTGATCCTGATCAGTTCCGCTCCAGAGCGGCTTCTCGACACCATCCGCTCCCGCTGTCACTGCATCCCCTTTCTTCCTCTTTCTCCACCGGACATGGAAGCCGTCTTGCGGCAGGTGCGACCACCAGAGGAGCCGACGTCGCCACCGCGACCAGACCCTGAGGAGCTGCTCACCCTGGCGGCGGGATCACCTGGTGCGCTGTTGCGCCATCGTCAGCAGTGGCAGGGGCTTCCGGAAGGGTTGGCCGATCGCCTTGGGACCTTGGCCAGCCATCCGTTGTCTTCCTTGGAGCTGGCCCGGGACATCAGCGAAGGTCTGGATGGCGATCAGCAGCTCTGGCTTCTCCAGTGGTGGCAGAACAAGCTCTGGAGAAACGAGAGAAAGGAGCGCCAGGTGGTTCGGCTGGAGGTATTGCGCAAGCATCTTCTGAGCCACGTGCAACCTCGGCTGGCCTGGGAGGTCACCCTTCTGGACCTTGCCCTCATGACCAAGGTTTGAGACTTGGGCGCGTGGTCAGGGAGTGGCGGGGTGGGGGGCTTTGCTGTCTTTTTGCTCCAGGCGCGCCTCTGCCAGGAGTGGACCGTGTTCGAGGAGTTGTTCCTCGCTGGGAAGCTCCAGGCAATAGCCAGCGCCGTAGACGGTTTTGATGAACCGCGGCTTGCGGGGATCGGGCTCGAGCTTGGTGCGGAGATGACGCACGTGCACACGGATGGTTTCGATGTCATCGTCGGGCTCATAACCCCACACCTCTTTGAGGATCAACGAGGGGGCCACCGTTTGCCCATGGCGCTGGAGCAAGCAATGAAGCAACTCAAACTCCAGGTGGGTCAGGCGAACGGGCTTGTCGAACCAGATGGCCTCAAAGCGCTCCGGCACCAAGGTGAGACAGGAGTAGCTGAGAATTTCGTTGTGCTTGGTGGAGAGCGGTGCCCGCTCGCTGCGTCGCAACAGGGCCTTGACCCGCACCATCAGCTCTTCGAGGTCGAAGGGTTTGGTCAGATAGTCATCGGCACCGGAGTTGAATCCACTGACTTTGTCTTTGGTGCCACCCAGAGCCGTGATCATCAAGATGGGAATTCGGGCTGTGCGCTCATCTCTCCGCAGCCTCTGACAAAGGGTGAGGCCATCCACTTTGGGCAGCATCAGATCAAGCAGGATGACATCCGGGCTGTGCTGCAACGCAAGCGCTTGCCCCTTGATTCCATCCTCAGCCCGCTGCACGTTGAAACCGCCATGCTCCAAATGGCCCGCGACCAGATCCCGCATGTCGCTGTCATCCTCGACGAGAAGAATGCAGGGTTTCATCAGGAGTGACGGCAAGGTGTGCGTGGAGGTCGGAGAGCTGGACAGAGTCACGGTGTCGTCTGCCGCAACGCATGGCCTGGCCCATCAGTTCATTTTGGCGGGCGCGCAAGGGCTTGTGTGGCGCGTGAGGGAATGTTGCAAGAAAACCGTCTACGCCTCATTAGACACATGGATCTTCATAAGAGACCAACCAGTATTAAAACTCCCCGGGCGGGATTCGAACCTGCGACCAATCGGTTAACAGCCGACCGCTCTACCGCTGAGCTACCGAGGAATGAAGCCTGTTCAAGGAAATCCTGAGAGGCCAGTCTGAAATCTCCCCAACCTTTGGCAGGTCTTGGATGCTTTCAGAACAGTTGTGACACTACCTGCCGCCCCCACCCATGGGCAAGAGGCCGAAGGCTCGGGCCGCATCAGCCCCCCCATGCCAGGCCCCCACCCGTCCCATGTCCATCCGAGCCGCCCCATCGGCGCTGGTGAGCTCTTCCAACCGATGGGTGACCCAGAGCGCTGTCAGCGGAGTGGGCCGACGATCGCAAAGGGAGCGGATCAAGGCCAACACGTCCGCCTGGCTCTCTGGATCGAGGAGGGCTGTTGGCTCATCGAGAAGCAAAAGGGTGGCCTCTGCGGCAAGGGCACCCGCGATGGCCAAGCGTTGCTTCTGTCCACCACTGAGGGAGTGAATCGGTCGATGCGCCATGCCCCGAAGGCCCACCTGCCGCAGAAGCTCCTCCACCCGCTGGGTGGCCTGGCGATGGCTCAGATTCTCGGGCAGCCCCAGCCGCAAATCCGTGCCGCAGGTGGGCATGAGCAATTGATGATCGGGATTCTGAAAGACCAGGGCGGTCCGCAGAGGCGTGTGAACGCTTCCACGCGCGGGAGCCAACAAACCAGCAATCAGGCGCAGAAGCGTGCTCTTGCCACTGCCGTTGCTGCCCACCAGCATCCACAAACCTGGCCCCGGGATCTCCAAGGAGCAGCCGCGCAGAAGCGGTCGATCGGGATTCCAGCCGTAATCCACGCCAGAAACAACCAGGGGAAGGCCCGACGCCTCGTCCATCGCGGACAGGGTTGCGTCAGGCCTCAAAGCTGAAACCCGGCCGCTTGCCACTGCCACCGATGGTGGATTTTTCATAGATCTGCACGGCCACCACCTCAGAGGTGAGCAAGCGGATGCGCTTGTGGGGGTCTTTCTCACAACGCAGTTCCAGGAGCTTGGGCTCGCCACAGTCAAGGGCGCGGCCCACCTCCTCATACAAGCCTTCAGCCGCCTCCAGCTCTTTGCGCTGAACGGAGATGGGCATCGGGGTGAGGCGCAGAGAGAGCTCGACGACGTACATGGCAAAAAGGGGCGCGCTGCCACTCTGACGGAAGGAGGCGAACCTTCTCGCCACGGGGCTGCTAAGCACATTTGCTCATTTGACCTGAAAAATCCCTCCCGCGCGGCGCACTCAGGCCTCTCCACCCTTACGATGCGAAACGTAAAGCTTCGTTAAGCTGATCCTCATGACGATCGCTGTAGGGCGCGCGCCAGCGGCTCGGGGATGGTTCGACATCCTCGACGACTGGCTCAAGCGCGACCGTTTCGTTTTTGTCGGGTGGTCTGGTCTGCTCCTCTTCCCATGCGCCTATCTGGCCTTGGGTGGCTGGCTGACCGGAACCACGTTTGTCACCTCCTGGTACACCCACGGCATTGCCAGCTCCTACTTGGAGGGATGCAATTTCATTACGGCCGCTGTCAGCACCCCGGCAGATGCCATGGGTCACAGCCTGCTGTTGCTGTGGGGTCCCGAAGCGCAGGGGGACTTTGTGCGTTGGTGCCAACTGGGCGGGCTTTGGCCCTTTGTGG
>JBJOHA010000095.1:0-4131 GCA_046047935.1 Cyanobacteriota bacterium
AGAATCGCCAAATCGGTGTGGAATCCGAGGGGAACCTGCGATCCGGCGCTGGAGACCTCCGCCGCGCGGCCGGCGGCGGGACTCACCTCATGGATCAAAGCGCCCTCGTGCTCTTCGACCAGGCCCATGGGATGCAGGCCGGCGCTCAAGGCCAGCCCCAGCAGGGTGGTTTCCGAGAGCCAGCGTTTTGCTGCGGGGCGTCGGCCGTCGCTGGGTGGAGCAGGGAGGGCGGGATCGATGGGGAGGTTGTCGATCAGAAGGTGGGAGATCCGCTCTCCCGCCAGAGAGCGCAGGCTGGCGGCGATGGAGGGAAGCGCCAACGGCTGGCGCCGCAGGATTTCAAGCAGTTGGGTGTCGGAATGGAGCGCTTCGTCGCCCTCAAGACTGTTGGCGAGAGCCATCAGCTGCTCATGGTCTTGGCGCGACAGGGTGGTGGTGGCGCTGGGGCGCGCGGGCTGGATGGTGTGGTCCATGGATGGGGACTCCAGGAGGGGACAGATCCAGTTGGCCTTGCGTCTTTGGCCCAACGGAAGAGGCCAGCACAGTTGCCAAAGTCAGGCCAGCACAGGGGTTTGCCTTGGGAGACCCAAATCCGTTTGGGTGCCCAACGCTGTTTGGCGCCCGCTGGTTGCCCTGGAAGGCGTTTCCTAGGCTGGAATTCAGAAGATTGCGCGTGGGGATGGCGATGGGTCATGCGATGACCGGACCCAAAGTTCGCAAGACATTGGCCAGTGTTCTCGATCTTTTTCTCGACCTGGCCGCTGATCCGGACACCTTCTGGAGCAACGTCAAAGCGGCATTGGAGACATCCCCTTCGCGACAGGCCTCCACTCCAAACGAACGCAAGAGGATCGACTCAACCCTTCAGGACCTGCGTGCGTCTTTGCTGGTTCGCTGGATTCCCGCCGGACAGCCGGGCCAGGGGCAGGGGCAGGGCCAGGGGCATTCGGCCGCAGCCCGGGAGAGGGTTTGGCTTGAGGTGACCTCGCGCTATCACCAGGAGGCTGATCCCTTGCATCGCTCACCCAGCGTGAAACCAACGGTGACCGCCATCGTTGCCTGCTTGAAACATTTGGGCCGCACCCAGCTCGACAACGATCCCCATGGAATCAAATCGGACCATGTCCGTGCTGCGCTTGCCTTGCTGCAAAAACTGAAAAATCCCGGCCCCTTTGTTCAATTTCTCAAGGGTAAAGAAGATTCCAAAGGGGAGGGACATCGATGCTTTGCCCTTGATTTCACAGGTTGCGAGGATCGCTGCAACGAAGCCTGCAAGAGCTATATCCTCACTGCCGCGAATCACACATTTCCCCTCAAGGGCAGCCCTTCATCTGGCCTGCCGCCCGGGATGACGCCCACCGATCCGCCATCAGATTTGGACGCTTTGGCGCGGAGGTGTCTGGAGGGGGTGAAAACCTCTTTTTTGCGGCTTGAAGAGGTGCAGGAGCGAGCGGTTCATGTGCCGCTGAAAGTCAAGATGGGGCTGTATGGCCAGGCCGAGCGGGAGTGGAGGGAGTGTGTGCCCGAGGCGGCGGATTTTCAGGCGGTGGTGGCCGCGCCAGACAGCCAGCTGCTGTTGCTCTGGGAGGAAGGCGGGGCGGGCAAGACCAGCTTGGCGTTTGCGATCGCCCGCTGGGCCTTGGAGGGAAAGCTGGCCGATCACCCGCTGCTGCCCATCCTTCTGGATCCTGCGGAGCTGGTGCCTGGCGCTTCCGTGGTGGAGCGGGTGCACGGCTTTTTGCGCCATCGCGGCGGGCCGGACGTGGACCTTGATCAGGTGGAGGAACTGCTTTGTCAGAAGCGAGTGATGTTGATCCTGGATCATTTCTCGGAACTCAGCGACAGGGAGCGCCAGTGGGCGCGCGAGCAACTGCCCGCCCAAGCCCTGGTGCTGCTTACCACACGGCTGCAGGGAGATGGCGCAGACTTTCACCGCCGCGGCTGGAGCGTCACCCAGGTTCAGCCCCAGCGGTTGCGCAGCAGCGAGGAGTTGTTTGCATTCTTTGAGCATTATCTGCAAGCCAAAGAACAGATTGAGCCAGGATCCACAACGGATCCGCTGTTCACCGCCGACAACCAACGCGACACGAAGGATCTGCTGCAGCGGATGGTGGGCACCAAGGAGATCACGGTGTTGCTGGCTTGGATGGTGATTGAAAAAGCGTTGAAGCATGTCCGTGACGGAGGCGTTGAGCTGCTGCCCAGTTCCGTGCCGCAGTTGATGCGCAATTACGTGAATGACATCGACAAGACCATCCCGGAGGAGGGGCGCCGCCTGGAGGATGGAACGCTGATTGAGAGCGCGTGGGTGTTGGCGAGCCTCCAGGCCTTGGCCCTGGGATCCCACCAACAAGGGGTGGAGTGGTTCCCGAGAGACTTTCGCCGCTCCCTGGCCTTGAAGATCCTTGGCGAGGTTCGATTCGGGCGGGAGGAGGGTCTCTCCCCGGCCCAGCGGGAGGGTGTGCTTCGCTATTTGGAGGAGAGGCTTCATCTGCTCAAACGCACCACGAAGCCGGACCGCTTCTCCAAGGGCAGCCAGGACGATGACGGCGACCCCGCCTATCGCCTCGCGCTGGATCCCCTGGCCGATTATCTGGCGGCGATGGCCCACCTGGACGCGCTGCGGAGGGATCGCTCGCCGGATGTGCACGTTAAAGAGATGCGGGCTTGGCTCAACCAGTGGCTGGGTCGTCGGGACTATGGGGACGTTTCGGGAGAGGACGGAGGGGAACCGCTGGCGCGCAGTCGCGGTTTTTTCGGGGCTTGCCGCGACTGTGTCAACGAATGGTTGCGTCTCCATGGGCCGTTGTTGGAGGCGGGCGTGCGGGCCTGTTGGGAGGAGGTTCCCGACGACCTGGCGCGGCTGGCGGGCATTGATCGGCGGAAGGAGCGGCTCTTGAAGGCCCGGTTTTTGATCCGCCGCCATGCCAATGATTTGGAGTGGGCCAATCCCGAGCTGCGCCCCAAGGCCATCGCCGAGCTGACGGCCTATGCCAAAGCCGCGGAGGGGGCAGAGGGGGCGGCGGAGATGGCGGTGGCGGTGAGGCCCCTCGCCCTGACGATGGCCGAGGGGAGCACGCCTCTGGCCGACCGCGCGGCGGCCGCCGAGGCGCTAGGCCACATCGGCAGAGCGGACGCGGCAAAGGCCTTGATCGCGATGGCGACGAACGCCAGCGAGCCGGTGGTGGCGGCGCGCCGGGCGGCCGCCGAAGCCCTGGGCCTGTGTGATCCCGATCCCAGCCGCAGGGATCCCGAAGCTCACTGGACCTTGCTGAAGGGGGTTCTGGAGGAGGAGGCCAACCACCTGCAGGGCGAGAGCGACCCCGAGCGCATCCAAGCCAAGTTGCCCTTGCTGCAGGGCGCCTCGCGGGGGCTGCAGCGCCTGGCGGCCCGCTCCAGGCCCTTTGCGCTGCCCCGCTGGGGAACGGAAGCCGGGCTGGAGGTGCCCATGCTCACCCTCACCACCGCTGCGGGAGCCGTGACGACGCGGGTGGTGCCCATCCCGGTGTGGCAGCTGCCCCTGCCCGGGGGGATTCCCCTGGAAGTGGTGGCCATTCCTGGAGACGTCTACACGATCGGCTCACCGAAGGGGGAGGACGGGCGCCAGGCCTACGGCCATCGGCCAGAGGCGAAGGGGGTGGATGTGGAGGCGCAGCGGGAGGTGACGGTGCCCCCCTTCGCCATGGCCCGCTACCCGCTCACCCAGGCGCAATGGAAGGCGCTGGCGGGGGAGCGGCTGGAGGATCCGGCCCTGGCTTTCGATCCGGAGGTTGTGGATCCCGCCACAAGAAAAGGGACGGATCTCCCCGTGGAATCGGTGAACTGGCACGACGCGCGAAGGTGGTGTGCGCGGTTGCGACGGCATTTGGAGACGGAATGGGGAGAGGCGGCCCCCCGGGTGGGTCTGCCAAGCGAGAGCTTGTGGGAAGTGGCCTGCCGGGCGGGCGCTGACACCCCCTTTCACTTCGGCGACACCCTGGATTCCAACTGGGCCAACTATGACGGTGACTACGTTTACAGGTCTGGCCGAAAAGGGATCTTCTTGAAACAAACCACCCCTGTGGGGGCCTACGGACTGGTGAATGCTTGGGGCCTCGCCGATTTGCATGGGCAAGTCTGGGAATGGTGCGC
>JBJOHA010000096.1:0-19386 GCA_046047935.1 Cyanobacteriota bacterium
TCATCGGCTCCCCCTTCTCCACCCTCGACAGCCAAGGCAACACCACGCTCCTGCGCCGCAACGATGGCCTCCCCTTCGTGGAGGTCGGCTCCACGCGGCAGCAGGTCACCGCTCCCTGGGGTGCCACCGCAGGGGGGCCCACCGAGACCTGGCAGATGCTCGCCGCTGAAACCCTCGGCGGCGTCAACAAAATCCTCTTCCGCAATAACACCAACAACTTCCTCCACACCTGGAACCTGAATGCCAACTGGAACTGGACGTCTTCCAGTGGCAGCGATGGCTTGAACACCCCCGCCGCCTTCAACATCGAATCCGCCTTCCAGGTTGATGCCAATGGCGATGGCCTCATCGGCTCGCCTTACACCACCCTCGACAGCCAAGGCAACACCACGCTCCTGCGCCGCAATGACGGCCTGGCCTTTGTGGAGGTGGGCTCCACACGGCAGCAGGTCACCGCTCCCTGGGGTGCCACCGCAGGGGGGCCCACCGAGACCTGGCAGATGCTCGCCGCTGAAACCCTCGGCGGCGTCAACAAGATCCTCTTCCGCAATAACTCCGCCAACTTCCTCCACACCTGGACCCTGGATGCAAGCTGGAGCTGGCAAGCCAGCTCCGGAGCGATCGATCCCAGCTCAAGCCAAGGACAGAGTCTGATTGCCCAGTTTCAGATCTGAACCAGCGCCCCCGAATCAAGCGCTCCTGTCGAAAACCTCCCCTGCGGGATCAGGGGAGGTGCCAGCCCAGACCGGGCTCCAATGGCCTGCGCCTCACCCCTCCGCGCGCAACCAGGCCTCCAGATCGCTGGCGTCGCGAAACTCCAGCAGCGCCTCCCCCAGCGCCTCGATCCGCTCCAAGGGAAGGGCGCGAACGCGGGCGAGCTGCTCGGCGCTGAGCTGACCGCAGCGGCGGCGGAGAAGACGCAGGGCGAGATCAAGCTCGCCTTCCTGCCGGCCCTCCTGGCGGCCTTCCTGTCTGCCCTCCTGCAGGCCTTGCTGCAGGCCTTCCTGGCGGCCTTGTTCTCGTCCTTCCTGGCGGCCCTGCCCGAAAATCTCGCGGTACGCCACGCTCTGCGTGAAGTCTTCCAGGGTGATGCCGCCCATGGCGCATAGCTCCGGGATCGTTCGGCCATTGAACCGTGCGATCACGATAGCGGCGATCACATCCGCGATCGCCTCCTCCTGACCTGTGCCCGCCACCTCCGCCTGGAGGGCAGCGCTGCAGGCGGCAATCGCCTCCTCCGGCTGCACCAGCAACGACAGCGCTCGCAGCAATGGCGGCGCTGTGGGATCGCTGGCGGCGGATTCCAGTTCCAGCCAGTGCACCCGTTCGCGCACGAATTCCGCCACCGCTGTCACGCCGCCAAAGTTCAAGCGCCGGTGGGGGCAAATCACAAGCACCCGCCAGTGCTCGATCGCGCTCTCCTGCTCCACCACCCTCGCGCTCTGGGCATAGAGCCGGCGCAGGAAGCGCGGATGTGGGCAACGACACCTCCGTTTGGCAGATGCTCGCCAGCGAAACCATCAACGGCGTCAATCAGATCCTCTGGCGCAACAACACCTACAACGTCCTCCACACCTGGACCCTCGATTCCAACTGGAACTGGACCGCTTCCGGCGGAACCTTCAATCCCATTTCCCCAGAAGGATTCGCCCTGCAGGATGCTTTCGGCCTGTAAGGCGAATCCATCCCGACCCATGAGGGCACGCTTGGCCAACCAAGAAAAAAGGCTGCCAGATGCTGGCAGCCTTTAAGGGGGAAAACGACCGATGAACAGGTCAGTGGAAACTCACTTGCTTTCGGTGAATTCGGCGTCGATCACATCATCTGCGGAAGCACCAGCGCTCGCGCCATTGCCACTGCTGCCATTGCCACCGGGGGCTCCGTCCGCAGCGGCGGCACCGGCGTTCTGATAAACAGCGGCACCGGCGGCGTAAAGAGCCTGCTGGAGCTGTTCCAGCACGGTCTTGATGGTGGCGGTGTCGTCCTTCTCCACAGCCTCCTTGAGCTGCGCAGTGAACTGCTCCACCTTGGCCTTGTCTTCGGCGGCCACCTTGTCGCCCAGCTCGCCAAGCTGCTTCTCGGACTGATAGATCAGGGTTTCGGCCTGATTCTTCAGGTCGATCTTCTCGCGCTTCTCCTTGTCTGCGGCGGCATTGGCCTCCGCATCCTTCACCATCTTCTCCACTTCGTTGTCACTCAAGGTGGAGGCGCCGGTGATGGAGATGCTCTGCTCCTTGCCACTGCCCTTGTCCTTGGCGGTCACGCTCAGGATGCCGTTGGCATCGATGTCAAAGGTGACCTCGATCTGCGGCACGCCACGGGGAGCGGGCGGGATGCCATCGAGGCGGAAGGTGCCCAGCGACTTGTTGTCGCCAGCCATCTCACGCTCACCCTGGAGCACGTGAATCTCCACGTTGGTCTGCCCATCCACAGCGGTGGAATACACCTCCGTTTTCTTGGTGGGGATGGTGGTGTTGCGGGTGATCATCTTGGTCATCACGCCGCCGAGGGTTTCCACACCCAGGGAGAGAGGGGTGACATCGAGCAGGAGGATGTCCTTCACCTCGCCGGCCAGCACGCCGCCCTGGATCGCGGCGCCCACGGCCACCACCTCGTCGGGGTTGACGGTCTGGTTGGGATCCTTGCCCGTGATGCGCTTCACGAGCTCCAGCACGGCCGGGATGCGGGTGGAACCACCCACCATCACCACCTCATCCAGCTCGGAGGCGCTGAGCTTGGCGTCCTTGAGGGCCTGCTCCACGGGCACGCGGCAGCGATCGATCAACTTCGAGGCCAGCTCCTCGAACTTCGCCCGCGTGAGGGTGAGATCGAGGTGTTTGGGGCCCTCCGGGGTGGCTGTGATGAAGGGAAGGTTGATCTCGGCCTGGGTGGCGCTGGAGAGCTCGATCTTGGCCTTTTCCGACGCCTCGGTGAGGCGCTGCAGGGCCTGCTTGTCGGAGCGCAGATCGATGCCCTCATTGGCCTTGAAGCTGTCGGCCAGATAGTCGACGATCACCTTGTCGAAGTCGTCCCCGCCCAGGTGGGTGTCGCCACTGGTGGAGAGCACCTCGAACACGCCGTCACCCACCTCGAGGACAGAGACGTCGAAGGTGCCACCGCCAAGGTCGAACACCAGGATGCGCTCATTGCTCTTCTTGTCGAGGCCGTAGGCCAGGGCAGCCGCCGTGGGCTCATTGATGATGCGCAGCACCTCCAGACCGGCGATCTTGCCCGCGTCCTTGGTGGCCTGACGCTGGGAGTCATTGAAGTAGGCCGGCACGGTGATCACCGCCTGGGTGACCGTTTCGCCCAAATACTTGCCCGCATCCTCCGCGAGCTTGCGCAGCACTTCCGCAGAGATCTCCTCAGGGGCGAATTGCTTGTTGAGCACCGGCGCCTTCAACTTGACATTGGAGCCAGCTTTCTCAACGCTATAGCTCACCTCCTTGGATTCCTCGTTCACCTCATCCACACGACGGCCGATGAAGCGCTTGACAGAATAAAATGTATTTTCCGGGTTCATCACCGCCTGGCGCTTGGCGATCTGCCCGACCAACTTGTCCTGGTTTTTGGTGTAGGCCACCACGGAAGGGGTTGTGCGGAACCCTTCGGCGTTGGCGATCACCGTGGGCTTGCCGCCTTCCATGACGGCGACGCAGCTGTTTGTGGTGCCGAGGTCAATGCCAACGACTTTTCCCATGGGTTCCCACCTCCTGAAGTGGATGAAGTTCGGTATGAAGGCATCTTCATCAGCCCAACCCCGCTCAGGCCAGGCGAGGTTCCCGAACCCGGCCGCCCTCCCCATACAGTCGGCCAAAGCCAGACCCCTCCCGCACTTGTCATGACCGCGCCACGGACGGGCGGGATCCAGCCGATCAGCGGCGCCACGGCTCTGGTGGCCGTTCTGGGGGATCCCGTGCGCCATTCCCTCTCTCCGGCGATGCACAACGCGGCCTTGCGGGAGCTGGGCCTCGACTGGATTTATCTGGCCCTTCCCACCCCGGCGGACCGCCTGGAGGGGGTGCTGGACGCCCTGGAGGCCATCGACTGCCGCGGCTTGAACGTGACCCTGCCCCACAAGCAGGCCGTGGCGCGGCTGGCGGCGGAACGCAGCCCCCTGGCCGACCAGGTGGGGGCGGCGAACACCCTGGCGCGCCGCTCCGCCGGGGGCTGGTTCGCCACCAACACCGATGTGGAGGGCTTCCTGGCCCCCTTGGGCGCGGCGAAGCCCCCCCGGCGCGCCCTGGTGCTCGGCTGCGGGGGAAGCGCCCGGGCGGTGATCGCCGCCCTGGCAGGGCTGGGGGTCGGCGCCATCGGCCTGGCCGGGCGGCGGCCGGAGGCCCGAGCGGCGCTGGTGGCGAGCTGCCGGAGCTGGGCGCCCGGCCTGGAGGCCGTGGCCTGGGAGGATCCAGCCGGCGGACGCGAAGACGGGTTGCGCCCCTGGCTGGCAACGGCGGATCTGGTGGTGAACACCACGCCGGTGGGGATGGCCTCCCGGACGGATCCGGCAGCGGGCCTGCGCAGCCCCCTGGGGGAAGGGGAGCTGGAAGCGCTGCGTCCCGAGGCGACGGTCTACGACTTGATCTACACCCCGCGGCCCACGGTCCTGTTGCGACAGGCGGCCGCCCGGGGCTGCCGCACCCTCGACGGACTCGAGATGCTGGTGCGGCAGGGCGCCGCGGCGCTGCGGTTGTGGAGCGGCATCGAGGACCTCCCGGTGGAGGCGATGCGAGGGGCGGCGCGGGAGGCCCTGGGCGAGGCCTAGCCTTCTCGGGACAGATCCCCACCCCGACGGCGCTCATGGATGGTCCACCAATCTGGCAGCGCGTGCTGGCAGCTCTGGCCTACACCCTTCCCTGGAGTGACGCCCTGGAGTTCGGCAAGCCGCTGTTCCGTCAGTTTCCAGCGCTGCAGGTGCTCGTCTTGCCCGCCCTGCCGATGCTGCGATTTGAGCAACTGTTTTCCGTGGGCGGCTTCGGCCTGGGCAGCTTGCTGCTGTTTCTGGTGCTGTATGGCGCGGTGGTGCGCAATCCGCAGGTGCCCTACCCGGTGCGCTTCAACGTGTTGCTCGCCCTGTTGATCGACATCCTGTTGATCGTGGCGCAGCTGGCCATGCAGATCCTGTTCCGCGACACCTTTGGCAGCAACCTGCTGCTGCGCACCCTCGACAACACCATTTTTCTCGGGATCATCCTGCTGCTTCTCTTCTCCATGGTGGAGTGCCTGCGGGGGCGGGAGCCCGATGTGCCCTCCCTCTCCGATGCCGTGCGGATGCAGCTCTACTGAACGCATCGCGGGCTCCGGTCGCGGGCCGGCCTGGCGCGACGGGCGAATTCCCCCAACACCACCAGATCCCAGGCGCGGGTCCAGCGCAGCTGGTCGGCCTCGAAAGCGCGCCACTGCCCCTGAATCCAGGACGGAGCGAGCCAACCGCTCGCCTCGAGCTGGTCCAGCCGGTCGCGGCAGAGGGCGCGCAAGGGGCCCAGCATCCAGGGGCGCATCGGCAGGGTGAAGCCCTGCTTGGGGCGGTTGAGGTAGTCGGGGGGGAAGAGATCCAGGCAGGCCTCCCGCAGAAGGGCCTTCTCGGGACCGTGAAAGCGGGCGGGCATCCGCAGGGCCAACTCCACCAGGCGGTGGTCGAGGAAGGGCACCCGCAACTCCAGGCTGGACGCCATGCTGAACACATCGCTGTCGCGCAGCAACATCGGCTCGCAGTAGCCGAAGAGCTCGGCGCGGCTGATCTGCCCTTGGCGATGCGCCAGGGGGAGGGGGGGCGGCTCGGGCCAGGCCAGGGGGGAAGCCCCCGCCGCCGCCAGCTCCGCCGCGCCGAAATAGCGGCGCATCGCCACGCCCACCGTCCAGAGGTCCCAGGCGGGCAGATCCTCGAGCTTGGGCCGCAGGGAGCGGACGCGGCGCAGGAGCGGGCGGCGGAGGGGGGAGGGCAAGCGACGCAGGCGCCGCAGGGCGGGAGCCGTGCGGAAGGAGGGGTAGCCCGCGAAGATCTCATCGGCGCCCAGGCCGCTGAGGGCCACCTTGATGCCCTGCTCCGCAACGGCCCGGCTCACCAGATAGGTGTTGAGGCCATCGGCGGTGGGGCCGTCCATGGCCGCGAGGCCGTCAGCGAGCCAGGCCAGCGCCTGGTCATCGCTGAGGTGCAGCTCGTGGTGGTCGCTGCCGCAATGGCGGGCCATCGCCCGGGCCAGGGCGCTTTCATCCTCCGGGGCTCCCGCGAAGGCGACGGTGAAACTGGCGATGCGACCCGGTTGAAAACGGCAGGCCAGGGCCGTGAGGATGCCGGAATCGAGGCCGGAGGAGAGAAAGCAGGCCACGGGCACGTCCGCCAGGAGGTGGTCGCGCACCACCTGCTCCAGGAGATCGCGCACCTGGCTTCGAGCCACGGCGGCCGAGGCCACCGGCAGGGGACGCCAGTCGGCGGGGTTGGCGGAGGGCCACCAACGGCGGCTGGCGGCGCTCTGCCGCGGTTGGACACGCGCCAGAGCGCCGGGAGGCAGGGAGAGCGGCGCGGCGGGATGGCCCCCGGGAGAAGGCGCGACGAGGCCAGGGTCCGCCATGGGGGTGCTGAGATGGCCCCAGGCCAACACCTGGCTCACCTGGTCGGCCGTGAGGGCGCAGGCGGGGTCCAGGGCCCGCCGCTCGGAGGCGAACCGCAGCCCGTCCTCCAACGGCTGCACGTAGAGGGGCTTGATGCCCAGCCGATCCCGGGCCAGCAGCAGCTCGCCCGATGTCGTGTCGTAGGCGGCGAAGGCAAACATGCCGCAGAGGCGCGGCAGCAGATCGGCGCCATGCTCAGCCAGCCCCTCGACGAGGGTTTCGCTGTCGCTGTGGCCGCGCCAATGGCGAAAGCGCAGGCTCTCACGCACCGAGAGGTGGTTGTAGATCTCGCCGTTGAAGGCCAGGGTGACGCGGCCGCAATGGCTGCTGATCGGTTGGGCGCCCGCTTCGGTGAGGTCGAGGATGGCCAGCCGGGTGTGGCCCAGCCAGCAGCGGCCATCCGCGCTGAGCCAGCCGCCCTCCGCATCCGGACCCCGATGGCGCAAGCCCGCCAGGGACTGGGGCCGGGCCGGCTGGCCCCAGCGAAATTCCCCGATCAGGCCGCACATGCCATGAAAAAATTCAGGCGATGCTACGCCAGCTGGGACTGGCGCCTTTGATGCCAGGCCCAGGCATGGGCAAGGATCACCTCCAATTCGGGATAACGCGGCCGCCAGCCGAGATCGCGCTGGGCGGCCACGGCGGAGGCGAGCAGCACCGGCGGGTCTCCGGGGCGGCGGGGGGCCACCCGCGTGGGCACCGGGCGACCGGTGACCGCCTCCGCTGCCTGGATCACCTCGCGCACGGAATAGCCCTTGCCATTGCCGAGGTTGAAGACGGCGGGCCGGGTCGTGGCGGCATCGTCCGCCTCTGTGAGCCGGCGGGCCTCCTGTTCCACCCAGCGCAGGCCGAGCAGGTGGGCATCGGCCAGATCGCTGACGTGGATGTAGTCGCGGATGCAGGTGCCATCCGGGGTGGGGTAATCGTCGCCGAAGATCTGCAAGCAGGGCAGCCGGCCGGTGATGGCATCCAGGGCGAGGGGGATGAGATGGGTTTCCGGCGCGTGGTCTTCGCCGATGTCGCCCGCCGGATCAGCGCCGGCGGCGTTGAAGTAGCGAAAGATCACGCTGGGCAGCCCGTAGGCCGCGCCGAAATCGTGGAGCAGCTGCTCCACCATCCGCTTGCTGTGGCCGTAGGGATTGATCGGATGCTGGGGGGTGGTTTCGAGGATGGGCACCTGCTCGGGCACGCCATAGGTGGCGCAGGTGCTGGAGAACACGATCGGCACGGGGGTGCCGCGGCGACGGCCCTCCGCCACGAGGGCCTCCAGGAGAGTGAGGGTGTCGCCAAGGTTGTTGCGGTAGTACTTGGCCGGGTCCACCACGCTTTCGCCCACATAGGCATAGGCGGCGAAGTGGAGGACGGCCTGGACCGGCTCTGCCGAGTGTTCCCCCCGCAGCACGCCCTCCAGCAGCGCCCGATCCCCCAGCTGGCCGACCACCAGAGGCGCCTGGAGCACCTCCTCCACGATCGACCGGTGGCCATACACCAGATTGTCGAGCACCAAAACGGGCAGGCCGGCCTGCTGAAGGGCCCGCACCGCGTGGCTGCCGATGTATCCGGCCCCGCCCGTCACCAGGATCGTCATGCCGCGAACGCAAACGCTCCCATTCAAAGCGGAGCGGGGATGGCCCACCGCCTTCCGCCCCAGCCTTCCGCCCCTCGCGTTCCGAGCCCAGCATTCCGCCCGCCGGGTTTCGAGTCCGGCGCTCAGACCCCGTCGTCAGACCCCGTAGAAGTCGCGATACCAGGCCACGAAGCGGGCCACGCCCTCCCGCACGGGGGTGTTGGGCTTGAAACCGGTCCAGGCCTCCAATGCGGAGGTGTCCGCGGCGGTGGCGGGCACATCACCGGGCTGCATGGGCAGGAAGCGCTTCTCCGCCTGGCAACCCAGGGCCGCTTCGATGGCTTCGATGTAAGCCAGCAGTGGGGTGGGGTTGGAATTGCCGATGTTGAACAGGCGATGCGGAGCCCAGCTGGTGGCCGGATCCGGGCTGGCCGGATCAAAGGCGGGATCGGGGGTGGCGGGCTTGTCGAGCACTCGCAGCAGGCTTTCAATGATGTCGTCGATATAGGTGAAGTCGCGCACCATCTGGCCCTGGTTGTAGACGTCGATCGGTTCGCCGGCGAGCATGGCTCGGGTGAAGAGAAACAGGGCCATGTCCGGACGCCCCCAGGGGCCATAGACCGTGAAGAAGCGCAGACCCGTGGCCGGCAGGTCGAAGAGATGGCTGTAGGTGTGGGCCATCAGCTCATCGGCCTTCTTGCTGGCGGCGTAGAGGCTCACCGGATGGTCGACGCTCTGGTGCTCGCTGAAGGGCAAAGCGGTGTTGCCGCCATAGACCGAGCTGCTGCTGGCGTAGACCAGATGGGCCACCTTGTGATGGCGACAGCCCTCCAGCAGATGGCCGAAACCAACGATGTTGGCCTGGATGTAGGCGGAAGGGTTTTCCAGGGAGTAGCGCACACCCGCCTGGGCGGCGAGATTCACCACCCGCTCCGGCGGACCGGGGGGCAGGGGGAGCCCCCCCGGGCCCTCGCCCCGGAAAGCCGCTTCCACGGCGGCCCGGTCCTCCAGGTCGCCCCGCAGGAGGGCGAAAGGCACGCCGCACCGCGCCGCCAGCGCCTCCAGCCGCGCGAGACGGGCGTGCTTGAGCGCGGGGTCGTAATAAGGGTTGAGGTTGTCCAGACCGAGGACCGGCGTTCCCCGCTCCAGAAGCCGCTGAGTGAGATGGAAGCCAATGAAGCCAGCGGCCCCGGTGACGAGAACGGACATGGGCGGTGGAACGGGACGACGCCAGCGCAGGAGCGACGATGACACAGCGTCGGATCCCCGCGGCCGCCCGGCGCGAATCGCAAGGCAATTCGCACGGCAAAACCTTCAAATTTAGCGATTGCCTGAGCCGACAAAATGCATTCTGCTTTCTTGACAAGCGCCCTCACCGCTGTGTGTTAAGCCTGCCTTAATCCTGAGGCGCGCCCTGCCCGGGCCGCACACCAAGTTTCAGATACGAGCGTCAGGATTGCAAGACGCGATCGGATTCCGGGTTAAGCTATAAAACTTATTCATTTTTCACATAATTTTCAATGTCCTTTGCATGTTGATGCTGGATTAGGTTTAAAAAGCATCTGGACCAGCCTTCATGCATCAGGGCCAGCCTCAATGCCGATCGTCATGCCGCAACATGCCTTGCGAAATCGCATCCGCCCAGAGGTCAAGATTTTTACAGCGCTTGTCCACGCCCCTCCTCGCCGAGCACGTCCTGTGCCACTTCACGCCGCGCGCCTCTTCCTGTCTTGTGCTTGACATGCAGCAAGCCTTCTGGCCCGTGAAAGAACCGCCCCCCGCCAGAGAACAACTGCGGCCGATCTTTGCGGACTCCGAAAAGATCGGAATGGCAGGCCGGGATGTCAAGGGGTGGATCACGGCAGAGCGCAGCTATCTTTTGGCGGCCATTCAATCAAGAAATCGTTATAGCCATTCACACGCTTCTGTCTCTCCCCTTTCATGAAGCCAATCCAGGCCCGGGCCGGACGTCTTGACTGAAAAACCTGGCGCCCCAGCCCCCTTCCAACTCTTCACCAGCGATCCTTGAACAGCTTCCAGCCCCCCCAGGACAACGCTTCCGCCCCTGCGAAACGGAATCGCAGGCCACGATCGCGTCAATTGTTCTGCCCCGCCCATCCGGATCAACGCATCGAGGGAAACGGTCGGAAATATTTTTTGCATTTGCTTCACCCTGAGGAGTTGCGGGCGCGGGGCATGTCCGACAAGAAGGCGAAGCTGGTCATTCAGGCGCACCCGGTGTTGGTGTTGAGCCAAGAGTGGTTGGAGGAGCTGTTCTGTCCGCAATGCGGCGGATCCCGCTGGTGCCATGTGGTGCGGCACGACCGGGTGGAGCACAGCGTCAGCTGGGCGCCGCGGGAGTTATGGCAGCAGGTGGCCCATGTGGATCCCCTGGTGCCGAATCCGAGCGTGGGTCAATACACACGGCAGTCCGCGCGCCGCGCGGGCGGACGGCGGGCGGACGGGAAACGGTTTTTTGATCCCGGCTGAAGTTCCCCGGAACGGTCGCGCCAACCCAAGGCAGCCCACCTCAAACCAACCCAGACTTCACGGATCCATCCACTCCCGCAGCCAGGCTTGCCACATCAGCACGGTCCAGAGGCGTGTTGTGTGATCCGCCCGGCCGGAACGGTGGTCCTCCCAGAGGCGCTGGATGGGCTCGGGCCGGAGAAAGCCCTGGCGCCGCAGGCGGGTGCTCTCCAGGAGATCGTCAGCCCAGCCGCGCAAAGGCCCGCGGAGCCAGGGCCCGATGGGCATGGCGAATCCGGCCTTGGGGCGATCGGTGAGGGCCGGTGGAACGTAGCGGCTCAGGAGCTGGCGAAGGGCCCACTTGCCCGGCGGAACGCCGGGGGCGGCACGGGGCGGAATCTTCAGGGAGAGGGGGAGCCGCCAAGCGAGAGCGGCCACCCGATGATCAAGGAAGGGGGCGCGGGTTTCGAGGCTGGCGGCCATGGCGGCCCGATCCACCTTTGTCAAGATGTCGGCCGGCAGATAGGTGAGGCCATCGGCGAGCATCAGGCGCTCCGCCGGGCTCGCCGCCGGGGGGAGGGGCGCGCAGGCGAGGCCAGGGGCATCCGGGGGAGGCTGCCAAGCGGGGGTGAGCAGGGCGGCGGGATCGAGCCAGAGGCTGGTGAGCACGGCATGCAGGCGCTCCAGGGAGCCCGCGGCGCGAATCGCGGCGGCAAGCTTCTGACGTTTGTCACGGGCCAGACCCCGGCCGCTCACGGGCCAGCGATTCAGGGCGCAGGCCAAAAGGGCACGCACAGGAGCGGGGAGGGGGCCGAAGCGACGCTGGAGGAGCGGCGCCAGGCGGTGGCGGTTGTAACCACCAAACAGTTCATCGCCACCGTCGCCGCTGAGGGCCACGGTGAGACCACTGCGGCGGGCCTCGCGACACACCAGATGGGTGGGCACCTGGGAGGAATCGGCAAAGGGTTCGCTGTAGAGGCGGGGCAGGCTGGGGATCAGGGTCCGGGCATCTGCGGCGGTGAGCGCCACCTCGGTGTGCGCCGTGCCGAGATGGGCGGCCACAGCGCGGGCGTAGGGGGCCTCGTCAAAGCCGGCCTCCCCGGTGCCGGCCTCGGGGAAGGCGATGGTGAAACTGCGCACGGGGTGGTCGGCACAGCGTTGGAGCAGGGCCGTGATCAGAGAGGAATCAATCCCCCCCGAGAGAAAGACCCCCAGGGGCACATCGGCGATGGCCTGCTCGCGCACCGCCTGGAGCAATACGGCCTCGAGGGCCTCGAGGGCATGCGCCTCGCTGGCGAAGGGAGGTGCCTGGGCGGCGGCGTTGGCGGCCTGAATCAGCTCCCACCAGGGGCGGGAGGGGGGAAGACGGGCCGGGGCACCACCTGCGGGGCCGGGGCTGAGGCGCACCAGATGGCCGGGTGGCAGCTGCTGGAGACCGCAGTGGATGGTGAGCGGCGGCGGCAGGCAGCCCAGGCGAAGATAGGCGGCCAGACCAGCGGGATCGATGGCGCCCGTGAAGCCGGGAAGGGCGCGGAAGGCGGAGAGCTCCGACGCGAAGGCCACCCCGGGGCCGGACGGGACCTCGGGATCCCCGACCAGGCCCCAGTAGAGAGGCTTCTCCCCGAAGCGATCCCGAGCGAGCTCCAGACGCCTCTCCTGCCGATCCCAGAGGGCGAGGGCAAACATGCCTGCGCTGCGGCGGAGGGTGTCCTCCAGGCCCCGGGCCTCAATGGCGGCGAGGAGGGTTTCGGTGTCGGAGTGGCCGCGCCAGGGTTGGCGGAGCTGGCCGCTGGCCTCCAGCTGGTGGCGGAGGTGGCGATGGTTGTAGATCTCGCCATTGAAGGCAAGGACAAAGCGCCCGGAGGCGCTGATCATGGGCTGATGGCCCGCAGCCGACAATTCGAGGATGGCCAGGCGTCGATGGGCGAGGACAAAGCCGGCGGAGGGATCGCTCCAGAGGCCCGCGTCGTCGGGGCCGCGATGGGCGAGGGCCGTGGCCATGGGCCGCGCGCGCGCTTCGAGGGCTTCAGCGTTTGCGGGGGTGGGCTGCCAGAGGCCAGCGAGACCACACATCAGGCGAGGCGCGGCCGCCAGCGGAGACGGGAGGGACGGATGGGAGCGGCAAGGAGCTGGGCGTACTGCTGCAGGGTGTGGGCGTTGACGAGGGAGACACGGAATTCCTCGACCACCTTGCAGCGGGCCTGCTGACCCAGTCGGCGAGCGAGGTCGGGATTTTCAAGGAGCAACTGAATCGCCAGGGCGATGGCGGAGCCGTTTTGCAGGGGCACGAGGAGGCCGGAGCGGCCGTGGTCGACCACGTCGCGGCAGCCCGGCACGTTGGTGGTGATGATGGGTCGCTCCATGGCGGCGGCTTCGATGAGGGCGCGGGAGAGCCCCTCGCGCCAGGAGGGAAGCACGACGATGTCGCTGGACGCATAGAGGGCGCGCATGTCGCGGACGTGGCCGAGGCAGCGCAGGCGGGGCTCCGCGCGGAGGGCGCTGAGTTCGCTGATCGACAGGGAGCTGCGATTGCCAGCGTCGAGATCGCCCGCCACCAGGAGTTCCAAAGGCACGCCCCGGGCCCAGAGCAGACGGCAGGCCTCAAGCACCTCCTGCACGCCTTTCTCGCGGATGAGACGGGAGGGAAACAGGAGTTGAAGGGTGGGGTGAAAGCGGCCGGCGGAATCCTCCAGGGGCTGGAAATGGTCGATGTCCACGCCGGAGCTGCGGATCAGGCGCGTGCGGGAGGGTTCGGTGAGGCCGAGATGAATCAGCTTCTCTTGATCGTCCGCGTTCTGAAACACAACGCGCGCGCGGCGGGCCATGAAGACAGCGCGATAGAGGGGCTTGAGGCCACGGCGCAGGAGACGCGTGCGCTTGCGTTGGCCAAGAAACACATGGCCGAGGCCGGTGATGGCATTGATGACGCGGTAAACAGGGGCGACCTTGGCGGCGATCGTGCCGTAAAGGCAGGCCTTGATGGTGAAGTGGTGCACCAGATCAGGTTGTTCCCGTTGGTAGACGCGGACCAGATCCACCAGCGCCCGCAACTCGAGCATGGGGTTGATGGAGCTGCGGGCAAGCATCCAGTGGTGGACCGGGATGCCCTCCGCTTCCAGCAAGGGGGAGTAGGTGTCGCGCGGGGCGACAGCCGCCACCCTGTAGCCCGCCCGCTGCAGCTCCCGCATGAGGGGGAGGCGGAAGTTATAGAGATACCAGCTGGTGTTGGCGACCAGAAGCACCTGGGAGGGGGCGGTCATGACAACAGAGGCATTGCGTTCAGTTTGATACAAATGCGAGAGGTTTTCGTCGTTGAGCGCACAAAGGGCGGGATCAGAAACACTCCAGGCGCTTGCGGCGCTCGATGGCGGGCGCAAGAAAGGAGCCCGTGGAGCCGGTGGCCCGCCAAAGCTGGAGGCGCAGCCAGTCGCGCGCGACCGGGAGGACACCCGGGGGTGGAACGCGTTGGGAGGGCGGCCAGTGGGCATCCGCGGTGAGCGAGGCCAGGGCGATCCCCCGGCCCCCGAGGGCGAGGCGAGCGGCGGGGAGCAGACGGGGGATGTGGTGGCCATCACTCACGAGAAGCACGCGAGCGAAGGGGGGAAGGGAGGCGGGGGGGCGGTCGAGCCAACGGGCCATGGCCGTGAGCTGACGGGCGGAATCCGGACCGCTGCGATCGATGAAGAAGGGACGGGAACCGGCGCGGCGGCGCTGAACAGCGGTGGGTTGGCCGGTGAGGGGGCAGCTGAGCAAGAGGAGGGGACCGGAGGTGCGCGCCAAGGCGATATCCAAGCGGTGGTGGCCATCGAACACCACCACGAGGGTGGCACCACGAGCAGGAGCCAGGACCAGTCGCAGGTGGGGCCAGACGAGCCAAAGGAGGGCGAGGGGGAAGGCCAGCCAGGGCGCGGGGAGACGCGTCAAAAAGGCAGGAGCACGTTGCGATAGGGCAGCCATGCGCCGGAGTGTCCAGCAAAGATCAACCACACCAGCAGAACCGCCAGGGAGAAAACAATCAGGATCTGGGTCCAGGAGCCCGGGGCAAAACCAAAGAGACGGGTATCGGGAAGACGACTGCCCACGAACAGTTGGATGGGGATGAGGTAGAGGGCAAGGCGATCCACAGCGGTGGAGGAAGCAACGGTGAAGAGACCGATGGCGGCAAGCACCGCAAGGATGGAGAGAAGACTCCAGATGCGCTGGACGGCGGGGGGGAGGCGGAAGCGGCGGCGAAAAAGGAGGAAAACGATGGCCGGAAGAAGGCAGAGCACCACCCGAATCAGGGCCCCCTGTGAAGAGTATTCGGAATCAATGTATCCAGTTTGATAATACTCAAGATCGGGCGCCAACATGGCAGAGTAAAGTCCAAAACCCGATATGGCAAGGAGAGCAAGGCGGAAGAGCTGACTGAAACGCAGGGAGGGGGAAAGGGAGGAGGCGGGCAGGATGAGAAGAACCAACACCGTGCGATGAAAGGTGGCCGCGAGGGCGACCCACCCGAGGAAGCGAAGGAGGTGATCGCGCTGGAGGGCGAGGAGGGCCATCATCTCCAGTCCGATGGCGACGCCCTGGCGTGAATAGCCCATGGCCACCACGGTGATGAGGTAGGGAAAGGCCAAGGTGATGGCCAGCCAGGGGCGAGGCTGGGCTTGAGAAAACTTCAGCAGTCCGATCGAAAAGATGAGGGCGCAAATGGTATTGACAAGGTAAACACCACCTCCCCAGTTGGCGCCGAACCAGTTGAGAATGGCGTAGCCGGGTTCATCTTCTTGGAGGATGGCCTTGAAGGGGAGTCCAGCCGCGCGATCGACGTAGGGGAGGTAGCTCACCCAATCGCCACCCACCCCATCGCGAAGGCCGATCAGCAGCGTGAAAAAGACCAGCAGGCCGAGGGTGGCGGATGCGGAGAGACGGCGGGAATGGCCCAAGCCGGGCCAGGCCAAGACACCCCAGGAGATCAGATAAGGGATCATCAGCGGAACAGAAGGGGGGCTGGAGGGATCCTGTTTGGCACGGGCGATCGCAACTCAGAAGCGCGCCCAGGTGTTGTATTTGAGGATGCACCAAATGGCACGGAGCCCATCGCGCCAACCAATTTTTTTCCCTTCATCGTAGGTGCGGCCGTAATAGGAGATGCCCACCTCATAGATGCGGCAACGCCTGCGAGCCAGTTTGGCCGTGATTTCGGGTTCAAAGCCAAAGCGCTGCTCCTGGATGCGAATGCTCTGGATGATGTCGCGACGGAAGGCCTTGTAACAGGTCTCCATATCGGTGAGATTGAGATCAGTGGCCATGTTGCTGAGCAGGGTGAGCAGGCCGTTGCCGACACGGTGCCAGAAATAGACGACGCGATGAGGGGCGGCGCCTTGGAAGCGGCTACCAAAGACCACATCGGCGCGACCATCCACGATCGGTCCGATCACCAGGGGGTATTCGGCCGGGTCGTATTCGAGGTCGGCGTCCTGCACGATGCAAATCTCTCCGGTGGCGGCGGCAAAGCCTGTGGCGAGGGCCGCTCCCTTGCCGCAATTGCGGGGATGAAAAAGCACCAGCAGATCAGGGCTTGGGGGCAACTGCTCGAGGCATTGGCGCGTGCCATCCGTGGAGCCATCGTCCACCACGATGATCTGCTTGGGGGCGACAGGTGCCTGGCGAACGCGCTCGATGACTTGTTCAATGGTGGCCGCCTCGTTGAAACAAGGGATCACAACCGATAACAGTGGGGTGGGGCTGGTTGTCATCGGCAGAGGTGTAACAGGGAGGTCGATCAGCGGCTGGTTGGATCAGCAAACACCAGCCACTTCTGGGCTGCATAGGAGACGGCCGCGAGGGGGGCGATCAAGAGCAGGGCGCCCAACTGACGCGACCAACCAAGTTGGACAAGCCCGGTGATGCCAGCCCAGTTGCCCCACCAAAGCACAACAGCCAGAAGGCCGTAGGCCAAAGCTGACCAGCGTTGCAACCGCTGAACGCGAAACACCTGGGTGCCGTAGAGCAGGTAGCCGACACCCACGTTGCAGAGTTGGCTGACAAGGGTAGCCAGACCTGTGGCAAACCCGAGTGCAAGGAGACCTTGGAGCAAAGCATTGGTCAGGGAGACGTTGATCAGACCAAAGAGAAGAAAGCGACGTTTTTGGCCGGGTTGGTGGCGGGGAGTCATCAGCCCTGCAGATTGAAGCTCTTTGTCGCCAGGCGAGAACGGATCCACGAACCAATCGTGAGAAGACCAGGCGCCGCATACAAAACATAGATCGGTTCTATCGTAATCAAGCGAAAACGGTTTTGGGCATAAAAAATCAACACGAACAACAACATCGTCACGAAAACAATGTAAGCCGGAAGATGACGGCGCGGCGTTTTGAGTTGCTTGATGAGCTCAATATACGCCAGGATATAAATCGGAACGTTAAAGACTAGTGCCACCAACCAATTACGGAAGCTTTGGAAGCGAAGGGAGTAACCAGGCTGGAGGTAATGCAGGAGATTATGGACGCGAAGCTTCAATGCCTTCGATGGGTTGGCAGCGATCCAGTCGAGCCCACGTCGCAGGTAGATCGACTGCCGCTCCTTATGGGATGCATCATTGGGTATACCTTGCTTCGAAAAAGCAGAAAACCGCAAGTCGGCAAGGCGCTCAAACTCAGGAGTACCTTTGGGGGGAGTGCGAATGAGCCACGTGTAGAAATCGTCATTGTGAGCGGTCAAGAAATGTCCACCTGAGCCACTTGTGGAGATGACATAAACACCGTTAACACGGAGATTGTAGAGTCCATACGGCAGCGTGAGCAACGCAATGATCCCCAGGAAGATCGCCACATGAGCAAGCGCACGCGTCACACTTGGTTGACAAAACACCACGAGGGCACAGACCAAGGGGACCATGAGAATCACGTGGGACTTTGTCAGGAGAGCAAGGGTAAAAAAGAGAGAAAAGAAGAGAAGGCTCCGCCAATCACGGAAGGTATTGTATCGACATAAGCCATAGAAAGAAATGACGAAGAAAGATTGAAACAGGGATTCCTGTGATGGAAGTTGCGCGTAGTAAAGGGTTGGGAGATAGAGCGCATAGACAACGCCGGCGGTCAGCGCAACGGCTCGACTCTTAAAGATCAAACGCGCTGTTGCCGCCAAATAAACAACACTGATGGAAGATATCAGAATTTGAATGATACCCAGCCCAGCGAACCATTGACCCTGAAATACAAGTTTAGCGAGCGCCAATGCATAGGGATAGAGTGGAGCAGCAATGAACAGTCGGGTGTCCAGATTTGGGTCGTGAACAACCGTTGTCTCAAGATTGAAGCGCCCCTGGAGAATGGCGCTGCTGAACGCATCCCAGCGGTCAAAGTCGACTCCTGCTTCTGGTCCCAAGCCCGAAAAAAGAGCCCACAACACACGGGCCAGTAATGCTAAAGCAAAGATCAGGATGATGTCGGATCTCTTGAGCGTTGGCTCTTCAGTCATTGCTTAAAAATAAGAAGAGTTGTTCATCTAAAGTTAAAAGAGCATTTAACAGCTGCGCGAAAGGAGACAATTCTAAGTGTCCCACCAAACCGGGAATGGATGAATCAAAATTGTAGTCATGGAAGCTGCAAAAATAAATGAGATTGAAATGATAGCTTCATCGCTCTAACTTTGAACAGGACAGCGGGATGAGCACGCTGAGGTCATAACTCATGCCTGTCCGAGAAAAAGTGGACACTGTTGCAACTCCAGCGATTAAAACGGATGTGGGGCAGTCCAGAATCAGTGTATTGTGGCACACTCATAGGAACAAAACAAACGCAAGGAAGACATATTGTTGCTGATTTTGCACTACCACATTAAGGTACCAACCATTCAAACTAAAGATAGCCACCGAGTTCTTGGGTAAGTTCCTAGTATCACGTCCTAGAAGTCTGCGAGCAAAGGCGCGTGAGCTTCTCCAGAATCGAATCTGCAGACGCAGTTCAGCTGAAAGGCGCTGAATCCTTGTTGTCGTTGGCAATGAAGTGCTCCCGCACCTGATCGTTCGCTGGGTGATGATCCCAGATCAGCGTTCCGCTTGGTCGAACCAGGAGGCGCAGTTCGGCGTGAAGTGAACGTGAAACTGCGGCCGTTGCTCCAGGCTGGTGCGCACTTTGTCATGCTTGGGCGGTTAGTTGTTCTCGACGATCGGGTGCACGTCGAAATCGGGCGGGACATCCTTGTCGATCCGCCGCAGGACACTCAGGAACTCCTGGTGCCGGTGACTGGGTTTGCACTCGGCCATCACCGCATCAGCGGTCAGGCCTAAGGCAGCGAACAGTGTGGTGGCGCCTTGGCGGAGGTGTCGTGGCTGACAACCCTCCTCAACGCTCGCGCCCATGGGCAACAGCGGCTATGTGCGATCCAGGGGCTGGCTCTGCGCTGCCTTGTCAACGCAGAGCACGACTGCCTCAGGAGGTTGGTTGAGGTAAGGCCCCACAACATCCCAGACCTCCTCCACAAAGAAGGGTTCGTTGGAAAGCTTGTAGCTTCAGGTTTCCGCAGAGCGACATGAGTTATAGCGTTGGTGCTGCTGGGAGAAGGTCTGCAGCAAGCGGTGCGGCGTACTTCTCGAGATGCCTGTGGCAACCGCCAAGGAACGAGCTGTCCACCAGGGCTGATTCAAAGTCTGTCCCAATCGCCCTGGCCTGAGCCGCCAGCCTGCGTTGTCCTTGATGGGATTGCCACGAACCCTTGCCCAAATCCCAAGCTGCCGCAGCCGATCTTGACCT
>JBJOHA010000097.1:0-11104 GCA_046047935.1 Cyanobacteriota bacterium
GCCAGCCAACTGGCGGCCAAGGGGGCCAAGGTGTTGGTGCTGGAGCGCTACCTCATCCCTGGCGGCAGTGGCGGCAGCTTTCGGCGGGCGGGCTACACCTTTGATGTGGGTGCGTCGATGATCTTCGGCTTCGGCGAGCGGGGCCACACCAACCTGCTCACCCGCGCTCTGGCGGATGTGGGGCAGCGCTGCGAGACCGTGCCCGACCCCGTGCAGCTCGCCTATCACCTCCCCGACGGGCTGGAGGTGGAGGTGGACCGCGACTATGACAGCTTCATCGCGCGGCTCACAGCTCTTTTCCCCCACGAAGCCAAGGGGATTCGCGCCTTCTACGACACCTGCTGGCAGGTGTTCCGCTGCCTCGACGCCATGCCGCTTCTTTCTTTGGAGGATCCGGCCTACCTGGCGAAGGTCTTTTTTCGCGCCCCCCTGGCCTGCCTGGGCCTCGCCCGCTGGTTGCCGGTGAACGTGGGGGAGGTGGCGCGGCGCCACCTCCAGGACCCCGCCCTGCTGCGCTTCATCGACATGGAGTGCTTCTGCTGGAGTGTCATGCCCGCCGATCGCACGCCGATGATCAACGCTGGCATGGTGTTTTCTGATCGCCATGCCGGAGGCATCAACTACCCCAAAGGTGGCGTGGGTGTGATCGCCGAGAAACTGGTGGCGGGGCTGGAGAGCCATGGAGGAGCCATTCGCTACCGCGCCCGCGTCACTGATGTGTTGATCAACGGTGGACGGGCAGTCGGCGTCCGACTGGCCAGCGGCGAGGAGATTCGCGCGCGGCGCGTCGTCAGCAACGCCACCCGCTGGGACACGTTCGCCAGCCCTTCCAGCAGCTCCGGCCCTTCCAGTGGCTCAGCGGATCGCGCCGACGATCCCACCAGCGCCCCCCATCCCCTGGTGGAGGCCGCCCACACCCCGGCGTCCGAGCAAGCCTGGCGGCGCCGCTACAAGCCCTCGATGTCGTTCCTCTCGCTTCACCTGGGCCTCGATGCGGCGGTGGTGCCTCCGGACCTGGCCTGCCACCACCTCCTTTTGGAGCGTTGGGACGCCATGGAGGCGGAGCAGGGAACCGTGTTTGTCTCCATCCCCACCCTGCTGGATCCTTCCCTGGCTCCCGCCGGCCATCACATCCTCCACACCTTCACACCCAGCGCCATGGAGGCCTGGAAGGGGTTGTCACCCTCGGCCTACCGCGTCAAGAAGGAGGCTGACGCCGAACGGCTGATCGCTCGCCTTGAAACCGCCTTCCTGCCGGGGCTCTCCGCCGCCATCCGCCACCGGGAGGTGGGGACTCCCCGCAGCCACCGCCGTTTCCTCGGGCGTCTCGGCGGCTCCTACGGACCCATTCCAGCCCAGCGTCTGCCAGGGCTGCTTCCCATGCCCTTCAATCGCACGGGGGTGCCCAACCTCTACTGCGTTGGCGATTCCTGCTTCCCCGGCCAGGGCCTCAACGCGGTGGCCTTCAGCGGCTTCGCCTGCGCCCATCGCATCGGCGCCGACCTGGGCCTCAACCCCTGGGCCCTGCCGGCCTGAGCCAACGCCCGTCACACGGGACTTGTGAGTCTGTACTTTCGTCACAGTGGTGGACGCGCGGCGCTGTTGTGGGCTTGAGTAGAGGAAATGAAGCGGAGGCAGGGCGCAAGGATCACAGCAACCGTTTCATTCTTCTCGGGTGTCCTGTATACGCTGTTACCTTGATATTCAAGTGATGTTCAAGGTTCATGGGCTGGTCTGCATCCTGCGGACAGAAGGCTGAAGGCTGGTGATAACAGGTTGCGATCCGTTGAACAACAGCGAACATCCCTGATCTCGGATTTCATGATCGGCACAACGCTGGAATTCCTGCAGAAACGCTTCGATCAAGCGGTGCGTTTTCAAATCGATGGCAGCCTCGACCTTGGCACGGCGGATAAGGTTGTGCTGCCCGTGAGCGGCGCCAATGGGTCCGAGTCCACCACCTTCACGACGGGGGCGGTGACTCTGCTGTTGATCAATCTGGAGGAGGAGCGGGTCTGTCGCGCCGCGGATCCCTATCGCCGCACGGGGGACCCCCAGGGCTCCACCCCCCAGCAGCCGGACATTCGGCTCAGTCTTCATCTTCTCTTCGTCGCGCGGTTCAGCAGCAGCGTCGTGGCCTGGAACCACCTGGCGGCCATCCTCAGCCATGTGCAAGCCACGCCCGTGCTTGACGCGCTAACAGCGCCCAATCTTCCCCAAGGATTGGAGCGCTTGGGGTTTGAACTGATGACGCAGTCGTTCACAGAAATGAATGACATTTGGAATGCCCTGCGCAGTCCCTACCAACCCTCCCTTCTCTATCGCGCCCGTCTGCTCACGCTGCGTGATCAAACCAGCCGCCTTCCCCTCCCCGTGTCGGCCACCGGCTCCGAGCTTCTCAGCGGCAGCGCAACATGAAATTCACCCCGCTCTTCACCCTTCAGCTCGTGCGCGCTGGCGCCAGCTCGCTCTCCATTCCCTCCGAATTGGTGACGCTCAAGGCCAGTGGGCGCCATCCTTCAGGTCTGCGGGCGTTGGAGCGGCACCGCCTTCTTCTTCGCCCCCTGCCGGATGGCGTGCGCGTGCTGCTCTCCCTGAACGAGGACGACACGCCCTTCGTTCCTTTTGACAGCCTCAACCTCTGGTTTGAGCTCATCCCGCAGGGGGCGGATCTCGGCTGCGTCTTCGATCTCTCCACCCTGCGAGCGCGCCGGCCGGCGGTCTACCGATCGCCCCCTTCGGGCTCCTCCACTCTGATCCTTGACGCGCAACCCGCCGATCCGACCGAGGTTCCAAGGGGCAGCCCGCCCCTGGCCTGGGTGGAGATCTTGGGCCTCAGCTCCAGTGACGCCGTTTCTCCACGATCCTTCCTGCTGGAGCTGCCGCCGCGCTCCGACCGCTGGGTCTACTACGTCGTCACCGACCGGGCGGACCGCACGCCCAGCATCAGCGATTCGGAGGCCAGCCGCGCCTTTGACTTTGACCTCACCACCTTTGCCACGCCCCTCGCCTCGGGCGCCAACGACCGGATCGCGGAGGCCTTGCTCGCCCAACAGCCGCAGGCCAAGGTCCATCGCCTCAGTTCCAAGCGCTCTCCTCCCGCCGATGGCCTGCCCTTGAAGGGCTTGCGCCTGAACATGGCGGATCAGACCTGCATCGCCGATCTGCCGCCGCCGCCAGCCCATCAATGGATGTCCTGGCCCGTGCCGAACAACCCCTCCCGGATGGCGCGCTACACGGTGATCCGCCTCTGACCACCCACACCTTCTTTTCACCCCTCTCACACCCTCTGCCATGGCCAGTTCCACCTATCTCACCCCAGGCGTCTACGTTGAGGAAAAGTCCCTGCTGCCCCCCTCCGTGGTCGGGGTCGCCACGGCCATTCCCGCGTTCATCGGCTATGTCGTGAAGGCGGTGCCGACGGTGCCGCAGGTGGTGGAGATCACGTCCCTGCGGGAGTTTGAAGACCTGTTCGGCAAGGCGCTTCCCACTCCGTACAAGGTGAAATTCACCGAAGGTGTGCCCCGGCTGTATCGCACCGTCCCGGGTCCACCGTCTGCGGAAGGCGCTCCGACGACCACCGATGAATTGGCGCCCGCGAGCGTGCGTCCGCCCTGGCTGCTGTGGTATAGCCTCGACTTCTATTTCCGCAACGGAGGCGGCCGCTGTTATGTGGTGGCCGTCGGTCAGGCCAGCGACGGGACCCTCCTGAGCGCGGATGCGTTCAGGGGCGGTTTGACAGCCCTGGAAAAGCAAGATGAACCCACCCTGATTGTCATCCCTGAGGCCAGCAAGCTCTCGGCAAGCGATTTTCAGGCCTTGTGCGAGGCCACCCTGGCCCACTGCGGCAAGATGAAGGATCGCTTTGCCCTCTTGGATGTCAAGGAACAGGGCGATGCGACCCCGATCGATCAGAGCGCCGAGATCACAACGGCACGGGGGGCGTTTGGCACAGGCTCCCTGTCCTATGGAGCGGCCTACTATCCCTTTCTGCACACGACCCTGACCGACTTCGTGGATGAAGCCACCGTGTCGGTGGAGCTTCCGCCCGCGACGCCCACAGGCACGCCGCCGCCCGCCCAAACCCTCAGCCAACTGAAAGCAACCGCCACGGATTCCTACAACAAAATCAAGAAGCTGCTGGCGGATCAGCGCGTCACGCTTCCTCCCAGTCCTGCCATGGCTGGAGTCTGCGTGCGCGTGGATCGTGAACGGGGCGTCTGGAAGGCGCCGGCCAATGTGGGGGTGCAGTCGGTCATCGCTCCGGTGGATCTCGTCACCGATGATCAGCAGGGGCTGTTGAATGTGGATGCCGACACCGGCAAGTCGATCAACGTGATCCGCGCCTTTGCGGGCCGGGGCGCGGTGGTCTGGGGCGCGCGAACCCTGGCCGGCAATGACAACGAGTGGCGCTACATCCCCGTGCGTCGCTTGTTCATCACGATCGAGGAATCGGTCAAAAAGGCGACAAACTTTGCTGTATTTGAGCCGAACGACGTCTCAACCTGGCTGAAAGTCAAAGGCATGATTGAAAGTTATCTCTATAATCTGTGGGAGCAGGGCGCTCTGCAGGGTGGCAAGCCGGAAAGCGCCTATTTTGTCAATGTCGGTCTGGGGAAAACCATGTCTGCCCAGGACATCCTCAATGGCCTGATGATTGTGGAGATCGGCATTGCCGCTGTGCGTCCGGCGGAATTCATCATTTTGCGCTTCTCCCACCGCCTCGCGGAGGCCTGAATCTCGGCCTCGCGGAGGCCTGATCTCCGCCTCCTGCAGCTCCGGCCCTCGTCCCTGTCCCTCTCCTTCCCCCAGAGCCAACCGCTTGCCCCTCTCTCCTTCCTGAACCATGGCCGTTTCCCCCGACACCATCCGCACCGACTATCCTTTGCCGGTCTATAACTACCGGGTTGAAATTGCCGGTGCGTCCATTGCCTTCTCCGAGGTTTCTGGCCTGAACATCGGCTATGAGATCACCACCTACAAGGAAAGTCCCGTCTCGACAACGCCCGGACCGCGCACCATGCACATGCCCGCCCAGGTGACAGCACCAACGATCACCTTGAAAAAGGGGTTGGTGAGGGAGAAAAGCCTGCAAAGCCTTTACGCCTGGATTCAAACAGTTGCCACCAATCAGATCGACAAGCGCGACATTTTCGTCCGCCTCTGCGATGAACAAGGCGCGCCCGTGATCTCCTGGAAGATTCTCAACGCCTTTCCCACCAAGCTCACCGCTCCCACCTTTGACGCCAAATCCAATGATGTGGCGATTGAAACCATGGAGCTCAAGGCGGACGCCATCACCATGGAGGAGGCCTGATCCATGGCCCTCGCTGCGGATCAGCAGGCCAGGCTCCATCCCCTGGCCGCTTACAACTTCCGCGTCAGTCGCGCGGGCCAAACCCTGCGCTTCGCCAAGGTGTCCGGTTTGCAGCGGGAGTACAAAACGGTGACCTATCGCGATGGGCTCTCCTTCCTCGATGGCGAGCGCATCAACCGCTTCACCAGCACCGCCTTTGCCTCCATCACCCTGGAGCAAGGCGTGGTGCAAGGGGATGACGATCTCCACGCCTGGTTGGCGGCGGATGATCTGCAAGGCATGGAGGTGCAGTTGTGCGATGCCGCCGGAGCACCCGTCCTCGCCTGGCGTGTGGCGCGCTGCCTTCCCGTCAAGATCACCGCCCCCAATTTCGATGCCCGCTCCAATGAGGTGGCTGTGGAGGTGATTGAGCTCAAGGCCGCCGGCATCACCATCGTCCCTCTCGATTGATCCCCATGGCCTTTCCCCTCCCCCAGCTCTCTGTGGACAGCGTCTTGGGGATGCCCTTGAGCCATCGCTTCGGCGTGTTCTTCTTTGCCGCTGGCGTGATCCCCAACCCTTTGGACATCCGCTTCCAGCGGGTGTCCGGCCTCACGACGCGGGTGGAGACCGAACCGCTGCAGACCGGGGGAAAAAACACCAGCCGAAGGCTCATCCCCCGACGCTTGGCCTATGAAAACCTCGTGTTGGAGCGGGGGTTTGTGGTGGGTTCGCCGTTGAAGCTGCAATTGAGCACGATGATCAATGAATTCAAATTCCTGCGTTCCGACGTGCTGGTGACCCTCTTCAGCGAAGAGGCGATCCCTCTTGGCGCCTGGCTGGCCATGGAGGCTTACCCCGTGCGCTGGTCCACCGCCGACCTGAACGCCCAGGAGGATCGTGTGCTGATCGACACCATGGAGTTGACCTTCACCCGTCTGGTCGCGCTGCAACTCTGATGACCATCGAAATTCGCCAGCTTCTGATTCGCGCCGAGGTCGTCCCGGCCGAGGCCCCTGGCGCCGCCGCGCCCTCCCGGTTCAGCGCGACCGACAACAGGCCAGGGGACGAGGTCCGTTCCGAGGGGGATCCCGACCGCCACGGGTGGCGTCAGGAGGAGATTGTGGAGGCTTGCGTGCGCCAGGTGCTGCGCCGCCTTGAACGTCACCGTGATCGCTAGCGCAGGAGCCCCATGAGCCTTCTTGATGTCATCGGCAAAGCCTCGGATCTGACGATCTTCGCCTTCCTCGATTCCGCCCGTTCGCGACCCGCCGGCGATCCCGGTGAGGGGAACAGCCTCAAGGCGCCCTACAACCCGGACACGATCTCCCTGCGGCATGAAAACGCGTTTCAAGCCGCGCAGGCCAGTCCCAGCAGCTCCGCCCAAGCCCGCTTTGCACATGGTCGCTCCCGCGTTCTGCGCGCCACATTGATCTTTGAAGGGGTGGACATGGGCCCCTACGGCTTGGCCAGCCTCTTGAGCGACAAGCAACGCACCGTCACGGAAAATGTGCAGCTGTTCCTCAAGCTCTGTCAGCAGGTCAACAGCGACTCCCATGAGACGTCCTTTCTGCGGCTGATCTGGCACAAGGGGGTGCTGGGAGCGAATTTTGATTGCCGCCTCAAGTCGGTCGACACGACTTTCTCCAGTTTTGACGACGATGGCTCGCCTCTCCATGCGGAGTTGGCGGCCCAATTCGTCGAAGACCTGGATCCGCGCAAAAAGGCGGCCCAAGACAACTTCAGCTCCCCCGACCTGACCCACCGGCGCCTGGTGCGCGCGGGAGACACCCTCCCCATGCTCTGCCGCGAGATCTACGGCACCCCGGAACACTATCTGCGGGTGGCGGAAGCCAACAATCTCGATGATGTGCGTGTGCTCACCCCGGGGCGGGAGCTGCTCTTTCCTCCCTACGCCAAGCCCGGAGGCTGATCCCCATGGCGGTTCCCGTGATCAGCATCAGCAGCGAAGGCCAGAGCCTCGACCCCAGCGTGGAGGTGTTGTCCGTGGAGGTTCAGCGGGAGATCAATCGCGTTCCGGAAGCCACCGTGATCCTCCTCGACGGCAGCCTGGCGCAGCGGCGCTTCGCGATCAGCAACCTGGCCTTCTTCCTTCCCGGCGCCCCGATTCGCATCGCCCTGCGCTACGAGGGCGATCCCGCCGACACCACCGTGTTTGACGGCCTGGTGGTGCGCCACGCGGTGGAATCCAGCGGGGAGCGGTCCACCCTGCGGGTGGAGCTCAAGGACCGGGCGTTCCTGCTCACCCGCGGCCGTCGCAGCGCCGTCTTCACCGACAGTACCGACAGCGATGTCATCACCGCGTTGATCGAGGACGGCGGCCTGCGCGCCGGCACGGTGGAGGCCACCACCACCGTTCACCCCGAACTGGTGCAATACAACGCCACCGTGTGGGATTTCATGGTGTCGCGAGCGGAGGCCCTCGGCCTCGCCCTCACCGCCCATGAGGGCGTGATCAGCCTGCGGCGCCCAAGCCTGGGCGATCCGCGGCGGCGCCTCGACCATGGCCTCGATGACGTCGCGGAACTCTCCCTTGAACTGGATGGGGGCCAGCAATGGGCGACGATGCGCGGCATCGGCTGGGACGTGGCCAACGGGCAGGCCAGCGAGCCGGAGGAGGCCAGCGATCCGGGCTTCAGCGCCGGCAATCTCGACGTGTCGGCTGTCGCGGACAACCTCGGCGGCAGCGAGGAGCTGCTCCTCCATCCGGCGGTGTTCGCCCCCGGCGAGCTCAGCGACTGGGCGAACGCGCGCCTCTTGCGCAGCCGCCTGGCCCTGCTGCGGGGCCGGGCGTTGGTGGAGGGCGACGCGCAGCTGGAACCCCTCGACACCGTGGAGATCCTCGGGGTGGGCGATCGCTTCAACGGCCAGGCCCTCGTCTCCGGCGTGGTCCACACCGTGAATGAGAACGGCTGGCAGAGCGAATTGCGCTTTGGTCTGCCGCCCGAGCCGTTTGCCAGTCGACCCGACCTCGCGGCGCTGCCCGCCGGGGGCCTGCTGCCACCCCTGCGGGGCCTGCAGATCGCCACCGTCGGCCAGAGCCAGGAGGACGACAGCAACCAATTCCGCGTGCGGGTGCGGTTGCCGGCGCTGCAGGAGGCCACGGACATCTGGGCGCGCCTGGCCGCGCCGGAGGCCGGCAACGGCTCTGGCTTCGTCTTCCGCCCGGTGGAGGGCGACGAGGTGGTGTTGGGCTTTCTGGATGAGGATCCGCGGCAGCCGGTGGTGCTCGGCGCCCTGCACAGCTCCCGCAATCCCCCGCCCAGTCCGGTCGACGACCCCCAGACCAGCGAGGATCGGCGCGCCATGGTCAGCCGCGCTGGAACGCGCATCGTCTTCGACGACGCCAAGCCCTCCCTCACCCTGGAAACCACCGCCGACGGAGACGCGAGCGGCACCTACAAGAACCGCATCGCCATCGACGAAGACGCGCAAACGATCACCATCGAGGATCAACACGGCCACAGCATCCTCCTCAGCAAGGACGGCATTGCCCTCACCAGCGCCAAGGACGTGACGATCGAGGCCAAGGGCAAGGTGATCCTCAAGGGAGCGAGCGTGGACCTCCAATGACGCGCTCCTCCACTCCCGCCACTCCCGCCACTCCCGCCGCTCCCTCCACTCCCTGCACCCCCCAACTCCCGCTGTGACGCCATGACCCCCGACACCATCGCGCTCAACCTGTCGATCGAGGAGGTGAACCTCATCTTGGAGAGTCTTGGCGAGCTCCCCTTCCGGCGGGTGTTTCAACTCATCGGGCGGATCCAGGCGGCGGCTCGCGCCCAGATCCCCGCAGAGCCGCTGGAGAGCGAAGAAGGGGCGGATCCTGCGGCGGCTGCGGGCGACCACCCGCTGGAGGCGAACGGATGATGGACGCCACGCCTCGCGATTTTCTTGGCACCGGCTGGGCTTTCCCGCCCCGCTTCGCCGCCGGGGGCGGCGCCGTGGAGATGGTGGCCAACGAGGAGGACATCCACCAATCGCTGCTCATCCTCTTGTCCACCCGCCAGGGGGAGCGGCCGATGCGGGAGCTCTACGGCTGCAGCCTCGACGACTGGCTCTTCAGCGCCATCGATCACGACCTGGTCAACATGCTCACCAGCGCCATCCACGATGCGGTGCTCCTCCATGAGCCGCGGGTGCGGCTGGTGGACGTGGAGGTGAGCCCCGAGGAGGCCAACGCCGGTGTGTTGCAGATCCGCCTGGACTATCGGGTGGTCGCCACCAACTCCCGCTACAACCTCGTGTTTCCCTTCTATCTCCAGGAGGCCTCGCCGGGAGCGTTGTGATGGATCAAGTTCTCCTCGACGGTGATCAAGCCCTCTACCAACCCGCCTTCGGGGCGGCGGTGGTGGTGGTGCGTCCCGGAGTGTTGCGGGGCAGCGGTCCCGCCACGGTCAACGGCAAGGCCGTCGCCATCGACGGCGATGAGGCCTCCGCCGCCGTGCAGGGGTGTGTCTACCAATGCGCGGCCTACCCCATCCCCGGCACAGGCACCCTGGAGGTGGCCTCCCTCGCGGACGATCAGCGCAGCAGCAACAGCCAGAGCGGCGGTCAAGCCCTCCTCCTGGTGGGGGGATCCTTCAACGCCCGCTTTCGGGTGCAGAGCCCCGCGCAGCAACCCACTCCGAGCGGTCCGGTTCCCGATCCGCTGACGGAGTATGCGGGGCAGGGGCAGTTCCTCTCCAGCAACCGCATTCTGAGGGCGAGCTGACATGAGCCGACGCGAAACCACCGAGCTGCGCTCCTTCCTCGATGGCACCAGCCACGCCAGCCGCGAGCTGGCGGCCCTCGATCCGTCCCATGTGGCGATTGACGACCGCAGCGACGCCGACTGGCTCGCCTTTGTGCAGCTGTTCTGTCGACACTTGATCTTCCAGGGGGAGGACGGCGTGGCGTCGCGCTGGGAGGCGCTGGCCACCCCTCCTCCCGGCCTTGGTCTGTCGAACGCGGCCATCGCGGAGTGGATCGACCACCCGGAGCGCTTCAGCGGCGAGGCGGCCGCCTGGCTGGGCCGCCCCCACTTCGCCCTGCTGCTCGCCTTCCTGGTGTTGCTGCGCCATGTCAAGGCCCAGCAGAACGCCCTGGTGCGCCGCCACCTCGATCACTTCCACCGCGAGCAGCTCGGGGCCAGGCCACTGCCCGCTCGCCCCGATCGCGTGGCCGTGTTGTTCCGCCTGGCTCGGGGCGTGGGGGAGCTGGCGTTGCCGGCCGGCACGGCCCTGAAGGCGGGCAAGGACAGCCTCGGGGTGGCGCGCAGCTATCGGACGGAGACCGATCTGGTGATTCGTCGCGCCCGGGTGAGCGAGCTGCGCACGCAGTTGTCGCTGCGGCGCATCGTCACGCTGGAGGCGTTGCGACGGCTCACCCCAGCGGCGGGCAACCAGCAGGACCTGGTGATGGAGGCCCTGCGCCTGGCCCTCGGCGCCCTCCCCAGCGGGCAGCCCGGCCCCGGGGAGCCCCTGCCTCCCTGGCCCCATCCCGAGGGCCCTACAGGCAGCCGCCCGGTGGCGATCACCCTCCCCTTCCTCGCCGCCTGGAGAGACCGACTGGCGATCGCCGAGAACCAGCTGAAGTTGCGGCACGACGAGCTTCGCGAGCTGATGGTCCTGGTGCGGCGTCGCACGGACGCCGGGTCGGAGCTGGAGTGGGCGGCGATCAATCGCCTGCTGGGCTACGCCACCCCGCCTGCCGATCCTCGCGCCTTTCTCGCCAACCTCCAGGCCAGGGTGGGGGTGTTGGATTTCGAGCGGGATGGCCTCTCCCAGGTGTCCTCCGTGGAGGATC
>JBJOHA010000098.1:0-23687 GCA_046047935.1 Cyanobacteriota bacterium
AACACAATCACGAGCCCTCGCAAGACATCGATGGAGGTCACGCGATGGCTCTCGCCATTCCGCGTCGCCTCGGTGGGAGCTGGAGGATCCAAGCGTCTGGCTCAAGCCACCCGGTCCAGCAAGCTGGCGGCATAGCTGCGAGCCTCGCCGCTGTCTCCTCCCGCCAGTTCGGCCAATTCGGCTTGCCGCTCCTGAGTGTCCCGCAGGTGGGACACTCGCGTGTGGGTCTCGCCGCTCTCCACCACCTTGGCCACCTTGTAGTGGTGCTCGGCGGCTGCGGCCACCAGCGGCTGGTGGGTAACACAGAAGACCTGCCGCGAGCGGGCGAGATCCTTCAACAGATCCGCCATCGCGCCGCTGACCCGACCGCTGACGCCAGCGTCAATCTCGTCGAAGAGCAAGGTGACCTCCGGCTCAGCGGCTGCCAGGCAGGTTTTGAGCGCCAGCAGAAAGCGGCTCATCTCCCCACCGGAAGCCACCTGCGCCAGCGGTGCCAGGGGTTGGCCCGGATTGGCCGAGAAGAGATAGCGAACCCCATCGGCTCCCTCCTCGCTGACGGCCGCCGGGCTGATCTCCACGGCAAAGCGCACGTGGGCCAGACCCATCGGCCGCAGAGCCTCAAGCAGTTGGGCCTCCAGGGCGCGGGCGGTGGCCACCCGGGCGGCGGTCAGGCGCTCGCAAGCTCGCTCCAACCGGGCCCGGCCTTCGGCCTCGCGACACTCCAACGCCTCCAGCTCCGCCTCCAGGCCTCCGGGGCTCAACTCCTGACGCAAGTGATCACGCAACGCCAGGAGCTCCCCCAGGTCCTGGCCATGCCGGCGCTCAAGAGCCCGCAACTGGGCCAACCGATCCTGCAACTGGGCAAGACGTTCCGGATCGCTCTCCAGGGAAGCGCCGTAGCGGTCGAGATCCCGCGCCAGATCGCGCAGGAGCGCCTCAGCCTCCTCGCAAGCGGACCGCAACGGCGCGATGCCCGCGCCATCGAGGCCCTCCAACAGACGCAGCTCCTGGTCGCAGGCCGCCAGATGATCCAGAGCGGACGGAGCCCCTTCCGCCCCCTCCAGCAAGCGGCCGATCAACGTCATCACGCCCTCCTGCAACCGCACCCCATGGGCGAGCCGGTCCTGCTCCGCCTGCAGCCGTTGGCGCTCCCCGGGGTCCTCCAGGCCTGCCGCCTCCAGCTCCTGCAGCAGCTGCTCCTGACGGTTCCGCTCCTGAGCGAGCTCCTCCGCCCTGGCCCGCGCGCGGGCCAGGGCTTGCGCGTCGCGTTTCCAGGCGCGATGGGCCTCGCGCACGGTCTCCAGCCGGGAGCCCTGGGCCTCCCCGGCCAGGCGATCCAGCCAGCGCCTCTGCTGTCCAGGGCGGGCCAGATCCTGAGTCTGGCCCTGCACGGTGAGATCCACCAGCAAAGGGCGCACCTCGAGGATTTGCGCCCGGCTGACGGCCACTCCCTGCAGACGATGGCGGCTGGTCATCTTGCCCTGCTGCACCCACCAGTCCCGACGAAGCAAAAGCTCAGGCTCCTCCACCGCGAACGCCTGGGCCTCCAACCAGCCGCGCAGGGCCGGCGTCAACGCGAACGTGCCCTCCACGGATCCACGCTCGCAACCCCGGCGCAACAGTCGCGCGCCCTGGACCCCTTGCGCTCCGCCAAGAAGGGCCTCCAGCGCGTCGAGCAGCAGCGACTTGCCCGCTCCCGTCTCACCGGTGAACACGGTGAAACCCGGCTGGAAAAAGAGCTCCAACTCCTCAATCAGAGCGATGTTCTGCAGGCGCAGCCCTGTCAGCACTGGCGTCCATTCACGGAGCGTCTCCAAACCGTAGCGAATGTCTCGGGAGAGCAAAAGGGGGCTGACGCGACACCGCCGCCGCGCCTGCAGCGGGCGGGATGCCCAAGGAAAAACGAGCGAGAGCCAACAGGTCGGGCAAACTTCTTTTCCCGAAGCGGCACAAGAGCGAATGCGGGATTCGGAAAACCGTCACAAGCTCTGGAAAAGGACCAAGATCTGCACGGTTAAGGTCTTATTATTCACGGTGTGACCTTCATACTGCCCACCATGACACCTGGACTTAAGGGTTCTGATCTTCTGGCCAAAGTCAAAGAGCTGGGAGATGTTTCCAAATCCGAGCTCGTGCGCAACTGCGGATACGTGAGCACCAAGAAGGACGGGACCGAACGTCTCAACTTCACCGCGTTCTACGAGGCCCTGCTGGAAGCCAAGGGGATGCATCTCGGAGACGCGGTCCCTGGCTCGAAGCCTGGACGCAAGTTGAGCTTCAACACCAAGGTGCAGTTCAATGGCAACTTGATGGTGGGAAAGGCTTACACAGCTCTTCTCGACCTCAAGCCGGGCGATGAATTTGAAATCAAGCTCGGCCGACGCCAGATTCGCCTCCTTCCCCTCGGCGCCGCAGCGGAAGCGGACGTGGACAGCGACGAGGGGATGGAATCCGAGGGGTGAGGGTTCTGCCGGGGGTGAAGAGGACCGCCCGGGCGCACCAGCCCGCGCCAGCAGACAGAATCACCCCTCTCTGCGGCCCGTGACGACAAATGAGGTCTCCAGTCCGTGCCCCGGACATGACTGCGGCCGAGCAAGCCCTGGCCAGGATGCGCGCCTCCGTGTTCGGCACAGACCCCATGGCCCCGGCGCCACCGGCACGTCCCTCCATCAACGCTCCCTCCAGACCTGATGCTCCCGTGAACAAAAGTCCAGCGCCTCCCCCGGAGCTCACGGATTTCCTGGAGGCTTCCGGACTTCTGGTCTACGACCCCGCCGCCATCACCCGTCTCTATGCCGGACACCCGCGCAGGCTCCTGCGGCGTCTCTGGCAAACCCTGGTGCCCATTTGTCTCTATCTCCTGGGCGTCGCCAGCGACCGGCTGACGGGGCATCTCAGCAACCCCGAGCGGGCGCGGGCGCGGGCTCGGGAATGCGCGGAGTTGCTGGCCGCCCTCGGACCGGCTTTCATCAAGGCGGGGCAGGCGCTCTCCACCCGCCCCGACATCGTGCCGCCGGTGTTGCTGGAGGAGCTCGCCCAACTTCAGGACCAGCTGCCGGGCTTTGATTCCGGCCTGGCGATGGCCTGCATCGAGGACGATCTGGGCGCCCCGGTGTCGGAGGTGTTCAGCTCTCTGGACAAGGAGCCCATTTCCGCCGCTTCCCTTGGCCAGGTCCACCGGGGCGTTCTCAAGGGGGGGCAAAACGTTGCTGTGAAGGTGCAGCGGCCGGGGTTGCGGGAGCAAATCACCCTCGATCTCTACATCGTTCGCAACATTGCCGCCTGGCTGAACAAAAATGTCGGCTTGATTCGCAGCGATCTCGTCGGTCTCATTGATGAATTGGGTACGAGAGTTTTCGAAGAGATGGATTATATGAACGAAGCTGAGAATGCACGCAAGTTCAAGCAGCTTCATTCTCATAATCCCCACATCGCTGTCCCCGAGATCTATCTCCACGCCACCAGCCGACGCGTGTTGACGATGGAATGGATCGATGGCGTGAAACTGACCAATCTTGAAGCCGTGAAAGCCATCGGTGTCGATCCAGATGCCATGGTCAACATCGGGGTGAATTGCAGCTTGCAGCAACTGCTCGAACATGGATTCTTCCATGCCGATCCACACCCGGGCAACCTTCTCGCTCTGGCGGATGGCCGGTTGGCCTACCTGGATTTCGGCATGATGAGCACCATCACCCGAGAGGCCAGAACGGGATTGATTCAAGCTGTCGTCCACCTTGTCAATCGCGATTTTGTCTCCCTCTCCAAGGATTTCGTCAGCCTCGGATTTCTCAGCGAGGAGGTGGATCTCTCGCCCATCGTTCCCGCTTTTGAAGTGGTCTTTGGGCAAGCCCTGGAAGTTGGTGTCAACCGCATGGATTTCAAAGCGGTAACGGATGATCTATCCGGAGTGATGTATCGCTTTCCCTTCCGAGTTCCTCCGTATTACGCCCTGATCATTCGTTCGCTCGTCACATTGGAGGGGATTGCCCTGAGCGTCGATCCAGACTTCAAAATCCTCGGAGCCGCCTACCCTTATTTTGCTCGCCGCTTGATGGAAGATCCCGATCCGCAATTGCGGAAAAGCCTTCGGGAAATGTTGTTTGATGGCGAGGAGTTTCGCTGGCAGCGACTGGAAGCCCTCGTGAGCAGTGCCGCCCTGCAGGAGCAGCTGGATGTGGAGGGGCTTCTGGACCAGGTGATCGATTTCCTCTTCTCTCCTGGCGGCGGACTGCTGCGACGCCAGCTGGTGGACGCCATGGTGGAGCGGATGGACAATCTCGCCTGGCGCATGACCCTGCGCATTGGCCGCCGCCTGCCCGATCGCCTCCTTCCGCCAGGGTTGCGGCAACGGCAGAGCAACCCGGAAGCCCTGGATCCACGCCCGCTGCTCGATCTGGATCCCGTGCGGCAGTTGTCGGCGATCCTCTCCGCCCTGCCAGGCTTTGAACCCCGTCTGCTGCTTCAGCGTCTCCCCCTCCTGCTGGGACAACCCGACCTGCGGGAGATGGGAGCGCAGGTGGCCAGGGGTCTGGCGGAACGGGGCGTGGTGCGCTTGTTGCGGGATGTGCTGGTGACTCCAGCCTGAAAGCTGGCGCGGGAGGGAGGGTCGGTTCTGGAGCGGCCTTTAGATTCGCCTTGAAATTCGTTTTCTCTTGAGAGGGTGGCGACGGCGATGGGCAGCACGACAAGCCGGTGGGTTGCACGGCTGGGGGCTGGCCTGGCCTCTGGTGCACTCCTCATCCTCTGCGCCCCAGCCCCGAGCGCCAGGGCGGCGGATCGCGTGGTGTTGATGAGCGGTGCCTTCCGCCGCTCCATCCCGATCGCCGAATTCGAGACACTGGCCACAACGGGCAAGGCGACGGGCTTGCTGGGCGACCTGCTGCGCCTCGGTCGGCAGAATCCGAAACAGTTGAGCAAGTTGCTCAACGAAAACGTCTCGCTTCCCATCCCGCTTGTCAGCCGTCTGCTGAACACCAGGATCGGCGATGCCGTGCTCGATCGGATCTCCTTGATCATCCACCCCACCCGCTCTCCGCAAGATGGTGTTGTCGCGCTCCGCTCCGCTGTTGTGGTCGGCCTCGACGACGGCAGCGGCTCGCTGAGCGCCTTGGGTTTCCTCAAGGCCTACCCCACCCGTGAAATGGCGGTGAACATTCCGCAACTCCTCGTCCTCGCCCAGAAAGCCAGCTCCATCTCCGATCTGATTCGCTTCTTCTCGGAATCGCCCCTGGATGGCCTGCGGGGCGGCGAGCCCTCCCCCAAAGCGGCGGGGCCAGCCAGCTGAGACGGGCAGACAGGGGTCCCGACGCTTAGATTCAGTGTTTCCCCCCCGCGCACCGTGCCCCTGCTCCAAGCTCTGCGTCGCCTGGGTCAGCGTCAGCGTCCCACGATGCAGGACTGGCCAGGGTTGATCGAGGCGTATCGATCCTGGCTGCCCGTGTCGGCCGCCACCCCCGTGATCACCCTGCGGGAGGGTGCCACCCCCCTGGTGCCCGCTCCCACTCTGTCCAAGCTGATCGGACGGGGCGTCAAGGTGCATCTGAAGTACGACGGCTTGAACCCCACCGGCTCCTTCAAGGACCGGGGGATGACGATGGCGATCAGCAAAGCCCGCGAAGCGGGCTCGGAGGCGGTGATCTGCGCGAGCACGGGAAACACCTCCGCCGCCGCCGCCGCTTATGCCCGTCGCGGGGGCATGCGGGCGTTTGTGCTGATCCCGGATGGTTACGTGGCCCAGGGAAAGTTGGCGCAGGCCCTGCTCTACGGCGCCGAGGTGCTGGCGGTGAAGGGAAACTTCGACCGCGCCCTGGCCATCGTTCGGGAGGTGGCGGATCACTATCCGGTCACTCTGGTCAACTCTCTCAATCCCTATCGCCTCCAGGGCCAGAAAACAGCCGCCTTCGAGGTGATCGATGCCCTCGGTGACGCGCCCGACTGGCTGTGCATCCCCGTTGGCAACGCCGGCAACATCAGCGCCTATTGGATGGGCTTCAAGGAATATCGCGACGCCGGCCTCAGCCAGACCCTGCCCCGCATGATGGGCTTTCAAGCGGAGGGTGCGGCCCCGATGGTGCTGGGCCACACGGTGGAACAGCCCGACACGATCGCCACGGCCATCCGCATCGGCAATCCCGTCAACAAGGAGAACGCCCTCAAGGCCCAGCAGGAGAGCCAGGGTGGTTTCCTCGCTGTCAGCGACGGGGAGATCCTGGCGGCCTACAAGCTCCTCGGCAAGGACGAGGGGGTGTTTTGCGAACCCGCCAGCGCCGCGTCCGTGGCAGGGCTGCTGAAGCGGAAGGATGAGGTGCCAGCGAACAGCACGGTGGTGTGCGTCTTGACCGGCAATGGGCTGAAGGATCCAACCACCGCCATCGAACACAACGAGTCGCGCTTCCACACCGGCCTGGAACCCGACACCAGCGTTGTGGCCGGGGTGATGGGGTTCTAAGCCCCGCCCACGACACTCCACCCGCCAGCGCGGCGAGGGGCGGTTTTGTGTCGTGCGGGCGGGATGGAAAACCCTGGCGGGCGCCGGGGAAAACAACCACGTTGCGGCGGAATCTGGAGCGTCTCGTTTTCCCCTGTCCGGGGAAACAGGGGAAAACGTTGATGTTTTTCTCAGCCGCTCCTCGCCGCTCCCCAGCCCCGCCGGTCGCACATCGCTGCGACACCAGCCGTCTTGGTCGCTTTTCCACCGTTTCCCCAGCCCCTTCTACGACGGTTTTATGTTCTTTTTAAAGAAAATTCTTTCTCCATCGTCGCAACGAGGACGGGAATCTGGGGAATTCCCAGCCTTGCCGCCGGTTGCGCGGAACCCCATGGTGTGAAACGGTATGGCGGCTGATCCGCGCCGTCCGCCGTCCCCCATGAAGCTGGTTTGCTCCCAGGCCGAACTCAGCGCCAGCCTCCAGCTGGTGAGCCGGGCCGTGGCCACGCGGCCCACCCACCCCGTGCTGGCCAATGTCCTGCTCACCGCTGACGCCGCCACCAACCGCTTGAGCCTCACCGGCTTCGACCTTCACCTGGGCCTTCAAACCACCCTCGCGGCCAGCGTGGAGAGCAGCGGGGCGGTGACCCTTCCCGCCCGCCTCTTCTCCGAGATCGTCACCCGCCTCTCCGCCGACAGCCCCGTCACCCTGAGCTGCGAGGACGGTCAGGAACAGGTGGTGCTCACGAGCCTGTCGGGCACCTACCAGATGCGTGGGATGAGCGCGGACGATTTTCCCGATCTCCCCCTGGTTCAGAGCGGCACGCCGATCCAGCTGGATCCCCAATCTCTCGTCAAGGGACTGCGCGCCACCCTCTTCGCCAGCAGCGCCGATGAAGCCAAGCAGCTGCTCACCGGCGTTCACCTCCACATCGATGAGGCGGGCCTGGAATGCGCCGCCACCGATGGGCACCGCCTGGCCGTGCTTCGCCTTCCCTCGCTCTCGGCGGAAACGCCCTCCGCCGAGGCCGAGCCCGCGATCGAGCCCTTCGCCGTGACGGTGCCGGCCCGCTCCCTGCGGGAGCTGGAGCGCCTCCTGGCCGGCCGCGCCTCCAGCGATCCCCTCAGCCTGTTCAGCGAGCGCGGGCAGGTGGTGCTGCTTTGGGCCGATCAGGTGCTCACCACCCGCAGCCTGGAAGGCACCTATCCCAATTACCGCCAGTTGATTCCCGCCAGCTTCAGCCGTTCGATCACCCTCGATCGACGGGCCTTCACCGCCTCGCTGGAACGGGTGGCCGTGTTGGCGGATCAGCACAACAACGTCGTCAAGATCGCCCTGGATGGCGCCCGGGGGCTGGTCACCATCAGCGTCGATGCCCAGGATGTGGGCAGCGGTTCGGAGCAGGTGGCCGCCGATGTGGAGGGAGAACCCATCGACATCGCCTTCAACGTGCGCTACCTCCTCGACGGACTGAAGGCGATCAGCAGCGATCGGGTGCGGATGCGCTGCAACGCCTCCACCACCCCGGCGGTGTTGTCACCCGTCGGCGAGGACGGCGATTACACCTACCTCGTGATGCCCGTTCAGATCCGTTCCTGAGGCCTTGGCCCTTCCCGAACAGCTGCTGCTGAGTGACCTGCTGCGCCGTCGCCCGCGCTGTGATCGGGGGCTGGACCATGGACCGGGCCAGCTCGCCTGGATGCATCCCCCAGTGCACCGGCTCCTGGGTTGGGTGAGCAGGCCCTCCGCCTTTCAGCAGCGGCGCCTCGTCTGGCGCCTGGACCAACTGCGGGGGCTCAGCGAACAGGAGGCCTTCGTCAAGGGGGAGCCGGCGGTGAGCGATGCCGCCACGGTGCAAGGCCTGCCCACCCTGCTGCAGGCCCAGCTGCTGGGGGCGGCGGGGCAACCGCTGGGCACCGTGGCCGATGCCGCCGTTGAGCTGCGAACGGGCCGCATCCTCCACTACCTGGTGGCCCGCACCGATCCGCGCCTCCCCGGCACCAGCCGCTGGCGGCTCAGCCCGGAGCGCATCGTGGATCAAAAGCCCGGCCGGGTCTTCACCGCCCTCAGCGAACTCGACGACCTTCCCCTGGCCCGCGCCAGCCTGCGCCAGGACTGGCTCCGGCGCTCCCGCCGCTGGCGGGATCAGATGGAGCGGGAGACCGCGCGCCTGCGGGAACGCGCTCAGGAGGCCGGCGGGGCTCTGGAGGATCGCCTGGAGGGCTGGCTGGAGGAGCCGCCGTGGGACGCGTGGGACGAGAGGCCGCCGCGCCCCCGCGCCTCCGAGGCCTCGGCTGAGGGGGCGCCGGATCCCTTGGAGGACTGGCCCGACGAGGCGGAACCGCCGCCGTCCCCTCGCCGGGCCGGCCGCCCGGCTGAGCGGCCCGCCGGGCCAGGCCCCTCGTCGGTGGATGATCCCTGGATCTGAGGCTGCGGCCGCCACGGTCAGGTGGGAGACTGCCTTGGCATGACGCCGACCATCGTGGGAGTGCCACCCGCCGACGCGGTGCAGGAGGCCCTGCGCAAGGAAAACCTGAGCCAGGACGACTACCAGGAAATCTGCCGCCGCCTCGGCCGCCCCCCCAATCGGGCGGAACTCGGCATGTTCGGCGTGATGTGGTCCGAACACTGCTGCTATCGCAATTCCAGGCCGCTCCTGCGCCAGTTCCCCACCACGGGACCGCGCATCCTGGTGGGACCCGGAGAGAACGCCGGGGTGGTCGATCTGGGGGAGGGGCAGCGGTTGGCCTTCAAGATCGAAAGCCACAACCACCCCTCCGCCGTGGAGCCCTTCCAGGGTGCCGCCACCGGGGTGGGCGGCATTCTCCGCGACATTTTCACCATGGGCGCCCGGCCGATCGCCCTGCTCAATGCCCTGCGCTTCGGCCCCCTGGAGGACGCCGGCAACGTGGGCCTGATGGAGGGGGTGGTCGCCGGCATCGCCCACTACGGCAACTGCGTGGGGGTGCCCACCGTGGGCGGGGAGGTGGCTTTTGATCCCAGCTACTCCGGCAATCCCCTGGTGAACGCCATGGCCCTCGGCTTGATGGAGACGCCGGAGATCGTCAAGGCGGGCGCCGACGGGGTGGGGTATCCGGTGGTGTATGTCGGCAGCACCACGGGGCGCGATGGCATGGGGGGCGCCAGTTTTGCCAGCGCCGAGCTCAGCGAGGCCTCCTTGGAGGATCGACCCGCTGTGCAGGTGGGGGATCCCTTTTTGGAAAAGGGTCTGATCGAGGCCTGCCTGGAAGCGTTTCAGAGCGGCGCCGTGGTGGCCGCCCAGGACATGGGGGCCGCCGGCCTCACCTGCAGCTGCGCCGAGATGGCCGCCAAGGGGGGGGTGGGGATTGAGCTGGATCTCGACCGGGTGCCCGCTCGCGAGAGCGGCATGAGCGCCTACGACTATCTGCTGTCTGAATCCCAGGAGCGGATGCTCTTTGTGGTGCGGCCCGGTCGGGAGGAGGAGCTGATGGCGCGCTTCACCCGCTGGGGGCTCCAGGCCGCTGTGGTCGGCCGGGTGCTGGCGGAGAGCATCGTGCGGGTGCTCCATCGCGGCGCGGTGGCGGCGGAGGTGCCCGCCCATGCCCTCGCCGAGGACACCCCCGTCAACGCGCATGCCCTGCTGGAGGAGCCGCCGGAGGAGATCCAGGCCCATTGGCGCTGGAGCGAGGGCGACCTGCCCCTGGCCACAGCGGGGGGCGTGGCCCTCGCGGAGGGCCGGCTGCCCTGGGGCGATGTGCTGCTCCGCCTGCTCGACGACCCCACCATCGCCAGCAAGCGCTGGGTGTGGCGCCAGTACGACCATCAGGTGCAGGCCAACACCGTGGTGCCCCCTGGAGGGGCGGACGCGGCGGTGGTGCGCTTGCGGCCCCAGCAGGGTCCAGGGTCCCTGGAATCCAGCCGGCGGGCCGTGGCCGCCGTGGTGGATTGCCCCAATCGCTGGGTGGCCCTGGATCCGGAGCGGGGGGCCATGGCCGCTGTGGCGGAGGCCGCCCGCAACCTCAGCTGCGTCGGGGCTGAGCCACTGGCGGTGACGGACAACCTGAATTTTCCCTCCCCCGACACCTCCACGGGCTACTGGCAGCTGGCCCGGGCTTGCCAGGGGCTGGCCCGGGCTTGCGAGGCCCTGGGCACCCCCGTCACCGGAGGCAATGTCTCCCTGTACAACGAAACGCGACGGCCCGATGGCCCACCGCAGCCGATCCATCCCACGCCGGTGGTGGGAATGGTGGGCCTGGTGGAGGATCTGGCCCGGGTGCGGGGGCTGGCCTGGCGCCAAGCCGGCGAGGCCATCTGGTTGCTGGGGGTGCCGCTGAACGAGACCGCTGACGAACGCTTGGGATTGGCCGGCAGCAGCTACCAGGGGGTGATCCACGGGCTCCTCAGCGGCCGGCCGCCATGGGTTGACCTGGCGCTGGAGCGGCGCGTGCAGGCCCTTCTGCGGCGCGCGATCGCCCGCGATCTGGTGGCCTCCGCCCATGACCTCAGCGATGGCGGCCTGGCCGTGGCCCTGGCCGAATGCGCCATCGCCTCCGGACTGGGGGCCAGCATCGCGCTTCCCCCCGGGGGGGGGCGGATCGATCGGCTGCTCTTCGCGGAGGGCGGGGCACGGGTGCTGCTGAGCGTGGCGCCCGAGCGAGAGGAGGCCTGGGGCGCGTTCCTGGCCCGGGAGGCCGAGGACGAGGGCGAGGGCGCCCTGTCGGCGCTCCGTCTCGGCACGGTGACAGCCTCGCCGGAACTGGCGATCCAGCAGGGGGGGATCACGCTTTTGGGCGTGCCCGTTCCCGAGCTGCGGGAGGTCTACGAGCAGGCCATTCCTCGGCGGATGGGGCAAGCCGGACCCCCACCCGATCGATGATGCGACAAGATGAACTGTCCGCAACGGTGATCTCCGTTCCGTGACCCCATTCCCGCCCCATGGCTGTCCAGATGATCTGGAGCCTTCTCGGTCCGCCTCGGATGGGCGGTCCCCATCGGGAGTGGAGCCTCTCGTCTCGGCTGGGCCGGACGACTCGGCTGCGCCGGACGACCGTCCGGACAAGCCGGAGGAGGCCTGTGGCGTCTTTGCCGTGATGGCGCCAGGCCAGCCCGTGGCCAATCTCACCTACTTCGGTCTCTACGCCCTGCAACACCGTGGGCAGGAGTCGGCGGGCATCGCCGCTTTCGATGGCCCCCGGGTGCGGTTGCACAAGGACATGGGCCTGGTGAGCCAGGTGTTTGACCAGCAGGTGCTGGATCGCATGCCAGGCCATCTGGCGATCGGCCACAACCGCTACTCCACCACAGGCAGCAGCAAGGTCTGCAATGCGCAGCCCGTGGTGCTGATGACCCGCCTCGGTCCTTTTGCCCTGGCCCATAACGGCAACTTGGTGAATGCCGCCGAATTGCGCCGCTCCCTGGAGCATCTGGCCGATGAATTCACCTCCACCACCGATTCCGAACTCATCGCCTTCGCGCTCCAGCAGGCCGTCGACAGCGGCATGGGGTGGAGCCAGGCGATCCGCACCGCGGCCGGGCATTGTCGTGGGGCGTTCAGCCTGTTGATCGGCACCCCCGATGGGCTGTTCGCCCTGCGGGATGGCCATGGCATCCGCCCCCTCGTCTATGGCCGTCTCGGGGATTCAGATCTGGGCCAGTGGGTGGCCAGCAGTGAAACCTGCGGGCTCGACATCATTGGCGCCACCTATGCCGATGATGTGCAACCCGGGGAGCTGATTCATTTTCGTCCGGGGGATCCAATACCGGATCGCCAGCGTTGGCTCGAGGAACCGCCCAAGCTGTGCGTGTTTGAGATGATTTATTTTGCGCGACCAGACAGTCGCTTTTTCGGAGAATCTCTCTACAGCTATCGCGTGCGTATTGGCACTGTCTTGGCCAAGGAATCACCCGTTACCGCTGATATCGTTATTGGGGTTCCAGATTCCGGCATCCCTGCGGCCATTGGTTTTTCCCAGGAAACGGGCATACCCTTTGGGGATGGTTTAATCAAGAATCGTTATGTTGGCCGCACCTTTATTCAGCCCACTCAAGCCATGCGGGAAGCGGGTATTCGCGTGAAGCTCAATCCGCTTCCCGATGTCCTGGCCGGTAAGCGCGTCGTCGTGATTGATGATTCCATCGTTCGTGGCACCACCAGCCGCAAGTTGGTACAGGCCTTGCGCGACGCCGGGGCGACGGAGGTGCACATGCGCATCAGCTCGCCAGCGGTGACCCATCCCTGCTTTTACGGGATCGACACCGACACCCAGGATCATCTGATCGCGGCCCGGCTCAGCCTGGCGGAGATCGAGCGCCACCTCGGCGTGGACAGCCTTGCCTATCTCAGCAAGGAGGGGATGGTGGAGGCAGCCCAAAGCCGCGCCTCCCATTTCTGCACCGCCTGTTTTGACGGGAACTATCCGATCGCGATGGATGAACAGATGAAACGCAGCAAGTTGATGTTGGAGCCTGCGGGATTGGCTGCCGCTGTCGCCCCGCTGCCTCTTCAGGCGGAGGCGGGTGGTTCCGCTCCCCTTGCCATCGGCCGATAGGCCCGCGTGGTGATCAACCAGGGGTGAAACACCTCCAGGAAATGGCTCTGAAGCGTGCGGAAAAAATGGTCCACCAGCGCGGGGTCATCGAGGTGGAAGGGGTATTCGCCTTGGAAGCCGCGGAAGAAATACCAGTTCAGCAACGCATGCCCGTCGCCCTGGAGCCGTTCCTGGAACACCCGCAGCTGAGCGGCGGGATCCTTGAGGTGTTCGAGCACATCCAGGCAGACGATCGTGTCGAACCTCGCGGGCAGGCTTGGGTCGGAGAGATCGCGGTGGCAGCGGACCCGGTCTGCCACGCCGAGCTCAGCGGCACGCCAGCTCACGAAGGCTCGGTTCCGGGGATTGAGGTCCACAAACCACACGCACTCCACGGATGGGAGGGCCGCGGCGGCCAGAGCGTGGGTGCCGATGCCGCCGCCGAAATCCAGCACCTGGCCTCGGGCGAAGTGGGCCTGCAGCCGAAGGGTGTCCGCGATGTAGGCGGCGCTTCCGAGGTGCCAGGCCGCCAGCTCCAGCAGATGGGCGTCTCCGACCGTGGTTTCGTAGAAGCTCTCCATCGCCTCAGGATCAAGGGCCCCCGGGTGGAGGGCGGCGAGATCCGCGTTGCTGCCGGGCAGGCGGCGCTCCACCTCTGCCCGGTCCACGTCCAGGAACAGGGCCAGCTGCTCCAGCACACCAAAGCCATCCAGGAGAAACCGTTCCAGGGAGAGGATGTCGGGTGAGGGGGCCGTGGCTGGTGGAGAAGGGATGTGGCGACTCAAGGGCGTCCTCGGGTTCCCCACAAGTTACGCAGGCGGTCGGATCGGCCATGCTGAAAGCGTCGGGGGGGGGATGATGCGGGTGTTGGTGGTCAGCACGCCCGTGGGGGCGTTGGGCAGCGGTCGCGGTGGCGGGGTGGAGGTCACAGCGCTGGGCCTGGTCGCCGGTCTCTTGGCCCGTGGCCATCGGGTGGCGGTTCTTGCCGCGGCAGGATCCGCCCTCAGCCCCTCCTGTGCCGGGGCGGAGCTGCACACGATGGATGGCGTGGGTCAGCCCAGCTGGCAGCATCGATCCCGTTCCACCCCCGTGGAGATTCCCCCCGGCGCGCTGCTGCCCCGGCTTTGGGAGCGAGCCCTGGACGATCAGCGACGCTTCGATGTGCTGCTCAACCTCGCCTACGACTGGCTGCCCTTCTGGCTCACCCCTCACACAGCCACCCCGGTGGCCCATCTGGTGAGCATGGGCTCTGTCGCGGAGGCCATGGATGATGTCATCGCGGCCGTGGCCCGCTGGTGCCCGCAGCGTCTGGCCTTTCACACGGCGGCCCAGGCGGCGGACTTCCACCTTCCACACCCCCCGCGGATCGTGGGCAATGGCTTTGATCCCGGGGCCTATGCCTTCGTGGCCCAGCCGGAGCCGGAGCCAGTGCTGGGATGGGCGGGTCGCATCGCTCCGGAGAAGGGTCTGGAGGATGCGGCGCGGGTGGCCCAGCGCCTCGGGATGCCCCTGCGGGTGTGGGGCTTGCGGGAGAACGAGGACTACGCCCGGGCCGTGGAGGCGTCCGTCCCCCCCGGAACCTTGCAGTGGCGAGGCTTCTTGCCCACCTCAGCCTTTCAGGCCGAGCTGGGGGCCTGTCAGGCGCTGCTCAACACCCCGAAGTGGAATGAGGCCTTCGGCAATGTGGTGGTGGAGGCGATGGCCTGCGGGGTGCCTGTGGCGGCCTATGCCCGCGGCGGTCCGGGCGAGCTGGTGCGGGAGGGGGAAAACGGTGCCCTGGCCCCCGCAGATGATCTCCAGGCGCTGGCCATGGCGGTGAGGCGGGCCATGGCGGTGCCCCGCGTCCAGTGCCGACGCTGGTTTGAACAGCACCATTCGATCGCCGCCTTCAGCGAGCGGATCGAACGCTGGCTGGAGGCTGTGGTGGAGGGCTCGCCCGGCGGATGAGAAGCAGCCCGCGGCTGCGGCCCGCGCTGGTGTCCACGGCGCGCATCGCCCGCCACAGATCCGCGACGCCCACCCAGACGGCGGGGTAGCGATAGCGCGCCACATCCAGAAGCAACACGCTGTCGCTGCTGGCGTCGTAGGCCGCCAGGGGCGAGATGTGGCCACCCCCCTGCTGCCCGAGGGCCGTGCGCAGGTAGTTGACCAGCAGGCGGTCATGGGGGTCGCGCAGCGAGCGGCGCAGCAGGGTTCGCCACTGCGCCAGGCTGAGCTGGTCGCCGTGAAACCGCTCCACCACCAGACCGGGGGCGCCGGCCAACCAGCCGTGCAGTTGGGCCAGGGTCATCCCCTCCCGCTCCACCACGTCCGGCCGCACAAAGCCGCGGCTGCCGGGGATGGAGAAGACGTTGGACTGGGTCCAGAAGCGGTGGGAGCCATACCCCGCCGCCGGAGGCGCGGGCACCGCCAAGCTGTTGAGCACCATCACCGCGCTCGCCACACCGCAATAGGCGAGATTGGCCTGGGTTTCCAACCATTGGGCCAGGGGACCGTGGTCCATGCTGGCGCTGGCGCGCATCAGCCGACGCTGGCCCGCAGGGTCCGGCAGGGGAAGCGGAGGCGTCGAGGCGGCGGCGGCCCCCTGGCCCAGCGACAGCGCCATGGCCAGCAGCGGCGTCACCGTGGCGGCGATGGCCCGAGCGGGGAGCCAGGGGTGCCGCAGAACGTGGCGAGACTCGGCCATGGCCTCAAGACCTCATCACCTCAATACCCCGAGGAGCCCGGAGGGGGCGCGCTGGCGGGAACCTGCTTCAGAAAGGTGGCCACCGGGATCGGACGCGGTTGGTTGGTGCCCACCGGCAGCCAGAGATCACCGGCGCCGGAGGCGAAATGCACCTCCCAGTGGTAGAGACCACGAAAAGCTGCCGGATCCTCCTTCATCAGGGCGGCGTAATGCAGAACCGCCCTGACGTAGTGGTTGCTGTTGTTGTAACCCCACAAGGCTTTCTTGATGTCGCCCGGTCCACCCCGACGCACGAGATAACGGGCGGCGGCGTGGATGGCGTCACGGGGATTGCGAATGTCTCCCTTGCCGATGCCTGGTTCCGCCCAGGTGCTGGGGAGAAATTGCATCGGTCCCTGGGCCCCCGCCACGGAGATCCCATCCAGCCGACCCATGCCAGTTTCCACGAGGTTGACGGCAGCCAAAACCTCCCAGGGAATGCCTGTGGCCGCTTGCGCCTCCTTGTAGTGGCGCAGCAGCTCCTCCGGGGGTTCTGGCGAGCGAATCCGCCAGCTCGGCAGGGTGAGGCTGCGCGGGCCCCGATGCATGGCGAGAAATTCGCGACGCGCTGCCGTGTGGTGATCAAACACCGGCTGCCAGCGGGCGGGCAGCGCGGCCCGCACCTGGTCCGCCAGGGCGCGGCGATGGGACAGCACCCGATAGATCACCTGTTGTTGGTGACCCAGGCGCGGCAGTTTCTCGCTGGGAGTGTCGGGGTCCCGAAGGGCCTCTTCCACAGCGACCAGCAGGGTGGCCAGGGTTGGCGCATCCGCTGGCAGGAGCGGGTAATGACGGCCATCGGCACTGGTGGGCAACGCCGCATCAGAGGGCAACAGGGCCAGCACCCGCTCAGGGGTGGCCGCTCCAGCGGGCTTGTCCGGCGTTCCCCGCGAGAGGCACTGCCCGGGAAGGCAAACCAGGCCCACCCCCACCAGAAGGGCGACGCCGCTGGCGATCAAACCCGCGCGACCGGCTTCCGGCCATCGGTGAGGGATCGGTCGCATCAGCACATCGCCAGGGAGCGGCACCCTAGACGCGTCAGGCCGCTGTGACCAGGGGCAACAGTTCCACAAGGGTTTCGCCGCTCTTCAGGGGCAGCTGGACTCCGGGGGCGGAGCCGTCCTCGGCAGGAAGTTGCGCCACGCTCCAGCGCAGATGGCGCCCTTCCCGTCCGCTGAGCCGCACCCCCACGACGCCTCCCTCGGCTTCCCGCAGGTCGACCAGCTGATCCCCCCGCTGCAAGAAGCGCAGCCCGATCTGGCCCAGGTCGCCCCGTTGGCAGAGCCGCAGGCTCTCCACCCGCAGTTTCTTCAACTGGCCGTGGCGGCTCGCCAACAACACCTCCCCTCCACCCTGCACGCTCGCCGCGCCCACCACCTCCTCCCCTGGAAGCAGCCGCATCAGTTGGGGGCCTTGGGCGATGCGTCCCATCACGGGCAGGTTGGCCTCATTCACCGCCAACCGCAGCAAGCGGCCCGTGCTGCTGGCCACCACCAGCTCATCGCTCTCGCCGAAGGCCACGACCCGCTTGAGGGTCACCCCCTCCTTGAGCTTCAGCACGGTGGCGGCACGGCCCGACAGATCCTGGAATTCCTCGATGGCCAGACGCTTGAAGCGCCCATCACTGCTGAGGAGGCCCAGGCTCCCGTGGGCGTTGCTCCGCAGCGGCAGCACTTGCACCACCGCTTCCCCGACCAGGCTCTCGGGAAGGAAGCGCTCGAGGGGACCCTGTTGCTGGGCGGCGAATTCCCAGCGCACCAGGGCCACCCGTCCGTCCGCAGTGAAGGCCAGCAGCGCGGGAGGGGGGTCAACAGGAAGAAGAATCCGAGGGGGCGCGGGGCCTTCCGCCGCTTCCCCGGTCTCCTCCAGCTTCATCCGACTCGCCTGGAGGGCCGTGAGGATGCGCAGATGGCCATCGGCCTGGATCAGCACGCGCCCATCGGCAGGCAGGGCCTCCAGCGCCTGTTGGCGCTGCTCTTCCGTGGAGGGTCGGGCGGCGGCGCCTCGCTGGGCCATCACGGCATCGCCGCCCTCCACCAGCCGGGTGCGCCGGGGAGTGGCGTAGCGCTTGCGCAGCTGTCGCAGCTCCTTGACCATGGTCTCCAGGAGGGTGGGTCGGTCCTCCAGCAGATGGCGCAGTTCCCCCTGCTCCTGGCTCAAGTCGGTGGCCTCCTGCCGCAAGCTCTCCTGCTCCAGGCTGGTCAGGCGACGCAGCGGCATGGCGAGCACCGCATCGGCTTGGCGGTCGCTCAGGTCGAGGTGCACCTGCAGGCTGGCCTTGGCGGCCGCGGCATCGCTGGCGGCGGTGATCATGGCGATCACCTCCTGCAGGCGGGCCAGGGCCTTGATCAGCCCTTCCACCACCTCCAACCGCTCCTCGCAGCGCTTGAGCGCATGACGGGTGCGGCGAAGAAGGGTGTGCTCGCGAAAATCCAGAAACTGCGTCAGCAGCTGCCGCAGGCTGAGTTGTTGCGGCTGGCCGTTGACGAGCGCCAGCAGAATCGCGCCGAAATTGCTCTGCAACGCTGTGCGCCGCTGGAGCTCCGCCACCACCTTGGCGGGATCGGCATCGCGCCGCACCTCGACGACGATGCGCATGCCTTCTCGATCGCTTTCATCGCGAATGTCTGCGATTCCGGTGATCTTTCCATCGTTGACCATCTCGGCCAACTTCTCAATCCAGCCCGCCTTGCTGAGTTGATAGGGCAACTCCGTGATCACGACCGCGCCGCGCCGATGGCGCCCTTTTCCAGGTTGAACCTCCTCGATGTGGGCCACGCCGCGCATCGGAATGCTGCCTCGACCAGTGAGGTAGGTGTCGCGCACCCCGCCGCCGAGGAGCACCTCGCCGCCGGTGGGAAAATCCGGCCCGGGAACCAGCTCCAGCAGCTTCTCGTCGGCGAGATCGGGCTGGCGGAGGAGAGCGATCAGAGCATCCACCACCTCGCCAAGGTTGTGGGGCGGGATGCTGGTGGCCATTCCCACCGCGATGCCACTGCAGCCGTTCAGCAGCAAGAAGGGCAGCTGGGCGGGAAGCACGGCAGGCTCCTGCTGGGAGCCATCGAAGTTGGCGGTGAAAGCGACGGTGTCGTTGCCGATCTCATCGAGGAGGCCCTCGTTCGCGATCGGCGCCAAACGGATTTCCGTGTAGCGCATCGCGGCGGGCGGGTCATCGTCCACCGAGCCGAAATTCCCGTGGCCATCCAGCAGGGGGTGGCGGCTGGAGAAGGTCTGCACCATCCGCACCAGAGCGTCGTAGACCGCCTGGTCACCGTGCGGATGGTATTTGCCGAGCACATCGCCCACCACACGGGCGCATTTTCGGTAGGGCCGGTCTGGCGTCAGGCCGAGCTCGTGCATGGCATAGAGAATGCGCCGCTGCACGGGTTTCAGGCCATCGCGCACATCGGGAAGGGCCCGACCGACGATGACGCTCATCGCATACTCCAGGTAGGAGCGCTGCATCTCCTGATGGAGGGCGATCGGCTCGATCCGCTGCTCGTTGTCGGGATCGTTGCTCGGATCCTTGCGATTGCCTGAACGTGTGTCGGCCATCCTGTGTTGGAAAGGTGGGGCGGACGACGAGGGTCAGCCTACAGATTCGACGGTCATCGCCCCCCGTGGCGTCGAATCCCCGCCGAGCCGATCACTCGCTGTCCGGGGACCCTGTGGCATTCGCCTTGGCGCGTTCCACCGCTGGCCTGAGGGAAGGCTCAGCCAGCAGGCGCCGCGTGGCCTCGCGCAATCGTGGGCCCCACAGCTGTTCTTTCTGATACTCCTCTTTGACGTAGTTGGGATCATCCGCCAAGGCGGATTCCGCCAGCCGGAAGGGGTCCTCCTTCAAGGTGGGCTGCTCACCATGGAGGGCGGCAGCCAGGGCCAGGGAGGATTCGGCCACAGCGGGCTTGATCGTGAGCACCTTGCGCCAGAGACGAATGGCCTCCCGCACGTTTCCGCGCTCATACAACACAAGACCCTGGTTGTTGATCGCTTCCCAGAAGTTTGCGCGCAGGGAGGCGGCCCGTTCGAAGGCTCGCAAGGCCTGATCCGGCTGATCCAGAAGGATGTGAGCATTGCCCAGGTCGAAGTAGGCGCCGGCGTTGCGTCCATCCAGTCGCAGTCCCCTCTGGATCAGTTGCAGGGCCTCAGCCGGCTTTTCGTTGCGCAGGGCCAGAGCTCCCTCCGCAAACCAGATGCCTGGATTGTTGGGATCCAGGGCCTTGGCGCGGGCCAGGGCCCTGAGAGCTTCCTTGGAATTGTTGTCGCGCAGTTGCGCCTCCGCCAGAAGCACCCAGCTGCGGGGGTCGGTCGGCAGCAGGCGAACCGTGAGCTCCGCCAGCCGGGCCGCGTATTCCGCTTGGCCCAGGCGGAGCATCTGGACCGCTTCCCCCGCGATTCCCAGACCCGCCTCCTGCAGGCCCTTCTGCGAGGGGAGGAAGACATAGGGAATCATGGCTTGCGCCGGAGTCCCCAGGCCTGTCACGAGTCCCAAAATGGCGGGTAGAAGGAAGCGCCTCAGGCGACGGCCCACAGAAGTTTGACAGATGCCTTCAAGCTTAGGGACCGGAACTCCTTCCATCCAGCGCCGCCTGGATGTTTCGTCGCCACATCCAGGGTTGGATGCGTCGCAACGAGGAAGCCCGCAAGCGTTCATCCCACTCCTCGTCTGTCCAGGCGAGGGCTTCCCTGGCGTCAAGCGCCAGCCACCAGGGCTTGGGCTGCAAATCCGCCTCCGTCGATTCCGGCAGATCCGGCCGATTCCAGGGACACACCTCTTGGCAGATGTCGCATCCCGCCACCCAGCCTTGAAGCCGGGGCAGGATCCAGGAGGGCAGCTGAGGATCGCGATTTTCGATCGTGTGGTAAGCGATGCAGCGCCTGGCGTCCACGACAAACGGCTCGCGGATGGCTTCCGTGGGGCAGGCGCTGATGCAGCGGCTGCAGCCACCGCAGAGGGAGGGGGAGGGGGTGTCTGCCGGCAGCTCCACGGTGGTGAGCAGATGGCCGAGCAGTAGCCAGGATCCACGCCGCCGATGGATCACGTTGCCATTCTTGCCGATCCAACCCAGGCCAGCCTCCTCCGCCCAGGCCTTGTCCATCAGCGGCGCACTGTCCACACAGGCCCGCCAACGACAGCCGGGAACGCGCTCCTCGAGCCAACGACCCAGACGCCGCAGCCGCTGGTGGATGACGCGGTGGTAATCCCGTCCCCATCCATAGCGGGCCACCCGCAGGCTGCCGGCCCCTGGCCTGGCGCGCACGTGATGGCTCAACCCCACGGCCACCACGCTGCGCACGCCCGGCAAAAGCGCGGCGATGGCGCGGCGCCGGGGATCGGCCATCCAGCCCATGTCGGCTTGGTGGCCGGCCTCCAGCCAGCGCTCGAGGGCCGCCTGGCGCAGGGCGAGGCGGGAGCTTCCAGGCACGGAGGCCACCCCGACGGGGTCGAATCCCAGGGCGCCGGCCTGCGACTTGACCGCCTCCACCAGCTCACGGGCGGATTCCATGGGGAATCAAACCCCGCTGGTGGGTAAAGTCGCGCCAATCCAGCAAGCGCCAGTGGCCATCGCCTCTTCCGATCGTTTCAGCCCCATTCTGCGCTGGATCGGCATCACTCTTGTGGTGTTGACGGTTCTACAACTCCTCTCTGTCCTCGCGCTCTGGGACTGGCAGGCCGAACCCTACCGGCAGCTGGTGGTGGAGCGCCTTGTCAAGGAATCCCCCATGGCCCTGGTGGGGTTGCTGTTCATGTATGTCTCAGGACGCCTGGATCATCAGGACGGCGTGGGTCGATCCCGCCTTCTCTGGGCGGTTTGCGTGTTGAGTGGCTTGATGGCCGTGCTGCTCACCGCAGCCCTTCCGATCGTGTTTGGCGGCGACCGGATGATGCAGGAGCAGACGGATCAGCAGATCGCGGCCAAGCAGGGCCAGCTGGAGATGGCCCGCGAGCAGAGCAAGAATCCCCAGGTGCTCCAGCAGTTGTTGCGCCAAGCGGAGTCCGCTGGCCAGATCCCCCCGGGGGCCTCGGAGGCTCAGAAGCTGCAAACCGCGCGGGCCTTTGTTGATCGGCAGCTTCAACAAATGGAGGATCAGTTCAAACAGGCCAAGCAAGGCAGCGAGCTGGCGCTCAACCAACGGCGGTTTGGCACCTCCCTCGGTTCCATCGTCCTGATCGTGGCCTTCACCCTGCTTTGCCTGGGCAGCGTTCTTTGATCGCGCCGGCTCAGAGCTACCTTAAAAGCCTGTCCTTGCCTCCTCGGTCTTGGTTCCCTCCAGTCCCAGACCAGATCAGCAACCCTTCGGATCGCGCCTTCAGGGGGATCTGAAGAACGATTTGATCGCCGGTCTGCTTGTGGTGATCCCCCTGGCGACCACGATCTGGCTGGCAACCACGGTGAGTCGCTTCGTGCTCGCCTTTCTCACGTCGATCCCGAAGCAGTTCAACCCGTTCAACACCCTCAACCCGCTCCTCCAGGAGCTGATCAATCTCAGCCTCGGCCTGCTGGTTCCCCTGCTGGGGATCCTGTTGATTGGTCTGATGGCCCGCAACATCGTGGGGCGTTGGCTTCTGGAATTCGGAGAGGGCACCCTGCTGCGCATTCCGCTGGCCGGGTCGGTCTACAAGACCCTCAAACAACTTCTGGAAACCTTTCTGCGCGACAATTCCTCGCGTTTTCGACGGGTCGTGTTGGTGGAGTATCCCCGGGAAGGGTTGTTTGCCATCGGTTTTGTCACCGGCGTCATGGGGGCGTCGATCCAGTCAGACTTTCAGGAGATCATGTTGAGCGTCTTCATCCCCACCGCGCCCAACCCCACGACGGGGTGGTATGCGGTTGTGCCGGAGCGATCCGTTCGCGATATTGATCTCAGCGTGGAGGACGCCTTTCGCACCATCATCTCGGCCGGCATCGTCAGTCCCGATGATCGCGAAACCACCTCCACCAAAAGCTTCTCCAGTCTCTTGGCGCAACTTCGCGCTCCCCAGCTGTCGTGATGCAAAGCCGCAGCCTCTCCCGTGAGCTGGCCCTGCTCCTGCTCGCCCAGCTCCCCGACCGCGGAACCGCCTCCGTCCCTGCGGACACCGCTCTGCTGGGGCTGTTGGAACAAGCCCAGGCCGCCCTGGCCGAGGTGGTTCGCGATGGCCTGGATCGTTCGGCGGAGGCCCTCGCCCAGGCCCAGCAAGAGCTGCTCGACAGTGAGCTGCGCGAGGGTCCGGATTCCCAGGCGGCAAAGGTGCGCGAGCATTTGCGGGAGGGCATCGCCAATGCGGAACGGGCGCTGAATCGGCTTTCCGCTTGCCTGGAGATTCCGCGCCTGTTGATCCTGGCCGACCAGGAGGAGGTGCGACGCGGGGCCCTGGATCGGGCTCGGGCGGTGCTTCGTGATCGTCAGGCCATCGACGCCCGCTTGGACGGTGTGATGGAGGGCTGGCGCTTGACGCGGCTGCCCCGCATCGATCGCGACATTCTCCGTTTGGCGGTGGTGGACCTGGACAGTTTTGCCACCCCTTCTGCCGTGGCCTGCAATGAGGCTGTGGAGCTGGCCAAGCGCTACAGCGATGAACAAGGACGCCGCATGATCAATGGCGTTCTGGGTCGCTTCACCGCCGCGAGGGTTTGAAACGTCATGGTGTTTGATTGGTTCCAACGTCGGCTGGCCAAATCGGAGACGTCGGAGGCGCCCCCGCAAGAGCAGGCCGCAGCTCCCGCCCCTGCGGCTGAACCCCCGGCCGCCGCGGTCCCCTCGGCCGGTGATGGCGATGAGGTCGTTGACGCTGCCGAGGCCAGCGCATCAGCCGAGGCCATCCCGCCAGCCGTGGCCAGCGCATCAGCCGAGGCGAGCGCTCCTGCTCCGGCCCCTCGCCCTGGTGTGGAGACCGCTCCCTCACCCCCTGCTGCCGTCCAGCCAGCGCCGTCCGTGCCTGGCATCGATGACGACGCCCTGGCTTGGGCACGGGAGGCCTACGCCCGTCTCAAGGCGGAACAACAGGCCTCCCGCCAGGCGGTGAACCCGGTGGCGGCG
>JBJOHA010000099.1:0-9198 GCA_046047935.1 Cyanobacteriota bacterium
TGCAAGGAGTACAACGCCCGCACCCAGGACAAAGCCGGTTACGTGATTCCGGTGGAGATCTCGGTCTTTGAAGACCGCAGCTTCACCTTCATCACCAAAACGCCGCCCGCGTCCGTGCTGATTCAGAAAGCCGCCGGCATTCCCAAGGGATCCGCCACCTCGGCCAAGGGGTCGGTGGGCGCGATCAGCCGCGCCCAGCTCGAGGAGATCGCCAAGACCAAGTTGCCCGATCTCAATTGCAGCAGCGTGGAGTCCGCCATGCGCATCATTGAGGGCACCGCCCGCAACATGGGCGTTGTCGTCAACGACTGACGCTCTCCTCGCCCTCTCCGTCCAACCCTTGTTCACCCCACCGGGGGAGACCCTTCGGGTCGCTTGCACCCCTCTTTCCCATGAGCCATCCCTCCAAACGCTTCAACGCCCTGGCCCAAGCGGTCGAAGACCGGCTGTACGCCCCCGAAGAGGCTTTGGCGCTGGTCAAAACCAACGCCACGGCCAAGTTTGATGAAACCATCGAAGCCCACGCCCGTCTCGGCATCGACCCCAAATACACCGACCAGCAGCTGCGCACCACCGTGGCCCTGCCCCATGGCACCGGCCAAACCATCCGCATCGCGGTGATTGCCCGGGGTGAGAAGGTGGCGGAAGCCAAGGCCGCCGGAGCTGATCTGGCGGGCGATGAAGAGCTCGTCGACGAGATTGCCGGTGGAGCGATCAACTTTGATCTGCTCATCGCCACCCCGGACATGATGCCCAAGGTGGCCAAGCTCGGCCGGGTGCTCGGTCCCCGTGGATTGATGCCCAACCCCAAGGCCGGCACGGTCACCACGGACCTGCCGGGGGCCATCGCGGAATTCAAGGCGGGCAAGTTGGAGTTTCGTGCCGACCGCACCGGCATCGTGCATGTGCGTTTCGGCAAGGCCAGCTTCAGCGCCGATCGTCTTCTCGACAACCTCAAGGCGCTGCAGGAAACGATTGATCGCAACAAGCCGAGCGGTGCCAAAGGGCGCTATTGGCGCAGTCTTTATGTCACCTCCACCATGGGTCCCTCCGTGCAAGTGGATGTCACCGCCCTGCAGGACATCAAGAAGGAGAGCTGAGACCGGCGCAGTGATAGATTGATCAACTGGCTTGCGCCAGAGGGCACGCGCCCCACCCAAGACAGCAGGTGTGTTTTCGGTCTCTCCATTCCTCCATGGTGGACCAAAACCTGTAAATCCTGCCGAGGTCCCAGCGTCAGGTTTTTGAATTCCTTCAGCGCCTTTCGGGGCGAAGAGGGAGCAGAACAAGCCGCGGCCTCGTCGCTTCTGTCGAGCTTTGCCTCCCGGAAGGCCTCGGGGCCGCGTTCCCGGCTTGTTCCTCTCACTTCGATCCACACCTATGGGCCGCACACTGGAGAGCAAGCAACAGATCGTCGAAGAGCTCAAGCAGCTCCTCGGTGAGGCCGAAATGGCTCTGGTCCTGGATTATCAGGGCCTCTCCATCCGCGAACTGACGGACCTTCGCACCCGTCTGGCCGCGAGCAACGGCGTCTGCAAGGTGACCAAAAACACCTTGATGCGTCGTGCCATCGATGGAGACGCAGCCTGGACGGCCCTCGAATCCCTCCTCGATGGCCCCAACGCCTTCGTGCTCATCAAGGGCGACGTTGGCGGTGCGGTCAAAGCCGTGCAGTCCTTCCAGAAGGACAGCAAGAAGTCGCAAACGAAAGGCGGCCTTTTTGAAGGCAAGCTCCTCTCGGAAGCTGACATCAAGGCCATCGGGGATCTGCCCTCCAAAGAGGTGCTCATGGCTCAGATCGCCGGCGCGATCAATGCCGTGGCCACCCAGTTGGCGGTCGGGATCAACGAGGTGCCCTCCGGTCTCGCCCGGGCGCTCAAGCAGCACGCCGACGGCGAAGGCACCGGCGACTGACCAGCAGCCACACGCTGGTTCAGCCCTGACTGACCTCCCTTTTCCTCTTTTGATCTGTTGCTGATTCCCAAACCATGACCGCCGCCACCGACCAAATTCTCGAACAACTGAAGACCCTTTCTCTGCTGGAAGCCTCCGAGCTCGTCAAGCAGATTGAAGAAGCGTTCGGCGTTTCCGCCGCCGCCTCCGCTGGTGTTGTGATGGCCGCACCGGCCGCCGCCGCCGCTGAGCCGGTGGAAGAGCAGACCGAATTCGACGTCATCCTGGAAAGCTTTGACGCCGCCGCCAAGATCAAGGTGCTGAAGGCCGTCCGCGAGGTCACTGGCCTCGGATTGGGCGAAGCCAAGGCCCTGGTGGAAGCCGCTCCCAAAGCGGTGAAGGAAGCTGTCAAGAAAGAAGACGCCGAAGCTCTGAAAAAGACCATCGAAGAAGCCGGCGGCAAAGTCACCATCAAGTGATCCCCTGTCCCGGCAGCCCCCCCAGTGGGGGTTCGATCCCGCCGGCCGCTCAAACGGCCGGCTTTTTTCATGACACTGTTCCTGGCCCCAAGGACTGGACTGGGAACGCTCGGTGAACCGAGGACAACACAAAAAAAACCCCGCCGAAGGCGGGGCTCAGAGGTTGAACGTTGGCCGGGAGTCTGTCCTCGTTTCGACCCCAGCGTGGCGTTCAGCACTCCTCACACGCCAAGAATGTAACGAGTGTTCGATGACACGCCAGGGGCAGCGGGTCAGTCGCCAAAGTGACTAATCCGTCTGAGCTGATGTGAGGGTGTCGCTGGCCGCAGCGGGCCGGGCCTCCGATCCGCTGCGGTCGACGTAAGGGATCACCTGGAGCGCCACCACCCCGGACCCGGTGGCTGTGCCGGGGCTCTCGACCACGGGCTCCCGGGTGCGGCTGCCTCGGGCTTGCCGTCGGATGTCCCGCGGGCCGAAGGCCTGCTCACGGCGCAGGTCGCCGCGGGGTTGCCGTTCGCCGCCGGTGGCGATCGGCGGCGGTGGCACCGCTGGAAGCAATGGCTGGCCGCCGCCCCCCGCCCGACCCTCCGCGTCCAGCGGCGAACGACCGCGGGCTGCGGCGATCAGGGTGTCAAGGGGCTGGCCATTGGAGAAATACACGTGATTGAGGCTGCGCTCGCCAAACGTTCGCCGCCGCAATTCCCACCCCGGTTCCAGCCGCAGAGGAACAAAGAGGTCGCGATCCCGACGGGACAAGCTGCCCTGACCCACCACCAGCTCAGCCCCTCTGGCGGCCGTCGTGGCCAACAGCTGCAACGTGTTGCCCCGCCGCTCCAGCCGCAAGCGATAGGCATGGCCGAGATCCACCTCGCCAATGCGGAGGGAATAGCCATTGCTGTCAACGAAGCGGCCGCAAATGCCGGTGTAGTTGAAGCGATTCAAGCTGGGATCCACCAGACCGTCGGGGCGCGGGGTCCAGCAGAACGGGCGGGGCCGCAGTTGCTCGAGCACGACCAGATTCCAGTCGTCCTCCGCCACCGGGCGGGCGAGGACGGCAAAACTGCTCGCCTCCACCGGCGCGCTGTTGAACAGGCCATTGGCCTGGACCCCGGACCGTGGCCCGGGGGCGAGGGCGGCCACCAGGGCGCAGGTGGCCAGGGCCAGGTAGGGTCGCAACATGGTGTTCGGGCAAGCGCCCCGCGAGGCGGGAAGAGTTGCCCATTAAAGCCACCCCAGAGGCTGGGGCAACACCCAATCACCACGCACGCGAGGAGCCATGGGGGATCAGGCGAAGCCGGAACCATCGCCGGCCGAGGCGACTGGGTCGCTGGTGGTGCTCGCCGCTTGCGACGGGGCCTGCAGCGGCAACCCGGGACCAGGGGGATGGGGGGCGTTGTTGCGTTTCGAGGATGGATCCCTGCGGGAGTGGGGAGGCCACGCCCCGGACACCACCAACAACCGCATGGAACTCACGGCGGCCTTGGAAGTGCTGCGCGCCCTGCGGACCCTGCCGCGCCACCCGAAGCTGGTGATCCTCACCGACAGTCGCTACCTGATCGATGGCTTGCAGTCCTGGATGCCGGGATGGAAGCGCAAGGGCTGGCGCACGGCTGCCGGGGCACCGGTGCTCAATCGCGATCTCTGGGAAGCGCTGGATGGGGCGCGCCTGCCGGGGGTCGAGCTGCGCCACGTGCGCGGTCACAGTGGCCACCCGGAAAATGACCGCTGCGATGCCATCGCCGTGGCGTATTCCCGCGGTGCCGTGCCCCGCCTGGCCAACCCGCCGTCCGCCGCGGCGGACACCGCTGATGACCGCGCTGCTCAGGGGGCTGCTGCGGGGGCTGCAGAGGCCGGTGGCGACGATCCGGCGCCACCAGCCCTGCAGCGACTCCTGAGCCGCCTTGAGCTGGCCGACCGTCTGGCCAAGGGGGGCCATGGGCTGACGACCGTGGAGCTGGCCCATCTGGTGGAGCAACCCATCGCCCGACTGGAGGGCCGCCAGGGCAGCTGGCGCTGGCGCGACTGGCTGGTGGAGCCCGGCGATCCAGGGCGCTGGCGCTTGCGACGCGCCGATGGAAGATGGGCCGGCGCGGAGTGAGAGCCGATGGCGGCGGGACAGGTCGGAACCAGCGGTGCCATCCACCAGCGGCTGCTGGCACCGTTGCTTCGTCAAGATGAGGGGCTCGACGCGGAGCTGCTGAGCCGTCTCACCCTCACGGGCCTGGAGCAGCTCGCCCTGCGCCGACGCTGGCCGGGCGTGCAGCAGGGCCTCGCCGCCCTGACCAGCGAGCTGGGGCATCGCGACGCGCGACTGGAGCAAACGCTCTTTGGTTGCCGCTTCACCAACCCTCTCGGCCTGGCGGCCGGCTTCGACAAGGATGGCGTGGCGGCGGCCATCTGGCACTGCTTCGGCTTTGGCTTCGCGGAGCTGGGCACAGTGACCGCCGAGGGGCAACCGGGGAACCCCCGCCCCCGCTTGTTCCGCCTGGCGGCCGAACGGGCCGCGCTCAACCGCATGGGCTTCAACAACCAGGGAGCGGCGGCGATGCGGCGCACCCTGGAACGCCAGCAGCTCCCTCCCCCCGGTCGTCGGCCGGCGGTGCTGGGGCTGAATCTGGGCAAATCCCGCCAAACTCCCCTGGAGCGCGCCGCCGATGACTACGCCACCAGCCTTTCCCTCCTGGCTCCACTGGCCGATTACGCCGTGGTGAACGTCAGCTCGCCCAACACTCCCGGGTTGCGGGAACTGCAGGAGGAGGGTCTGCTGCGCCGGCTGGTGGAACGCCTGAGGCGGCTGCCGGGCTGCCCGCCGCTGCTGGTGAAGATCGCCCCGGATCTCGAAGACGACGCGATCGACGCGATCGCTCGACTGGCCTATGAGGAGGGCCTGGCGGGAGTGATCGCCGTCAACACCAGCCGGGATCGGCTGGGGTTGGAGAGACGGGTGGTGCGCCAAAGCGGCCGGCCGCTCGCGGAGGAAGAGGGGGGGTTGAGCGGTCGCCCCCTGCGGCAGCGGGCCTTGGCGGTGTTGCGTCGGCTGCGGGCCACGGCGGGTCCGGCCTTGCCCCTGATCGGCGTGGGCGGCATCGATTCAGCGGAAGCGGCTTGGGAACGCATCGCCGCCGGTGCGTCTCTGCTTCAGATCTACACGGGCTGGATCTATGAGGGGCCCACGCTCGTGCCACGCCTTCTTGCGGGCCTGAGCCAGCAGCTGGATCGCCAAGGTCTGGCAACACTCAGCGAAGCGGTTGGTTGCGGGCAGCCCTGGCGTTGAGGTTCGGATAGGTTTCCACCCAGATCTTGGCCGTGGTCCGTTGGAAGTTGGCGAGCTGCTGGAAACCTGGAAAGGACGGCTGCGCTCTCTGCAGAGCCAGGTGTTTCCCCAACAGGTGCTGTTGGAACTCAACGACAACCGTGTAGCGGGGCAATTGCTGCGCAACGGCAAGGCTGGCCCGATCACCATCGATTTGCCGCTGCCGGCGAAGACATGCAAAGCGGGCATGCCCATGGAGATCGAAGCGCTGGCGGATGCGATCGGCGAGCTGATGCTGCGCGAAAATCTGATCGACGCCCTCGTGATGGCCGCCCTGCCCCCGGAGGCCATCCACTGGCGCGTGCTCGATTGGGCTGAGGCCCCCGCTCCCGAAGAGGCCATCTCGATGCTGCGGGTCAAGGATCCCGATTTGGGGTTTCCCTTCCCCTTGTCGGAAGCCAGCATCGATCTGCAACCCTTGCCCAGCGCCCCGGACAACTTGTTGTTGGCCGCCATCTCTCGTCAGGTGTTGAACGACTGGCTTCAGGTTTTCGATAACGCGGGCATCCAGCTCGATCGGCTCGCTCCAGCCCAAAGCTGCCGACTGGCGGCGATGCGCGAGATCCTGGCGGCCTTCTCCCCTGATGAACTGGTGGTTGTGATCGCTCCAAAGGCGTCGCGGGGGCGGCCGATCATGGCCGTCCGCGCGGGCGTGCCCCTGTTTGAGCGGATTCTGGTTGAGAATGGCGATCGGCTGGTTGCGGAGATTCAGCGTTGCGTTACTTTTTTGCGCAAGCAGTTTGCTGGCACCCATGAGCTGCGGCTGCTGCTTGAGGGGCCGATGGAGGAGCGACCGATGCTGGAGGCCGCTCTGGGGCAACCCCTCAACGAGGTGGACCCCGCACCGTTCGCCTCTTTTGTGATGACCGGCCTTGCCATACCCGAGCCCCAGCCATGACAGGCGAAGTCCCCCCCCAAGCCGACAAACCGACCTCTGACAAGCGCCTGCGCAAGAGCTATGCCCTGTGGTGCCTGGCCCTGATCGGGCTGTGCGGCATCCATCGGCTTTACAACCGCCAGCCCGTCTCTGGCTTCGTCTGGATGGCCACCTTCGGACTCTGCGGGGTGGGGCAGCTGGCCGACCTCTTCCAGATGCGAAAGCTGGTGGAGGGCGCCGCAGGTGAGGGCGAGGCCCCGAATCGGGAGTTGGCCTCGCCGCTCCAAACCACCGCCGCTCCCCGCGAACAAGCGACAGCCGACCGGTCGCCGCCACCCCTCGATCTGTTGCGCGAGCGCCGCCAACAGATGGAGATTCTGCCCCTTTCTGGGGTGTTGGAGCTGCGGCCAGGGCTGATCCGCCGCGGCCTGATGATCGGCGGCCTCCTCCTGGGTGGGGCGATCGGAGGAAACATCATGCTGCTTCTGACCCACCAAACTCTCCGCAGCCGAGAAGCTGAACTCAAGGGCATCGAGCAAAAAGTGGTCCAGTTGCGTGAGAGCAACACCCGCGAGACCAACGCCTTGCAGGCGATGCGGGCCTCCAATGACCAGTTGGTGAAACGACTGAGCGATGTGCGCAGCTCCTCCGCCTTGCTCGCGGATCTGCAACTGCGCGTTCCGGAAGGGGTGCAGCTCACGAAGGTGCAGATGCTCGGCCCGACCGACATTCAACTGGAGGGTCTGGCCCGTGATCCCGTGGGTTTTGGACGGGTGAACGCCTTGGAATTGATGCTGCGGCGTTCGCCCTTGTTTCAAGCCACCGGCGTCACCATCGACAAGGTGGAACGGGTGCCGGCCAAAGAGTTGGACATTCGTTCCGCGCAGGGAACAGCAGGGGGAATGACGGGTCCAGCCACCAAGGTGGCCCTTCCCAGCTCGTTGATTTTTCGAATCAAGGCCAGCCTCGCCCCCCTGCCGCCCAACCAGCTTGTGGCGGTGATGGAAAGCTTGAAGGCGGATGGAATGGTCCGCCGCCTGGAGCTGCTGCAACGGGAGGGTCTTTTGAAATGATCAATTTCCAACAAGCGTCTGCCGGGGGAGTCTCCGAGCTCAGTCCGACAGCGTTGAGGCGACTCTGGTTCTGGGCGCCGATTGCGGCGGGCGGGACCCTGGCGGTGGCATTGATGCTGGCCCTGGGCCTTCCCCAGATCCTGGAGATCAGCCGACTGCTGAACCACCTCCAGGAGCAGGAGCAACAGCGCCAAGAGCTGAGTCTGCTGGAGCTCCAAAGCGGGAAAACCCGGGAGGACATGCAGCGGGTGCGCCGTCAAGGGGAGCAACTCGTGCGTTTGGTCGCTGGCAGTGGCAGTTTGGCCACTGTGCTGGCCACGCTGGATCTGGAGGCCAGCCAGGCGAAGGTTCAGTTGCAGCTCTATGAACCCCTTGCCGCTGGTGGGAGAGCGAATGCGGCTCCCGGTCAGAGGGCAGTTCCTCCTCCGCCCGCCGCCCCGCCCCCCCCGGCGGGCACACCCGGACTGCCGCCCGGAATCAATCGCCCCGCCCCGGTTGACCCGATGAGCAAAGCGGGCTTGCGCGAACGCTCCCTGGTGCTCGAAGCCAGGGGCACATACCCCCGCTTGCTGGATTTCCTGCGCCGTCTGGAGGCGCTGGACGTGCTCGTGGAGCAGAAGGATCTCTCCCTTTCCGCCGAAGAGCTGCAGGCTGGAGCCCCCGCCTCCCGATTGCCCAGCTCCACACCGGTCGTGGACCTGCGCCTCTCGCTCACCCTCTGGTCGAAGGACGGAACCAGGGAGCCGGTCAAACCGCTGGCCGGAACAAACGCTCCCTCTCCGGTTCCGCCAGCACCACCCGGCTAGATCACCAGCCGTCCCGAGAGGAAACCTTCTGGTGGATTTCGGTGGTTCAATAACGGCACTTGTGGTGGTATGGGCATGGCGGTGGTCAGCCGAACGGCGGATCAGAGGGTTGGGCCGCGCCGTGGTTGCCGCCTCTCCGTGCTCACCATGGTGTTGGGCCTCTCCTTGCCGGAGATCGTGTTGTTGACGGGCTTGGCGCGGGCGCAGGAGGTGTTTCCCCCCAAAATGCCGGAGTTTCCCAACCAACCGGGACCGGTGCGTGTGGTCAACCCGGTGGCCCTGGGGCTGAAAGTGCGCCGGGTGCGGGATGCGGTGGAGGTGGTGATCGAGAACACCGGCAGCGGCCCCCAGCTCGAGCAGACCACCCGGGGCGGCAGCTGGCAGGGACGGTTGTACACCGCCAGGCCGTCGATCCTCCCGAACGGGGCGAAGCAGATCGGCGCGCCGGAGGCGGGGATGCAGAGCATCCGCATCGAAGGCGGGGGCACGATCTACAACATCGAGGTGACGCCCATGCCGGGCTTCGGGGTGATGCGCCCCCTGGTGAGCGCCGATGGCCGGGACCTGGTGTTGAGCTTCCCGGCGCCGGTGCAGCCCTCCCTGCAGAGCGTGCGCCCGAACGTGCTCGTGCCGGGGGCGGTGGCCACCCCGAATGTGGTGCCCCCCCTGCGGCAGCGGGCCGCCGCCCCGCCCGTGGGAGACATGGCTGTGGGCACGATGGTGTTGCGGGATCCCAGTTATTTGAGGTTGAGTGACC
>JBJOHA010000100.1:0-9572 GCA_046047935.1 Cyanobacteriota bacterium
ACACCGATCCATCTCGAACTCGGTTGTGAAACGCAGCAGCGGCGACGATAGTTAGGTGGTAGCACCTCGCGAAAATAGCACGATGCCAGGATAAAACTCTTTCTCAATTAAAAAGCCACCCATTGGGTGGCTTTTTTATATGATGCAATTCATGCGACCGGCTGCAGTTCGAGTAAGCTTTCTATCGCAGTAAAACCCTCTGCCTCCAAGAACGGATTTCCTGGGCGCTTGCTAAAGATGGCCAACATTTGAGCGTTGCGGGCGGCAATGAGTTCGGAAGGTGCATCGCTTATAAAGAGGATATTGCTTGGCTTGAGATGTAGTTGCTCGGCAATGATCGAGTAACTTCTGGTCTCATTTTTGGGGCCAGTTCTTGTGTCGAACCAATGGCTGAAAAAGTGGGTAAGATCACCAAAGCTTGTATGTGAGTATAGGAGTTTCTGTGCATGAATTGAACCGGATGAGTAAACCGCAAGCAATAGCTTTTGTTGCTGCCAATGTTGCAGCGCGATGGGGACATCGGCAAAGAGTGGCGCCTTGAGATCGCCTTGCCGATAGCCAGCTTCCCAAATCCAACCCTGTAAGTCTTTGAGAGGAGTTGATTTGCGATCGTGTCTGCTTAGCCAAGTGAGATACATGCAGGCTTCTTCAGGTGTGAGGCCAGAATGTTCCCTCTCGATCGTTTCAATCTGCCTTCGTTCTTGGGCTGTTCGGGCGAGAGCCAGGGCTTGTGGACTGTTATCTTGCCGCCAGGTGTCCTGGATCTCTACTAGCAACGCCTGGATGCGGGGATCTGTCTGATGCGTTTTTAGATGGGAAAGCAGGTTGTCATTGGCATAGGGAAACAAAACATCGCTAACAAAGTTGACCGGGCATGTTGTTCCCTCGATGTCCAGTAGAATTTGCTTGATCTCTGCTGGGAGTTTCATGGTGTTATTTCCCCGTGGACTGAAGCGTGCTGTAGAGCTCTGAACAGTCTTTCGCGCCAATGCTGCTCCAGCAGAAACTCCAGGATTTCGAGATGTCGCTTGGCCTGGAAAAGGGACTCTCCCCAGGCATAGAGTCCGTGGCCAGCAATCAACAGCCCATGGGGTGCGTTGGCCAGCAGGGGGGCAGCGGCTTGGCTGAGCAGCTGCAAATCTTGACTATTGGCGAGGATGGGTATGGCGATTGAGCCATTGTGCGAGCGGATTCCCTCCAGACCTTTCAGCATTTCCAGGCCCTTCAGCTGGACATGACCCAGCAAAGCCGGCATTTGGTTTGCTTCGTCAGGTTCAAGCTGGCCAACCTCTGGCCCTTGGAGTGGACGCGCTGGTCGGTGAGGATCGTCTTGTCGGCCAAGGGGAGCGATCGGTACAGCCTCTCTCCCTGCGGAGCCCGCATCAGGGGTTGCGCCTTCGGAATTGGGCCCCGCACCTGAAGGCCCGTCGTCAACGGAGTGCCGATTGTTCTGTGGGCTTTCGGCCAAGCCCATGCTCCGCTCCTCCGCCATGGTGGTGTCGGGGAAACGAGAAAGAAGCGTCGCCGCCTGAGAATGGGTGTGGAGGACAGCGCGAGCCTTGGTGGCCGTCAAGATCCGCAGATGCAGGAGGGTTTCAGCGGAGGCTCGGCCTTGACCGCTGATCACCTGACCAGCCCCATCCACGACAATCAACTCCTCCGGCTGGAGAGAGCCTTTGTCCACACCACTGGGCGCCATCAGCACGCTCAAGGGCTGTGCGCTGAGCATGGAACTGAAATTGCCACCCGTCCCGTCGCACCAGCCGCGTCGGTGGATGTCGCGAATCACCTGGCAAAGCGCCTGGGCCTCGACAAGCGGATCCTGGCTGGTGGTCATGGGCAAGGTCATCTGACGGAGAGCCGTGGATCGCTCTGGTCGGCATGGCTTCTGTGATTTAAGCGCGCGACGCGGGATGCACCTGCCTGCACCAGCCGTGTGCGTATGAACGGACACAGCGTTGACCTCAGATTTGGCAAACGGGGCACCAGTGGCTGCTGCGCCCCCCGAGCCGGTCAAGCCGGATGGTTGCGCCACAGCGCCTGCAGGGTTGGCCTGCGCGGCGATACACCCAGCTCTGGCCTCCGTAAGTGCCGTTCAATCCGGAAACCTGGCGGAAATCACGGAAGGTGGTTCCACCCGCCTCGATGCTGGCCAGCAAGACCGCCTGCAGGGCTTCCCGCAACCGCTCCAAGCGCCTTGGCTCCACTTGGCTGGACGGCGTCTGCGGGCGGATTCCCGCTGCAAACAGGCTCTCATCGGCATAGATGTTGCCCACGCCGGCCACGAGGGACTGATCCAGCAGGGCTGTTTTGATCGCTCTCTGGCTGGTGGCGAGCCGCTGTCGCAGGTAGGCGGCATCAAACTCTGGGGCGAAGGGCTCCGGACCGAGGCGCGCCAACCCATGCATCACCGCCTCGGGAGCCACGCCCGAGGGGATCCACCACATCTGCCCGAAACTGCGGGTGTCCACAAAGCGCAGCTCTTGTCCCAGGGCGCACCAAAAGCGAGCTCGGGTATGACGACACGGGGGCGAAGGCGTGTCCAGCCAGAGGAACTGGCCGGTCATGCGCAGATGCACGCCCCAGTGCCCAGCCGGACTGCCATCGTCATGCGCGAGTGTGGCCAGAAGATATTTGCCGCGACGTTGCCAAGCCAAAACCCGCGTTCCCCGCAACCCCAAAATGAACAGTTCGGGATCGATCGGACTGGCGACCAGACGAGAACGCACCACCTCGACACGCACCCATTCGCGTCGCAAGGTGTGATGGCTCAGTCCACGACGAACGGTCTCAACCTCCGGCAACTCTGGCACGCGATTTCAGGTTGGAGGAAGGTTGCGGCTTGAACGGAGGGAATCGGCCGGGCGTCAGCTGGTTTGGATCCCCCACCGCGCCCGGGCCCGAGTGGAGGATCAAGCTTTTTCGAGCTCGCTTTCCGCGAAATTATTGGTGTTGATGCCGCCTTCCGATCCGCTGTAGCCGTTGTAGTTCACCTTGTCAAAACGCACCACCACGGGATAACGGATGCCGGATGTGTCGATGGTGGCAACGGTGCCGACCTCGTTGAACCAGTACGACTCGGGACGCTTGATGCGCACTTTGTCACCGCGGGAGATGGCCATTGCTCGTGAGCGGGTCACAGAAGGATCGTGATGACGATACCGGTCGGCTCTGGCCTGGATCGCTGGACGTCACGATTCGTCGTCCGAACGGGGCGGGCTCTCGTGGCAGCATCCGCTTCCCCCTCCCGCTTCCCCCCCGCTTCCATGGTCTCCCCTCCCGTCGCCTCGGATCCGCCCGCGTTCACCCTGGAGCTGCCCGACCCGGAAAGGGATGACATCAGCGCCATGGATTTTCAGGCGCGCCTGGAGGAGGCCTGGGCGGTGTGTGATCGCTTTGACCTGCAGACAGAGATTTGGCGGGGCCGCATCCTCCGCGCTGTGCGCGATCGGGAGAAGCGGGGCGGGGAAGGGCGGGGGCTGGGCTTCCTGCAATGGCTGCGGGAGCATGAAATCAGCAAAACCCGCGCCTACACGTTGATCCAGCTTGCGGAGTCGGCCGACAATCTCCTGGAGGAGGGGTTGCTTGATGAAAGCGGCGTGAACCGTTTCTCGAAGCGCGCCTTCTTGGAAACCGCCCAAGCCGGGCCGGAAGTGCGGCAGTTGGTCAGTGAAGCCGCACAAGCCGGACAGCAGATCACCCGGCAACAGGTGCGACGCCTCAGCGATGAGGTCATGGCCGCCACCAGCCCCCTTTTGCCCGAGGAGATCCGCCAGCGCACAGCGGACAATCTGCTGCCCTCGCGGGCGGTGGCGCCGCTCGTGCGGGAGCTGGCCACCTTGCCAGACGCGCAGCGGGAGTCGCTTGTTCAGCAGCTGCAGGACGAGCCCGAACTCGACCGGGTGCGGGATGTCACCCTCACCGCCCGCTGGTTGAAGCGGGCGGCGGAGGCGGGGCTTGCCGTGCGGGCCTTGCAGAGCGAGGAGGTCAACCTCGAAAAAGCGATGTTGGAGGCCCAGCGGCTCGATGCCCTGGGCGTTCTGGCCGACACGGTGAACCAGGCCCGGCAACTGGAGCGCGCCGTGTTGCAGCTGCACACAAGTTGGCGCCGCCTGAATCTGTTGCAGGAGCGGCTTTGGGTGGAGAGCGGCAGCAGCACCCCCCATCTCCGCGCCACGCTGCAAGCCTTGCAATCCCTCAGCGGCAGCACCTTGCGGGTCTCCCTTGGAGAGTTGGCTGGAGGCAAGCGGGTGCGGCTGCAGATCGTGGAGGAGGCGGCCGACCAGCTCGATGCCCCCAACATCACCACCGGTGGGGGAAGCTAAGGTCTGACTGCACTGTGGATGGTGTGAGCTTGGCGGAGGATGTCCTCCTCAGCGCTTTGCGACGACACTTTGGGTGGTCTGGCTTTCGGGACGGCCAGCGGCCTGTGGTCGAGGCGCTGCTGGAAGGGCGTGACTGTCTGGCGGTCCTCCCCACCGGGGCGGGGAAATCACTCTGCTACCAACTGCCGGCCTTGGTGCGAGAGGGCCTCACCGTGGTCGTCTCCCCTTTGGTGTCCCTGATGCAGGATCAGGTGCGGCAGCTGCAACAGCGGGGGATCTCAGCGGCTTGTCTGCACCGCGGTCTCCCCTTCGCGGAGCAGCGGGCTCTGCGGCGCGCCCTGGAGGAGCGGCGCCTTCGCCTCCTTTATCTCGCGCCAGAGCGGTTGCGCGTGGAGGGGACCCGCCAGCTGTTGGAGGAGTCGCTCCGCAGCGGATCGATCGCCGCCCTGGCGGTGGACGAAGCGCATTGCATCAGTGCCTGGGGCCATGACTTCCGCCCCGACTACCGGCGGCTTGGCCATCTGCGCCACCTTTTCCCGGGGGCTCCGCTTGTCGCCCTCTCGGCCACGGCCCCCCCGCTGGTTCGCGCCGACATCATTCGGCTGCTCGGGTTGCGCCACCCGCTGGTGCAGGTGCGCTCAGCGCAAAGGCGCAATCTCTCCTACGCCATGCGGCGGCGCTCAGACGATGCCTTGCCCGAGGTTCTGGACGCGCTCATCGCCGCGCGAGGGGCCGTGCTGATCTATGCCCGCACCCGGCTGGCGGTGGAGGACTGGACGGAACGCCTGCGGCTGGCCGGGGTCGAGGCCATCGCCTACCACGCGGGGCTGGATCCCCCGAGCCGACACCATGCCCTCGAACATTTCCAGACCCACCCGCGCCCGGTGTTGGTGGCCACCATGGCTTTTGGAATGGGCGTGGATCGCGCAGACGTGGGTTTGGTGCTGCATCTGGATCTGCCCGCCAGTCCCGAGGGGTATCTGCAGGAGTCGGGGCGGGCAGGCCGAGATGGCAAACCGGCCACCTGCCTGGTGTTGTTCGATCCCAGGGATCGCGAGCGGTTGGGCTGGGCGATTCGGGCCGCAGCCCCCGCCGATGCCGCGGGGGAGGGGGTGGAGGACGGCGGAGAGCGGATGGCACAGGCCCAACGCCAGCTGCGTCGCATGGAGGCCATCGCGGAAGGGGAGGAATGTCGAGAACGGGCTCTGTTGCGCGCTGTCGGGGAGGTGGGGAACGACTGCGGTCGCTGCGATCGCTGCCTGAGCCGGGCGTCGAGCCGCGACTGGTCGCAGGAGGCGGCACGGGTGCTCGAAGCCCTGCGCGAGCAGAGAGGCTCCTCGAGTCGATGCCTGGCGGAGCAGCTGGCCGATCGCCACGGCGGAGAAGCCGATCAATGGCGTTGGCTCAGCCGGCGGCTGGTTCAGGAGCACCTGATCGAGGAGAGCGACGACGGCATTCAGCGGCTGTGGCTGAAGACCGCCGGTCTCCATTTCCTGCGCACCCCCTGGCCCCTGCGTTGGGTGGCCTGATGCGCTCAGCTGCCGCGGCGGGAGCAGAAATCATTCACCAGTCGGGTTTCCATCTCTGAGGAGGGATCGTTCCAGCTGCCCCACTGCCCGGAAGGGTCGGTGCTGTTGATCTTGCGGGCTCCGCAATTGATCGACGTGTACAGCGATTGCCCCTTGGCGTTCACCACGGCAGCCACCATGCTGCCGCCCATCGGTTGCCAGCTGTTCCAATCCACCTGCTGCGGCCCGTAGGTGCGCCAGTCGCTCTTGCCACTGGCCGCAGGCTGGGCGGCAGCCCCCGCTGGACGCGGAGCGGCCGCGACCGTTTGGGCGGGTTGGGGTCGAGGGGTGGCCGCAGGGGTGGACGCGGGGCGGGGCTGCGGCGTTGGTCGCCCCGACGCGGCGGGGCGTCCGGTGAGGCGCAGGGTGCTGCCGGCGGGCACGTTGTTGGGGTCGCTGATGGCATTGAGGGCCACCAGCTGGCTCAACGGCACGCCTGTGCCGCGGGCGATGGCGGAAAGGCTTTCCCCTTTGCGCACCACATGCTCGCTGGCTCCGGGGGTGTAGCTGAAACTGGTGCGGGCGGAGGTCGTCCGAGGGGTGGCGGCGGGCCTCGCCGTTCCTCGAAGCTTGAGCACCTGGCCCGCTTCGACGTGGTTGGGATCGCTGAGGCTGTTGAGAGCGATGAGGGTGCTCATGGCGATGCCGTGGCGGTCGGCAATGTCAGAGAGCGTCTCCCCTTGTCCCACGGTCACCGTGGCTCCACCGCCCGAGCCGCCGCTGCCGCTGCCGCTGGAGGCCCGGACCCCGGAGGGCAACCTGAGGGAGGTGCCCGCCTCGACATGATCGGGATCCGAGATGTTGTTGATCTCCATCAGGCGTCGCATGCTCACGCCAAGGCGGTCAGCGATCTCGGAAAGGGTTTCACCTGGTTGCACCTTCACCTCTCCCGCCATGGAGGGCAGCGGGAGAGCCAGGGCCAGAGCCAGGGCGGCGGCGACGGGGCGCATGGAAGCAAACGACTGCAGGCTCGGCGCACCATAAGGACGGTTGGGCTTGCCATCCAGCCCCCCGGGGCCAGGATTGCGCCGCTTTTTGCAGCGGCGCGCCCTCCACCCAACACCCTTCACCCAAACACCCAACACCTTCATCCCTCCACCTTCATCCCAAGAATCGCTTCACCAGCGGGAGTTTGCCGGAGTAGGGGGGATAGCGCAGGGGGAGGTCGGGCCAGAAGCGCTGCTCCAGGATGCTGCGCTGGTGAGAGAAGGTCAGAAAGCCGGTCTGGCCGTGGTAAGCCCCCATGCCGCTCTCCCCCACGCCCCCCAGAGGCAGCTGGGGCACGCCCACTTGCACGACCACGTCGTTGAAGGCCAGGCTGCCGGAGCTGGTGGCCAGCCGCAGGCGTTCGCGATCTCGCGGGCTTTGTCCGAAGAGGTAAAGCGCGAGGGGCTTGGGGCCCGCCTGCACGCGGGCGATGGCCGCCTCCAGGTTGGGGACCCTGATCATGGGCAGCAGCGGTCCGAAGATCTCCTCCTGCATCAGAGGATCCGTGTCTGGATCCTCAACCCGCAACACCGTGGGTTCGATGCGGCGCGTTTCCGCGTCCAGCCGCCCCCCCAGGATCACTTGATCCTGCTGGCGGGCCCGCTCGAGCAACAGCGCCAGCCGCTCGAACTGAGCGCGATTCACGACCCGCCCCAGATCAGGGCTGGCCAAGGGATCCTCTCCATACAGACGGCGACGCTCTGCGGCGAGGGCCTCGATGAGGGGAGCCTCGATCTCTGGCACCACGAGGAGGTGATCAGGCGCGACGCAGGTTTGACCGGCATTGAGACCCTTGCCCCACACCAGCCGCCGGGCCGTGGGCGCGATGGCCGCGTCCGCCAGGACGATCGCCGGGCTTTTCCCCCCCAGCTCCAGGGTCACCGGCGTCAAGTGGCGGGCCGCTGCAGCCATCACCAGCCGCCCGACCCGGCTGCCGCCCGTGAAGAAGATGTGGTCGAAGCGAATGTCCAACAGGGCGGCTCCCACCTGGCCATCGCCTTGCACCACCTGCACCACCTCCGGGGGAAAGAGCCGCCCGATCCGCTCGGCGATCAGCTCGGCGGTGTGGGGAGCCAGCTCCGAGGGCTTGAGCACCACGGTGTTGCCCGCCGCCAGGGCGCTGATCAGCGGCTGAAGGCACAGCTGGAAGGGATAGTTCCAGGTGCCTAGGATCAGGACGCATCCGAGGGGTTCGGGTTGCACCCGGCCGCGCGCCGGCCAGCTCCAGGCGGGCAGGGGGATGGAACGGCCCCGCAGCCAGCGCTTCAGATGGCGTCGGGTGAACCGCAGCTCCTCCCGCACCCCCACCAGCTCGTAGTAGGCCTCCAGGGGGGGCTTGCCCAGATCCTTCAAGAGGGCCTCCTGCAGGTCGGCCTCCAGCGATGAGAGCAGGGTCTCCAGCCGGCCGAGCTGTTCCAGGCGCCAGGCCAGGGGGCGCGTGGCTCCCCCCAGCACCGGTTGGCGCATGGTCTCCGCCGTCGGGGAGAGCAGAGACGGGGGGGCCTCAGGCATGGCGGCTGGACGCGAAGACGTGGAGAGAGTTTTGCCGAAAAACCCGTCCTACGGGCAGCTGGTCTGTGCGGCCTCCAGGCGCAGGGCATTGAGGGCGGGCTCGCTGGGCCCCTCGCTGGCGAACAGCAGGGCGGTGGCCAGGGCGCGATCGCCCTTGGCCAGCAGCCCTTCGATCTCGGGACGCCAGGCCGCCGGCGGTCCGGCGAGAAGGGAGCGCAGCAGGCTGTCTCCAGCGTTCAGGCGTCGGGCTGGGGCGGCCCGCAAACGGATGGTGGCGAACGCGTCGGGCGCGGCCCCGAGGGGACGCAGGCGCAACGTGAGACGTTGATCGGGTTCAAGGGGCGGAAGGGGCCAGGGGAGGGGACCCTCCAAAGGAGGGCCGTTCCCCGCCGCGCGGGCGCTCCACAGCAGGGTGTCGCCCCGCTCCAGACGGATCTCGGCCAGGGGATCGCGAACGAAGAGGGTGGGCTGGCGCAGGGGAACCAGGGCGGTGGGCGTGGCCTGGGAGGCCGCGTCGGCTGCGGCGATGTCGGGGGCGAGGACGCAAAGATCCGGCCTGGCGAGGACCGGTGGGGCGACTCCGAGGACGAGCGCCAGCGCCAGCGATGGGGCAAGTTTGGTAGCCGTCGCCACAGTTGAGTGTTGGGATTGCTCCGTAGCGTTCGCCTGTGGTTCCTTGCGGGGGGTTGCGATCGGGTGGTGCGATGAGCGCTCCGCAGGCTGGTGCGGCCCCTGGCCCGCCCGCTTCACCCCGATGCGCGACTCGCGAGCCATGCCCTGGTCTTCCCGTCCCACGGCTCCGTGTCTTGAAGACGTTCCGCTCAAGGAGGGACCCCATGGACCTGTTGTCTGATCCTGCCCTGCGCGTCGCCCGGGTTCGCCCGGCGGAAGTGGTGCGTGTTCCTGTCCCCACCATCCTGTATCTGCAGCCGATGGCGGAACATGGCTCAGACGACCGGCCCCGATCGCTCGGCCCCGCGCTGCCTTGGGATCAGGTGTGTTACCGGCAAGATTGAACCAATCGTGCGCCACGCCCCGCGCGCCGGAGTTTTGCTCAGGAAGCCCTTGACGAGACTTGAACTCGTGACCTCTCCCTTACCAAGGGAGTGCTCTACCGCTGAGCTACAAGGGCGTGTGGATGGTGGGCCGGGTTGGATTTGAACCAACGTAGGCAGAGCCA
>JBJOHA010000101.1:0-32931 GCA_046047935.1 Cyanobacteriota bacterium
GTTCCACCCCCACAGCTCTTTGCGCCAGGCAGGACAGGCCGCGCCGCCGGCCATCGCTCAAAAGCGCCTCCAGCACCGGCCCCGGGTCCAGCTGGCCGTCCTCGGGGGACAGCAGCCCGCCGAGGGGACGCCCCGGCAGGGTGGGCCACAGGCCCTCAAGGGCAGCGGCATCGAGCCGGCGCAGGGGGATCCCCAATCGCGCCCGATCTGCGGCGAGACGCTCCTGGTGGGCGAGCTCCTCGGCGGTGGCGGCCAGCAGCAGCAGTCCTTGGCGTCGCGGCAAGCGATGTCCCCGCTGCTCCAACAGGCGGAGCCAAGAATCCCAGAGCGCGTGGCTCTGTTGGCGCAGCCGCCAGGCCCGGCCACTGGAGCGGTGAAACACCCGCGCCATCAACACCCCCAGAGCCGCCTGGCTGCCATGGAGACGGGTGGCAGAGCCAAAAAGGGCCCGCTCCGGGTCAGACCCCTCCTCCAGGGAAGGATCCACAAGGGCGACGGGATGGCCCTGCTCGATCAACCACCAGGCCACGGCCCGGCCAATCAGGCCTGCCCCCACCACCACCACTGAGGCGTGCGCGGAGGTGTCCGTCACGATCCGCCACCTGCCCTGGCCTGAGGTTTCCGATGCCGCCCGCGCCGTGCAGGCGGCCTGAACGGGCTCACACCTGCTTGAGGGCTTCCTGCACTTGCTGCGGAAGGATCTGGGCGTAGAGGCCGAAGCTGCTCGCCACCTTGATGTAGCCCTTGCGCAGGGCGTCAGCGTCCTGCAGGCGGGCGGCCTCATCGAGGTCGGCCAGGGCCTCCTTCAACGACTTGGCCCGGGCCTTGGCCTCCGCCTGCTCGGCCTTGGGCAGGCGCTGGTTGATATACAGCATCTCGCGACCCACCTCCTGCATCGGACCATGGATCAGGTTGCGGGTGAAGGTCCAGTCGCGCTTGTTCACCAAGGCGGCAAGCTCGGGCAGGCGGTCGCGGGCAGCCAGGAACCCTTCGGCCTGGCGGGTGATCAGGGCGAGATCCTCGGCGCTGATCACATCGGCTTTTTTCGGCGCGCCGTCACAGGCCGCGAGCGAAAGGCTGAGCAGGGCCGCCACCGCCAACAGCGTCAAGGAGCGCAGCAGGCGGGACAGGCGCGCGAGGGGCCCGGCCGCAGGAGACGGGGAGAGGCTGGCGACGGCCATGGAACGGCTCGGTGGCAGGCAGTGGCGACTGTACCGAGGCCGCTGGCGGGGCCGGAGCGGGCCGGGACAGGCTGTAATCGGTTGCCACAGCGCGCCCGCTCTCTTTCTCTCTCACCACCGCACCCCCCGCCCCCCGCAGCTCCAGCCCCCGATTCCAGCCATGCTTGGTCTCCCGCTGCCGTCGGTTTCCATGCAGGTCGCCACCCTCCCCCTGGCCTCGATCCGTCGTCCTCTGGAGCGCCGCCTTGATGAGGCCAAGGTGGCGGCTTTGATGGAGGCCATCGCCCGCGAGGGCCAGAAAGAGCCCATCGATGTGCTCGATGTGGACGGACAGCTCTGGGGCTTCAACGGCTGTCACCGCGTTGCCGCCCATGAGCGCCTCGGGCTCACCACCATTCGCGCCCGCGTGCGCCGCGCCAACCCCGCCACCCTGCGCCTGCATCTGCGCTGATCCCACACTGAAGTCCCCCTGCCTTCGTGCTGACAGCGATGGCCTCCCTGCTTGCCGTCCTGGCGCTCTTCCTGCCGCTCTGCGCCTCCCTCGCCGCGCGCCTGCAGCTCTGGGGGGACGAGGCCTACGCCCTGGTGGTGGCCGCCAGGCCTCTGGAGGCCATCCTTTCGGCCGATCCCTTCCATCTCCCCACCTACTACCTCGCCCTGCACCCCCTCGTCGCCTGGTTTCCTCCCGGCCAGGAGTGGTCCCTCCGCATGCTCCACGCGCTGCTCTTCGCCATCGGGCTGGTGTTCGGCTGGCGCATCGCCCGCAGCTTGCTCGGCTCGGGCCCGGCGCTCCTCGGGGTGATGGCGCTGACGATCCTGCTGCCCAACGTTCTTTTCACCGCCACCACCATCCGCATGTACGCGCCGCTTTTCGCGGCGTTGCTCGCGTTTCTCTGGACCACCTTCCGCCTCCTGGAGCCCGGCGGCCTCCAGGCGCGCTCCCTCGCCTGGCATGGTCTCGCGGCCCTGCTCTGCGCGGCGATCGACTGGCCCGGGCTGCTCTGGGTGCTGCTCACCTGGGCGGCGTTGCTCCTCTTGAAAGGGCCTGCCCTGTGGGCGCGGCGGCCGCGCCGGGGGGGCTGGGGCGTTGTCGTCGCCGGCCTGCTGCTGACAGGGCTCGCCGTCGCCGTGCTGCGGGAGCCGATCCAGCGGCTTCTCCTGGAGTGGCCCTCCGCCCGCGTCCCCGGCCCGGAGTCGTTCAGTGTCGCGTCCCTCGCCAAGACGCTGTTTCTCCAGATCCGCCCCCTGCTGGATCTCGTTTACCCCCCCGCCTATCCCCTCGCCCTCAACGGGCTCTTGTGGGCGCTCCTGGCGACGGCGGTGCCGGTGGCGGCGGTGGTGCTCTGGCGGGGGGGCGATCCGCGGGAGCGGCTGGTGGCGCTGCTCGCGTTCGCCTGGCTGGCGGGCAGTCCTTTCGGCCTGGCCATCACCCGGGCCTTCCTGCCCTCCCAGTTCTTTGCTCTGCTCACCCTGGCCCTCGCCCTGCGGCGCGTCTCTCGCCGCGGCCCCCTGGCTCCCCTGATCTGGGCCTGTCTGATCGCGGTGGGTCTGGCCAACCTGCAGCAAGCCATCGACCCCACCCTGCGCCTCTACTCCCGCATCCCGTATCAAGCGATCGCCCGGGAGGCCGTGGCCGCCGCCCGCGCCCGCCAGCTGCCCCTGATCGCCGTCTCGCGCCACACCCTCAACGGGTTGTCCGTGGAGCGCTTCGCCCGTCCGCTTCTCACGGGAGCGCAAGAGTTGCGGCTGCTGGCGGTGAAACCCGACTGCGCGGACTTCCCCCGCGGGCGTTTCGTCTACGTGCAGCTGATGCCGGAGGACGGCCAGGACAGCGATCCAGGGCGGGCCTGCGCTGGTCGGGCGGAGGTGGCGGTGGAGACCCTGCGGGACTGGGTGCCCTTCGCCGACCTCGGCTACAACCCCCTCTGGGCCGCCAACCTCCAGGAGCGCGGCGCGGCGGGGGTGGCCGCGCGCCTGCGGCTGGTGACGATCGGCGAGAGGGCTGACGGCGCCAAGGGCCCCGGGTAGGTTGCAGGGGGCTGCGTCAAGGGGTCATGCGAGCGCCCACGGCCATCCTTCAGCTGATTTGTCCCGATCGTCCCGGCCTGGTGAGCGCCCTGTCCGGTTGGGTGGCGATGAATGGCGGCAACATTCGCCATGCCGACCATCACACCGATGTCAACGCCGGGGTGTTTCTCAGCCGCATCGAATGGGGGCTGGAGGGGTTCGGCCTGCCAAGGGACGCCATCGGCCCCGCCGTGGCGGCCTTGGCCCGGCGCCTGGATGGGGTGGGACAGCTCCATGTCTCGGATGTGCTGCCGCGGGTGGCGATCTTTGTCAGCCGTCAGGAACACGTGCTGCTGGATCTGCTCTGGCGCACCCGCGCGGGGGAGTTGCCGATGACGGTGCCCCTGGTGGTGAGCAACCATCCCGACCTGCGACCGATCGCGGAGGATTTCGGCGCCCGCTTCGCCCTCGTGCCCGTTTCCGCTGACAGCAGGGCGTCAGCGGAAACGGCCCAGCTCGCCCTGCTGGCGGAGCAAGCCATCGAGCTGGTGGTGCTGGCGAAATACATGCAGGTGCTCAGCCCGGCCTTCCTGAACCGCTTCGCCGGCGACCAGGTGATCAACATCCACCACTCCTTCCTGCCCGCTTTCCAGGGCGCCCAGCCCTACCAGCGCGCTTGGGAGCGGGGGGTGAAGCTGATCGGCGCCACCGCCCACTTCGTGACGGAGGAGCTCGACGGCGGGCCGATCATCCAGCAGGTGACCATGCCCGTGAGCCATCGGGACGAGGTGGAGGATCTGGCGCGGATCGGTCGCGATGCCGAGCGCCTGGCCCTCGCCCGGGCCCTGCGCCTGGTGCTCCGGCGCCAGGTGATGGTCTACGGCGGTCGCACCGCCGTGTTTGATTGACAGAGTTTTCACGGGCGATGGGGCGGCCTTTGATTCCTGGGGGGTTGGCAGGGCGCCTGGCCCAACGGCGGCCCGAGGGGGCCAGTCCTGTCGGTTGGACCTGCTTTCAGATCGGCCTGCTGCTCCTGGCCAGCAGCGCCCTGCTCGGCGGCCTGTTCCTGCTGCAGGCCCTGATTCAGGGCAGCCGTCGCCGGGCGAATCCCCTGGCGGACCCCGCCAATCGCGTGCTGCTCGTGGCGACCCTGCTCATGGTGGCGGGGGCCGCGGGTTCCTACAGCGGCTGGCTGGCCTGGGTGGGCCTTGGCAATTGGCTTCCGTTCTTCTGGGCCTTCTGGGGCTTCCAGCCCTATCTGGCCACCCCCGAGGCGCGGCGCCGGGTGGGCTGGATGCTGGTGGCGGGCACGGTGCCTGTTGTGGTGACGGGCTTCGGCCAGCTCTGGCTCGGTTGGAGCGGCCCCTTCCAGGCCCTCAACGGCGCGATCATCTGGCACCTCACGGCTGGCGGCAACCCCACCGGCCGCCTGGCCGGCCTCTTCGACTACGCCAATATCGCGGGGGGATGGCTGGCCCTGGCCTGGCCCTTCACCCTGGCGGCGCTGGTGCAGCCGGGCCTCAGCCGCCCTGCCCGGGCCTGCGGCGTGGCCATGGCCGCCGCCGTGGCCGGGGCGGTGCTGCTCACCGATTCGCGCAACGCCTGGGGCGCCCTGGTGCTCGCCCTGCCCCTGGTGCTCGGCACCGCCAGCTGGGCGTGGCTTCTGCCGCTCCTGATCGCGGCCCTTGCCCTCGTGGCCGCCGCCACCCTGCCCGGCGTGCCGGAGGCCCTGCAACATCCGGCCCGGGAGGTGGTGCCGGAGGCGATCTGGGCGCGGCTGAGCGACCTGCGCTACAGCGGTCAGCGGCCCCTGGCCATCACCCGCCTGGCCCAGTGGGGCACCGCCCTCCAGCTGATCGGCGAACGGCCCTGGCTGGGTTGGGGCGCCGCAGCCTTCAGCCTCATCTACCCCCTGCGCACCGGCCACTGGCACGGCCATCCCCACAACCTGCCCATCGACCTGGCCCTCAGCCATGGCCTGCCCGTGGCCGTGCTGGTGGTGGGCCTGGTGCTGGGCCTGCTGCTGCGCGGCGCCCAGCGGGGCATGGTCACCGGCGCCCTGTTCGATCGCGCCTGGTGGACCGCCGCCCTGGTGCTCGTCGCCCTCCACGCCAGCGACATTCCCATGTACGACAGCCGCATCAATGTGGCGGGCTGGGTCCTGCTGGCGGGCCTGCGGGCCTTCCTGGCCTCAGGCGCTCGGCGCCTCCCGGAGCCCCCCCTCCAGCACGCCCCCCTCCCCTAGATCCTTGGGGTTGTCCCCCAGGGCCTCCTGGCGGTGGCGCCAGAGGGTGGCCTTGGGAAGGCCGCTCGCCAGGTGCTCCCACGGCAGCACCCGGGCGGCGGACCAGGAGGCCTCCACCAGCTCCGCCCAGGGTGGTGGCGGGGGCAGGGGCAGGGGAGGCGGGTCCACCTCGCCGGCCCGCGCCGCCCGATAGGCCCGCTTCCAACTCCCCAGGCTCTCGTGCTGCCCCCGCACCGCCGCCACCACGGGGGCCAGCCGGCGGTCGCCGCGAGAGAGCAGGGCCTGGATCACGCTCCAGCCATGGCTTTCCGGACGCAGCTCGATCCCCTTCGGCTTCAGGCGCCGCGCCAGCCGCTGCAAGCGCTTCTCCGCCACCGGTCGCAGGCCCTCCCATTGGAACGGGGTGTGGGCCTTGGGCACGAAGGTGCTCACCCCCAGGGTGAGGCGCAGGCCGGGGGTGGCGCTCCGCAGGGCGAGCAGCAGCTCGGCGGTGGCCTCCACATCCTCTTCCTCCTCGCTGGGGAGGCCCACCATGCCGTAGAGCTTCAGGCCGCTGAGGCCCCCCTCCTTGGCATGGCGGGCCGCCTGGAGGATCTCCTCCCGGCGGAGCTTCTTGTTCACCACCTCCCGCAGGCGATCACTGCCGCTTTCGATGGCGATCGTCAGGGAGCGGCTGCCGCGATTGGCGAGGATCCGGCTGAGCTGGGCCGTCACCGTGGCGGCCCGCACGGAACTGACGCTCACGCGCACATCCGCGAAGCGATCGCCATCCAGCCAGCCCAGCAGCTCGCTGAATTGGGGATGTTGCGTCACGGAGGCGCCCAGCAGCCCCAGGCGGCGGGTCACCGCCAGGCCCGTCTCCACCGCCGGGATCAGGCCATCGTCGAGGGAAGCGGTGCGGAAGGGGAGGGTGAGATAGCTCGCCAGGCAGAAGCGGCAGAGTTCCGGGCAGCTGCGCGCCACCTCCACCATGTGGATGGAGGGCCAAGCCGCCTCCGGGGTGATCACCGTGGACTGGCTGAGGGTGTTGCCGCGCCAGACCTGGCGGCCCACCTTGGCGGGGAGGGCGCCCTCGAGGGGCTCCACGGCGCACAGGGTGCCCTCGGCGTCGTAGCGGGGGGTGTAAAGAGCGGGCACGTAGACGCCCTCCACCCGCGCCAGCCGCCGCAGCCGCTCGGCTCGGGGGGCGTCGCGGCAGGCCCGCAGGGCGTCGATGAAGGCGGGCAGCAGCAGCTCCCCATCCCCCAGGAGCACCACATCAAAGAAGGGGGCCAGGGGTTCGGGGTTGGCCGTGAGCACAGGCCCGCCGCCGAAGACGATCGGGTCGTCCTCCCCCCGCTGGCAGGCCCAGAGGGGGATGCGCCGCCGCTCCAGGAGGTCGAGCAGCACGGGCCCATCCAGCTCCCAGCTGAGGGAGAGCCCGAAGAGGTCGAGAGCTGGCCCGCGGCCGCGGCCACCCCCGTGGGGGGGATCCCCCTGGTCGGTGAATTGCCGACGCACATCCACATCCGACCGGCGCGCCAGGGTGGCCCACACCACCTGGAAGCCCAGGCTGGTGATGCCCACCGAATAGGTGCTCGGGAAGGCCAGCACCGCCCGCAGGGCCCCCTCCTCCGGCACGGCGGGCTCGAACAGCAAGGTTTCCTGGTTCAGGGACGGGCGGGGGCGGACGCCCTCATCTTGCAGGGCTGAGGGGGCGGCCAACGACGCCAGAGGGCCAGGGGCAGGAGGCGGGCCAAGGCGCATCGTGCTCCCCTCAGGCCGTCTCGGGATGCCCCAGTTGCCGCACCAGCAGGCTGAGGAACAGGCCCACATCGGTCACCACGCCCACCGATTCGAGGGAGCCACGGTCGCTGAGCTTCGTCACCACCGCCGGATTGATGTCCACGCAGACCAGTTTCACCCCCGCTGGCGTCATGTTGCCCACCCCGATGGAATGGAGCATGGAGGAGAGCATCAACACCATCTCGGCCCCCCGCAAGGCGTCGGCATAGGCGGCCTGGGCGCGGATCAGGTCCATTTCGGTGTCCGGCAGGGGCCCGTCATCGCGGATGGAGCCCGCCAGCACGAAGGGCACGCCGCCGCGCGCGCAGGCGTGGAAGATGCCCTCCCGCAGCACGCCCTGCTCCACGGCCGCCGCCAGACCGCCGCAGCGGCGGATGGTGTTGATCGCCTTCAAGTGGTGGCGATGGCCGCCATGCACCGCCACGCCCTGCTGGAGATCCACCCCCAGGGAGGTGCCCATCAGCGCCTGCTCCACATCGTGCACGGCGATGGCGTTGCCGCCGAGCAGCGCCTGCACGTATCCCTCTCGCACCAGCCAGGCCAGGTGGCCTCCGCCCCCGGTGTGGATCACCACCGGCCCGGCCACCACCACCACCCGGCCGCCGCGCTCCCGGATCCGGCGCCACTCCCAGGCGATCTGCTCCACCACCAGCTCCACCCGCCGCTCGCTCGACACCCCGGCCCCCATGAAGGCGAAATCACTCTCCCGACCCTCGCGGACCGGCTCCCGCCGCAGGGTGCGCAACCCCTCCACCCCCACCACCACCTGTTCCCCGACCCGCAGATCCCGCAGCAGCCGGCACTCCGCCACGGGCTCCGCGCCCGCCTCCGCGCCCGCGCGCACCACCAGGGCGCCATCCATGCGCTGCCCCGCCACCGGCCACCAGCGCCCCCCCTGGCGCACCTCGGTGGGATAGATCGTGCTCACGTAGAAGTCGTCCGGCGCGACGCCATCCCGCTCCACCGGCGCCAGGGTGGCGTCCTGCTCCTCCTCCTCGCTGGCCTCGGCACCCAGATCAATCAGCCGCGCCATCAGATCCGCCATCACCTCCCCGTCGGGGGCGCTGACGCGGATGGCGGCGTTGGATGGGCTGTGGCGTTGCTGGCCTAAAGCGAAGTCCAGCACCTGGAAGCTGCCGCCACCCTCCACGATGCGATCGAGCACGCGGTTGATCAAGCCGGTGTCGAGCAGATGGCCCCGGAGCCGGATCGTGCGGTGGGGCGCCGCCACCGGCAGCGCGGGCGCGACCGGCCCGGCGCTGATGCCAGGGCGCGGTTCATCGAGGCGCAGAGTGAGGCACTTGGCCGCCCCGCCGGCCTTGAGAAACTCCGTCAGCGGGGTTTCCAACACCGTGAAGCCCCGCGCCTCCAGCCGTTGCCGCAGGGCGCCGCTGGCCTGGTTGAGGATGACGGCGTCGCCCGCGTTCACCGCGTTGCAGGCGAAAGCCAGGGCATCGGCCTCGCCCACCGCCAGACGCTTCTCCGGCCGAACACGCGCTTCGATCAAGCGATTGGAGTGGAAATCAAAGGCGGGCGGGTAGTAGAGCAGCGTGCCGTCGCTGAGGGGGCACAGGCAGGTGTCGAGGTGGTAAAAGCGCTCATCCATCAAGCGCAGCGAGAGCACCTCCACCCCCAGCGCCCGCGCCAGCAGCGGATGGGCGTCGAGCTCCGAGCGGAAGCCATAGCCGGCCCAGAGCCAGCCACCGCCCCGATCCAGCAGGGCGTCGCCCGCCCCCTCGAAGGGCAGATCCGGCGGCAGCGTCTCCACCCGAAAGCCCTGGCTCTCAAACCAGCTCTGGAAGCAGGGCTCCTCCCCCTGACGCTCGGGGTGGAAGAAGCGGGCGAGCACCACGCGGTCGCCCACCACCACGCCGGCATTGGCGGTGAACACCAGATCGGGCAGGCCAGGCTCCGGACCGATCAGCTCCACGCTGGCCCGGCTCGCGAGCAGCGCCTGCAGCCGTCTCCACTGCTCTTCGGCCACCTGGCGGGAGGCGCGCTGCACGTTGCCTTCCATCCAGGGGTTGATGACGTAATCCACCGCGTAGTGGGTGGGAGCGCACATCAGGAAGCGGGGCTCGCCCATCAACGCCATCGCGGCAACGTCGGCCGATGGTGCCCTGGATCCGCCGGGGGGAGGGTTCACAACGCACAGCGGGCTCCCGTCTCGAGGGCTGGAGCGGACGTCTCAAGGGCTGGAGCGGAAGGGGGCGGAGTCGGAGGGGCAGACGGTGCCGGGCAGGGGCAGCAGGCCGGAAAGGAAGAGGGCGGTTTCGTAGCGAGCCGCGCAGGCGCTGGGATTGCGCAAGACGGTGTGGCCGTAGCCGTTCACGCTCAACAGGCGTGCGCGATCCAGCTCCCGAGCCATGCCCAGCGCGGACTGGAACGGCAACGCGGGATCGAAGCGATGACCGATGACAAGCACCGGAGCGGTTGTGGGGGTGCTCCAGGGACCGCTGTAGGGGCTGGCGGCCATGGGCCAGGCCGCGCAGCGACCATCCCGCCAGGCCACCCAGGGACCCAGGAGTCCGGACCGGGAGCGGACCCGCTCGGCCAGGGACTGGATGGCCGCCAGCTCACGCGGCTGGGCACTGTCGCCGCAGACGGTGGCCAGGGTTTGCTCCGGGACCGCATCCTCCGGCGGGGCCTCTTCTCGGGATCCCCCGCCCCCACGAGCCAGGGCCTCGAGAAACCGGCCGACCCCCTCCCAGCCGCCGCGACCCTGGCCACCAGCCGACACGGTTTGCAGACGGCTCGCGAGTTGGCTGAACACCTCCCCCGCGCCCAGCCGCCGGTTGTCCCAGCGCAGGGTCCCCTGCCGCAGCCGGGCGAGCAGTTCCGCCCAGCGCCGTTCCGTGGCGGCGGGAGAACCTCCGGGCCCGCTGGCGGCAAAGGCGCAGCGGGGGCGTCCGGCGGCGGCGCAGCGCTGCAGGAAGGCAAAAAGGGTGGCGCCGGCTCCCAGATCCGTCTCCAGGCGCAGGCCGGTTCCCTCTTGGGCCCGGGGATTGCCATTGTCCGCCCACGCTTGGGGATCGGCGGGGCCGTCGAGCAGGAGGGCGGTGAGCGTTCGCGGGTAGAGATTGGCGTAGGTGGCTCCGATCAGGCTGGCCGCGCCGCTGGCCCGCAACCGCAACCCCGGCTCCCCGAGGGCCTGGCGCAACAGCTCCAGATCCCGGGCGCTGTCGGCGCTGCTCAAGTGGGGCAACAGGCGGCCCTGATGCTGGCCGCAGGCGCGGGCCAGGGTGGCCCAGCCCTCCAGCCAGCGCCCCTGCCCCTCGGCGGTGGGCGGCAGGCTGGGGGGCAGGCGTTGGCGCCAGGCTTGTGCCGCCGCCTCGGTGGGAAAGCAGTGGAGAGCGGCCGGCTGGCCCCGGCGGCCGGTGCCGCGGCGCTGCCAGCTCACCAGATCAAAGCGGCGGGTCAACTCCGGCGGCAACGCGCGGGCCATGGCCTCCAGGGGCAAAGCATCGGCGGCACCCGGGGCGCCGTCGAGCAGCACGAGGGTGCCTGCCCGGGGGGCCGCGCCCGAGGCCCGCAAGCGCCAGACCGTCAGCGGCAGCCGCCCCTCGCCGGGGCGGTCGTGGTCGAGGGGCACCGAGAGGGTGGCGCACTCCAGGGCGGAGCGGCCCGGCGGGGTGTCGGGACAGGGGCCAAAGGAGAGGGCCGCAGCCGGTGCCGCAGGCGGGGGGAGCCTGGCCGCGGCGCCAGGAAGCCCGGCCATCCCTGCGCTCAGCAGCGCCAGGCTCGTCGCTGGCCCGGACCAGTGGCGCGGGGACCGGGGGCGAGGAAGCCGTGCAGGAATCGTCATGGCGACGAAGTTAGGAGGACGACAGGGCCAAAACCGGCAACGACCTGAAAACAAGCGCGCGGAGGTGGAAAGGAAGCGCGCGGAGCCACAACAAGGGGCGTTTCTTGTGCGCTGTTGTGCCGCTCGCAACGAGCGGGAGAGATAATCCAACCAATCGCAGGTCCGGCGTCCATGATCGTCTCGTCCGGTGCCATTGCCACCCAGCTGGGTCAGCAAGGGCTGGGCCAGCAGCCTTGGTGGGTGGAGCAGTGGATGGAGTTGATCAACTCCTACCGCTACAAAAAGCGCCTGGAACGCGCTTGGGACTACGCCCGCTCCGGCAACGTGCTGTCGATTCGCTTCGAGGGCCGTCGCGTGCACGCCCGCGTGCAGGGCACGGAAGAGGATCCCTACAAGGTGAAGCTCTGGTTGGATGTGCTCAACGACGAAGATTGGGGGTATGTGCTGGAGGCCCTGAGCCAGAAAGCACGCTGGTCGGCCCAACTGCTGGCGGGCCTCATGCCCCAGGACATCGAACGGGCGTTTGCCGCCAGTGGCAAGCGGCTGTTCCCCTTCAAGTTGCAGGAGGTGCGCAGCGAATGCACCTGCCCCGACAAAGCCAATCCTTGCAAACACGTCAGTGCGGTTTTTTACCTCATGGGCGATCGTTTCTCGGAAGATCCCTTCGTTCTGTTCCAGCTCCGGGGCCGCAGCCGCGCTCAACTGTTGACAGAGCTGGCGGAGCGCCGCCGGGCTGGCGCCAGCGCCCCCCTGGTCCATGTGCCCCATCCGCCCCATGGGGCGATCGCCGATCCCTCGCGCTGGTGGCGCTATGACGCGCCGATGGATCCCGACCTGGTGGTGATCACATCGGCCATGGAGGGGGAATCGGGCTTGGAGTTGGCCGGTCCCCTGCCGTTGGCGGAGGAACCTCGCTTTGCCAACGCCAATGCTGTGTTTCTCGAACGGCTTCTCGACCATGGCAAGACCATGGCGGCGCAGGCCATGGCGCGGGCCATGGCGGCTGGAGCGGAGAAGCCGCCGACAACCGCCGCTGCGGGGGGGGCGGGCAAGGATGGGGCAGTGACGTCGTGAGCGACGTCGGCGACCCCCCTTGGCTTCAAGCCCCCGTCCTGGACGTGGTGCGCTGGATCGTGCGCAGCCATCGAGCCGCGTTTGGCACCCCCCTTCTGGCCGGGGTTGCGACCGAGGGCCATCCGCGTTTGACGGCGCAGGAGGTGTTCGCGGCCGATCGGGTCGTGATGGCCCATGACGGCGACACGGACCCGCGATTGATCTACGCGAATGCTGCCGCCCTGCGGCTCTGGTCTCGGACCTGGGGGGAGATGATCGGCTTGCCGTCCCGTCTCACCGCCGAGCCGTCGGAACAGCGGGAACGGGACCAGGCCCTGGCCATGGCAAGGCTCCAGGAGGCCATGACGGGTTACGGAGGGATCCGGGTGGATCGGGCCGGCCATCGCTTTCGCCTCGCGGGGGCGCGACTGTGGACCCTGCGGGATGAGCGTGGCGCGGTGCGGGGGCAGGCCGCGTCCTTCAGCGACTGGTGGCGTCTGTGATGGTCTTCCGGCTGGCGTGATACGACCAGCGCCCATCTTGAATCACCAGCTCCAGAATCGAAGTCTCAGGGGAGTGTCTCACCCGACGCACCGCCACTGGCACGGCGTAATGATCCTCTCCTGGCAGGCCGATCAACAGCTGTCCACGCTCGCTCCAAGGGGAGCGGGGAGCATGGTTCAGGGCAATGGTCACCCCGTGGCTGGAGAGTTCGAGAATGTCGCAAGCCCCATCCTGGCCATCCCAGCCCTCCATGCAAAGGCGGCACCCCGGCGTAACGGGAGATCCTGTATCCCGCCGCGCGGCGCGGCCCGGCTCGCCAGCCCCTGCCAATTTCGACGGTTTCGCCCCCTCTCTGGCGCCAGGCGCAGGGGGGGGAAGGCCCATCACCGGGCGCATCCAGGACCGCAGGCCGAGAGCGGCAAGGTTCACGGGATTCCCTCTGAAAAACGTCTTATGGTGAGATTGACGCAACACTGGCGTCTCCCGGTGAGACTGACAAGCTTACCTCATTTTTTGCAATGTTACGCAAGAGTCCCGCCAGCGCTGCCCCGCATGCTGCGGGCCTGTTGAGCCCGCAGGTCTGTCTTATGAGCGGATCGGATGCCCCTTCCTGAGATCTCCGTGATCGTTCCCGCCTTCATGGGGAAAGCCACCATCCGCCAGTGCCTGGGTGCCGCTCTCCAAGCCGCCGAGGGTTTCAATGCCGAGATTCTCGTGGTGGAGAGCTCGGGAGATGGCACGTCGGACCTGGTGCGCGCTGGCTTTCCGCAGGTGCGGCTGATTGAATCTCCAGACCGTCTCACAGCAGGCCAGGCCCGCAATTGGGGGGTTCGCCACGCCAGGGGCCGCTGGCTGTTCTGCGTGGATCAGGATTGCCTTGTGCCGCCGAATTGGATCCAGGCTCTGCTGCGCCACCTGGACCAAGAGGGTGTGGGGGCGGCGGGCGGCTCCATGGCTGTAGCCAATCCCGACAACGTCAGTGGCTGGTGCGTCTACTTTCTGGAATTTCTCACGCACTTCCCCCGTCGCGGCGCTCGCGTGCGCCGCGATAATTTTTTGATCGGCGCTAACAGCGCCTGGCGGGCGGAGGTGCTGGCGGCTGTGCGTTTCCCGGATCAGACCCTGGGCGAGGATCGCCTGCTCTCCGAAGCTGTGCGAAAGCTGGGATGGGCCGTTGTGTACGACGCATCTCTGCCTGTTTGGCATCACAACCGTCGCGGCTGGGCGGAATTCCGTCGCTACAGCCGCGCCATGGGCCGGGCTGCGGCTCACGACCATCAGATCCTGGGGGGACGGGCCATCCGCTGGATCCAACGCTGGCCGCCGCTGGTGTACGGCGTGCCACTGGTGGTGCTCCCGCTGATCGCTTGGCGGTTGCTGGGGGCGCCGCCCTCCTACCTGCTGCGTTATCTGGCTTTGCTGCCCTGTTGCCTGATGGGGCAAATCCTTTGGGCCAGGGAATTTCAACGGGTTGTGTCGGAGCCAGGCGCGATACATCGGCGGGAGAAGCAACCATGATCAACGGCAAAGAACAAGGAAGCATCGGGGTCTGGCGCGGCAAGCCGATCTCTGAAACCTGATGGGTCTTGCAAGTCCAATGTCCTTGAAGACATGCATTCTTCACGTCGGAATGCCGAAGACGGGTACGAGCTCAATTCAGGATTCACTTTGGTCAAATCTCAAAGATCCGCGATTTCACTATGTTGATCTAACGGGCCACCCCAATGGTAGTGAATTCATGAATCTTGCTTTCATGGATGACCCTCTTGAATATTGGTTATATCGCAAGTTGGGCTACTCCAGGGCGAGGTTGTCATGGCTCAAGCGCCGTTACCAGGCAAAGTTGCGCCGACAACTTTGTCGTGTTTACAAGGCTAATCAGACAGCCATCATCTCTGCTGAAGTTTGCTGGAGATTTAAGCCATCAGAGTTGGAAGCCATTCGCGAATTTATGAGAGATGTTGGTTTTGAGCTATGTGTTATTGCTTATTTAAGGCCAATGAAGTCGTGGCTCGAAAGCAATATCCAGCAAAATTTAAAATTTGGAAGTGATATCACGACGATTGATCGAATTGGGGATGAACAGTGCATGGTCTACTTAAGGTATAGCCAGAGATTGAAAACATTTGAGTCTATCTTTGGAAAGGCTAATCTCGTGGTTAGAGCGTTTACCTCAGAAGGCCTTATTGCTGGATGTGTTGTGAGTGACTTCTGCCAGGCATTGGGTATCCGATTCGCACCTAAGTCCATCCTGCGAGCCAATGAAAGTATGGCAGGAGACACTGTACGAATGCTCTATTGCTTTAACAAGTTTCTTCGCACATCATCTTATCCGTCTTTGGCCTCTAATCAGCTTATGCTGAAGCATCTCAGTGAGCTGAAGGGCGAAAACTTTCATTTACACTCGCGTTTTTTTCTTCATATGGTAGATCATATTCAATCCGAAAATGATCTGTTGCTCAGCAGGTACGGTATCCATCTTCATGAAGACCTGGCTCGCCATGACGATGGTCCTTGCATCCATACGCTGGCAGACATGATGTGTTTTTCCCGCGAATCTCTTGATTGGTTGGCAGCGAAAAGCCAGCAGCAAAAATTGGAGGCATGTGAAGGCTTGGCCACAGCACAAATTGTTGCAAGGCAAATGTCTTTCCTCCTTTGCAAGCCAATCGTCGCGTTGTGGATGCAAGAGGTCAGGGTGCGTCTCCAGCATAGGATTCACGTGCTCATCCCTTGATAACCGTTGAACCTGCTCGGTGTTCACTGGCCAATTGTGCAGGAGTTTCGTAAAAAAAGTTAACTGGCGCGCTTGATGATCTTTGACCCTTTGCCGGCCATGCTTACGGCTTCTTGCGGCACAGCCAGCAGTTGGCCCATGGTAGACTCATTATTAGAAAAAGAGCTTTAGCTCGCGAATGAAATCGCGTTACGCCACTGTCTGAAAAGAATTACTCAGCTACTCGCCTTGCCAATGGCGTCCCTGTTGGACTTGCACAGGCTCTTGACCAATGAAAACAGATCGCCTCTTAACTCCAATTGTCCGAGCCTTGGAGCGCAGCCATGGAGGCAGGATGGTTTTGCGTCATTGGCGCAGGACTGCGCAGCCGTTTGATCCGGGCAAGCCGAGAGTTCTCTGTGTAGGCTATGTCAAAACAGGCACAACCTCCTTTGGTTTGGCAATGCGCCAACTGGGATTTAGTCACTTTGGTTATGATAAAGATCTGCATGAACAGTTGGAACAAAGTAATTTAGAAATCTGCCTGAAGTGGGCCGGTTATTTTAACTCACTCGATGACTTGCCCTGGTCTTCACCAGAATTTGTTGCAGCATTTCGGTTGCGTTACCCGGCATCTTACTATGTGCAACTAGAGCGCGATGAACAACAATGGCTCGCTTCATTTTTTAACTTTTTTGGCCCTGTCTGCTCGACCAAGGATGCTCTGGCCCGTCTGCGTTCTCACTATGCAACAATGAATGACATCCTGAAGGATGAGCCCCACGTGTTGCGGATGAATATCTGTGCAGGGGAGGGCTACGAAAAGCTATGTCCCTTTTTGGGGCTTCCCATGAGAGACCAAGAATTTCCCTGGCTTATCCCAAGAAGATAGTCGGGCGAACAAATCTCAGCGTAGATGAGTCGCCATATCTTATTTTTCATTGATTGTTGCCAACCGTGTTGAGTCTTTCGCTAGATGCGTATTCTCCAGGTCATCCATCAGTTCCCTCCGCACTCATCCCAAGGTTCTGAGGTGTACTGCTTACAGTTGAGTAAGTGTTTGATCGCTGCAGGGGATCGTGTTGCTGTCTTCCATATTTCCAATACGAAAAAGAGAAGGCCCAAACGCCTGCAAGAGGGTAACTATGAAGGCATCCAGATCTTTCATTGTATCGAGACCTCACAATATGGCAGGCTAGCTGATTGGAGTCATCCATTTTTACAAGAGACTTTTCAACATGTATTAAGCGTGGTAAAGCCGGAGGTTGTACACTTTCATAACTTTATCAGTTTAGGAGATGATTTGGTTGGCATGGCTAAATCATCGGCGCTAGCTGTTGTCTATCATCTGCACGATTATGGACTTCTTTGTCCGAAAGCACTCTTACTACGCGATGACAACAGTCTTTGTGGCAAGAATTCACCTGATTTTTTTGAAGGATGTTGTCCTGCCTTGATTCGGGTGAGTCAAGGCCGCCCTCCGATTGTTAGATCCAAGCTTCCTCCACTGGCGCGCTGGCGCCTGTTCGCAACCAATCAGCCGAAAAGATTTCAACGATACTTATTGACTTCAGCGGTAGGCATGGCTGAGAAAGTCTTTGGTATTCCGGCAACAACTTTGGTGATGGAGAAAAAATCATTTTTCCTTGGGGCGACGCGCAAGATTTTTTCCAATGTCGATCGCTTCATTGCTCCAAGCGCCTTTCTGCATGATCGCTTTGTCTCCTGCGGTCTCCCTGCAGATCGCATCAGCCATATTCCTTATGGCATTCGCTATTTCAACCACAGTGCTGATCGGATACGAAGCGATAACCGTCTTCACTTTGGCTACATTGGCGCTTTTCATCCCCATAAAGGAGTCCACCTGCTTCTTGATGCCTTCCGTGGCTTGGGTGATCAGGCAACACTACATTTGCATGGCAGCAGCTTTAACACTCCCGTTTCTGAGGCCCATTTCAAACGCTTCACCGCTGATTCCATGGAAGGTGTGGTCCTTCATGGTGGCTACGACAACAATGATCTTGGTCAAATCCTTGCGAGTCTCGATGCCGTCGTAATTCCTAGTATCTGGTATGAAAACTCTCCTCTTACCATACAAGAAGCACAACTCGCTGGTGTTCCTGTTATTACGGCAGATGTCGGTGGCATGGCAGAGTTGGTCCGAGATGGCGTTGATGGCCGCCTGTTCCACTGTAACGATTCTGCTGATTTGCGACGTGTGTTGATAGATTGCATTGCGCATCCCGAGCAACTCGCGAGATTCAGAGATCAAGCTCCTGATGTGCCTTGCATTGTGGATCAATCCACGAAAGTGCGTGCGATTTACCAAGGTCTCATCTGATGCGCGTTCTTCAAGTTATCCATCAATTTCCTCCATTCTCTTCGCAGGGATCTGAGGTGTATTGTCAGCAACTTAGTGAATGCCTGATGGCTTTGGGAGATGAGATCGGGGTTTTCCATGTCTCCAATACCCAACCTCGCTTTCCCAAGCGCTTGGAACGTCACGTCGTGGATGGAATCCAAGTATTTCACTGCATTGATGCTGGTGAATATGCTCGTCTTGCCAATTACTCTAATTCTTTTCTCGTCGAATCATTCTCTCGCGTTCTCAAAGACTTCACTCCGGATGTTGTTCATTTTCATAATTATCTGAGCCTTGGCGATGATCTTGTTGGGCTTGCAAAGAATCAGCATTGTGCTGTGATATATACCCTCCATGATTACGGCTTGATCTGCCCTAATCAACATCTATTGATGGAAGATAATACACGATGTAGTAAAGATTCTTTTGATTTCTTTGAGGGTTGTTGTCCGGCTTTGCTTCGTGTTCTCCCACGGGGACAGGCTCCTATTGCCGCCAAGCTTCCCTCCCTGGCTCGCTGGCGTCAGTTTGCGCTGAATCAAGCAGGAGCAAAGCGTCGGGCATTGTTGAGATTCTCTGTTTTCTTGGCTGAAAAGATTTTGGGAAGCCCAGAGACATCCGATGTTGAGGACAAGAAGAGGTTTTTCTTTACGGCTACTCAAAAAATCTTCACAAGGGTCGATCTCTTTCTGGCTCCGAGCCAATTCTTAGCCAACAAATATATTGCATGCGGTGTTTCGCCAGATCGCATTGTTCATCTTCGTTATGGCATGCGCCATTTTCGCAGGATGCAGCCTCGCCATCCTCAGAAGACACGCTTACAATTTGGTTACATCGGCGCATTCCATCCGCATAAGGGTGTCGATCTTCTGTTAGAAGCTTTTCGCGGATTAGGCGATCGGGCGACGTTGCACCTGCATGGATCGAGTTTTGGTAGTCCTATATCCGAAGCTCACTTTCGGCAAAAGACAAATGAGCCTATTCCTGGCGTTCTACTTCATGGGCGATACGATAATTCTCAAATTGGTTCAATCCTGGCTGAATTTGATGCAGTTATTGTGCCAAGCCGTTGGTTTGAAAATTCCCCATTGACGATTCAGGAAGCTCAAATTGCCGGGATTCCTGTCATTACAGCCGATGTGGGTGGTATGGCAGAGTTAGTACGTGATGGGGTTGATGGCCGTCTGTTTCGCTGCAATGATGCGAATGACTTGAGACGGGTTTTGTTGAATTTGATCGAAACCCCGCAGCAATTGCAGACCTTTCAATCCCACGCACCGTCCGTACCCAGTGTGGATGAGCAGGCCGTTCAAGTGCGTCTCAACTATGAAAGAGTCTTGGCCACTCTCCTGAAGAATGAATAAGCGCGTTATGAGAGGCAACCAGACGAGCCTAGGAGGTGAACGATCGCTTTATCGTCATGGTCTCCAGGCCTTCCTGCGATCTGCAGGTCGTCGATCTGCATTTTCTCCCTCAACACCGATGGGCGTTTTGGTGAGACAACTGGCAAGGAAACAGTGGAAAGTCCTCCTGGTCTATTTCGTTCTTGTCGTTATTTTAGGCATTTCTGAAGCCACCCTGTTCGCAACCCTTTATCGATCCTTCAGCCTGCTGCTTGGATCCTCCTTGCCCCAGGTGTTCATCGTTTATGGACTGTCCCGTGGACAGGCTTTCATGCTGTTGTTGGGGGTCGTGCTGATACTCCAGTTGATTGCCAGCTCCTGTCGGGCCTATAGCGATATTGTCTCTGGACGATTTGCGGCCCGTTGTCAGGCAGAGGTATTGCCTCGTATCCACCGCTATATCCTGAGCTTAAGTTATGGTTGTGTCAGTGGCATGAAAACGGGTGATCTTACCCATCAAGCTAATCTAGCTCCTTCCACCATTAATCTCGAGATAGAAGAGCGGATCCGCTTGATTACAGAGTCTGTTCTTGCGAGTGTTTATCTCCTTGTATTGGTCAAGATTTCCCCTTGGCTCTTGATCATGGCTTGCTTTTTGGGACTAGGTATTGCCCTCACACAAGCTCGCCTTCGTCCACAAATACGCATGGCAGCAAAAGAGGTTGAAGCACAGAGACGACGTGTCACGTCAACGCTAACAGCAGACCTGCAAGCCTTGAGATTAATCCACAGTAATGCGTGTGAAGCTGAAACCAATGAACACTTTGCTTCCGTGCTACATGGATTAGAACAGAAGTTGGTAAACCTCAGTCGTTTGCGAAGCTTCTTACAGCCAACGGCAGAGTTCTTGCCTGTTTTTGCAGCCGTTGTTTTGGGGATTTTGAGCTGGCGTTTATCCGCTGGTCGAACAGAGTGGCTGATTCCAAGTCTGGCGACATTCGTACTTGCTTTGCAAAGGTTAAATGCACGTTTGGCAAAAATGGGCCTTTGTCTAAACCTCCTTACAGAAAACCGTCCACGAGTTGACATGCTCAACGAACTTCTTAACCCGGAAGGAAAAACCTTCCGACGCCGCAGTGGTCGCTCCTTTGCAGAACTCAAACACGAGATTTGTTTTGATAACGTTTATTTTCGCTATCCAAATCGATCTCAAGATACTCTTGAAGGCATCAGCTTCTCTCTTCCTTGCAAAGCGACTGTGGCTCTCGTTGGCTCCTCCGGAGCGGGAAAGTCCACAATCGTCGATCTCCTCGTGGGATTGATTACCCCTACACATGGCTCTATTCTGGTCGATGGTGAAGATCTTCTCTCTTTGAGTCTGAATTGTTGGCAAAGATCTCTTGGAGTGGTGAGTCAGGATGTATTGATGATCCATGATACGATCGCTGCTAATATTGCTTTTGGGCTCGGTAAAGATGTTTGCCAAGATCAAATACATAATGCAGCTGTTTCGGCCTGTGCTGCTGACTTTATTGCCAAGCTTCCGGAGGGATACGATACCGTGATTGGCGAGCACGGCCATCGCCTCAGCGGTGGCCAACGTCAAAGAATTTCCTTGGCTAGAGCCATTCTACGTCAGCCGCAGATACTAATCCTTGATGAAGCCACAAGTGCTCTCGACAGCCATTCAGAATCTAAGGTTCATGCTGCCATTGAGGCCTTCAGCCGTGGTCGTACCGTACTCGCGATTGCCCATCGCTTGAGTTCCATCCGTCATGCAGACATGATACTGGTGATCGATGCTGGAAAAATTATTGAACGTGGAAGCCACGATCAACTAATCGCCACCTCTGGAGCGTATGCTTCTCTATGGAGGTGTCAGGTCCAAGGCGTATCTATGAATTAATTTTAATTTAATTTTGCGAAGTAGATCGACATCAAGCGTTGAATCTCTGGTTTTGCCCCGGCACGCACGCAGACATTTGTCTCTCACTGTCGTCGTTTGCATCCATGCATCTTGACCACAACCTCAACCAACAACACTTCCGTCGCCGTTATAGGCGCTGGCCCGGCTGGGTTAACAGCGTCCTACCTGCTTGCCAAGGGAGGACTCTGCCCAGAGATTTGGGAGTCTGATCCGACTTATGTCGGCGGAATTTCCCGTACGGTGGTCTACAAAGGGTTTCGTTTTGATATAGGTGGCCATCGCTTTTTCTCTAAATCCAGTGAGATCGAGGATCTCTGGACTGAGATTATGCCAACTGATATGATCGTAAGAGATCGCCTCTCGCGCATCTTTTATAAGAAAAAATATTATCAATATCCATTGGAGGCCGCAGAAGTCATTGATAATCTCGGCAAGCGGGAAGCTCTCCTCTGTGTTGGCTCGTATCTCAAACGAAAGATCAGGCCTGTTAAAAATGTCAACAATCTCGAGGATTGGGTCACGAATCAATTTGGCGCACGTCTATACAAAACTTTCTTCAAGACCTATACTGAAAAAGTATGGGGAACGTCTTGCCGCGACATTTCTGCTGACTGGGCTGCCCAGCGCATCAAAGGCTTATCTCTCTCCAAAGCAGCTTGGGCAAGTCTTTTCTCAAGCTCAACACCAGCCGCAACTCACGCCACCAGTCGCCAGGATGTGATCAAAACACTGATCACCTCATTTCGCTATCCACGATTGGGCCCAGGCATGATGTGGGAGGCGGCAGCTGCCAAGATTCAACAACTTGGAGGGATCCTTCATATGGACTCCAAGGTGACAGCGCTTCACCGAGATGCCAAGACAGATGCATGGAGTCTCGGACTGAGATCTGGAAAGGACTCCGTTGTTCAACAGAGGGGCCCTTATCAACATGTCATCAGTACAGCTCCGCTAAGATCTGTCATCGCAGCCATAGAACCTAGCCTACCCTCCACAATCTTGGAGGCAGCAGCTTCATTAAACTATCGAGATTTTATCCTGGTTGCCTTGATCCTAAGGCCGAGGAAGTCGTTCCCCGATCAATGGCTCTATATTCATGATGCGGGCCTGTTGGTCGGACGTATTCAAAACTTTGGCAATTGGTCGCCTGAGCTTATTCCAGATCCTGAATTCGCCTGCTATGGAATGGAATATTTTTGTTCGACACGCGATCGTTTGTGGAAATTGCCCGAAGAGGAGCTGATTCAGTTGGCGACAAAAGAGCTTCAGGCACTCCAGCTCGCGCGACAAGGAGACGTGGTTGATGGCTGTGTCGTCAAGCAGCCAAAAGCATATCCCGTTTATGATAATAATTACGAAAAAACCGTCAATAGTATTCGAGAGGGGCTAGTTAAACATTGTCCTGGCCTCCATCAAATTGGACGCAATGGCATGCATAAGTATAATAACCAAGATCATTCGATGATGACCGGGATCCTGGTCGCAAAAAATATCCTAGCCAACGATCATCTCTACGACCCTTGGTGCGTCAACCAGGACGCTGAATACCTGGAGGCAAAGTAATCGATCTTGAAAGCAGAAAGCAATACAGGTCTGCCATCAGATCTCAGGATTACGGTAATCATGCCCACCATCTCTTGGGCGCAGCCATTTCACAATTGCTTCTTGCAGATGAAAGCTGTAGTGGAGGCGGATGTCGAGGCAGGCTTTTCAAGCGATGCTCTGGTCGTTTATGACGGCACCAACCCAGACTTGCCGTCATGGATGTTATCTCCTCACGTCATGGTGTTTGCGACGGGTCAACGATCAGGCCCCGCAGCTGCGCGTAATTTGGCGGCGCGTGAAGCGAGGGGTGATGTGTTGATCTTTGTGGATGCCGATGTCGAACTTCATCCAGAGACTCTGACCCGTTTTCGCCAGGCGTTCTGCGGAGATCCAGAACTGGATGCTGTTTTTGGCAGTTATGACGATGCACCTGCAGCCCCCGGTGTCGTCAGCCGCTTTCGCAACCTGCTCCATCACCATACGCACCATCGGCATGCAGGCCCTGCCAGTAGCTTTTGGGCCGGTTGTGGCGCCATGCGCCGACATGTCTTCCTGGCTCTCGGTGGGTTTGACACCGCCTATCGGCAACCCAGCATTGAGGACGTGGAACTCGGGCTTCGACTATGGCGCCGAGGGGGCCGCATCGTCTTGGATCCAACGATCCAGGGGTGTCACCACAAGAGCTGGACGTTGGCCTCCATGGTGGTCACCGATATTCGCCAGCGGGCCATCCCCTGGTCACGTCTGCTCCTTGAGCAATCAGGCATTCCCGCCACGCTCAACCTCTCCTTGGCTGGACGGGTCAGCGGGGCATTGGCTCTCCTTGTGCCCATCGGCCTTGTTCTGACCCTTATACCCGCTAGCCGCTTTCTTGGCGTGGTCAGTGCGTCCATGGCCCTGCTGCTGGTGGTGGGATTGAATCTGTCCTTTCACCGTCTGCATCTTCGTCGCTGTGGTTGGGCGGCGGCCTTCACCGGCGTGGGATTGCATGTGCTCCATTTGTGTTGCGCCAGCGGAACGTTCATGGCGATGGCCGGTCTTTTTCAATTCCAAAGACCCCTGTCTTGGCCCCTGGCTCTGAAGTCCCGTCCAAATGTCCGCCATGGACTGGTCATTTTGGCTTTGGCAACCTTGGCCCTTCTGGCTTTTCTGGCCATCAGCAAGGGGTTGGTGCTCGGGTGGAGCAACGCCAAGGATCTCAGAGAACGCTTTCAGGAGTGGCAGGTGTTCCGTGCGGGCCACTTCCCGATGGGAGGAATTTACGGAGGTCACCCCCCTCCGGGGATGCGTTCCAGCCCCTATCCCTTGTGGGCGATTCCACTGTTTGGCTTGTTGTTCCACCCCTGGGGGCTCCACCAGGGCATTCTCACCATCCAGGTCTTCAGTCTCTTGTCATTGGCTCTGATTGCTTGGATCGGTTATCGCACCATGCGCCCCCATGGGATCGTTGCGGGGTGGTGTGGCGCCTTGGCTCCCTTGGCCATCAGCGGTAATGCGAATGCCCTGGCTGTCGCGCAGTTCTCCATTATTTGCATGGGTCTGGTGTTTTTGGAATGGCAACATCTGCTGCAGCGACAACCCAGAGCCGCTGGCCTCTGCTGGGCACTGGCCATGATCAAACCCCAGATCGCCTTGCTCCACGGCACTCCACTCGCTTTCCAACGGGGCCAAAAGGGCGGCCTGTGGGCTGGACTTCTGGCTTTGGCTCTTCTGTCCGTTGTCGCCTTGCTCGCCACAGGTCTCAGCCCTCTGACCTACAGCAAACGTTTTTTCCTCCTGATGGGAAAGGTTCAAGATGATTCTGGCTGGAACCTGACCCTTCAGTTGAGTCAGGGGGGGTGGGGCCTGTGGTTGGGGGTGGGGGCCAGCTTGCTCGCCCTTCTCATTGTTTTGGGGCGCAGGTCTGTGTTGCGACCATGGACAACCGCAGCCCTTAGACGACTAGGAGATCCTCAACGCTGGATGATCCAGGCGGGCCTGTGCAGTTTGTTGGGTTATTTGGGTTTCTATCACCGCTCGACGGACCACATCATGTTGGCGCCCGCGCTTCTCGCCATGGCCGACCTCAGTTGGCGTGAACGTCGCATGGGTGTCGCGGTGCTCAGTGCTCTGCTGGGGGTTTCACTCTGGACTCCAGCCCGTCTCATTCTCGTCTCGCCTGTCTTGCCTGTCCTTCAGGGGCTGGCCTGGTTCTTGAGTGCTCTGGTCTTGGCCGTCGCTTGGTTCAAGCCAAAGGCTTTCAACATCGCCGATTGAAAAACCGACTAGGGCTATCCATCCAGACATTGCAACAACCGGTGTTCACTGCGGCTGATCCTTGTGAGGATCTGAGAAGATTACGAAGGCTGTCAGCTGTCAGGATCTCCGGAAACAACTAAGTTCGAGGTTATGATGCTCTGAATAGCGGCGTTTAGACTTCACCCATTCCTCGTCGCACGAGTCTCAACCATGGCCATCCTTAACGTTCCCGGAACCTACTCTTCGATCCGCGCCGCACTCATCGCTGCTGGAAACGGAGACACCATCGAAATTGCCAGCGGATCTTTTGACATCACGTTCCCTGGCTTCAACAACAGCCTCGCCTATTCGGCCGCGCCCAATTGCAGTACCGGCTTTATCAACGGCGTTACCACGCTGACTTATGACGGCGCCGGTAACTCCAATGATGGAAGTGTCACCACGATTACTGGCAATGCCAGACTATTCCAGAAAAATGCCGATGGAACGCCTCCCGTCAGCGTCACCTATAGAGATTTAGATTTTTTATATTCGGGTGCTTCCGGGTACATTTTGCAAACGGGTGATTTTGGTGTTTCGGAGGCGAACACGTTAACTAAATCAATCATTCTCGACAACGTGTCGTTTCGCGGCACGCACGCAGGAACGGCTAGCGCTTCAGGCAATTATTCCGCTGTTTTGGGCATTCGGAATTTCTCCCTGAATAACAGCATCGTCAGCCTGGCCGGCCAAGCCGGGTTTACCGGAGGGTCTGTCAACAGTGGTGGGTCCTCATTTTTGATGCTGAGTGGTGGTCAAGGAGCGGGCGGTTCCATTAGCATCACAGACAATACGTTTGACGAGAGCGGCTACCGGAACGCCCTTTCGATTTTTGACAGTCAGTCCGTTACCCTTACAGGGAACACTTTCTCGCGCGGGACGGGTACTCAGTTCGTGCGCACCAATGGTGCTGGTGTACCAAAAAGCAATAAAATTGCGAATTCGACAGGAGTGACAATCGGTGCCGCCGGAGCTACTCCCAGCAATACCTTTGCCAATGGCTCTTTCTTGAGTTTGGAAGGTGGCAGCGGAACCCTTGTCAATAACCTCTTCACAGGTCAAAACGTTACTCTCAGCTCCACGTATGGAGATCCGGGAGCCATCGGTATCTTGCTGGAAAATCACACCGCAACAAATACCAACCCTGCGTATACGTATACTCAAAACTCCTTCAGGTTTGTATCGCCATTTGTTAACCTGACAAGTGCCATCCAGACCGTTACGACGAACGGAACGGCTGACAACACTATTGCTAATCCCAACAACGGCAATGCCCTGGCGATCCAACAATTTGTCACTGGAACATCCGCTGGTGAAGTTGTTGCCTCAACAACGTCCAATCGGTCCGATTTTCTCTCGGGCGGCCTTGGTAACGACACTCTTAATGGAGGCGTCATTGGAGCTACAATCGATAATGACTTTTTCCTTTTTGACACCGTACCCGACACGAACACCAACTGGGATACCATCATTAACTTCCAGCCCAACCCGGGTGGAACTAACACCGATCGTCTGGTGCTCAGCCGTGCGATTTATCGAGATCTGACCACGACTTCGGTAGTCGCTGGGGCTGGTGGGCTCAACGGCATTGGTGTGTTGCTTCAAAACACAGCGGGCGGAGGACAAATCTTCAATAGTGGTTCTTCAGTCAACTTTACGACTGCCGCCCAAAGAATCGGATTGATCACATCAGGTGCAGATCAGGGAACACTCTGGTACGACAGAGATGGAAGTGGTGGAACGTACAGCCCAGTGCGTTTTGCAAGGATCTTTACTGACAATGGAGTCACGGGCTTGAACAGTGTTTCTGCACTTGGAAACGTTTTTGTGATCTGATCGGCTCCTCATCAGTTGTTTTCCATCAGGGCTCCCCAATTCACTTGGGGAGCTTTTTTGTTGGCCCATTCCTTCGGTTGTCAGGGCTTTGTCTGATGACTGCTGTTGCGACCGCCCCTTTCAAGATGCCCGATGGAGAAGCTGCCTTCATGCGCTGGCCCCAAACTTTCGCCTCCCCTTCCTAAAGTCTCGACACCCATGGATGGAGCAGCCATGACGACCACCCTGCCCTCCCAAGCCAGCGAGCCTCGATCCACCCCCCGCCTGAGCCTCCAAATGGAGGATATTGCGGCGGATACCACCGCCATCCGCTCCTTGGACTGGGATCGCAGCCGCTTTGACATCGAATTCGGCTTGCGCAACGGCACCACCTACAACGCTTTTCTGGTGCGCGGCGAACGAACCGCCCTGGTGGACACCAGCCACTTGAAATTCGCGGACACCTGGTTGCCTCTGTTGGAGGGCTTGATCGATCCAAAGAGCATCGACTTCTTGATCGTTTCTCATACCGAACCCGACCATTCCGGACTGATCGGACATCTGCTCGAACGCCATCCCGATCTTGAAATTGTCGCCTCCAAAGTGGCGCTGCAGTTTCTGGAAAACCAGGTGCACCGGCCCTTTCGCAGCCGGGCGGTGAAAACAGGCGACAGCCTGGATCTGGGCACGAATCCTTCCACAGGCACGACCCATCGCTTTGATTTCCTCAGCGCTCCCAATCTGCATTGGCCCGACACGATTTTCTCCTTTGACCACGGCACGGGAATTCTTTACACCTGTGATGCCTTTGGCTTGCACTATTGCTCCGATGCCCTCTACGACAACGACCCCGGGGCCATCGCGCCGGATTTCCGCTTTTACTACGACTGTCTGATGGGCCCCAACGCCCGCAGCGTGCTGCAAGCCCTGAAGCGAATGGAGAGCCTGCCGGAGATCACCACCATCGCGGTGGGCCATGGCCCTCTCTTGCGCCACCATCTGCCGCTTTGGATCGGCGACTACCGCGAGTGGAGCAGCCAGCGCAGCGCCGAGGGGCCCTATGTGGCGGTGGGCTACATCAGCCAGCATGGGTTTTGCGACCGTCTCAGCCAGGCGATCGCTCGCGGTGTGGGCAAGGCGGGGATCGCCACTCAGCTGGTGGATCTGCGCGCCACTGATGCGCAAGAGCTCTCCGCCTTGGTGGGGGAGGCGGCGGCGGTGGTGGTGCCCACCTGGCCCAGCCAGGCGGATCCCGACCTCCAAGCGAGCATCGGCACCCTGCTGGCCGCCCTCCATCCCAAGCAGTGGGTGGGCATCTATGACGCTTACGGCGGCAACGACGAACCGATCGACACCGTGGCCAGCCGCCTGCGGAGCCTGGGCCAGCGGGAGGGTTTCGCGCCGCTGCGCATCCATCACGTGCCCGAGCCGGGGGATTACCAGCGCTGCGAGGAGGCTGGAACCGACCTGGGCCAGCTGCTGACCAAGGCCAAGGCCATCGCGGCGATGAAAGCCCTCGATGGCGACCTGGACAAGGCCCTGGGACGTCTTTCCGGCGGGCTCTATGTCGTCACAGCCCGGCAGGGAGAGGGGGAGACGGCCCGCTCGGGGGCGATGGTGGCGAGCTGGGTCAACCAGGCGAGTTTCGATCCACCGGGCCTCACCGTGGCCGTCGCCAAGGACCGCGCCATCGAGGCCCTCCTGCAGGTGGACGACCGCTTTGTGCTGAACATCCTGCGGGAGGACAATCACCAACCGCTGCTCCGCCACTTCCTGAAGCGTTTTCCGCCGGGCGCGGATCGCTTCGCCGGGGTGGCCACCCTGGAGGGCGCGGCCACTGGTGGGCCTGTGCTGGGGGATGCCCTCGCCTATCTGGGGTGCCGCGTGACGCAGCGCCTGGAAACCCCCGACCACTGGGTGGTTTACGCCGTGGTGGAGGAGGGGAACGTGGCCGATGCCTCCGCCCACACCGCTGTCCACCACCGCAAGGTGGGCAACCATTATTGAACCTCCGCCGGCCGCCCTCGACCATGGCTCCCCTGACCACTCCTTCCGCCGCCGATTCCACCGCCGCCGGTCAACCCGCTGAACAGGGCTCCGCCCACGAGGGAGCCGCCACAGGGCGTTCGGTGCTTTGCCTGCCGATCGATCCTGGTCTGGTCTGCCTGCGGGGATTGAGCCCCCGGCGGCTGCGCTTTGAGGTGGAATACGGCCTGGAGCGAGGCACCACGGCGAACAGTTTCCTGTTCGAGGCGGGGCTGGCCACCGATGGCCATGCTGTTCCGCCTGTGTTGATTCATCCCCCCGGGATGACGTACGCCGAGCCGTTTTTCGCCGCCCTGGCAGAGCGGGTGCCGGCCGATGCCCCGTTGAAGGTGGTGGTGGGGGTGGTGAACCCGAATCGGGTGGAACTGCTGCGGGCGATGGTGGCGCGCTGGCCGGCTCTCGCCCTGGTGGCCTCCAATGCGGGGGCGAAGCTGGTGCGCGAGTTGTGGGAGCAGCGGCGGCCCGCTTCGGAAGGGTCCGCAGAAACCGAGGCCGCCATCCCCCTGCCGCCGATCGATGTGGTCAAGCAGGAGGTGTGCCGTCCCCTGGCGGGACCCCTGCGGCTGCGGCTGATCCCGGTCCCCACCCCGCGTTGGCCCGGCGCCTTGATGGCCTTCGAGGAGAGCACCGGACTGCTGATGAGCAGCAAGTTTTTCTCCGCCCACCTTTGTGTGGAGACCTTCGCGGAAGCGAACCGCAGCAGCACGGAGGAGGATCGCCGCTGGTTCTACGACTGCCTGATGGCGCCGATGGCCCGTCAGGTGGAGGGGGTGCTGGATCGCATCGATGATCTGCCCATCCGCACGATCGCTCCGTTCCACGGGCCAGCCATCGCCAGCAGTTGGCGCAGCCTGCTGGCCGACTACCGCCGTTGGGGCGAAGGCCAGAACCGAGCGCGATTGTCCGTCGCCTTGCTCTACGCCAGCGCCTATGGCAACACGGCCGCCATCGCCGATGCCCTCGCCCGTGGCGTTTCCCGAACGGGGGTGCGCGTGGAGAGCATCAATTGCGAGTTCAGCGACACGGAGCAGCTGTTGGCGGCGATTCGCGGCAGTGACGCTCTGCTGATCGGCTCCCCCACCCTGGGGGGCCATGCCCCCACGCCGATCGTCTCGGCCTTGGGCACGGTTCTGGCGGAAGGGGATCGGGGCAAGCCCGTGGGGGTGTTCGGCAGCTTTGGTTGGAGCGGGGAGGCGATCGACCTGCTGGAAAGCAAGCTGCGGGATGGCGGCTTTGCCTTCGCTTTCGAGCCGATTCGGGTGCGGTTCAGCCCGGATCCCCCCACCTTGCAGTTGTTGGAGGAGACCGGCACCTCCCTTGGCCGCCAGCTGCAGACCGAGCAGCGCAAGCGGCAGCTGCGACGTCCCGGTGGGGGCTTGCAGGAAAGCCGCAGCCAGCCGGCGATACAGGCCTTGGGCCGGGTCGTGGGCTCCCTCTGCGTGCTGACCGCGCGCAAGGGAGAGGGGGAGCGCGCCTTGGCGGGAGCGATGGTGGCCAGTTGGGTGAGTCAAGCCAGCTTCACCCCACCCGGCTTCACGGTGGCCGTCGCCAAGGACCGAGCGGTCGAAGGCTTGCTGCACAGCGGCGATTGCTGCGTGCTCAACGTGTTGGCGGCGGGCCGGGAAAAACCGTTGATGAAGCACTTCCTCACCCCCTTTGCGCCTGGGGCCGATCGCTTCGCGGGTGTGGCAATCAGCGAAAGCCCCGGGCAGCAGCCGGTGTTGGATGACGCCCTGGCCTGGATCGAGGCCACCGTGCGGCAACGCATGGATTGCGGCGATCACTGGTTGCTGTATGCCGAAGCACGACACGGAGGCGTGCTCGATGCGGCGGGCACCACAGCCATCCATGAGCGCCGGACGGGGGCCACCTACTGACCCCCGCCGTTGCTGCCCGTTGAAGACGGCACCACAAGGGCGGGTGGACAAAGGTGACGAATCTGAGGGTGGTTGGCCCGCAGTATTAGCGTTGTTTCAGGTCTCTCCGATGACAACCATGCCGGTTGAGCGGCTTGAACCAACCATCCTTCAGACGCCCGCAGATCCTGCACCTGTGACGGCGGAGCATGAAGACGGAGACAGGGAAACGGACGTGCTGACCTGCGGTGGCTTTGCCCGGGAGTTGCTTCACAGTCAGGTGCGACGGCTGGGAAAACTGCAGGCCGAGGTGCGCGCCGATCGCGACCCTGAACCGCTGCATCAACTCCGTGTGAGCCTGCGGCGCCTGCGCACGGCCCTCGACCAGTTCGCTCCGGCCCTGGACCTCCCGGAGGGGGTGTCGGAACGCCGGGTCGCTGCTGTGGCGCGGCGCACGGGGCTCTGTCGTGATCTGGATGTGCTCACCCTGCGGCTGAAGGAGCAGATCCTGCCCCCCCTGCCCGCCCGTGAGCGGCACGCCTTGAAGGGGGCGATGAAGCGCTTGGGGCAGGACCGGGAAAAGGCCCGCGAAGCCTTGCTGGACACGCTTCACAGTCCCCGCTATCTCAAGCTGCTGGCGCGCCTTCACAGCTGGCATGGCCAGCCCCGCTTCACCCCCCTGGGAGACCAACCCCTGGAGCCCTGGCTGCATGAGTGGCAGGCTCCCGCCACGGCGGGTCTCTTTCTTCACGCGGGGTGGAGAGAGGAGAATCCCGAGGCGGACTCCCTTCATGATCTGCGCAAGCGCATCAAACGCGCGCGCTATGGCTTGGAGCCCCTGGAGGGTTGGTGCTCGACAGCCTTGAAGACGTGGATTGAAGAGCTCCGCGAGGCCCAGGACCATCTCGGGGAGCTGCATGACCTGCAGATCCTCCACCAAGGCTTTGTCGCGCGAGGGCCCCATGGACCAGCCGATCTGCCCGTGCTGCACGCCGAGCTGGAGACGCTGCGGCGACACCATTGGCAGGCCTGGCGCGCCCTGGCCCTACGCCTCTGTGCTCACCGGAATCGGCGGACGATCCATCGTGATCTGCTGGCTCTCGGCGCGGCGGCCGAGGCCGCCGACGCCGAGGGCTGAGGCGCGGATGGAGGGCCGAGATCAACGGCCGCTGATGCGCTTGCGCAAGCGCCGCGACCGACGCACCATCTCGGCGGCGCCGAGGAGAGGAAGGGCTCCGGGAACCGGAGTGGAAGCGATGGCATAGCGCACGGTGGCTCCCGTGGCAGGGGTGACATCGATTTGATCGAGGGGATCGCTGAGGGATTGGGCCAGACCCATCACCTGACCCATGGAAGCGTCGTAGGCAAAGACGGGTCCATAGTCCGGATCCCAGCCGGAACCCAGCAGGTTGAAGACCTGGGTCGCGGCGTCGGAGGCCAGCAAATCATCCCCCCACCAGGGCATCTGGCCAAGGGGGGGGAGGGCAAACAGGTTGCTCGAGGAGTCTGACGAGGTCTCAGCCACGGAGACGTCGTAAGCGGTGCCGCCGATGTTGACGACAACTGCTTCCGCAGGAGAGAGGGAGAGGCTGGAGAGGGCAGCGCCGGCCAGCAGCGAGATGGTCAGAGAGCGAAGGGGTGCGTTCATGGGAAAACAAGGAGTCATGGGAGAAAAGATGTGGAGGTGGCGCGTTCAAACGAAGGTGAATTGGGAGGCATCCGCCAGGTTCAAGCCCGCGAGCGTGGCGCCTTGAACAAAGCCAATCGCCTCGGCTGTGCCCGAGAGCAAGGCATCGATGCGCACCCCCCGGATACCGGCATGACGGCCACTGACCAGGGTGTAATCCGTGGGTTGGCCGTGCAGCTGAATGGTGTCCGCGAAGCTGAAATCGCTGATCACCGCCATGTCGGTGGTGCCAGGGCCAGGAGTGCCATCGTCGTAGAAGGTGCCTGCAGCGTCCCCGAGCACGAACTGATCCCCTCCACCCCCGCCTGTGAGCCGATCCAGGGAGCCTCGGCCCCGGAGCGCGGAGCCGGTCGGCACGCCGACCAGCGTTTCTGCGACCGCACTGCCGATGATGCTGTCGCTGCCCTCGGTGGCCATCCCCGCGGTGGGCTCCAGGAGTGTGACGCGGAGGGTGGAGCCGACCTGCTGGTTGTGGCTCGCATCGCTGTAGAAGCGCACCTCCATCTCTTCCAGGGGATCGGAGATCAGATCGACTGCGATGGCTTTGGTGAAGCCCGCGCGCCCATCTCGGCCGATGAGGAGGTCGCCGCTGAGCTGACCGTCGCTGACGTCGGAAGCCGTGATTCCCGAGCCACTGAGCTGCCAGAACAGCCGCGATCCGGCGGGCACATGGGCAGTGGTCAGGCCAACGGCCAGACTTCCCCCTTCCACAACCGTCTCGGCGCTCTGGCTGAAGGTGTAGAGGGGCCCACCGGGGGTGTCATCGTTGCGGATCTG
>JBJOHA010000102.1:0-3082 GCA_046047935.1 Cyanobacteriota bacterium
AGAAAGGCGTCGCGGCTGGCCTTGGCCTCACCACCGTGCCAGAGAATCGCTTCCTCAAGGTTGCGGGCTCGGCCATCGTGCAGAAACGTGGCCTTGGGATTGACGATCTGCGTCAGACCTATCCCCCAAAGCGGCGCCGTCCGCCATTCGCTGCTGCTGGCATCCCGTTCCGCCACACCGTCATCCAGACCAGGGCCCATGTCGTGCAACAGCAGATCGGTGTAGGGCCAGATGGTTTGGTCGCCGATGGCGCGCACGACATCAGCCTGAGCCGGCCCTGTGCGGAGGCTCGGCACATGGCAACCGGAGCAATGGAGCTGGTCGAACAGACCCTGGCCCCGACGCACCACGGTGCTGCCGGCGGGGTGCGCCGTACGGGGAGCGCCCAGGCTCTGGCTGTAATAAGTCACCAGGTCGAGGTCATGATTGCTGATATCGGCAGGCTGGCCTGCGGCATCCAGGTCACGATCCAGGGCGACCGGCGTGGTCAGCCCCATGTCCTGGCGGTAGGCGTCCGCTGATTGATCGCGAACGCTGGCAGCGATCGCCTTCCAACCAAAACGGCCAAGGCGGCGATGACCCTCTGAGTCCGCCAACCAGTGAACACGACCGGAAATGCCATCACCATCCCGATCCTCCGGATCTGCCAGAGCTCTGATCGTGGCCTCGGGAACCGCTTCCAACAAGCCAAGTCCGAGGAGAGGCGGTGCCATTCGCAAAGACCGAGCCAGCTCCGGCGGCACGACCCCACCATCGGGACGCTCAAGCGTCAGCACTGGCTGTCTCAAAGCTCTTCCACGTTCTTGCGATTCGTGCCATCGCAAAGCCACCGTCGCTTCCGGCTCAGCCCCCAGCACGGCACTGTCCTGCAGCTGGGGGCCAAGACCCACAGCAGGGTCGAGACGCACCAGCGACTCACCCTGCACGGCCCGTCCCCGACCGTTTCGCACATGACAAGCCACGCAGGACGACGCCACAAAGCGAGGTCCCAAACCGTTGCCCGGACGTCCAGGCAACGGCACATGAGTGGCATCGAAAATCAGATCAGCCTCATCATGACGATCCTGCTCAGCAGGTGTGAGTGAGGCGGCGGGTTGCTCAAACGAGGCTGAGGTGCGGTTCGCCACAGTCATCAAGCCTGCAGCCCTTTGTGGATCGGGTCGAGCCAAGGAAAACCATGCGCACAGACCAGCGATCAGCAGACCAAGGCAGGATGCCAAGGCCAATTGGCGTCGCCCCCTCATTTCACCCCTTGGCCTGCATCGACTGTTTGAGTATTTCGGCGACTTTTTCACTCTCTGCAATCACCGCTTCAATCCGCTCGCGCCCCTCAGGATTCTCAAGCTGCCCATTCAATCCCTCCGGAAGGGCGCGGGCGTCGGCCAGGGCCTGATCCAACGCCTCCTTCAAGGAAGTGGCGAGCTGTGGATCCTGGCCTCGAATCAGATCCAACAAGCCAGTGCGGTCGAGACCTTCCTGAACGCCGGCCAGATTGGCAACAATGTCGGCGCTGGTGTTGTTGCTGTAGAAGCTTTCCAGTTCGCCGATGCTGCCACTCTTCAATGGCGCAGCAAGTTTCTCTGCGGCCACCTCCTCGAGGGTGCCCACCATGCCCTGGATGATTTCAGCGACCGCCTGCTCGGGCTTGGCTTTGAAATCGGCACCGAATCCGCTGGGGCCTTCCCATGCAAGCAAAAGCCCCCGGGCATTGGTGACCAGATCAGCCCCAGCTTGCTTGAGGTAGGAGAGCTGGTTGGCGGAAAGCTGACTGGGCTCCGGGCGTGAACCATCGAGGCCGTAAAGCACCGCTTCGATCCCGTGGAAGCCTTTGGCTGTGGTGGTGAGTGTGTCGAAGAGAGCTGGGGTGATCGCTCCAGCAGCGAGGGCAGTGCGTAGATCCTTCTCATTCACCGGCCAGTCATCGAGATTTCCATCAAATCCCTCGGTTTCCGCGGGTCCAAAAGCCCAGGATTCACTGGTTTCCCAGGTGTTACGCACCTGTTCCCAGGCCTGGCGTGCCGCCTCGAGCTCCCGAGCATCCGGCTTGGCCGCCAGGGCATCCAGAGCGGCAGCCAGGACCTCGCTGTTTTTCACAAGCAGCTGATAGTTGGGGAGTACCACTTTGGCCACAAAGGCATCCGCGACCTGCTGCTGGCTCGGCGTAGAGGCGGATGGGGTGCTCGGCTGACAGGCCGCCAAGAGAAGGGCGATCCCAAGGGCCGCGGGAGACAAACCACGAAGCCTGCGCATCGAAAACAAACACGACTGCATTGAGTGTTGCCATCAGCTGCCAGAGATGAACGTCAAAGGGCACAGCACGGCGTAAGCAATGCAACCGACCGCAGCACCATCAAGCACAGGCCCCGCGGCGACAGCCCATACGCTGCATCGCAGGGAGCAGCAGGAGCCCTTGAGAGCAATTATCATTCTCACTCCAAGGTCTCATCGTTGTGCTGTCTGGCGCAACGCTTGCTTCCTTCGTCCTGTTTCGGTGTGAGGACCCCAATGAAACTCTTCCAGCACCTGCTGGTGGCGCCTGCAGCCCTGGGCCTTCTGGCTCCACTGGCTGTTGACGCCACCAAATCTGCCAACGCTGCTGAGCTGAACATCAACAGCGTTTCCGACTACGCCAGCTCCAGCGAGCAGGTCACCAGCATCACCCAGTTTTCTGATGTTTATCCGACCGACTGGGCCTACCAGGCGCTGAGCAACCTGATCGAGCGCTACGGCTGCGTTGCCGGTTACCCCAACGGCACCTACCGCGGTCAGCGCGCCATGACCCGCTTTGAGGCGGCCGCCCTGCTGAACGCCTGTCTCGACCGCGTCAGCGAAGTGACCGACGAGCTCAAGCGTCTGATGAAGGAATTTGAGAAGGAGCTCGCCATCCTTAAGGGCCGCGTCGATGGCCTCGAAGCCAGGGTGGGCGAACTGGAAGCCACCCAGTTCTCCACCACCACGAAGCTGGAAGGGCAGACCACCTTTGTGGTGGGTGCCAACAGCTTTGGGGGGAATGCCAAGGGAATCCTGGATGAACCCAATGCCACCCGAGCGAACAAGGACTACGGAGCCACCAGCTTCAACT
>JBJOHA010000103.1:0-24658 GCA_046047935.1 Cyanobacteriota bacterium
TCCTCCTCCGCCTTCGGCCCCGTGAGGGCGGAAAGGTCTTGTTCCACCCCCACCGGGATCCAGTGCAGCCGCTTGCCCAGGGCCACCCCGTAGCCCAGATGGGTGCCGAAGGCATTGCTCACCAGGCCATCGCTCAACTCCAGCAGGGTGCGCAGGGCATCGAGAAACCAGGGATTGGCGCGGTGGCCATTGCAGGCCACGATCCAGTCGGCGGGCAGGCCCCGCAACTGGGGATCCTTCCAGTGGCGCAGCCAGATCACCTGGCGATAGCCCCCATCCCGGGCCGTGGCGGCCACCGCGTCCACGCAGTCGTTCCGATCCATCCGCCGCTCCACCTGATCCCAGCTGTGGGCGAGCACCACCAGCAGCGTGGGGCCCAGCTCCCCCCGGAGCCTCTGGATCTCCTCCTCTGCCAGCAGCGGCCGCGCATAGCGAATCCAAGGACCGATCGGCACCGCCGGACACCCAAAGCGCTCCCGCAACCAGCCCGCCCGCCGCGGCCCCATGCACAGGTAGCCCCGCGCCCAGGGTTGGGGCCGCTCGAAGGTGGCCGTGGCGCTCACCTTCAGTCCGTGCTCCAGCAGCCAGGGCAGGGGCGCTCCGATCAGGGGCAAACCGGCCTGGCGCTTGAGCTGCACATCGTGGCCGTAGTGGTGCGACGACGGCTCCCGCTCCCGCTCCCCCGGACTGAAGAACGCCCGCCGCTCCGCCGAGGGGTGAAACGCCCCACCCTCCCAAAGGTCGCTGCACACCTGGGGCGCCAGGGGCCGGGCGGCAAAGGCCTGGTGCGTCAGCCCCCGCCAGGCGGCCAGCGCCTGCCACTGATCCCGATCCACCCGCGCCAACCGCTCCAGGGGGCCGCAGCGCACCGCCGCCCGCAGGCTCCATCGCAGCCGCTCCCCCAGCCGCGCCCTCAGCGTCCCCCAGCCGTCAGTCATTGCGCTGCCGCCAGCCCCGCTCCGCCAGCGCCGCCCAATCGCCTCGCGCCCGCAGGATCTCCTCCGCCAGCCTGCGCACGGCCCCGTCGCCGCCGTTGCGATCCAGCACCCAGTCCGCCCGCTGGCGCAGAGGGGCGGTGGCGTCGGCGGTGCACACCAGCAGGCCAGTGGCTGGTTTCACCGCCAGGTCGTTGAGGTCATCGCCCACAAAGGCGCTCTCCTCCCGACCCACCCCCAGCTCCGCCTGCAGGGCCGTGAGGGCGGCGGGCTTGTCGCCCACGCCGGTGAGCACCCGGGTGATGCCCAGGTAACGGGCTCGCTGCTCGGTGGCGCCGCTCTTGCCGCCGCTCAGCCAGGCCACCTCCACCCCCGCCTCCCGCAGCAGGCGCAGGCCGAGGCCATCGCGCACATCAAACCGCTTGATCACCTCTCCCGATTCCGTGGTCCAGAGCCCGCCATCGGTGAGCACCCCATCCACATCCAGCACAAGCAACCGCAACCGGCGCAGCTGGGCGCGGCAACGCCAGAAGGCACGGCGATGGCGCCAGCGTCGATGGAGCGCGCCCACCATGGCGGTCCTCAGAGGTGGCTCACCGCTTCCTCCTGCTCCAGCAGGGGGGCGCGGATGGCCAGCAGTTGCCGCAGCAGTGGTTCCACCCGATGCAGGGGCACCATGTTGGGGCCATCGCTGAGGGCCCGATCCGGATCGGGGTGCACCTCCATGAACAGGCCGTCCACCCCCACGGCAACGGCGGCCCGGGCCAGGGGCGCCACAAACTCCCGCTGCCCGCCCGTGCTGGTGCCGCGCCCGCCGGGCTGCTGCACCGAGTGGGTGGCGTCAAAGATCACCGGGCAGCCCAGGGCTTTCAGTTGGGGCAGGCCGCGATAGTCCACCACCAAGGTGTTGTAGCCAAAGCAACTGCCCCGTTCCGTCAGCCAGAGGTTCTCCACCCCGGCCTGGCGCAGCTTGTTCACCACCTGGGCCATGTCCCACGGGGCCAGGAATTGCCCCTTCTTCACGTTGATCACCTTGTCGGTGCCGCGCACCACCGCTGCGGCGGCAAGCAGCAGATCGGTTTGGCGGCACAAAAACGCCGGAATCTGCAACACATCCACAACGGGAGCCACCGCTTCCGCCTGGCTGCTCTCGTGAATGTCGGTCAGCACCCGCAGCCCATGGCGCCGTTTCACCTCCGCGAGAACCGCCAAGCCCTCCTCCAGCCCCGGCCCGCGAAACGACCCGCCCGAGCTGCGATTGGCCTTGTCAAAGCTCGACTTGAAGATCACGTCCAGGTCGAGGCGTTCCGCCAGGTTGTGGAGATGGGCGGCCACCTCCATCACCAGCTCAGGGCTCTCGATCACGCAGGGCCCCGCGATCAGGGTCAGCTGAGAAGAAAAGGTCGGGGACATCGGCGGCCAGGCGAACGCGGGGAGATGGAGAGGGAGGGGGAGGAGGACATCAGGCCAGGCGAGGGGGAACGCTCATCCGGAGGGGGAGGGGGAACGCTCTCATCCGGCGGAGCGGGCTTCCAAGGAGGCCAGATCACGGAAGGTCTCCGAGAGAAGGCGCAGCTCATCGAAGGTTCCGTGGGCCTTGATCCGCCCACCATCAAATTCGTAGATGCGATCACAGCGCTTCACCGTACTGAGGCGGTGGGCGATCACCACGGTGGTGCAGCGTCGCCCCACCAGCTCCAGGGCCTCGATCACTTCATTCTCCGTGCGGTTGTCCAGGGCGCTGGTGGCCTCGTCGAGCAGCAGGAACCGGGCGCGCCGATAGAAGGCGCGGGCCAGGGCCAGTCGCTGCCGTTGCCCGCCGGACAATTGCAAGCCGTTCTCGCCGATGGGCGTGAGCAGGCCGTAGGGCAACTCGCTGACGAATTCATCGAGCTGCGCCGCGTCCAGCGCCTCCCACACATCCGCTGGATCGATCTCCTCCTCCGCTTGCCCAAAGGCCACGTTGTCCAGAATGCTGGCATCCAAAAGATTGATGAACTGCGGCACCTGGGCACAGCTCGCCTGCCACGCCGGCAGATCCAGCTCGCTGACCGGTATGCCATCCAGCTCCAAACATCCACGCTGGGGTGCCAGCAGGCCGAGCAGCAGGTGGGCGGCGGTGGTCTTCCCTCCGCCCGTGGTTCCCACCAGGGCGATGCGCGAGCCGACGGGAATGGAGAGGCTCACATCCCGCAACACCCAATCCTCGCTGCTGGGATAGCGATACCAAATGTTGCGCAGCCGGATGGAGCGGTTCGGGAAAATTCCCTCGGGGGTCGGCACTCCAGGGCTGGCCAGGGTGGGGCGGGAGCTGGGGAGGTCCAAAAGCGCCAGAATGCTTTCCACCACTGGCAGGCCGCTGCGCAATTGCGTCAAGGCGGAGAAGAAGTCCTGCAGCGGCGGGGTGAGTCGCAGCGCGGCCACGGCCAGGGTGGCCAGGAAGGGGATGATCTGCAGCACCTTCTCCCGATCACCGCTCAACAGGGCGGGAACGGCGCCGACGGCGAAGATGATCGTGATGCCAAAGGGCTCGATCAGAATGCGGGGGATGACGGGAAGCAGCTCAGAAGCCCAGGCATAACGCCTGGATTCCTCTCCAGCCTGCAAGAACGATCGTTGAAAAAAAGCTTCAGAATTGCTCAAGCGGATGTCGCGAATCGAGCCAAGCGATTCGAGAAGAATGTGGGCGGTGCGCGCCTCCAGGCGAATCTTTTGGCGGGACGCATGACGCAAGTAGGGAGTGATGACAAGCGAAAGCAGCAGGTAGGCGGCAATGAGCACCAAAATCAATATCGCCGCCAGCGAACGACCCAGATAGAGGATGCCGAAGGAAAGCATCACAATGGAAAAGACACTGCCCACCATGCGCAAGAGTGGACCCACGACTGAGTTGGAAATCTTTTTGATATGGCTCAACACCATGGCCGATAATTTTGCTGTACTTTTTGAGAGGTGATATTCATAATCCTGTGCCAGCACGCGGGAGTGGATTTGATTGGAGAAATCAACCCAAATCCTGGCCGTGAGGCGCTGTTGAAAAAATTGCAGCACCAGCTTCGAAAAAGCCGCAACCCAGGCGAAAACGATCAGCAGCAGAATCAGCCAAAGGCTTTGATTGAACGCGTCACCGCCAAACACCTTCACCCCTGGAAGATGGTCCTGCAGCTTGGTGCCCACCAAGGCGCCGAAGAGGCGACTCACGACCCACACCGTCAACAGATCCGCCAGCCCCGGCACGATCGAGAGGGGCATCAACAACAGCAAGGCACGCGTTCGCTGCGGTGGCAGATAACGGAGTAATCGCGATAATTGTTGTAGTGTTTTGCTCTGAAACAATGGCTGAGGATTGCTGGCCAACGTTCTACGGGCAGAGCCTTTTCCAGCACGCTATGTGAGCGTTCACGCCTCGGCCTTGCGCGAGAGCCACCCCTGCAATCGCCCCAACCGTCCCCCCCAGCGCAGGCGCCAGACCGGCAGCGCCCGCAGAGGGGGCTCGCCAGCCACCAGGCAGCGGTGCCAATGGTGGTCGATGGCCTCCAGGGCTTGGCGCCAGCGCTCCAGCAGCACTGGCTCCGAGCACTCCCGCAGCAGGGTCTCCAGCCGTTCGGGATCGCCCCGCCAGGCCTCAGGCCGCGCCACTGCGGCCAGGATCCTCTCCACATCCGCCGTCCGGGTGCCGCAACCGATCGGATGGCCCAGCACGCCGGGATCCAGAGTGTCCGCCAGGGCATGGTTGAAGCTGCTGAACACCACGCACCCGCAGGCCAGGGCCTCGATCGGCGGCAAGCCAAACCCTTCGCTCACGCCACGTCCGCGCCAGTAATCCGCTGAGTCGTAGAGAAACACGCTGGCGCTGTTGAAGAGATCCACCAGATCGTCCACCCACCCCTCCTGCACCTCCACCCGAAGGCCGGCCCTGCGCAAGGCGGGCACAAGCTCCTGCAGCACGTAGGCGCTGCATTTGCGCTTCTGCACCAGCACATCGATGGGGCGCCGACTCGCCGCAGACGCGGGCGCCCGGGAGCGGGCGCCACGCTCCAGCCATTTGGCCTGCAGCGCATTGGGCACGAGGAACAGCGGTTGACGGGGCGCCCGAGCGGCCCAATAGCCCAGGGTGTTGCGGCTCACCGCCAGCACGGGCACCCCCGGTGGCAGGGAGAAGCCATAGCCGCTGCTGTGGGCGTGGTAGGCGACCGGGCGTCCTTGCAGGCGCCGCAACAGAACGGGCACGTCAAAGCCCCAGCTCACCACCCAGAGCGCGGAGCCCGGCGCAGGCTCCCGCCGCAGCAGATCCTCCCAAAAGGGATGGTCGGGTTCTCGCTGCCGGTAGGTCACCAGCTCGGTGGGCCGCAGTTCCCCCACCAGGCCGGCGGTCTGGAGTTCCACCAGAAGGCCGCCGCAGCGAAATCTTCCCGTGGTGCCAGGCACCAGGAAGCGAACGGGGCTCAGGCGCGGAACGCTCAGGGGGAAAGACGCCGACCGGCGTGACGCAGTCCCGCAGAGTCTGGCTCAGGGAGGACCTGTGGCCCTCAGGCCACAGCGGCTTCGGTGCTGCCGGCGCGCTGACGACGGGTGAGGAAGCCAAACAACACCTTGCCGATGGCCGCCACGAGGTTGCCCTCCAGCTCCTGGAACATTTTCATGTTGCAGTGGAAGGCTTGATTGGCCTCCTCCACGATGCGATCCGCCGTGGCTTGATCGATCGGCAGCTGGTTGAGAACCTCCCTGTAGTTGGCCTTGAAGGCTTTTTCGTCGGCGATGGCGTCAAACTCATAAAAACGCAGGCCGTCGTGCTCGCCCAGGTTCATGGCCTTGCGGGCGATGGTCTTCAACACCTGCCCGCCGGAGAGATCGCCGATGTAGCGGGTGTAATGGTGACCCACCAGCAGTTCCGGCGCCTCGCGAGCCACCTCGTGAATCCGAGCGACGTAGGCCTGGGCTCCGGGCGTGGCCTTGGCCTGCTGCCGCCAGTCGGATCCGAAGTAAAAGGCCAGGTCCTGCTCCAGGGAGTCCCGGCGGTTCAGCTGGGGAAAGGCGACGGGCCCAACGACGGGGTGGTCCGCCAGGCGGGCGATCTCCGCTTCCATGGCGCTGTAGACGTGCCAGAGGTCAGCCACCAGGGTGCGGTAGCTGGCCTTGTCCACCACACCCTTGAGGAAGCAGCTGACAAAACCGGTGTTCTCAGCCATGGTGTGCGCTTTTTTCGTCCCCTCACGCAGTTGGGAGGCCAGGGCGACAGGCATCGATTCAGCAGGTCAAAAAGGCGTCCGCCAACCGTAATTGTCTTGTCGGCGTCCTCTCGGGAAGGTTGCGAAGGATTACGGGCTCAGGCCGCTCGCTGCCGCTCCTCGTCCTGCCCACGCCCCTCGAAGAGCGTGAAGAGTTCGCGGCAAAGCCCCTGAAGATCGGCTACCACGGTGGCGCAGGGCAGGTGGCTGCCCGAAGGGCGCCAATCGCCCACCGTGGCCAACCGCCAGCGTTCCGACTCATAGGTGAGGCCCCGCAGCAGCACCCCCAGCAATCGTGGACGCCCCCCCCGCTCCCCCCGGGGCGGACGCTCCAGGCGCAACTGCACCAGCAGGGATCTGCACTCCAGGCGCGGGCTCCAGCCCGGGAAGTGAAAGGACAGATCCACGCTTTCCCGCTCGTCGAACTGGCGCGTCAGGGGGTCATCCCGCCAGGGGGTGAGGTTGGCGCGGGCATCGGGAAAGGTGCCGCGAAAAAGAAGCACCACGGAAGCAATGGCCTGGGCCAGCTCCACACTCCGCGCTTGATCGGATGCGTTCATGGGTTCCATCCTGCAGAACTCGAAACGGTTTTGCCCACCAGATGTGCGCCTGCCCACGAAGCTCAGGCCCATCCCAACGAAACCCATGCACACCAGGGTGCCCTGGCGCTGATCCAGGCAAACCGTTCCCGGCGCCATCGCAGTCCTAGCCTCCTTTGAAAAGCCCTTCCGCCGCTCCCCCTGCTGCCATGGCCACCTACGAGAAGCTCACCCCCCCCAGCAGCGGCGCGGCCATCCGATTCGAGGGCGGCCAGCCGATTGTCCCCGACGATCCGATCATTCCTTACATCCGTGGTGATGGCACCGGAGTCGACATCTGGCCGGCCACCCAAAGGGTTCTGGACGCGGCCATCGCCAAGGCTTATGGCGGACGGCGCCAAGTGTCCTGGTTCAAGGTGTATGCCGGCGATGAGGCCTGCGAGCTCTATGGCACCTATCAATATCTCCCGGAAGACACCCTCACGGCGATTCGCACCTACGGAGTGGCCATCAAGGGGCCGCTCACCACACCCGTCGGCGGCGGAATTCGCTCTCTCAACGTCGCTTTGCGGCAAATCTTTGATCTCTACTGCTGCGTCAGGCCCTGCCGGTATTACGACGGCACTCCCAGTCCCCACAAGCGCCCACAAGACCTTGACGTGATCATCTATCGGGAAAACACCGAAGACATCTACATGGGCATCGAGTGGGCGGCGGATGATCCGGTGGGCATCGATCTGATCGAGCATCTCAACACCGTGGTGATCCCCGCCAACGGCAAATTGGGGCAGCGGCGCATTCCTGCAGGCTCAGGAATCGGCATCAAACCGGTCAGCAAATTCGGCAGCCAGCGACACATTCGCAAGGCCATCCAGCACGCCCTGCGGCTGGAGGGCAGCAAACGCCATGTGACCCTCGTGCACAAGGGCAACATCATGAAATTCACGGAGGGCGCCTTCCGGGATTGGGGGTATGAACTGGCCACGAGTGAATTCCGTGACGCATGCGTCACGGAACGCGAGAGTTGGATCCTCGACAATGTGGCCGGCAAGCCCGACATCAGCTTGGAGGACAATGCCCGCCTGATCGAGCCGGGCTACGACGCCCTCACCCTGGAGAAGCGGGCGGCGATCTGCAATGAGGTGAAATCCGTGCTCGACAGCATCGGCGCCAGCCATGGTGAGGGCCGCTGGAAGCGGATGGTGATGGTGGACGACCGCATTGCCGACAGCATCTTTCAACAGATCCAGACGCGACCCCAGGATTATTCCGTGCTCGCCACCCTCAACCTCAATGGCGATTACGTCAGCGATGCCGCCGCCGCCGTTGTCGGCGGGCTCGGCATGGCCCCCGGGGCCAACATCGGTGACACGGCCGCGATCTTTGAAGCCACCCATGGAACGGCTCCCAAGCATGCCGGTCTGGACCGCATCAATCCCGGCTCGGTGATTCTCTCCGGGGTGATGATGCTCGAATATCTGGGTTGGCAGGAAGCGGCCGACCTGATCACCGCAGGCCTGAGCGCGGCGATCGCCAACAAAGAGGTCACCTACGACCTGGCCCGCTTGATGGACCCCCCCGTGGAACCCGTGAGCTGCTCCGGCTTCGCCGAGGCGGTGGTGCGCCACTTCGGCGGCTGAGGACCATGGTCTCCCCCGCCAGGTCTTGAACGGTCCAGGGGATTCCCCCCGGGGAGAGGGGCAACTGCTGAACATCCTTGGCGTCAGCTTTGGCCTGGCCGGGGCCATCGGCGCCACCATCGGGGCGGGCATTTTGCGCACGCCGGGGTTGGTGGCCGCCCAGCTTCCCAGCCCCCCTTGGTTGCTGGGGGCTTGGGTCCTCGGCGGTCTGCTGGCGTTGCTGGGAGCTTGCTGCGTGGCGGAGCTGGCCACCACCTTGCCGCGAGCCGGGGGATGGTGCGTGTTCGCTGGCGAAGCCTTCGGCCGCCGCGTCGGCGGCCTGGTGGGCTGGGCCGACTGGTTGGCTCACTGCATCGGGCTGGCCTGGGAGGCCACCACCGTGGGGGAGCTGGCCAGCGACCTCCTGCCCGGTCCGCTCGCTCAGCCCCACCTCACTTCTCAACTCCTGGCCCTGGCCAGCCTGGCTGCCTTCCTGGCGCTGCAACGCTTCGGGCTGCGCGTCGCCAGCGTCAGCCAGGACCTTCTCAGCCTGGTGAAAGCGCTGGTGTTCCTCGGGCTGGTGGCCGCCTGCTTTCTTCTCCCCCTTCCCGCTGCGGCTGGTGCGGCGTCCGCTTCCCCCCCGCCCCTCGCCCTCGCGGCCTGGCCCCTCGCGCAGGTTCCCTGGCGCGACTGGATCGGGTCATTCGCCCTGGCCATGCAGGCCGTCATCACCACCTACGACGGCTGGGTGAGTCCGGTGTATTTCGCGGAGGAGTTTCAGAATCCGTCCCGCGACCTGCCGCGCTCCCTGATTGGTGGCGTGCTGCTGGTGCTGGCGCTCTACCTGCTGATCAATGCCGCCCTGCTCCACGTGCTCCCCTTGGAGGAGCTGGCGCGCTCACCATTGCCAGCCGCCGAAGCGGCCCTGCGGGTGCTGGGTCCCATCGGGGGGCGGCTGATCACCGCCGTGGCCCTGCTGGCCCTCCTCGGACTGATCAACAGCGTCTTGATGGCCGCGACGCGCATCCTCTACGGCCTCGGCCGCGATGGCCTCCTGCCGCCCCGGCTGGCGACGGTGAACGACGGCGGCACCCCCGCCTTCGCCGCGCTGCTCACCGCTGCCCTGGCTGGCTTGCTGGTGCTTGGAGGCTCGTTCGAGCGCCTGCTCAGCCTTGGAGCGCTTCTTTATGTTGGCCTCCCCCTGACCGGGCTCGCCGCCCTGGTGCGGCTGCGGCGGCTGCGGCCGGAGGCGCACCGGCCGTTCCGCGTCTGGGCCTATCCCCTGCCGCCGCTGCTGGTGGCCCTTGTGTCCCTGGCTTTCATGGCGGGAGAGTTGCTGACACGCCCCTGGGATGGGCTCCTCGCCGGGGCCTTGGTGGCGGCTGGCGTGCCGATCGTCTGGCGCCTGCCGCGCCCGGCGCCTCCCGCCGCATCGTGAGGTGGCGCCCGCCTCCACGCGCAACCACTCCCCCTACAATCACGGCCGCTGTACAGCCTCCGGTGACCAACCTTCGTGTTCTCGTGGTTGGCGCCGGCTTTGCCGGGGCCGTCATTGCCAGAGAATGCGCCGAAGCCGGCCACGCGGTCCACGTCATCGATCGACGGCCCCACATCGGAGGCAATGCCCACGACGCCGTCAACATCCACGGCGAGCGCATCCACCTGTATGGCCCCCATCTCCTCCACGGGGAGAAGGATTCGGTGGCGATCCGCTGGCTCAGCCGCTTCACCGACTGGGTGCCCTATGAACACCGGGTTCGAGCTCTGCTGGCCGATGGACGCACCACGCCGCTGCCGGTCAATCGCACCACCCTGGAGGACGTCTTCGGGGTCACCCTGGCCAGCGATGACGCGGCCAAGGCACTGCTGGCTTCTCAGGTGACCCCCCTTCAACCCGTCAACACGGATGAGGTGTTTCTTGCCAATGTGGGTCCCCGCCTGGCCGATCTCTTCTTCCGTCCCTACACCCGCAAAATGTGGGGCGTTTGTCCCACCGAATTGGAGGCGGCGGTAGGCGCCAGGCTGCCGGTGCGAAGCAATCGCGACGATCGTTATTTCACGGACAGCTTTCAGGCGATGCCCAAGGACGGCTTCACCGCCATGTTCTCCCGCATCTTCGACCATCCCGCCATCGAGGTCACCCTGGGGGAGGCCTATGGCCCAGAGCACGACCAGCATTACGACCACGTGTTTTTAAGCCTGCCGATTGATGAATATTTCCAGTTCCGCTTCGGCCGCCTGCCCTACCGTTCGATCCGCTTTGAATCCGATCAAGCACCGGACGATCAGGCCGCCACGGTGATCAACTACACCGACACGGGCATCTACACCCGTTGCACGCAATGGGATTTGATTCCCAACTCCAACCGCCGCACGGACGGGCAGCACACGATCACGCGCGAGATCCCTTGCGATGCGACTGACAACAACAACGAGTGCTATTACCCCGTGCGGAATCGGCAGAGCCTGGCCCTCTACGAGCGCTACCGCGACCTGGCCGCGATGGAAGCCAACAAAACCTTCATCGGCCGCTGCGGCCTCTTCCGCTACATCGACATGGTTCCCTGCGTCACAATCCATCTGCAGTTGGTCGGCCGCTTTCTGGACGGAGACTCCCTGCCCCATGCCGCTTGAGCCCCGACTCCCCTGACCCCGCGCCCCGGCTGGCCATGAGCACTCCAACGACCACCGATCCCTGTGTGCACTGCGGCTTCTGCCTGCCCACCTGCGCCAGCTACCGCGTGCTCGGCACGGAGATGGATTCGCCCCGAGGGCGCATCCACACCCTCAAAGCCCTGGCGGCAGGGGAGCTGGAACTGGACGCCACGGTGGCCTCCCATTTCGACACGTGCCTGGGCTGCTTCGCCTGCGTCACCGCCTGCCCATCGGGCGTGCGCTACGACACCCTGATTGAGGCCACCCGTCCGCGACTGAACGCCCCAGAGCTGCGCACCCCCGCGCAGCGGGCCTTCCGCCGCATGCTGTTCCAACTCCTCCCCTACCCGCAACGGCTGCGCGCCCTCCTGCGTCCTTTGCGGGCCTACGCGGGCACGCCCCTCCAAGCCCTGGCCCGCCGGCTCGGCTTGCCCCGCCTGCTGGGGCCGCAGATTGCGGCCATGGAGCAGCTCCTCCCACCACTCCCGGCGTCCGCCTTCCGCGATGACCTGCCGGTGGTGTTCCCGGCCGTGGGGGAGCGACGGCTGCGGGTGGGTTTGCTGCTGGGTTGCGTGCAGCGCCTCTTCGATCCGGAGGTCACTCGGGCGGCGATCGCCGTGCTGCGTGCCAATGGCATCGAGGTGGTGATCCCTCCGGATCAGGGCTGCTGCGGCGCCGTGACCCACCACCAAGGAGAGGAGGCCCAGACCCGGGAGCTGGCCCGCGCCCTGATGGCCAGCTTCCAGAAGGTGGTGGGCCCCGGGGCCGCCGGCGGATCGGCACCCCTTGACGCTGTGCTGGTCACGGCATCCGGCTGCGGCCACACCATGAAGGCCTATGACCGCCTGCTGGCGGATGATTCGGCGGAGGGTTTCAGCGATGGGGCAGGCTTTGCCGCCCACGTGGCCGACATTCAGGAATTCCTCGTGCGGGTTGGCCTCAGCGAGGCCTTCCAGCGTCAGCTGCGGCCCCTGTCCCACGCGGATGGCACCACCGCCACGGCCGAACGGCCCGTGACGGTGGCGTACCACGACGCTTGCCACATGCTCCATGGCCAGGGACTGGGAGACCAGCCTCGGACGTTGCTCCGACGCATCCCCCATCTGCGCGTGCTGGAGGCCAGCGAAGCCGGGGTGTGTTGCGGCAGCGCCGGCATCTACAACCTGGTGCAACCCGAGGAGGCCCAGGCTCTCGGCCGGCTGAAGGCCGATGATCTCTGCGCCACGGGGGCCGACCTGGCCGTCAGCGCCAACATCGGCTGCACGCTTCAGTTGCGCCGCCATTTCCCGGAGGCCAGCCGCCCCCTGCCGGTGGCCCATCCCATGGAGTTGCTGGCCCGTTCCGCGGGTCTGGCCTGAATCAACCACCCTCCATGAGCCGCCAGGCCGCTTCCAGGGTTCCGCCATCGCCGAGGTTCCCGGGAAACGTCACCACCGGCAACCCGGCCAACCCGGCGGGGGCCGCCTCCGGCACCACCACCAGGGAAAGGCCAGGCAACAGCTGCCCCCGCAAGGCCACCCAGTCCAAGGCCAAACCTTGCGCCAACAGGGTTTGCGTGGTGGTGCCCCCCTTGCTGATGACATAGCCCAACCGGGGCGCCACGCCGGCGACCACGCGCGCCATGGAGGCCGCCAGGAGCGGTCCGAACGTTCGCCTCGCCGCTCCCGGAAGATCCCCCAGCTCCCCGCGGCTGGTGTGGAACACGGGGGTGTGCCCCCGGTCCAGGGCGGAGCGCAGCCGCTCCGTCCACTCCGCCTCCAGGGAGGGGAGCAACCGGTCCGGCAACGGCCCTTCCATCACGCGCCACACGCGCTCCACCGGCACCTCCACCCCTTCACAGCCCTCCTGGCGCAGCAAGCGTTCGAGTTGGGCGTCGGCGAGGGGCACATGGGATCCCACCACCACCAGCCCCCCGAGGGGCGCGCCGCCAGGACGGCGGCGCAGCGCCGCCAAAGCGGCTGGCGCCAGGGGCTGGGGAGGAAGGGGAGCCAGGCCATTGAGAAGGCTGGCGGCGGACTGGAACAGAAAGCGCCGCGCCGGCTCTTCGCTGCCGGGGGGCTGGGGGAGCGCCAGCTCCCGCATCAGCGCGCCAAAGAGGGCCAGGTGGTCCGGCCGCTCGGCATCCACCACCACCAGGGGGTTGTCCCGCAGATCGGCAAACCATCGCTTCAAGGCCCGCCGAGCTGGAGCGGACCGCGCCGCCGCCTCCAATTCGCGCCACCCCAGATGGCGCACCTGCGAGGCGGGCAGGCGTCCGCCACTCTTCTCCTCCACCCAATCGCGCAGAACGCTGGTGTGATACGCGAAGAGACGATCGCGAGCGAAAGGCGTCTCATGGACGGGTTGACCATGCAGGCGATGCACGCCATCGACGGTTGTCCGCCCCCCTTCCAGGAAGGCGGGCACCAGGAAGGTGGCCTCCACGGGGCCCAGTTCCTCGGCGAGGGTCTCCACTTCCAAGGGGAAATGGCCTCGCAGCGTGGAATCCCCGCGGCACACCACCAGGGCGCTCTCAAAGCAGCCCTCCGCCCGGGCGGCCGCCAAGGCGGATTTCAAAGCGCGACAGATCTCCCGCACCCGCTCGGCCGCCGCCTCGGGGGCCAAGGCGCGGGTGTTGGCCAACAGGAAGAGGAAGGGTGAGGGTTGCCGCAATCCGATGGCCAGGGCGGCGGGATCCCAGCGCAGCAGCAGGGGGCAACCATGGAGGGTCTGGGATCCGGTGGGATCGTCGTCCAGCACGACGATCTTCAAGCGGTGCTCTGCCATGGCACCATCGTGCCGTGAAGCAACCCACCCGCGACGAGCTCCCCGACCTGGTGCGTGACCTGCATCGCGATGGTCTCCCCTGGCTGCCTGCCGGGCTGGCCAGTCGCCTCGACTGGGGACCGTGCCCGATCCAGCCCTGCGAGGCCCTCAGCGTGGCCCGCCTGAACCACGTCGTGGAGCACAATCCGGGCGACTTCACGATCACCGTGGAGGCGGGCCTTCCCCTTGTGGAGGCGCAGCGGCTGCTCGGCGTCCACGGCCAATGGCTGGCGGTGGATCTTCCCTGGGGCGCTCACCCGCTGGCGGATCCGACCGGCCCTCGAGGGGGTGGCAGCATCGGCGGCTTGGTGGCCCGTGGCCTGGCGGGAGGCTTTCGCCAGCGCTACCTCGGCCTGCGCGACCAACTCATCGGCGTGTCCCTGCTCCGCACGGATGGCACGGCGGCCCGGGCCGGAGGACGGGTGGTGAAGAACGTTGCTGGCTACGACCTGATGCGCCTGCTGGCCGGGAGCTGGGGATCCCTGGCCCTGATCACAGAGGTGTCCTTGCGCACCATGCCCACGCCTCCGCATCGGGCGGGACTGCTGCTGCGAGGGGATCTGGAGGCCTTGACCGCGCTTCGTCTCGCCCTTCTCCGCTCCACCCTCACTCCGGAGCGCATCGACTGGTGGACGCCCGCTCTGGCGGCTGCGGCAGGCCTCGAAGCGGCGCCGATCCTGTTGGTCACCCTGGCCAGTGTGGAGGCGCATTCCCTTCAGGAGCAGCTGAACGCGGTGGCGGCCTTGACCCCGCTGGCCTGCCAACGGCTCTGCGCCACGGAGGTGGAGGCCTTGCTGCAGGAGGGCCGCGGTGGCCATCTCAACCAGCCCGCCCCCGCCTGGTTGCTGCGGATTGGCGTGGATCCTGCTTCCACACCGCAGCTTTTGGAGGCGGAGGTCACCGATGGGCTGAAGCTGGAGCTGGGCGCTGGCAGCGGTCTGGGAATGGCCTGGTGCGAGGCGCCGATCCCGGCTGACAGGGTGGAAGCCTTGCGGATCCGCTGCCGGGAGCTCGGGGGCTTCCTCACGGTGCTGCGTCAGCCTGCGGACGCCTGCCTGCCCCCCTGGGCGGACGCGCCGGCGAAAGCCCTGATCGAGGCCGTCAAGCGGCAATTCGACCCGAAGGGCCAGCTTGCCCCCGGTCGTCTGCCTGGGGTGGCCCTCGCGGATCAGTCGATTCTCGCCCGATAGCGGCAGAGGAGCTGGCGACAGTCCCCTGGATCCAGGGTGAGGCGGCCCTCCCCGCTGACAAGCGCGCCTCGGGGACCACTCCAGGGTTCGAGACACACCATGGGACGCGGGGGATCGGTCCACACCACGACGCGATCCAGCGGAGATGTGAGCTCAAGATCAAGGGTGGTGCCCGCGATCGGGTCACGAAGGGTCACCACGGGAGCGAGAGGCCTGGCCAGAAGGTCGACGCCTGCTCCCAGTCGCGCCCATTGGCTCGCGGTGGCCACCTCCGACTGGCTGAGGTGATCAAAGCAGCGATCTGGAAAGCCTCTCAGTTCCACCGCAGCGGGATCCGTGACGCGGAAGTAGGGGTGGAAGCCGAGGCTGAACGGCATCGGCGGAGCCTCCGGAGGTCCCGTGTGGCTCACGTGGGCGGCCAGGGTGAGCGTGCCGGGAGCCAGACGCAGCTCCAGCCGCAGGAGGAAGGAAAAGGGATAGGCAGCCCGAGTTTCCGCATCATCCTCCAGGGTGAGCGCCACGCCCTCGCCATCGGCCAGGAGCTCCAGGGTCCAGGGACGATCGCGGGCGAAACCGTGCTGCCGCAGGATGGTGTCGCCCTGGGGGAGCGGGAGGCGGTCTCCGGGAAGGTTGCCGCAGATGGGGAACAACACCGGGATGCCGCCGCGCACCGAAAGGGCGGGATCGGCAAAGCGATCCGCATCGAGATACAGCCATTCCCGGCCACCGCTGGTCCAGCCCGTCACAAGCCCTCCCCGTTCCGGCACCAGACGCAAAACGTCGCCGCAGGTGGGATGGGTGAAGCGCCAGTGGGGATGCGGGGTGGCTTCCTGAGTCAGGCTCATGGCGGGCAGGAGGTGGCGGTGGGAAGGGTGTGGAGCCAGTCCAGCAGGGCGGCGTTCACCTGATCGGGGACCTCATCGTGGGGACAATGCCCCGCCTCCAGCAGCACTTCGCGGGTGTGGGGCGGGGCATGCCGGGCGAAGCTGGCGCGACGGCCCTCGGCATTCATCCAGGGATCCCGCAGTCCCCAGAGGAGCAGGAGTGGCGCCCCGAGGCGAGAGAAGAGGGCATCCAGGGGCTCCCCGCGGGGGATGTCAAAGACCGTGCGAAACACTCCGAAGGCCCCCGGATCCCTGGAGGGGCGCAGAATCGACTCCACCAGGTCCTCATCCACGTTGGCGCGGTCGAGGTAGACCCGCTCCAGGGTCCGCCGCACCGTGGCGGGTCGACGCAGGTTCTCAAACAGCAAGCGCTGCACCAGGGGGCTGGACACGATGGCCTGGCCGATGGTGCGCCGGGCGATGGCGCCCCAGCCGCGAGGCTCGACCTGGTCCTCGCTGAAGGGGCCTGCGGCATTGAGCAACACCACCCCCGCCGCCAAGGAAGGCTCCTCGTCGGCTCCGTTGCGGGGGCCAAGGGCGGCCCCGGCAGCCAAGGCGGCGTAACCCCCGAGCGAATTGCCCACCAACACGGTGGAACGGCCGATTCGCTCCCGCACGTAGGCCACAAGCTGATCACGCCAGAGGTCGCCGCCGTAGGGCAATCCTTCGGGTTTGGAGCTGCGCCCGAAGCCGAGCAGGTCGATGGCATGCACCTCGTGGCGGCCAGCCAGAGCGGGCACGTTGTGACGCCAATGATCCGTGGAGGCGCCGAAACCATGCACGAGCAGAAGGGCTGGTCCCTCAGGCGAAGGAGGGGATCGTCGCAGGGCGTGGACGGGATGCCCCGCGAACCGCCACGGGGCGTCAGCGGAAGAAGCCAAGGGAGCCAAGCCCAGCGCGAAACAGCGGCTGGATGCTAGAGGGCCTGTCGCATCAGGAGAGAGCTCCCTTCAAGCGCTTCATCGAACGGGACGAAGGGAGCGGCTGCCGCTACGGTCAAGCGGTAACGCCTCGGAGACATCGTCAGAAGACGCCGCCCATGACGATCCAACAGCCCCGCAATCTGCGTCTTCCCACTCCCGGCTGCTATGCCGATGCCGATCGCAGTGGACTTCTCGCAGAAGATGTCTTCGACGGCATGACGGAGCATCTCTTCTACACCCTCGGGAAGCTGGCTCCCACGGCAAGCCGTCACGATCTTTACATGGCCTTGAGCTACGCCGTGCGTGATCGGCTGATGACCCGCTATCTGGCGGGCAATGAGGCCATTTTCGCCACCCCCACGCGGGTGGTGGCCTACCTGTCCGCTGAGTTTTTGATCGGCCCGCAGCTGAGCAACAACTTGTTGATGCTGGGCATTCAGCGCGAGGCCGAGGCCGCCCTGCGGCGTTTTGGCATCAATAACATTGATGAAATCCTGGAGGTGGAGGAGGAGCCAGGGCTGGGAAATGGGGGCTTGGGACGTCTCGCAGCCTGTTTCCTGGAATCTCTGGCCACGCTGGAGATCCCAGCCACCGGTTACGGGATCCGTTATGAATTCGGAATCTTCGACCAGCTCATCCGTGACGGCTGGCAGGTGGAAATCACAGACAAATGGCTGAAGGCGGGCTGGCCCTGGGAGATCCCCCATGCGGATCAGGCCTGTTTTGTGGGCTTCGGCGGTCGCACCCAGCCCTACCAGGATGACCACGGCACCTACCGGGTGCGCTGGATTCCCGCAGAGCACGCCATCGGCGTCCCCCATGACGTGCCCGTCTTGGGGTATCGGGTCAACACCTGCGACCGGCTGCGACTTTGGCGGGCGGATGCCACCGAATCGTTTGATTTCTATGCCTTCAATATCGGCGATTACTACGGTGCGGTTGAGGAGAAGGTGGCCAGCGAAACCCTCTCCAAGGTGCTCTATCCCAACGATGGCACCGACGAGGGCCGCCGTTTGCGGCTGAAGCAACAGCATTTTTTCGTCAGTTGTTCGTTGCAGGACATGATCCGCAGTCTTGACATGCGAGGTCTACCCATCCAGGAGTTTCCCGACCACTGGGCCATCCAGCTGAACGACACCCATCCAGCCATCGCGGTGGCTGAACTGATGCGCTTGCTCCTGGACGACAAACATCTTGATTGGGAGACATCTTGGGAGATCACAAAGCGCAGCATTTCCTATACCAACCATACCTTGCTTCCAGAAGCTCTTGAGAAATGGGGGTTAGATCTCTTTGGCAGCTTGCTGCCGCGCCACCTGGAGCTTATTTATGAGATTAATCGCCGATTCCTCCAGCAAGTGCGCTTGAAATATCCTGGCAATGAACAAATTTTGCGTCGTGTTTCCATTATTGATGAAGAGGGTGGCAAGGCCGTGCGAATGGCGCACCTGGCCACGGTGGCTTCCCACCATGTCAATGGTGTGGCCGCACTGCACAGCCAGCTGGTGAAGAGTGATCTTTTCCCTGAGTTTGCAGCGATTTGGCCCGAAAAATTCATCAATGTCACCAATGGTGTGACCCCGCGCCGCTGGGTTGCCCTGGCTAATCCAAAGCTGGCATCCTTGCTCACGGAAGCGGTGGGTGAAGGTTGGGTGACAGATCTTGAGCAGCTACGGAAATTGGAGCCCCTGTCTCAAGACAGTGGATTTCTTGAACGCTGGCAAGCCACCAAGTTATCCGTCAAGCGTGAGCTAACGAATTACATTCACAGCCACACAGGGGTGCTGGTGGATCCCGCCTCACTCTTTGATGTTCAGGTCAAGAGGATCCATGAGTACAAGCGCCAACACCTGAACGCCCTGCAAATTGTTGCGCAATACCTTCGCATCAAGAACGGAAAGACTGCCGACATGGTCCCGCGCACCATCATTTTTGGAGGGAAGGCAGCGCCGGGCTACGCCATGGCCAAGCTGATCATTCGCTTCATCAACGGCATTGCTGAGACCGTCAACGCCGATCCAGATATGGATGGCCTTCTGCGAGTTGTCTTCCTTCAGGATTACAACGTCAAGTTGGGAGAACGCGTTTATCCTGCTGCAGACCTCTCCGAGCAGATCTCAACAGCAGGCAAGGAGGCTTCTGGTACAGGCAACATGAAATTTGCCATGAATGGAGCTCTAACCATTGGCACGCTGGATGGGGCCAATGTGGAAATTCGTGAGCAGGTTGGTGAGGAAAACTTTTTCCTTTTTGGCTACACGACTGCCGAGATTGTTGCGCTCAGCAACGCGGGCTACCGCCCATGGGAGCTGATTCCAACCCAGCCTGAGCTGGCGGAATCCCTCCGACTGGTGGAACAAGGCCACTTCAGCAATGGAGATCAGGATCTCTTCCGGCCGCTGCTGGACAATCTCACGCGTTCTGATCCTTTCTTTGTTCTCGCTGATTTTGCCGACTACCTCCGAGCACAGGCGGACGTGAGTCATGCATGGTCCAATCCATCTCAGTGGAATCGCATGGCTCTGCTCAATACTGCTCGCACCGGATTCTTCTCCTCAGACCGATCGATCCGCCAATACGCCAATGACATCTGGCGAGCAGAGGCCTTCCCTGTAACGATCACCTGCGACTTGGAGTAAGAAGCGATCCACCCTCTGAACCAAGGTTTCAACTTCTAAACATCCAGGACAGATGGAAGGTATGCCGAAAGCCTGGGCCGACCTTCCGTCTGGGGAGATCACGTCCGGTCACGGTCCGGGAGGTCCGGGGTCTGATGGAGCAAACGGTTGAGACGCAGGCGGTCGGCGTTGAGCGGATCGGGAGCCAGCTCGCCGGCCACCTCCCGGAAGATCTGCTCGACCTCCTCTGGAACACGGACATCAAAGATGCGCTCCATCAGAGCTTCGATGGAAAACAGGTGGGCGTTGATGTTCTCCAGATCGGCCATGGCCTGCTGGACCGCATCCGTCTCGGAAGCGAGGGTGCCCGTGCTTCCCCCTGGACTCTCTCCCGCTGGAGGGGAAGGGATTGTGGATTCCCCATCTTGCAGCTGTTTCTGGAGCTCCTCCAGCACACGTCCAGCCAGAGTCCGAAAGGACTGCAAGGCTGCCCAGTTGAGCTCCTGCTGCTGACGCAGGCTTGGATTCTCGCGGATGAGCCGATCGTGTTCCCGATAGAACCGTTGGCAATCAGGGCATTGGCAGGGCTCTTCAGGCACCGCTTCCCTTGTGTTGATCGCTTTCCATCATGGCACCACGCCAGGAGGGTCGGGGACGGCCCATGGCCGCTGGCGCCCACGCGACCGCCGACCGGAGTCCCAAACCAAGAGAGCTACGACACAGAAAGGGGCGAGAAACCCCTGTTTCGGTTCGCTCACCCTGGGCAAGACAGTCATTCCGCAGCTATAAATATGTGGTGCTAGGGATTTCAATAGAAGTCCTCATTTTGAGAGCTTCAAGACTAACGGCAAGTCTCAATTAGACAGCCAGTTACTCTCTCATGCCTGCTTTTTGCAAATCATTAATTTCCATCATGTCCACATTCAAATCGCAACTCTTTGCCAGTTTGATGATTTGCGGCGGCTTATTCTTTCCTTCTGCCTCCCAAGCCGCCGCTTGTCCAACGGGTTCCCCTGGAGTGCCTATCTCTACTCTCGCTTCCGGTTTTGATTGCGAATTCGGAGGTTTCAACTATCTCTTCAACAATCTCTCAGGGATTGAGGATCTCGATACCACTCCTACTTCTGCCCTTGTCTTTGAGATGTCTTCAACATTCCAAAGCCTTAAATTTACCAATTTGGCGAACACTAGTCTTATCGACTTCGTATACTTTGTCACCCCTATCACCGAATCAGCCCTCTTTATTGAGCAAACATTTGTCCAGGTTCCAAGCGGTGATATACCTTTAGAAAACACGCTGACCACATTCCCATTTTTCAGTCCCAGCAACCCAACATCGATGCCGTTTGAGGTGAGATCTACTTTTGAGACAGATCCAGTGAATGGAGCAGTCTTAACCGAACTGACCCACACCATGGTCAAGACACCTGCTCCTCTCCCCGTCCTCGGAGCAAGCGTTGCCATTGGGTTGAGCCGAAAGATCAGGCAGCGAATTTCTCGCGCAGGCTGACAAGGCCTCACACGTTAAAACATCATTAACTCTTCTCAATCTCATTTTCTGCCTTGTTCCATGTGATAATGAATATAAATACTTATCTTCTGCAAGACATTACATAAATCCGATCAATAAAATTTTCCTAATATTTGGAGCCTTTTTTAAGTTTGTCCCAAGGCGATAGTTGGACATTTTATATTGGAAACGAATACTTCACTGACAATCTTTTATCTCTAGGCCATGATTAGAGCATTCATTCGTGATGGCCATATAAATTCATAATATTCTTCACATCTGCCGTCCCTGACGTGGATCTTTGCGGAGCACTCAGTTCCAATGGAATCCAGCTTCATCACTGGTTACGGCCGCAACCGCCCTTGTCAGCCTGAATTTGTTTCCATTTGCTGACTTTGGCCACTTCTGCTGCTCATGGCTATCAAGCAGATAGGTGAGCGAGATCATTTTTTTGATGCTCACCCCCAACAGAAGCAGCACGAAAGCGAGCTCTCGCAGTCGCTCTCGTGTAACAGCGTCTTGCATCCTGGATCTCCTTCGATCTCACGCTCCCATGAATCGCACAGCGACAGCTCACCGAAGAGCTACTTTGGCTGCCCTTGGTGGCCTGATGTTTGCCCTCTTCATGCATGACCATTCGGCCAAGGCGCAGACTGCCTGCATGAATGGTCTGCCTATTTCAACCATTGTCAGTACGTCCGGTGGCTACACCTGTCAGAGCGGAACTTTAGTTTATACTTTTTATGACACTATTGCCGATTTGAATCTTCCAGACCAAAATGGATTTGTCACCTTTGTTGCTTCGCCAACAACCCAGCAAATCACGTTTGAAAACTTGTCCTTTCAGGGGTTGACATCTTTCAACTACGACATCACCTCTGCGAGCGATACGGTGACATTCATTGATCAGACGTGGACCCAGGATCTCCCGTTTCCGCCGCCCATATTCTCCGAAGTGTTTGCCTCGCTTCCTTCCTCCATCGTCACTGTCATCGCAGAGCTGGAAACGGATCAGTCCTTCGGCCCACCTTTTGATCCTCGTTTGACATCCCTGACCCACACGATCACGAAAGTACCGATTCCTGGCCCGCTTCCCGTCGTTGGCACGGCGCTCGCCTTGGGATTCAGCCGCAGCTATAGGAATCGAATTCGACAGGCGAATTCCAAAGGACAACCTGGCCGACCAGCATGACCGTCCAGGGGTGATCGTCTAAGCCGGTTAGAGCACGGCAGTGACGGGGCTGGCGGGACTCGAACCCACGACCTACGGTTTAGGAAACCGTCGCTCTATCCGGCTGAGCTACAGCCCCAATAGATTCACTATAGTCACATCCTTGTCGCAAAGGTCAATGGTTCTGCGAGCTGGCGACTGGCCTGAAACGCAGCCCTAAGGTCAAAACCCGCATGCGGGACGCTGGTCGAGCATGGATCAAAGTGAGACTGATCCTGTCTTAATGGCAAACCGTAAGATACTTACCAGAAAGCAGGTGAGGTGATCACGACCAGCTGCATCCTTTGGAGCTTGCTTCTTGAGGTGGAGATCTGGTTGAGGAAAGTCCGGGCTCCCCAATGGCCAGGCTTGCTGGGTAACGCCCAGTGCGGGAAACCGTGAGGACAGTGCCACAGAAACACACCGCCGATGACCCCACTGGGGCACAGGCAAGGGTGCAAAGGTGCGGTAAGAGCGCACCAGCGACACCGAGAGGTGTCGGCTCGGTAAACCCCGGCCGGGAGCAAGGCCAGGGCTTCGGCCTGCGGAGCAAGGGTTGGCCAAGTTGCCCGGTTCCGTCAGATGTGCGCCGCTGGAGGCCGTCGGTAACGCCGGCTCGAGAGAGATGATCCACCACCATCGCCCGACCGACCTCGTGCCGGGGGGGGCGTTGGGAACAGAACCCGGCTTACGACCTGCTTTCACCCCCATTCCATCCACCATTGCATGGCCCTCGGTTCTCACGGATCGTTCCCCGCGACGTCCTTGCCGTCCTTCACAGCTGGGGAAGAACCGCCCCCCCCTTGCAGGGAAGATCTGGATTGTGAATGCGTCTCGCAGATCGAGGATGAAGACTGAACCGTTGACGCCCCAACGCTTGGCCCAGCTTGTGGGCTTTCTCAGAGATCTCGGACTTGATCCTGAAGCTTCTGGAGGGCCAGGAGCCACGCCAGAGACTCTTGCCCCCATTGATGAGGCCCTATGCCACAGCTCCCTGGGAGAGCGTCGCAACCATGAGCGGCTGGAATTTCTAGGCGATGCGGTGTTGCGTTTGGCCGCCACGGAATTTCTCCGTCGCGAACACGGGATGTTGCGTGTGGGGGAGCAATCGGCCCTGCGAGGACATTTGGTCAGTGACCGTTGGCTGACCTCCCTGGCCATGGCCATCAAGTTGGAGGCGGTGGTGCGCCTGGGCCCGATGGCTGGGGGTGATGCGATCGGACGGGACACCGTGATGGCGGAATGCGCTGAAGCGTTGCTCGGAGGGGTTTACCTGGCCTGGGGAGATGGGGCTGGCGGGTTGGAGCCGCTGATCCAATGGCTAAGCCCGTATTGGCGCGATACAGCCGCTGCGGTTCTGGCTGATCCCCACCGCCAAAATTGGAAATCAGCCCTGCAAGAGTGGAGTCAGGGCCAGGGATTGGGTTTGCCTCACTATCTCTGCGAGGAAAAAAGTCTGGCGCATGGGGATCCACTCCGTTTTTTCTGCTCGGTTGCTCTGAACGGACAGGAGGGCAAGGGAGCATCCTCGGAAGGGAGACTTGCAAAAATCAGCGCCCGACCATTCCAGGGTGTGGGTTGGGGGAGCTCTCGACGACAGGCTGAACAGGCGGCGGCAAAGGATTATCTACGGCAGATTCAAGGCTGATGAAAAGTCACCCCAAGAAGTTTGGCGAGTAAAACATAGAAGAACCGGTCAATGCGAACAGGGACTTCAAGGATAGATGGGGCAAATTTTCTTGGACAAGAGGGAACGCGAGGCAGAAGCGGTTCATTGCAAGACGCTCAACGTCATCTCTTGCAAAAACTACGGTTTGCGCACAAGATTTTCATGATCTCTGGACATTCGCTTGATGATCAATGCAATCTATGAACGTTCTCTGCCCCTCCAGTGCCAATACAGCTCTTGTGTCAGGCATTTCTGTTGTTCTTTTCACGAAGCCGACAATCAATGCCAGTCGCGTCGGCAACGTTTTTTCAACACCGGGCCTAGCATCCGAGCCAAATGCCGACGCTGATGAGACCTCTTGCCATCTCCCCGGCAAGCAATGAGGATTCAGAGCCGACCTAGCTGTGTGGGGAGGGGTGCGCGCGCGATGATGATTATTCTCAATGCGACCCGCTCGCAACAATTAGTCTTGCATTTATCAATGACCTTGTTTCATCTCAGCAAAGAAAACAATTCCCGATTCATTCTCCATCTATGGAGCAGGGCCGATCATTGGTTTCGCAAAAACGCTTCAAGGCTGCGTCAAGCATGAAGGCAATGAAGGCAAGCAAGGTTGATGAATCCTTGCAGAAGGGCTCTTAAACGATGGCGTACTTGGTTTGGAAGGGACATTTGATTTGGATCAAGTATCTCCAATCCAGCCCGAATCTGATAAACAGAAGCGGCAAGAACGAAACATGGCCAAGAACAAGCCAATTTAAGAGTGATTTTTATCCCCCTCCCTTCGCGCAGGACGGCGTGGGAAAGAAGCAGCTATTGCTTGGATTAAATGTAAGTCAGATGGAGCAAAAGGTCCATCAAAGGTGCCGCACG
>JBJOHA010000104.1:0-12175 GCA_046047935.1 Cyanobacteriota bacterium
GACGGCGTGGGAAAGAAGCAGCTATTGCTTGGATTAAATGTAAGTCAGATGGAGCAAAAGGTCCATCAAAGGTGCCGCACGACCAGAAAAAGTATTCATCAATTCATGGACAAACTGGACAACGGGAACGTAACCATTTTATCCCAACATCCTCCTTCAAAAAGGACAGCCACTCTATTACCGCTCAACCGTTGCACGATGCCCTTATAGCCCAAATAAATGGATGTTGGATCGCAAACGATCACGGAACTACCTGGAAGGATGATGGCGTTGGACATTGTGATAGAAAATTTTAGATTAACATGACAGCCTTCACCACGTCTGAGACTCGTCAAGATCATGCAACAAGTGAGCGGTATTGGTCCTGGTAAGCGACATGGCTAACACCTGATTGCTCGAGCATGCAAAGCCACTGCCCTTGAAGAGATGACTTTAGGGTTTCTCCAGACTGCCGGACCAAGGGGTGATGACTGATACGAAGCCAGGCCCCGCAGATTAATTGGTAGTGGTTACTACATGTCTTTGTCCACGGATGAATCGACCATCCACCACCCGCAAAGCTCACGAATGAAATTGTATGAAATTGCCGCATCCTGATTGATGTAGCCATAGGAACAGAACACTGTCGGACATAAAGATTCACAAAGCAACCGGGGCTGCCATGACGAGTGGTTTCGGATCCGGAAGCAATCAACGCTCACGCAGCCGAACATGTCACCCGCTTCAGCGGCATGTCATTCCATCTAGAGCTTTAACAAAGAGTAATCTCAAAACCATGAGATTTAGTCGAAAATATAGTCCATAAAAAAGACCTCCTAGCAGGAGGCCTCAGAACAAAAAGATACATTAATGACGGAATGAAAGGTGAAAAAACGAAATTCGCATTAATTGTATCTATCTGCTCAGGTGAGTTCAGATATTGGCTTTGGTACGACGACGAAGCTTGCGAGAGAATCCGTATGCAGCTCCAAGACCCATCAGAGGGAGGGGACCGGGAACGTAGGCTGTGAATGAGCCTCCAACTGCCGAGAGAGTCGTCGGATCACTAACGTAATCAAATTCAAACGTCTGGGTGATGGTTTGAGTGTTGAGATTAGGCGAGAAAGATTGCATCGCGCCTGCACCACCGGTGCTGGTAGCGGAAGTTGGCAGCCCGGGAGCCGTGAAAGCAGTTGAATAAGAGCCACCGCCAAGCGTGGAACCAGTGATGTTCGCTTGAGCAGTATCGAAATAAAGGTTATTCAGGGTTGCAGTGTAAGTAAATGAAGCACCCGAGATGTCTGCCACTCGGTCGGGAGAGAACGAGAGAGTGACTGTGCCAGCGCCGTTAGCAAATCCACTCAGGTTGAAAACATCACCCGTAGGATCAGGGGTGAAGCCGGTGAAACTGAAATTGGAATAAGTAACATTCTCAAGCGTGACATTGCAACTTGGCAGATCGACAAGCAAGCATGAGTCGGACATGGCTTGAGCCGCTTGTCCGCTGAAGAGGCCAGCCACAATGACAGGAACCGATGCAAGAAGGGCCTTGGAAGAGGATCGCATGATGAGTCTTAAATAAAAAAGTGGGATTACGCCCACTTTGATGATAGCAAAGATCAAGCCGTTAACACTGTCGCCTCCTCCAGGATCAGGAAATGCTGGCAGTAAAGAGTCCTGGCAGGCCTGGGCAACTGCATTCAGCAGCTCGTATCAACCTCGACAAGAAATAGGTCTCTCAAGACCAAACATGAAAACCTTGATGAAAACTTAACCTTTATTCCTCAATGCTTTCTGGGTATGGAGATAGGACGATTTCTCCCGCTTAATCTCGTTAAGTGTGGACATTCCCCAAGGTGGTCCCCCCCCCCCCCCGACGCCAAAGCCGCGCCTGGATCCGACAAGGCCTTCCTTTGAATCAGGTGGAAACCCAATTGTTCAGCCACTTCAACCAGGCTGCCGATAAGTCCAAACAACCCGATGCCGGAACCGGCGCAAATCCGCCAAGGCTCAGGATCCGGCTGGTGCCATGAGCCACGTTCTGCCAGCCTGCTCGTATGGAGCGCAGCCCCCTGAGCTGCAGCAGGTTCATCGCCACGGTGCGCAGGAACGACAACCGCAGCGCTCCGATCCGGTATGGAAACCTTGGGCCTCCTCGCAAGCTGCCCGTTGAGGGCCCAATGCCACACCTCTTCCATGCTCCTGCGCTCCCGCACCAGGCGGAGCAGGGCCTTTGAGGCTGGTCGCACGCTGGTGAGGACGGAGTGCACATGATGAATCGGCTTGCCCTTTCGGGTGCCGGTGGTGATCAGCTCCACGATCCAGGCGTTATCAGACCAACTCTGGCGAATGGCCTCGGTGGCCTCCCGCGCTCGCAGCGTCCAGGTGGTGGTGCGGACTTGGCCGGGTTCTGTGGGGGTCGCGTTCAGCTGAAAGTTGTCCTGGATCAACACACCCTCCAGATCCATCGGGGCCAGCGCCACGCCCAGGGCTCTGGCATCCACCGGCACCTGGTGAACAGACGCAGTCGGCCGGAGGCCATAGCAGTGCTTGCCGTCCCGGGTCACAGCTGAGCCGCGCAGGGTCTTGCCGTCACAGACCAGTGGGTCGAGACCCATAGCCCCTCCTGGGATCTGGCTGATCATCCAGGCCTGCAGCGCCTGGCCGTACTCCTGGAGATGAGGCTTGTTTTAGCCGTCAGCCTTCCGCGAAGCGAGACAGGGGGTGGAAGGTCGCGTCTGATGGCCAGCTCTCATCGTGCAAGGCGCGGCGCCTGATTCAGCACCTGGCGGTGACGACGGGCAAAGCGCTCCAAATCCCAAGAGCTTCGGCAGCCACTCAGAATCCCCACCAACACCACCACCACCGCCACCAGCAGCAGAAGGAACCATTGGGGGCTGCTGACCCCTCGGCGCATGCGCTCATCAGGAATCACCTTGAGGAAGCTGATCAGGTCAATTGCAGATCTTGATCAGATCAGGGCCAATGCGCATACAGAAATGAACCATCATCGATGGATTCAATGGCAGCATTGCCTGATATGCACCCAAGCCAATGAAAAGTCGCAATCCGGTGATTCCGTAATCAGCTGAACCGTTTCCCGGTCCGTCAGTCCCAGATGTTGCTGGATGTACAACGCGCCGAACGTCATCAGAAACGGCTTGGCCGGTGCTCCTGGATTGGCACTGAACTTGGGTGCATCCTGGCTTTCGAGTGGCATCCATGGGATCAGGTTTTGGAAAAGAACCCAGCGATTCGTGGGATCCAACCTTCCGCCGAAGAACGTGTAAAACTCATCAATTGATAGCCGCCCGAGGCCGAAAAACATACATTGGTATGCCTGGGGATGATTCTAAGCTTGCAATGGTTGCTTATGACTTATTCTAATGCAAGACTATGCTTAGAAGCATTTGCATTGTAGTGGATATTGGTTTCTCAGCAAGCCCACGCCGTGATTGCGAGCTTGCTACTTCCCTAATCCCCGAATGGAGACAAGAAGACCTGAAGCCGGCTTTTCAACGTTCCCGCTTGAGTGACCAAAGTTGAAATAAGCGTGGTAAGCAGGGAGATGCCTTGTCACTGCTTGTGTTGCGGGGTTTGTTTTCCTGATTGATTGCCCTTCCAGAGCCTGATGGCTAGCCGGTTATCTGGCCCATGCTGGACATGCATTTGCAGCCACTGTCTTTTAATACGAATATCCATTAGTCGATGCGTCTCAACACGCAAGAGCCATGGCCCCATCTCCCCTGGTTCCCCTGATCCTTTGTGGCGGCACCGGCACGCGCCTGTGGCCCCTGTCTCGCGCGTCCTACCCCAAGCAATACTGGGCCCTGGCTGGAGACACAGACGCCACCCTGTTGCAGCAGACCCAGCAGCGCTTGGAAGGCTTGCCAGGCCTGGCGGCTCCGATCTTGGTCTGCAACGAGGATCACCGCTTCATCGTGGCGGAACAGATGCGGCAAATCGGGGTCGATCCCGCTGCCATCCTGCTGGAGCCGGTGGGCCGCAACACCGCCCCGGCCATCACAGTCGCCGCCCTTCAGGCAACCTCGCGAGGCGAGGACCCTCTCCTACTCGTTTTGGCAGCGGATCATGTGATCCGTCAGGAACAGCGATTCCGCGACACGGTGCGGGCTGGGATCCCCGCCGCCGCAGCCGGGCAGCTCGTGACGTTCGGCATCGTGCCCACCGCTCCGGAGACGGGCTACGGCTACATCGAATCCGCTGAACCCCTCAGCTCTGACCACCCCGTGCCGATCGCGCGCTTTGTCGAGAAGCCTGATTTGGCCACCGCTGAGGCCTTCCTGGCCTCCGGTCGTTTCACCTGGAACAGTGGCATGTTTCTCTTCCGCGCCAGCGCCATCCTGGCCGAACTGGAGCGCCTCGCGCCGGAGGTGGTGAGTGCCTGCCGCAGCGCCCTGGAGCACGACAGCGCCGACCTTGACTTTCTGCGTCTTGAGCGGGAAGCCTTCGCCGGTTGCCCTTCGGTGGCCATCGATGTGGCCGTGATGGAACGCACGGATCGTGGTTGCGTGCTCCCTTTGGATGCGCAGTGGAGTGATGTGGGCAGTTGGAGTGCGCTTTGGGAAACAGCCGATCGCGACAGCCAAGGCAATGTGCTTCGCGGCCGTGTGATCAGCCGGGACACACGGAACTGTTACCTGCGCAGTGAACACCGGCTGGTGGTGGGGCTTGGGGTGGACAATCTGGTGGTGGTGGAAACCGATGACGTGGTGCTTGTCGCCCACCGTGACCGTGCCCAGGAGGTGAAGAGCGTCGTGGGCCAGCTGGAGGGGGAAGGTGCGCCGGAAAGCAAAGCCCACCGTCGCATCTACCGCCCCTGGGGCTACTACGACGGCGTCGTGGAAGGCGAACGCTGGCAGGTGAAAAAAATTCAGGTGAAACCCGGAGCCAGCCTTTCGCTGCAGATGCACCACCATCGGGCCGAGCATTGGGTCGTTGTGAATGGCACCGCTTTGGTGGAGAAGGATGGGACGCAAGAATTGCTATCCGAGAATCAAAGCACCTACATTCCCTTGGGATCACGCCATCGTCTCATCAATCCCGGAAAGATTCCTGTTGAATTGATCGAGGTCCAAAGCGGTCCCTACCTGGGAGAGGACGATATTGTGCGCTTTGACGACCGCTACGGGCGCGCCGAGGAAGCCCTGGCCCGCAGCTGATTGCGCGGTAGAATAAACATGTTTACCACTTAATTGATTTTGGCTGCTGATCGGGAAGTACATCAGGACTTTGATGTCCTGACGGAAAAAGTCAACGATGTGGATCTGCTCAGGGAGCGCCGCTGGAAAGAGCGAGCCGATGCTGCTCGTTTCACCTTCTGGATCGGCGTGGCCTTGATCGGCGCCTTTCTGGTGCCAGTCGTCAACCTGGTCCCCATCAGCATCAGAGAACTCTCATGGCAGCTCAATGTCATCAGCACCCTCATGTCCAATGGGATGTGGGCGTTGCTGGGCGCGCTCCTGATCTGCTTGTCCCGCGTCTTGAATCAGACTGATCGCATGATCCGCAACCGAGCTCTGCTCGTGCGCAATATTGCGTCTTGGGTGGCTCTTGGTTGGTTGTTGTTGATCCCCTTGCAGCTCTTCCTGAGCGTGCGTCTGATCAACAGCCTGAGCGCTCGGGAAATCGGCGAGATACAGAACGTGCAACGCGTGAGCCGTCAAGTAAGCAGCGCAACATCTGAGAACGAGTTGCGTGCGGCCATGGCCCGCATTCCCAACCAGCCACCCATGCCACGTCTGACTGTTCCTATCGAAGTGGCCAAAACCAATCTCCTCTCTCAATTGCAAAGCAATCTCAACGCCGCAAGAAACCGTCAGGAGCAGCGGGCTTCCGCACGCTGGCAAACCTGGCTGAGAGAAGCGTTCCGCAACACCCTTCAGTGTGGGGTTCTGGCCGTTGGCTTCTTGGCGATCGGCAAGAAGAGAAACATTCCTCTCCCTGATTGAGCGTCGCTTCTCTCCGCTACTCCACGGTCACGCTTTTAGCAAGATTGCGCGGTTGATCCACATCCAGACCTCGGTGGGCAGCAATGTGATAGCTGAGGAGTTGCATGGGAATGACCGTCAACAACGGGCTGAGCAACTCCTCAACCTGAGGCAAAGGCAACAAAAGATCGAACAGCTCCGAATCGGGGCAGGCTGGTGCCACCCCGATCAGCTGTGCATCTCTTGCCTTGGCTTCCTGCGCATTGGAGAGCACCTTGTCAAACACCGTGCCTGGAACGGCGATCGACACCACAGGCACTCGTGAATCCAGCAGCGCGATCGGACCGTGCTTCATTTCACCGGCTGGATAGCCCTCCGCGTGGATGTAGCTGATTTCCTTCAACTTCAGCGCACCCTCCATGGCAATGGGGTAATTGATGCCGCGTCCGAGAAAAATCACATCCCGCGTCTCAGCAAACAGGTGGGCCAGATCAGCACAGCGGGCGTCGTGATCCTCCACCAGTTCTCGCAACACCGCCGGCAGGCCGCGCAGCTGGCTGGCCAGGTTCAGCAAAGACGCCATGTCTGGAACTCCGGGTTGACCCTGGCGCCTTTCCGCAAAGGCCAGGGCCAGGCCGTAGAAGGCCAGCAATTGACCCAGGAACGTTTTGGTGGCGGCCACGCCCACCTCGATTCCCGCGCCGATGTCCAGCACATGGGGCACAAGGCGTCCCAGGGAGCTCTCCGGGCGGTTCGTGATGCCGAGAAGCCGTGGTTCAAAGGCCGGATCGTTCAGTCCCTGGCCGCGCTCTTGTTCCATCACCAGGGCGGCCAGGGTGTCGGCCGTCTCGCCGGATTGAGTGACGCCAATCGTGAGGGTGTGGGGTCGCAACGGCGGTGGCGCGTAACGAAACTCACTGGCGTAGAACACGCTGGTGGGCACCCCCGCCAACCGCTCCATGAGATGGGCGCCCACCTGAGCGGCGTGACGGCTGGTGCCACAGGCCAGGATCTGAATGTTCTCCACCCCCGCATAGAACGCTTCATCCAAGGGCAGGGCCACAAGCGCGTCCTCCGGCAGATGGCGCGCCACCCAAAGGGCCGCCGTCTCCGGTTGCTCATGGATCTCTTTGAGCATGAAATGACGGAAGCTGCGCTTGTCCGCCATGTGCTCCGTTCCCGTGAGCAGGCTGGGGGAGCGTTGCACCCGTTCACCGCTGACGTCATACAGCTCAATTCCCAGCGGCGTCAGCAGAGCCACCTCCCCGTCCTCCATGGGCAGGATCGTGCGCGTGAAGCCAGCCAGAGCTGGAGTGTCGCTGGCACAGAGAAACTCTCCCTCTCCCAGGCCAATCAACAAAGGGGCCTGACGGCGGGCCACAACAAGGGCTCCGGGGACCCGAGCCCACACCACGGCAAGGGCATAGGCCCCATGCAGTCGGGGGAGGATGTCACGCACGGCTTGGAGCAGGAGGGTTGGGGAGGGCTTTTCCCCTGCCGCCTCGAAGCGCGCCAAGCACTGAGACACCAGATGCGGAATGACTTCGGTGTCTGTATCGGAGAGAAAGCGGATGCCTGTGCTCTGCAGGTCCTCTCTCAACAGCCGAAAATTCTCGATGATGCCGTTCTGTACCACCGCAATTTGCCCACTGCCATCCAAGTGGGGGTGGGCATTGCGTTCCTCAGGCTTGCCGTGCGTGGCCCAGCGGGTGTGGCCAATTCCACAATGCCCGGGGGCGCCGCAGGCCTCGTAGCGAGCCGTGAGGTTCACAAGCTTGCCTTCCGCCTTGAGGCAGTGAAGGCCTTGAGAATCAACTGTGGCTATGCCGGCTGAATCATAACCCCGGTATTCCAGCTGGCGCAAACCCTCTAGGAGCTGAGGTCCAGCATCGCGCGAGCCAATCAGGGCAACAATTCCACACATACGGTCCCCACTACCGGCCTGAGCTTATGGGGGAACGGGCGCCCCCACCAGAGGAGCGCCTTGAATTGATGCTCTGGCTCAGTAGGCCAAGCCCATGGACCGGCTGGTCTCATCTCCCAGGTAGACCCGGATGCTGATGAAGTCGGTGGGGCAGGCGGTCTCGCAACGCTTGCAGCCGATGCAATCCTCCGTGCGAGGTGAGGACGCGATCTGGCCAGCCTTGCAGCCATCCCAAGGCACCATTTCCAAGACATCGAGAGGGCAGGCCCGCACGCACTGAGTGCAGCCGATGCAGGTGTCGTAGATCTTGACGGCGTGTGACATGGGGCTTGTTGGGCGTGCAGCCAAGGTACCCATGGCGGGGCAGAGCGTGGGCCTTGCCCACGGCCGCCGTCACCCTTGTTCATACGCGGCGGGGGGGCTGGCGCCGGCGAACCCATAGGATGCTGCCTCCCACTCAGCCTCCATGTCCAAGGAAGCGATCTTCGAAAAAGTGCGCAGCATCGTCGCCGAGCAGCTCAGCGTGGATGCGGCTGAAGTGAAGCCGGAATCCAATTTCCAAAACGACCTTGGCGCCGACTCTCTCGACACCGTCGAATTGGTGATGGCCCTGGAAGAGGCTTTCGACATCGAGATTCCCGATGAGGACGCCGAAGGCATCATCACCGTTGGCGATGCCGTCCAGTACATCCAAGAGAAGCAAGCCTGAGGCCGTCGATGGTGGAGGGACTCTGCCGCGTCGTCGTCACTGGCTTGGGAGCCGTCACGCCGATCGGCAATGACGTCAGGGAGTATTGGGAGGGCCTGCGGTCCGGGCGGAATGGAGTCGCCGGCATCACCTTGTTTGATGCCTCTCGCCATGCTTGCCGCTTTGCGGCTGAGGTGAAGAATTTCAATCCGGCCGGTCAACTGGAACCAAAGGAGGCGAAGCGCTGGGATCGCTTCTGCCAGTTCGGCGTGGTGGCCGCCAAGGAAGCCGTCAGCCATGCCGGCCTTGTCATTGATTCCAGCAATGCGCAACGCATCGGTGTGGCCATTGGCTCTGGCGTGGGAGGCCTGTTGATGATGGAGACCCAGGCCCACGTCCTGGCCGACAGGGGACCGGAACGGGTCAGCCCCTTCTGCGTGCCCATGATGATCCCAAACATGGCCACGGGCTTGGCCGCGATTGCCCTGGGGGCCAAGGGACCCAGCAGTGCTGTGGCCACAGCGTGCGCCGCTGGGTCCAATGCCATCGGCGATGCCTTCCGCCTCATTCAGCTTGGTCTGGCTGATGCCATGGTTTGCGGTGGCGCGGAGTCAGCCATCACCCCGCTTGGTGTGGCTGGCTTTTCAAGTGCCAAGGCCCTGTCGTTCCGCAATGATGACCTGGAAGCAGCCAGTCGTCCCTTCGACTTGCACCGCGATGGCTTCGTCATCGGCGAGGGTGCGGGCGTGCTTGTGCTCGAGAGCCTGAGTCATGCCCAGCGGCGTGGAGCCACTGTTCTGGCAGAAATCGTGGGTTACGGCACCACCTGTGATGCCCACCACATCACCGCCCCCTCTCCAGGAGGGGTGGGCGGGGCCGAGGCCATGCGGCTTGCCTTGGCGGATGCACGCCTGCCAGCGGAGGCTGTGGACTACGTCAATGCCCACGGCACCAGCACCCAGGCCAACGACAGCAATGAAACCGCGGCCATCAAGGCCGCTCTTGGGGAGCATGCCCGGCACACTCCCGTGAGCTCCACCAAGTCGATGACCGGTCATCTGCTCGGTGGCAGCGGAGGCATTGAAGCGGTGGCCTCTGTTCTGGCGATCGGCCACAACTTGATACCCCCTACGATCAACTACTCCACTCCTGATCCAGCCTGTGATCTGGATGTCGTGCCCAACACCGCCCGCGAACACCCTGTGAATGTCGTGCTGTCAAACTCATTCGGGTTTGGCGGTCACAATGTCTGCCTGGCGTTCCGCCGGATGATCTGAACCCCAGCCCCCTGCCCTCCACCCCAGCTCAGCCATGGTCGTCGCCCCAACCACCTCCATCGAAAGCCTCTGCATCAACAGCATCCGCTTTCTGGCGGTCGACGCGATCAACAAGTCCAACTCGGGCCATCCCGGCCTGCCGATGGGCTGCGCCCCCATGGCCTTCGCCCTCTGGGACAAGGTGCTGCGCCACAACCCCAAGAACCCCTGCTGGTTCAACCGCGATCGCTTCGTGCTCTCCGCTGGTCACGGCTGCATGTTGCTTTACGCGCTGCTTCATCTCACCGGCTATGACGCCATGACGATGGAGGACATCAAACAATTCCGTCAATGGGGCTCGAGAACGCCGGGACACCCTGAAACCTTTGAAACCCCGGGGGTGGAGGTCACAACGGGTCCTCTGGGCCAGGGCATCTCCAACGCTGTGGGCTTGGCCATCGCCGAAGCCCACATGGCCGCCCGCTTCAACCGCCCGGGCCACACGCTCGTCGACCACACCACCTATGTGTTGATGGGAGATGGCTGCAATCAGGAAGGTGTGGCGTCAGAAGCCGCCTCGCTCGCCGGACACCTGGGCCTGGGCAAGCTGATCGCGCTCTATGACGACAACCACATCACGATCGACGGCAACACCGGGGTCTCCTTCACCGAAGACGTGTTGAAGCGTTACGAGTCCTACGGCTGGCATGTGCAGCACGTCCCCGACGGCAACACCGACGTTGCAGCCATTGTGCAAGCCTTGGAAGCAGCCAAGGCGGTCACCGACAAGCCCAGCTTGATCAAAGTGACCACCACAATTGGCTACGGATCTCCCAACAAGGCCAACACCGCCGGCGTTCATGGCGCCGCTCTCGGCGCCGACGAGGCGGAGCTCACCCGCAAGGCTCTGGACTGGCCCCACGGCGCCTTCGTGGTCCCCGAGGAGGCCTATGAGCACTGGCGTCAAGCCATCCAACGTGGCGAGGCAGCGGAAGCGGATTGGAACGCCAACCTGGCGGCCTACCGGCAGGCCTACCCCGCAGAAGCGGCAGAATTCGAGCGCATGCTGCGCGGAGAGTTGCCCGAGGGTTGGGATTCCTCCCTGCCCAGTTTCTCGCCTGCAGACAAGGGTCTGGCAACCCGACAGCACTCCTACAACGCTCTCAATGCGTTTGGTCCAAAACTTCCTGAGTTGATTGGCGGCTCTGCCGACCTCACCCATTCCAACCTCACGGACATCAAGGGGGAAGCGAGCTTCCAGAAAGGAGGAGAAGCCAACCGTTATCTCCACTTTGGCGTGCGAGAACACGCCATGGCGGCCATTCTCAATGGCATCGCTTATCACGGCAGCGGGTTGATTCCTTATGGCGGCACCTTCCTCGTCTTTGCTGGCTACATGATCGGCGCCATGCGCCTCTCCGCGTTGAGCGAGTTGGGGGTGATCTATGTGCTCACCCACGACTCCATCGGTCTCGGTGAAGACGGTCCCACCCACCAGCCGATCGAAACCCTCGCCAACTTGCGCGCGATTCCCAACTTGCTGGTGATCCGGCCGGGCGATGGCAACGAAACCATGGGGGCCTACCAGGTGGCTGTCACCAACCGCAAGCGTCCGACAGCCCTGGCTCTGAGCCGTCAAGCGATGCCCAACCAGCCCACATCCAGCGCAGCTGCCGTCGCCAAAGGGGGTTACATCCTGGAGGATTGCCCGGGCACACCCGACCTGATCCTGATCGGCACGGGCACCGAGCTTGATCTCTGTGTGAAGGCGGCTGTCCAGCTCCGGGAGGAAGGTCGCAGCGTCCGCGTGGTCTCCATGCCCTGCATGGAACTCTTTGAAGAGCAGGACGCCTCCTACCGCGAAAGTGTCCTGCCGGCGGCTTGTCGCAAGCGCGTGGTGGTGGAGGCCTCCAGCTCCTTCGGCTGGCATAAATACACCGGACTCGATGGAGCGGCCATTTCCATCGATCGATTTGGCGCCTCTGCGCCCGGTCCTGTGTGCATGGAGAAGTTTGGCTTCACGGTGGAGAACGTGGTGGCCACTGCCAAAGCCCTTGGCTGAACGGGTCGAAGGCTGACCTCTTCCGACTCATCCCGGTTCGTACCCGTTTGCTGCGATCAAGCTCTGGAGTTAACGTTCCAGAGCTTGATTTTTTTGTTGTTTATTGCATGTGAACTTGGTGCCGTCCAGGCACGAAATCGCCGAGAAGGTGCCTGCTTCAGGCCGCTCTGCGTTGACTCGTTTTTGTCCACCAGGCACCACGTTGCTTGGTGGCTGGCAGGCTAAAAATCCTTCTTTGCCTGGAGGAATGCTCCTTTCAGTTCAAGGATGCGGCTTGGGTCGCCAACACCTCCTTGAGCTGGTCAAGATCCTGAT
>JBJOHA010000105.1:0-17695 GCA_046047935.1 Cyanobacteriota bacterium
CCTCAGGCCGCACTCAAGCGGACAATTGGGCCCTGGCTGTGGAGCTTGCGGATCGCTTCTGCCGCGAGCGGTTGCGGACCTGAGACGAGACGTGCGAGAGCGCGTCAGGGGTCGGAGCGCAAGAAGCGACACGCCCCTTTGTTGACAAACTCGTTGCCTGGCAAGGGAACACGGAAGGTTCCGGTGTCGAAGTTCCAGAAATGGAGCGGGATGGTGGACATCACCTCACCCTTCCGGCTGTCGCAGCGGGGAGCGCCCCCGCCGGTGTCGCGAGGAGCAGAACGGCCGCCGGCAGAACAGCTGCCGGCAGAATGCCCCTAGGCAGAGCGCTCAGCGGGGCGGCTGGAAGACGGCTCGTCATCTCATGGCGGGGCAGGGGCCCACGCCTCCATGACCGCTCACGCAGCCAGGACCGAAGATCTCGGCGCATCGCTCCCTTCGCAGCATCCTTCAACTTAGGCCAGCTCATGCGCGCCATCGATGCGGGGAGGAGATCATGGCGAGGTGACGGGGAATGCATCGCTGTGAGCCCTGGCCTCTAGCGTCAGAGGGAGCCGTCTCCTCTGGGCGGCACCTCCCATCGCCGCCACTCCCTCCATGCCCGCCGAGCGCTTCTTCCTCGAGTTGCAACCCGCCGAAGAGCGCATGATGGGTTGGCCCCATGTGGTGATCGTGGGGGGTGGCTTTGCCGGGATCAAGGCCGCCCGGCGCCTCGCCGGCCAGCCGGTGCGGGTGACGCTGATCGACAAGCGCAACTTTCATCTCTTCCAGCCGATGCTCTACCAGGTGGCCACAGGCCTGGTGGCGGAGGCCGACGTCTCCGTGCCCCTGCGGCAGCTCTTCGCCAAGGACAAGAACGTGCAAGTGCTGCTGGGGGAGGTGACGGATCTGGATCCCGCAGAGCGGTCCGTGGTCTTCAACGACACCCACCTGGCCTACGACCACCTGATCCTCGCGACGGGGTCTGGCAGCAGCTACTTCGGCCATGAGGACTGGCGTCCTCTGGCGCCGCCGATGAAGATCCTGGAGCACGCCGATGAGATTCGCCGCCGCCTCCTCAATGCTCTGGAGTCTGCGGAGCAATGCCCGGATCCGGAGCGGCGGAAGGTGTTGCAGTCGGCGGTGGTGGTGGGGGGAGGGCCCACGGGCTGTGAACTGGCCGGCTCCCTGATGGCCCTGATGCACGATGCCACGCGCACCCTCTTCCGCCAGCTCAAGCCGGAGGACTGCCGGGTGGCCCTGGTGGATCCTGGTGATCGGGTGCTGCGCGCCATGGCGCCCTCCCTCTCGGAGGCCACGGGCCAGCACCTGCGCCATCTGGGGGTCGAGCTGGTGCTCGGAGCCCGCGTGCAGGAGATCAGCGCGGGCCGTCTGCGCGCCACCCTGGCCAACCACGCCCCTGGAGAGCCGGAGGAGGTGACGATCGAGGCCGCCACCCTCTGCTGGACCGCTGGCGTGCGCGCCTCCCACCTCGGCAAGCTGCTGGCGGAGCGCTGCGGCTGCCCGATCGACAAGGGCGGCCGCCTGGTGGTGCAGGCGGATTTTTCCATCCCCGACCATCCCGAAATCCGGGTGGTGGGCGATCTCTGCTCCTACACCCACACAGCCACGGGCCAGCCCCTGCCCGGCATGGCGGGTCCCGCCGTGCAGATGGGCGGCTGGGTGGCCCTGGACATCCTGGCGGGCCTGCGCGGCGCACGCCAGCCGGCCTTCCAGTGGGTCGATCTGGGCAGCATGGCCGTGGTGGGCCCCCTCTACGCCGTGGCGGATCTCCGAGGCTGGCGGGTGTCGGGATTCGTGGGCTGGCTGATATGGGGGGTGGCCCACCTGGCGTTCATGCCCGACACCGAAAACCGCATCGCGCTGCTGGTGAAATGGCTCTGGGCGATCGCCACACGGGAGCGGGCCTCCCTCCTGATCACAGGCCGCCCTGATCAACACATCGGCGTGGACGTTGGACTGGAACCCGTGTCGCTGGAGCCGCGCGAGCAGGCGCTCACCTCCAGTGGTCAGGCGGGCGCATAGCGGGCGAGCTGAGCCAGCAGCTTGCCAACCAGGGCCGTCCATCCGGTCTGGTGAGACGCGCCGAGGCCGGAACCGTTGTCGCCGTGGAAGTATTCATGAAACAACAACAGATCCCGCCAGTGGGGATCCTGTTGAAACAGGTCGTTGTCGCCAAGGAAGGGGCGACGACCGCTGCCATCCCGGCGGAAGAGGCTGACCAGCCGCTCTTCCAACGCCAAGGACACCTGCCAGAGATTGAGCCAATGCCCGGAGCGTGTGGGGAATTCCACCAGGAGGTCGTCGCCATAAAAGTGAGAGAACTTCTGCAGGGCTTCGATCAAGAGAAAGTTCATCGGCATCCAGATGGGTCCGCGCCAGTTGGAGTTGCCGCCAAACATCGCCACAGGGCTCTCCGCCGGGCAGTAGGCGAGGGTCTGCGATTCGTTGCCTTCGGTGAAGGTGTAGGGATGGGCGGCATACACCTTGGAGAGCGAGCGCAGGCCATGGGGTGAGAGAAATTCCTCCTCGTCAAACAGGCGCTCGCAGATGCGTCGCAAGCGCTCCTCCGTCACCAGGGTGAACAGCAGACGGTCGTTGCGCCAGTGGCAGAACTGCTCCCTCACCCAGGCGGGATCGCTGCGCTCACGAAGAAACCAGGTCAAGGAGCGCTCCATGTCGAGCATCGGCAGGGCGCTGACGGTTTCGACGTCAAAACTCTGCACCGCCAGGAGGGGAACCAGGCCCGAGAGCGAGCGAGTGCGCAGGAGATCGCAGCTGCCGTCCGGGCGACGGATGACGTCGTAGTAGAAGCCATCCTCCTCATCCCAGTTATGAAAATCGCGCTGGACAGGGTTGTTGAGGCTCAACGACAACTGCGCAAAATCAACAACAAATCGTTCGCAGAGATCAGCATATTCCGGCTCCTCCCGACTCAACTCCACAGCCATCTGCAACAAGTTGAGGCTGAGAGTCGCCATCCAGGCCGTGCCGTCACATTGCTCGATGACGCTGCCATCAGCCAAGGGGAAACGGCGATCGAACACAGCGATGTTGTCCAGGCCGAGAAAGCCCCCCTCAAACACATTGAAGCCCGAACGATCGTTGCGATTGGCCCACCAGCCGTATTCCAGCATCAACTGGCGAAAGGCCATGCGCAGAAAGCTCAGATCAGCGGTGTCAGACGCCTTGCGCTCGATCTGAAAAATACGCATCGCCGCCCAGGCGCCGATGGGCGGATTGGGATCGGAGAGCGCCCATTCATAGGCCGGCGTCTGGGCGTTGGGAGCCGTGTAGCGGGGATCGCGAAGGAGGAGGCATTGCCGCTTGGCGGTTTCCGGATCGATCTGGGCAAAGCACACCGCATGAAACATCAGATCCCATTGGCAAAAGTAGGGATATTCCCAGCCATCAGGCACCGCGATGATGTCATGGGCATGGAGGCGTTTCCAGTAGGCGTTGGCGCTGGACCAGCGCTCCTTGGGCGGAGGAGGGCTGGTCGGATCACCCTCCAGCCAACGCAGAACGCTCCAGCCGTAATACGTCTTGCTCCACAACAGGCCAGCGGCACCCGCCAGCACGATGGCGCGATCCTCCGCCGACAAGCCGGGCACCCGCTGCTCGAAATAGTCCAGCCACTCCTGTTCGCGCTGGGCGAAAAGGGTTGCAAAGGTTGCGTCAAACGGATCCGTCGTCCCCTCCTCCTCGCTGGCGCAGAGCCGCAGGTCCACCACCCACTCCTCCTGGGGCCGCAGGGTGCGTTGCAAAAGAATCGCCGCTTTGCTCCCCGTTCCCGCAGGGTTGATCGCCCCCTCCTCCCCCTCCACCACATAGCGATGAAAGCCATCCTTGTGAAAGGGGCTGGTGTTGGCGGTGCCCCAGAGCCTGGCGTTGTTGGTTTCATTCTCCGTGAACAGCCAGCGGCCAGGCTCACGACAACTCAGCCGATACACGCCGAGGTGGGGAGCGGCGTCAACGGCCACAGCGTTCGCGCGGACCGGATCCAGCGCGATGGAGCCTCGCTCCTCATCGGGATAGCCCCAGCTCCAGGTGTTCCGCAGCCAGAGGGTGGGCAACAGGGTGAGCGGGGCGGGATCTGGACCGCGATTGCAGATTCGCAGGCGGATCAGGAGATCGCGCGGGCTGGCCTTGGCATACGCAACAACAACATCGAAATAGCGGTTGTCTGCAAAGACACCGGTGTCAACCAGCTCGAATTCCGGTTCCTCTCGCCCGCGGCAAGCATTCTCCGCAAGAAGCTGTTGATAGGGGAAGGCCCGCTGGGGATATTTGTAGAGCGCCCGCATGAAACTGTGGGTGGGCGTGTTGGCGAGATGGAAGAAGTAGTCCTTCAGGTCCTCCCCATGGTTGCCCTCCGGGTTGGATAAGCCGAAGGGCCTTTCTTTGAGAATGGAATCCTGACCATTCCAGAGCGCCAGCGCAAAGCAGAGGCGGCATTGCTCATCGCACAGACCCAGCAGTCCGTCCTCTCCCCAGCGGTAGGCCCGGGAGCGCGCGTGGTCATGGGGAAAGGAGTGCCAGGCGTCTCCCGTGGCGGAGTAGTCCTCCCGCACCGTGCCCCACTGACGGTCGCTCAAGTAGGAGCCCCAGAGCCCCCAGGGCACGCCAGCATGATCGCGCTCCGCCATGCGGCGCGCCTCCGAGGATGGAGGGTCCTCCCCCTCCGCTGGACGGATCGAAGGGGCATCGGCGCGAGGGCGGGCTGTCATGGCTTGGGCCTCCTCGCCGCCAGGGCGTTGGGTCTGGAGAAGACTCTGCCGGTTGGCCGGCGGCTCTCCCCGGCGGCTCTCCCCGGCGGACGCCCCGCCTGGCCGGGAGGGGAGCCATGCGCATCTCCGCACAGCCACCAGACCCCGTGTCCAGGGCTACAGCCTCAAGCGAAGAGCCGTTGAACAATTCACCGACAAGGTTGTTGATCTTTTGATCGCCAAACGCCCGCCTTCTGGAGCCTCTCCCCATGACCTCGGAACAAGCCGCGCAATTGATTGACAACACCCTCGACTTGGTGCATCAGCGACTGCAGGATCTCGAATCCCAATGCCTGATTCGCGAGCACCATGCCCTGGCCGAAGAATTCCGGGAATGGCGCCATCCCCTGGGGGGCCATATCGATCTGATGGTGTTTCCCGGCTTGTCGAGTCCCTGAATCCTCGATCGCCCCCCAGCGGCGCCCCCGTCAGGGGAGCTGGGGGAAGCGCGATGGAGGCAGAACGCCACCCATGGGCGGCGTGCCCTGCGGCCAACCCGCAGGCTCGCCAGGAAGCGGAGCGGTGGTTGGCCTTGGCGTCTGCCCCCGCTTGGCGCTAAAGCACTGGGAATCTGCCCCCCAGCCCCGATGAATGCCCCATCTCCGAGCTTGCAGCCGGCCGAGCAGCTGATGGCCATGGCCCAGGGGGCGTGGGTGACCCAGATGCTCCATGTGGCGGCGGAGCTGAATCTGGCCGACGCCCTGACCGATGGAGAACAGGATGTCGGCGCGCTGGCTGAGGCCTGTGGCGCCGACCCGGACGCCCTCTTCCGTCTGCTGCGGGGTCTGGCGAGCCTGGGGGTGTTTCGCGAGAGCAGCCCTCGCCACTTCCAGCTCACCCCGCTGGCGGAACTGCTGCGCAGCGACCATCCCCAATCCCTGCGCCACTTCGTCCGCCTCCTGGGAGTGGAGCACTTCCTGAGCTGGGATGCGCTGCTGCACTGCGTGCGCAGCGGCGACAACGGCTTCCAGCACCGGTATGGCACCTCCGTGTTTGCCTGGTATCAGGAGCATCCCGAGCGCGGCGAGATCTTTGACCAAGCCATGGGCGACTTTTCCCGGCAGGAGACGGCCGCCATCCTCGCGGCCTACTCCTTCGCGGGCTTGCAGCACATCGTCGATGTCGGCGGCGGGAGAGGGGAACTGCTCAAAGCGGTGTTGAGCGCCCATGAGCCGCTGCGGGGAACCCTCCATGACCAGCCGTGGGTGGTCGACCCCGTGCGCGTGCCGGAAGCCCTGCAAGGACGACTGACGGTGAGCGGCGGCGATTTCTTCACGGCCGTGCCACCCGCCGCGGATGCCTATTTGCTCAAGCACATCCTGCATGACTGGAGCGATGAGGCCTGCCACCAGATCCTGCGGACCATCCGCCAGGCGATGGCCCCTGGTGGCCGGGTCTTGATCGTGGAGCAGGTGATCCCTCCTGGCAACGACCCCTTTCCCGGAAAGCTGCTCGACCTCAACATGCTCGTGATGACGGAGGGGGGACGGGAACGCACCCCGGCGGAGTATGCCTCCCTGCTGGGCCAGGCCGGCCTGGTGTTGAGCCGCATCGTGCCCACCGCCGCACCCGTGAGCGTGGTGGAGGCGATGGCGGCGCCATGATGCCCTCATGCTGAAGATGGGTCCCGCATGATCGAAATCATTGCCGGCAGCAATCGCGCCAATGCCAACAGCCTGCGTGTCGCGCGGGTGTTGCAGGAGGCCTACAGCGACCTGGGGGTGGAAGCCGGCCTGTTGAATCTGCAGGAGCTGCCCCCGGCCCTGCTCGATCCTGGAGCGTACGCGGAGAAACCAGCGGCGTTCACGCCCTTTCAGGAGCGGGTTCTGGCGGCGACAGGGCTCCATGTGGTGACACCCGAATACAACGGCACCTTCCCCGGGGCGCTGAAACTGTTCATCGACATGCTGAAGTTTCCCGAGAGTTTTGAAGGCAAACCCGTCGCCTATGTGGGAGTGGCCGCAGGGCAGTGGGGCGCGCTCCGGGCCGTGGAGCAGTTGCAGATGATCTTCGGCTACCGGAATGCCTACACCTTCCCGCGACGGGTGTTCATCCCGGGGGTGCACAACACCTTCAGCGCCGAGGGCGTTCTGCACGATCCGGAGATCCTGCGGCGCTTGCGGGAACAGGCGGCCGGGTTCCGGGTGTTTGTCGAACAGGTGGGGGCTGGCGGCTGAGAGCGCAGCTACGGCGCCACGCCCGCTGCCGGCGGATCCGTCACCCACGCCTCATGCGCCGCGCCGCGGAAGTCGCCGGGTGGGGGCAGGCCCTGCCGCCGGGCTTTCTCCCGCGCACGGGCATGGTTGGCATCAGCCGGAAGAAACAGCACGGGCTTGCCCGCCTCCCGTGCCGCCAGCAACTCATCGCGCGCCACCTCGCCGCCGCCGATCGCCACCACCGCCGTGCTGTTCTCCACCAACGCTTGCGACGTGGGGGAGAGCTCCCGTTGGCCTGGCCGTCGGCCGCCCCAGGTGGTGTCTTGCACCACAAACACCTGATCAACACAGGGGGAAAAGGCCACACCGTGGTCGCGCGCCAAGGAGGAGACAATGCCGATGGTGGTGAACCCCTTTTGCTTGGCGATGGCATACACCGCGCCAATGCCCTCCTCCGTGGCGCCGATGTTGATCAAGGTGCGGGAGGGATTCTGGCGCTCGAGAATTCGGGTGGCCTGGCGCGTCAGCCGGCCAGGGGATTCGTAGCCGGCCCCGGAGTAACCCACGAACGTCAACACATTCATCCCCTTGGCACGCACAAACGCCTGAATCGTCGCCGAGGTGGCGTCACGCACCACCTGTGGGCCCTCGCAGGCGCGAGCCGGGACGGGGGCCAACGCCCAGGCGACAGTCAAGACCAAGGCCATGGCCTGGAGTGGGGTTCGGGGGCGGAGCCAGGGGGGGGTGCGGAGGCGGGGGTGGAGAGGGCGGCGGCCAAGCGAGCACGGCATGGGTGTCCTGTTCCCTGAGCCGAAGAGGAATTCACGCTAAGGGCCCGAGACCCCGCACACTGAAACCACCCCGCCCCGGTCCACCGGACGCCTCCCCTGGACGCCGCCACCGCTGCCACGGACACCATCGCCGCCCTCGCCACCGCTGTTGTCCCGGGACAGGGCGGTGTGGCGATCGTGCGCGTCTCCGGCCCGCAGGCGGAGGCCATCGGCCGCCAGCTGTTTCAGAGCGCCGGCGAACAGCCCTGGGAGAGCCATCGCGTCCTCTATGGCCATGTGGTCGATCCCGCCAGCGGCGAGCGGGTGGATGAGGCCCTGCTTCTGCTGATGCGGGCGCCCCGCAGCTTCACCCGGGAGGACGTGGTGGAGTTCCACTGCCACGGCGGGGTGGTGGTGGTGCGTCGGGTGCTGGAGCTGGTGTGCGCCGCCGGCGCCCGGCCCGCGCAAGCCGGGGAGTTCAGCCTGCGGGCCGTGCTCCATGGCCGCCTGGACCTCACCCGCGCGGAAGCCATCAGCCAGCTGGTGGCCGCCCGCGGCCGCCGCGCCGCCCAGCTCGCCATGGCCGGGCTGGACGGCGGCCTGCAGCGGCGCATCAGCCAGCTGCGGGGGGCCCTGCTCGATCAGCTCAGTGAGCTGGAGGCCCGCCTCGACTTCGAGGACGACCTTCCCCCCCTCGATGGCGCCGACGTCGCCCGCGCGCTGCGGGAGCAGCAGGCGGAGCTGGAGCGGCTGGTGGCGGACGCCCGACAGGGCGAGCTGCTGCGGGAGGGATTGCGGGTGGCCATTGTCGGCCGGCCGAATGTGGGCAAGAGCAGCCTGCTCAACCTGCTCAGTCGGCGGGAGCGGGCGATCGTGGCCGACCTGCCCGGCACGACCCGCGACCTGCTGGAGAGCGACCTGCTCCTCGATGGCGTTCCCCTCACCCTGCTGGACACCGCCGGCATCCGCGCCACCAGCGATCCGGTGGAGCGGCTGGGCATCGCCCGCAGCGAGCAGGCCCTCGCCAGCGCCGACGTGATCCTGCTTCTCTTCGATCTCAGCGCGGGCTGGACGGCAGAGGACCAGGCCCTGCGGGACCGGGTGCCGTCGGGCGCGCCCCTTCTTGTGGTGGGGAACAAGCGCGACCGGCTGCCTCCAGGCACGCCCCCCCCGCCGGAAGCGGAGGTGACCCTCAGCGCCCTCAGCGGCGAAGGTCGCGATGCGCTCGCCACCACCTTGCTGGAGCGCTGCGGGGCCAGCGACCTCCAGGGGCTGGAGGTGGCCCTCAACCACCGCCAGCGGGAGCTGGCCGCCGCCGCCGCCGCCGCCCTTGGCCGCAGCCTGGAGGCCGCCGCCGCATCCCTCCCCTGGGACTTCTGGACGATCGACCTGCGGGAAGCCATCCAGAAGCTGGGGGAGATCACGGGGGAAGACGTCAGCGAAGCGGTGCTGGAGCGGGTGTTCGCCCGCTTCTGCATCGGCAAGTGATCCGGCGCACTAATCCACCTTCGCGGCGATCGGCATGCGCCAGCCGCTGCCGAACGCCCGCGCGCTCACTTTCAGCACCGGCGCGGCCTGGCGCCGCTTGAACTCCGCCCGTTGCAGCAGCCCTGTCACCCGCTCCACCAAGGCCGCCTCCGCTCCCTGCGCCACCAGCTCCTCCGGCGTGGCCAGCCGCTCCACCAGCCCTTTGAGCAGCGGATCCAGCACCGCATAGGGCGGCAGGGAGTCGCTGTCGCGCTGGTCGGGGCGCAGCTCGGCGCTGGGGGCCTTCTGGCGAATCGCCTCGCCGATCAGGGGACCGGTCGGCGGCAGGCCCAAGGCGGCGCGGCAGGGGCCGGCGGCGGGGCTGTCCAGCCAGGCGCAGAGGCGATAGACGGACGTTTTGTAGAGGTCGCCGATCACGGCCAGGCCACCGTTCATGTCGCCGTAGAGGGTGCAATAGCCCACCGCCAGCTCCGATTTGTTGCCGGTGGCCAGCAGCAAGCGGCCCTCCTGGTTGGCCACCGCCATGAGCAAGCCGCCGCGGATGCGGGATTGAAGGTTTTCCGCCGTCACCCCCTCCGGCGCGCCGCCCAGGGCGGGGGCCAACGCCGCGTCGAAGCCCGCCATCAACGGGGCGATCGGCACGGTGGCGGTGGCCATCCCCAACCGCTCCGCCAGGGCGCTGGAGTCGTCGAGGGATCCAGCCGAACTCCAGGGCGAGGGCATGAGCAGGGCTCGCACCCGCTCAGCGCCAAGGGCCGCGCAAGCGATCACCGCCACCAGCGCCGAATCGATGCCGCCGCTGAGGCCAAGCAAGGCCCGCTGGAAGCCGCATTTGCGGGCGTAATCCCGCACCCCCAGGCACAGCACCCGCAGCACCTGCTCCTCCTCCCCCGGCAGGGGCACCAGCGGCTCGCCAGCCCTCACGGTCGCCGCCCCGTCCCACACCGCCAGATCCGGGGCCGCGCAGGCCAACTGGACCACCACCCCACCGGCGGCATCCACAACGAAGCTGCCCCCGTCAAACACCAGCTCGTCATTGCCGCCCACCTGGTTGACGTAGAGCACCGGCACGCTCAACCGCGCCGCCGCCCGCGCCGCCAGGCGCCGCCGCAGAGCCGCCTTTCCCTGGCCAAAGGGCGAGGCGGAGAGGTTGAGCAGCAGGTCGACCCGTTGGGGCAGCAGCTCCGCGATCGGATCCGCCCCCGCCAGCCGATGCCCCTGCAGGTCTTCCTCCACCCAGAGGTCTTCGCAGATCGTCAGGCCCAGGCGCCAGGCGCGCGCGCCCTCCGTGAGCTCCAAAACAGCGGGCGCCTCGCCGGCCTGGAAGTAGCGCCGCTCATCGAACACGTCATAGCTGGGGAGCAGGCGCTTGCGGCAGACGATCCGCCAGCCCTGCCGCTCCACCAGGGCGAGAGCGTTGTAGAGGGCCGGCTGGCCGCCGCCCGGAATCGGCTCCGCCACCCCCACCAGGGCGGCCACCCCCTCGGGCATGGCCGCCACCAGCCGCGCCAGCACCCGCTCCTGGCGCTCCAGCCGCGCGGCGCGGAGCAGCAGGTCCCGCGGCGGGTAGCCCCAGAGCGACAGCTCCGGGGTGATCACCAGGCGAGCCCCCGCCCGCGCCGCCCGCTCGCAGGCCTCGAGGAGGCGCTCCCCGTTGCCCTCCAGGTCGCCCACGAGGGCATCAAGCTGGGCCAACGCAAGCCGCATGGATCAGGGAGGAGCGGAGGGAGCGGCAAGACCGTAGAGCCCGTGGCGTCGCAGCAAGGGCCAGAGCTCCTCCGGCACCTGGGCCGGATCCGGCGAGGGCCCCGCGAGATCCCGGGCTCGGGAGCTCGCCGTGGCCGGTGGAACGAGAGGCAGCAGGCGCACGCGGGCACCGAGGCGCCGCAGCGGCTCAAGATCGCCCTCCGCCACGGGCCAGCCCTGCCGCGGCGCCACCGCCAGCTCCAGGTCATGGAGCAGCTGCGGGGCCTGGCGCCAGCGCGGCATCTGGGCCAGCAGGTCACTGCCGACCACAAACACCGGCGTGTCCTCCGGCCAGAGGCTCCGGGCGCGATTCAGGGTCTCGATCGCCCAGGGGCTGCTGAGCTCCTGCTCCAAGGTGAGCCGGGGATCATTGATGGCGTCCACCAGGGCGGCGAGCAGGGTGAGGCGCACCGCCAAGGGGGTTTGGCGGGGTTTCATCGGGTTGTCGCTCGCCCAGGTGACCACGCGAGGAAACAGGTCGAGCAGGCCCTGGAGGAGGGCCTTGTGCCCAAGGGTGGGGGGATCGGCGCTGGTGCCCAACAGGGCGACGGCGCTCACGAGGCCCGGGCCCCGCTACGGCCTGCTGTGGCGCCGCCAGCGTTCTTGCTGCTGGAGGCGCCGCCAGCGTTCTTGCTGCGGGCGGTGGGCCAGTCGGCCAGCCAGCGACGGGTGGAGGGATCCTCCTCGGCCAGGCGCCGCAGCAGGGCCGCCGGATGGCCCGCCGCCACCCGGCTTCGCAGCAGGGCCACCGCCGCCAGCCGACCGGTGCGGCGGGTGGTGTGCACCGCCAGGGCGGCCTGGGCCATGGCCACCGAGGCCGCGGGCGCCAACGACAACCCGGCGCTCAGGGGCGCCGCCAGAAGTAACACCTGCCGCGCTCCCCCCAGCAGGGCTTGGAGCCCCAGCTGCGTTCCCCCCAGCAGGGCGTTGTGGCCGCCGAGAGAGAGAAGCAGCCGACGGGCGCCGCTGCGGGTGAGCGGCAGGCCATAGATCTGGCAGAGCTGCAACACCAAGGCGCTGTCGCAGGCCATCCCGCCAGCCAGGTCGAGGCCCATCACCGGGTTGAGGGCCACGCCGGCGGCCTTGGCGGCGGCATAGCGCCCGATCAGGGCGCGGGCCTGGCGGCGGCCGTGGCGCAGGCGGCAGCGCAAAAGATCTGCGGCAAAGGCATCGGCGGCCCGCAGGGCATTGAGAGCGAGGAGCCGCTCCCCCTCCTCCTCCAGCAGGCGAGCAGGGCCTTCCGCAAGGGTTCGATCCGGGGTGGCTCTGGAAGGCTGCGGACCCGACCGTCCGGCAGCAGCCGGGCCTGGCGGGGCGCGGCGGAGACCGCCAGGGGCTTGAGATGAGCCGCGCCGGGGGGCAGGCGGCGCCGCAGGCTGGCCAGCAGCTCCGGCAGCTCCTCCGCAGGCCAGGCATCGGCGCGGTTGAGCACCAGCAGCAGGGGTTTGCCCTCCGCCAGCAGCCGCTCCACCACGGCGGCCTCCACGCGGGTGAGGTCGGCGTCCACCACCAGCAGCACCAGATCCGCCCCGAGGGCCACCTCGCGAGCCAGGCGCTCCCGCGCTGCGGCCGCCACCTCATCCAGCCCCGGCGTGTCCACCAGATCCACCCCCCCCAGGCCGGGGATCCCCACCTCCCAGGCGCACGCGCGAGCGTCGCGGGTGGACCCGTGGGCCACATCGACGGCGAAGCGTTCCGCGCCAAGGAGGGCATTGAGCAGGCTGCTCTTGCCCACCCCCACGCGGCCGAGCACGGCCACCTTGGGGCGGCGCTCCTCCAGCCGCTGGATCTGGCGCTCCAGGGCGCTCCATTCGGCGGAGAGGACCTCGCGCTCCCGTGGCTTGAGGCGCAGCTCGTCCCGCCAACGGTCCAGCAGCAGCAGGGCGCGCTCCATCAGCGGGGGCGCCGCGCGATGGGCCGCGCCTCGATTCGCCGCCACGGGATGGCCGGCCGCCCTGGAGCCAGGGGAGGCCATCACATCGGAGAGGCGGCGGCCAGCGGCGGCCATCGAGGGTTCAGCGCTTGAAGCTATTTAATCGGGTGACGCACCAGCGCGGCGCCGCGCCTTCCCGCCCATGCCCCCCTCCTCGGTCGCTCCAGCCCGCCCCTCCGCCCTTCAGCCCGCCGTGTTCGCCGACCGGCGCGATCGCTTCCTGCACCGCCTGGGGAGCGCCGCCGCCGTGATCCCCGCCGCGCCCATGCGCACGCATCACGCCGATGTGGAGCATGGCTTCCGCCAGGACAGCGACTTCTGGTATTTGACCGGCTTCGATGAGCCCGACGCCGTGGCGCTCTTCCTTCCCCACCAGCCCGACCATCCGTTCGTGATGTTCGTGGCGCCAAGGGAAGCGAAGGCAGAGGTGTGGACAGGTTTTCGCTGGGGGTGCGAGGGAGCGGTGGAAACCTTCGGCGCCTGCCTGGCCCATCCTCTGGCCGAGCTGGAGGAGCGCCTGCCGGAGTATCTGCGGGGGGCGGAGGGGATCGCCTTCCGGGTGGGCCGCCATCCGAAAGTGGAGCCGCTGGTGCTCCAGGCGTGGGCGCGGCAACTGGATCGCGCCCCCCGCAGCGGCGCGGCCGCCCTCGGTCTGGTGGCTCCCTGCCCGATCCTGCACGCGCTGCGCCTGCGCAAAAGCGAGGAGGAGCTCGCCCTGCTGCGTCAGGCAGCTCGCATCTCCGCCGAGGCCCATGAATTGGCCCGCTCCGTCGCCCGCCCGGGGCTGACGGAGCGCCAGGTGCAGGCCGTGATCGAACAGCATTTTCTGGAGCGGGGCGCCCGCGGCCCGGCCTACGGCTCGATCGTCGCTGGCGGCGACAACGCTTGCGTGTTGCACTACACGGCCAACAGCGCCGAGCTGCGCGATGGCGATCTGCTCCTGATCGACGCCGGTTGCAGCCTGAACGACTACTACAACGGCGACATCACTCGCACGTTTCCGATCAATGGCCGCTTCAGCGGCGAGCAGCGGGCGCTCTACGAGGTGGTGCTCGCCGCCCAGGAGGCTGCCGTGGCGGAGGTGCGGCCCGGCGCCACGGCGGAGGGGGTGCATGACAGGGCGGTGCGGGTGCTGGTGGAGGGGCTGGTGGAGCTGGGCCTGCTGCGCGGTGCGGTGGAGGATCTGATCACGCAGGGCGCCTACCGCCACCTCTACATGCACCGCACCGGGCACTGGCTCGGCCTTGACGTGCACGACGTCGGCGCCTACCGGCTGGGCGAGCGCCACGTCGACCTGGAAGCCGGCATGGTGCTCACGGTGGAGCCGGGGCTGTATGTGAGCGATCGTCTGGCTGTCCCCGAGGGGCAGCCCCCCATCGACGCGCGCTGGAAGGGGATCGGCATCCGCATCGAAGACGATGTGGCGGTGACCGACCACGGCCATGAGGTGCTCACGGCATCCGCCCTGAAGGCCACGGCGGCGATGGAGCGCTGAAGGGGAGGGGTTGCGCGGAGCACGCCCGCCCGTGATCCGCCACGGGCAAGAATGCGGCCAGCCGCTCCCCGCCCGTGGTCTTCTCCCCTCCCGCCACCGCGCCGAGCCCCCCGCCCCGAGTGGCGGTGGTGATGGGCAGCGATTCCGACCTGCCCACGCTTCAACAGGCGGTGGAGATCCTGGAGTCCTTTGGCGAGGGCGTGGAGGTGCGCGTGCTCTCCGCCCACCGCACGCCCCTGGAGATGGTGGCCTTCGCGCGGGAGGCTGCGGGCCGGGGCTTGAAGGTGATCATCGCCGGCGCCGGCGGCGCCGCCCATCTGCCGGGAATGGTGGCCTCCCTGACGCCGCTGCCGGTGATCGGGGTGCCGGTGCGAAGCCAGGCGCTCTCGGGGGTCGACTCGCTTCATTCGATCGTGCAGATGCCGGCGGGGGTCCCGGTGGCGACCGTGGCGATCGGCAATGGCGCCAACGCCGGCCTGCTGGCGGCGCAGATCCTGGCCACCGCCGATGCGGCCCTGGCGGAGGCCGTGGCGGCCTATCGCCAACGCTTGCACGATCAGGTGACGACCAAGGACAGCCGTCTGCGGGAGCTGGGCAGTCGCGCCTATCTGGAGGCCATGGCGGCGGGATCAGAGGGGGCCCGCTGATGGTCTCCGTCAATCCCTCGGCGTCCGACCCGGTACAGACGGGATCCTCCTTCGGGGATCGGGAAGCGATGGCGGGCAGCGCCGCTGGCTCCGGGCGCTGGCTGGCGGGGCTGTTCGCCGTCGGGCTGCTCAGCCGCTGGGCCACCCGCACCCAACTCGTGCAGGCCTGGGATGCGGGCAACTTCGTGCTCGCCCTCGATGGTTTTGATCTCAACCACCACGTGCCCCACATGCCCGGGGTGTTCTGGTGTCTGATCGCCCTGGGGCGCCTGCTGCGGCCCCTGACCGGAGGCGACGGGGTGGCGGCCCTGGAGCTGGTGAACGCCCTGGCCGCCGCCAGCGCCCTCCCCTGCGGCTGGTGGCTGGGGCGCGCCTTCGGCGGCCCGAGGGTGGGCGCCTGGCTGGCGGGCCTGCTGTTCAGCGCCCCCCTGCTCTGGTACTACGCCAGCCAACCGCTGAGCTACGGCGTCGAACTGGGCTGGGTGGTGGCCATCGGAGCCTGCGCCTGGGGGGTGGCGGCGGGCGAGGGGCGCCTCGTGCTCCCCCTGGCGGCGCTGCTGGCCACCGCCGGCGGCATTCGCCCCAACACGCCCCTGTTTCTGTTGCCTCTGGTGATGGTGGCCTGCTGGCGGGGCTGGCGCCGGGGGGTGGCCGCCTGGCGCATCGGGGCGGGAATCGCCCTGGGACTGGGCCTGCTGGCGGCCTGGGGCGGGGCGTTTTTGCAGGAGGTGGGTGGCTTCGCGCAGTTCTGGCCCCGGTTCCAGGCGTGGAAGGGCGACCACACCGACCAATCCCGCGAGGGAGGCCCCCTGGCCAATCTCTGGCTGCTGTTGCGCAGCATCGGCCTCACCGCTCCAGCGGCCCTGGCGCTCGCGCTCTTCCGCCGGCAGGGGCGCGGCGCCAGGGCAGGCGCCGCCAGTCCCCTCGCCCCTGCCACAGACCAGCGGCGCTGGCGCGTCCTCTTCCTCACCCTCTGGTTGGCCCCCTCCGCGCTCTATCTCGTGCTCGTGCACTTCACCCGCATGGGCCACGCCACCACCCTCCTGCCGGCGGTGCTCCTCGCCCTCGCCTGGCGGCTTGGCTCCACTGGCGGACCCACCACAGGCGCTCACACCCCGAACGCCAGGCCATTGCGCTGGCCCCGCGATCTGGCCCTGGTGGTCGTCCTGCAATCCCTCCTTTTTCTCGTGGTTCCCGGCGATCGCTTCGCCCCCTCCCTCCGCGCCTTCGATCGCGAGTGGGGCCAAGCCCTCGCCGCCACCCGACCCTTTGATCCCGCCACCACCCTGGTGATCGCCACCGGCCGGCCCAACCTCCGCGCCTTCCGCCTCCCCTCGGTCCACCTCCCCGCCTACGACCACGACCAGGCGGATTTCCGCCTCGATCAACAGGGTCCATCGATCACGGTGCGCCCGCCCTTGCGGCGGCTGGTGGTGCTCGATCGGGGCCTGCGCGTGGAGCCCCCCTCCCTTCCCGGCGCCCGCGCCGTGATGCTCATTCCCGGCCGGTTGCGCCTGCTGGAGGTCCCCGTCCCACCGGGCGGCCTGGAGGTGGAACGCGGCGCGGTGCGGGCCCTGCCGTTCCCCGCTGACGGAACGCTCGCCCAACCGCCAAGCTGAGACCAGTGCTCAGCGGGGTCCCCCCGCACGCCCATGCTCGAGCGGCTGGTGTTGCCCCCCTGGTTGCGCTTCAGCCTGGCCCTCCCCCTGCTGGTGCTCAACCTCTGGGTGCTGCGGCAGTTGCTGGTGCCTCTGGCCCCCTTTCCCGCCCTCTTCCTCACCGCTGGCCTGATCGCCTTCGTGCTCGACATCCCCACCCGCTGGCTGGTGGAGCGCGCGCTGCCCCGCCCCGCGGCCCTGCTGGTGGTGCTCGGCCTGGGCCTGGGAGGGATGGTGCTGGCGGCCCTCTGGCTGGTGCCCCGCCTGGCGCAGCAGCTGGATGAGCTGATCAAGGCCCTGCCGAGTTGGCTGTCGGAGGGGGAGGTGCTGCTGACGCAATGGCAGAGCTGGGCGGCCTCCCGGGGCCTGCCCAGTGAATTCGGCGACCTCAGCAGCCAGCTGATCACCCGCGCCAGCAAACTGGCGAGCCAATTCAGCCAGCAGGCGCTGGCCCTGCTGGGCGCCACCGTCGGCCTGACGGTGAACACCGTGATCGTGCTCGTGCTCACCGTGTTTCTGTTGCTGGGCGGCGAGGGCATCGCCAGAGGCCTGGCCCAATGGCTCCCCCCCACCGTGCGCGGCCTGGTCACCAGCACGCTCTACCGCACCTTTCGCGGCTATTTCGCCGGCCAACTGCTGCTGGCGTTGATCCTCAGCAGTCTGCAGATGGTGGTGTTCACCCTGCTGGGGATTCCCTACGGCGTGCTCTTCGCCGTGACGATCGGCCTCACCACCTTGATCCCCTATGCCAGCGCCGCCACCATCGTGGTGGTGAGCGTGCTGTTGGCGCTGGAGGATCCCCGCACGGGGCTGGAGGTGCTGGCCACGGCCATCACCGTGGGGCAGGTGGTGGATCAGATCATCCAGCCGCGCCTGATGGGCAGCATCGTGGGGCTGCAACCGGCCTGGCTGCTGATCTGTCTGCCCATCGGCGCCCGCCTCGGCAGCCTGCTGGGCCTCGGCGAACTGCTCGGCCTTCTCCTGGCCGTGCCCACCGCCAGCTGCGGCAAAACCTTCCTCGACGCCTGGGCCG
>JBJOHA010000106.1:0-7433 GCA_046047935.1 Cyanobacteriota bacterium
CCTGGCGGATGAATATGTCATGAGCGCTGCGGATTACCAGGATGCGGTGACTGCCCGTGGACGAGACGCCGCGAACCGTGAGCTCAGACGCCGAAGCCGTGCCTCCAATCGCATCCAAAACATTGGCAATGCCGTCACGCGGGATGCCTATGCGCCGTTTGCCAATTTCCTGAGCACCTTGACCGGCGAGGATTGGCGAGTGGGATGATGACAACCCGCCTCAGCCGAACCGCCCGCTCTTCCACCACCATCAGTGGTCCTGAGGAGAACCACCATGGACCCAGCCACGGGACGAGAGCCCGACCCCTCCTGGATGGTCGTCAGGAACAGATGCACCATAACGAGCTGATCCGGCTCATGGCCAGCAGCCCGCGCCTTCAGCGCCAGTGCGCCTGCGGGGCGCCCAGCGCGGGGGGTGGCAGCTGCGCGGCCTGTGAGGGGAAGGTTTCCATAGCGGAGAACACCAGTCCCTCACCGCAGCCGCAGGCATGGGGAGAGCTGTTGCAGCGGCAGATGGGACAGGAATCCCCTCGCGACACACCTGCGGCCGGATGGCGCAACAGCTGCGGGCAGAGGGGCCGAGTCGGGGCGTTGTCCATCGGCTCGCCCCATGATCCTCAAGAGAGAGAAGCGGATCGGGTCGCCGCTGCGATCGTGTCCCTTCCAAAGCCATCGAACGGTGGCGGCACACCACTGCGGATTCAACGATGGTCGAGGCAGATGGCGGGAACCCCCAACCAAGTTCCCGTGAGCGTGTCCCGTGTCCTGCAGACACCGGGCCGCCAACTCGACACAGCCCTGCAGCGTGACATGGGCGAACGTTTTGGTGTCGATTTTTCAAGGGTGCGGATTCATGTCGGCCCCGAAGCAGAGCAATCAGCCAAGGACGTGAATGCGTTGGCCTATACCGTTAATCAGGATATCGTTTTTGGCCCGGGTCAATTCCAACCGGCGACGCTCCAAGGCAGACGGTTGCTGGCCCATGAGTTGACCCATGTGGTGCAGCAGAGAGAATCCGACGAGCCTGTTCTGCAGCGCTCTCTGGCTGGCTGTCAGGATCTCATCCGCAATCCAAGTGCGATCAGTCGCCTTTCCGGCACAGTCGTCCATCGCATCATTGGCGAGCATTTTCGACAAACCGTTTCCGGTGCCCGCAACGTCTACATCCCTGGTGCATCCGCAGGCCCGCTGCGCTCACAAGCGCTGTGTGGTGGTGACGATGTGGTGATCCAACCCCAGCTGCTTGGAGGAATGTCGGGGGCAGGGATCCCCGATCTGGCCCGTCGAACGCCGGGCGGGATCCTTCAAGTTGCCGAGATCAAACCTGCCGCAATCGAATGTCTTATTGATGGAGAAGAACAGCTTTTACGCTATATCGATCAAGGAAACGCGCGCGATCCCGCACAAGTCTCCTGGCGAGCCGCTCAAGGAGTCAGCGTGGTTTCTCCCATGCCTGAAAGTGCGTACAGCCCGCCGAATTTCACAGTCACAGCCCCTGGAATGGGGAGAGCGGAATTACGCACAGCGTGGTGCACACCCGGATTGCTTGCCTACTCCGTCAGTGCTTCAGCTGAAGAGAACATCCGCGTTCCCGTGCCTCAAGCCCAACGCGAGGCCTCCCGGCGAACTCTTCGGAATGAGGCGCAATCACGCGCTGTTCCCATCGCTGTTGGTCTTGCAGCCACGGCGGTGGCTGCCGTCGCGGGCCGAGCGCTCTGGCGACATTTTTGGCGCGTTGTCATCCAGCGTTTCGCGATCAGGGGTGCCGTGGCCCTGGGTCTTTCCGCTGCAGATGGTCCCTTGCCCTTTGGTGAACTCGTGTCATTGGGCCTCGGTGTCGTTACCGCCGTGCAGATCATTCAGGATTGGAATGATCTTTGGCGTGAAGCCGATCGCATTGCGGCTGAGGAGGTCTGAGACCGCCACTCCCTCAAGCTGGCCAAAGACCCTCATTTCAATGTCGATTCACCATGGCGCAGCCAGGCGGCAATAGCGTGCATTCTTAAGGGTAACCTGTGCATCCTTGCAGCAAAAATCTGCGGTGTGGCCATACGGCGCAAAAGGCCTGTCTGACCGGAACGCCAGCACAGATGTCCCATCCCGGCGGGGCTTGACTGGCTGAGGGTGGATGTCCAACTCATGCTTTCAAATCCTGCCATCCGCCACAGACACACAAAACAGAAGACTTCGTCACAGGTTGTGGTGTCCATCGCGACATCCTGTCCGGAAGGGGAGCTGAACAATGGTCCTTTAGTCGGTCCGCCCATGGCTGTTGTTCCCGCCTCAGCCGCTTCTCCACCCTGGCCTGTTTCACCAGCTTCGCCGAGTTCACCAGCCATGGCCTCTCATGGAGCCAGCCCATCCCCCCTGCGCCGGAGTCCGCAGGGGCCAGCACATCAGCGGGGTTCGCAAGGTGAGGTCCCCCGGGGCTATCGCCTGATCGATGGCCTCCAGCAACCCCACCCTCACTTGGATGGCCTCTACGAGAGTATCGACGATGCGTTGTCCGACGCCATCGGCTGGCTGCAGAGCATGGGCCCCGGAGCGGGGGAGACCAGCATTGGCCTGGAGGTGAGCACCCCCTGCGGCAGTTGGCGCACCATTCGCCAACCCGATCTGCTGCTTTGCCCCCTTCCCACACCACCGAAAACCTCCTGAGACCTGTCCCTCAGGAGGTGGAAGCAGCATAGGGATAGCAATTGGGCACAAAGAACTGTTCGTTCATCGGTGGCCGCTTGTAATGGCCACCGCTTTTGCGTGGATGAAGTTTGATCGGATCAGGCGTCATGTCTTCATAGGGAACCTTGCTCAGCAGATGACGGATGCAGTTGAGCCGTGCACGGCGCTTGTCATCCGCCTCCACCGTGAACCAGGGGGCTTCTGGGATGTTGGTGTGGGCAAACATCGCATCCTTGGCTTTGGAAAACTCCACCCAGCGATCGCGGGATTCCAGATCCATCGGGCTGAGTTTCCAGCGGCGAGCAGGATCTTGCAGGCGTGAGCGAAAGCGGGCCTCCTGCTCGTCATCGCTGACAGAAAACCAATACTTGATCAATGTGATGCCACTGCGCACCAGCATGCGTTCAAATTCCGGACAGGACAGCATGAACTCATTGACTTGCTTCTCGCTGCAGAACTTCATCACCTTCTCCACCCCCGCGCGGTTGTACCAGCTGCGATCAAACAGCACAATCTCACCTGCCGCCGGCAGGTGAGAGACATACCGCTGGAAGTACCACTGGCTCTTCTCGCGATCGGTGGGTGTTCCCAAAGCGACCACATTGCAGCCCCGAGGATTGAGCGGTTCAGTGACGCGTTTGATCGTGCCCCCCTTTCCCGCCGCGTCACGCCCCTCGAAGATCACAAGCAGGCGATAGCCCACGTGCTTGATCCAATACTGCATTTTCACCAGCTCCACCTGGAGACGAACCAGCTCTTTTTCGTACAGTTTCCGGTCCAGTTTTGGCGGACGTCCCTCACTGTGGGAGCTGAACTCGTCAAGGATTGGCGACGGGCGATACTTTTCCTCCCCCGTTGTCGTCTCGTCTGTCCCTGTTGTATCCACGGGCACAGCCGCATCAGGGAGGATCATCGGCGTTCCAGAGGCTGGGGGGATCTGGTCGCTCTTCTGATGCTTGGATTTTTGCTTGGACATGCGATCGTGCGGGCTTTACGGTGGGATGGCGACAGGGTGCTGTTCTGCCCACGTTTTCTTCCAGGCTAGCCATCCGCTCTGAGAAGGTGGTGTTTCATAGGTTTCACTTCGTCCACAACGACTGAGTTGATCCCAGGCATGCGTCGCAGGCGACATGCCGCTCCCGGCCCGTTGCTTCAAGATGGGCTCAGTACGGTCCATCCGGCGACTCCCCATGAGCCACCCCTCTGAGCCTCTCTCCACCCGGGACAACCCTGGAGCGGCAGCCCTGAACCTCTCCCTGGACGAGGAGCTGGCCTTGACGGATGCCTGGTGGCGCGCCGCCAATTACCTGGCCGTTGGCATGATCTACCTGCGAGCCAACCCCCTGCTGCACGAACCGTTGCGGGCGGAGCATGTCAAGAACCGGCTGCTTGGCCATTGGGGTTCCAGCCCTGGTCAGGCCTTCATCTGGGCCCATGCCAACCGGGTGATTCGCCACCACAACCTGGACATGATCTATCTCTCAGGGCCTGGACACGGCGCCCCTGGCGTGTTGGCGCCCACCTATCTCGATGGCTCCTACAGCGAGATCTATCCCGACAAAAGCGAGGACATCAGCGGGATGGCGCGCTTCTTCAAGCAGTTCTCCTTTCCGGGACACATCGGCTCCCACTGCACGCCGGAAACGCCGGGTTCCATTCATGAGGGGGGAGAACTCGGCTATGTGCTCTCCCATGCCTGTGGCGCGGTGTTTGATAATCCCGAGCTGATCGCCTTGGCCTGCGTCGGCGATGGCGAGGCCGAAACCGGTCCTCTGGCCGCCTCTTGGCACATCAACAAATTCCTCAATCCCATTGTGGATGGCGCTGTTTTGCCGGTGCTCCACCTCAACGGCTACAAGATTTCCAATCCCACCCTGCTGGCCCGCATTCCCCACGATGAGCTGGCCCAGTTGATGCGGGGCTACGGCTGGGATCCGATCTTTGTCGAGGGCAGTGATCCCATGCCGATGCACCATGCCATGGCTGCGGCCATGGACACCGCCATCGCGCGAATCCAGGCCATTCGCCATCAGGCCCGTTCCAGCGGAGTCGCGGAGCGACCCGCTTGGCCCATGATCGTTCTGCGCTCCCCCAAGGGCTGGACCGGCCCCAAGTCGGTGGGAGAGAACAAGCTGGAAGACTTCTGGCGCTCCCATCAGGTGCCCCTCGCGGCCCCCAACACAGACCCGGAGCAGTTGCGGCTGCTGGAAGACTGGCTCAAGAGCTATCGGCCCTGGGAGCTGTTCGACGGCAACGGCACCCTTCTCCCCGAACTGAAGCAGCTTTCACCCACCGGTCCCCGGCGAATGGGGTCCAATCCCCATGCCAACGGCGGCCTCCTGCGTCGCCCCCTGCAGCTTCCGGATCTGGAGCGCTACGCCGTTCCGGTGGAGGCGCCAGGCGCGACAGAGGAATCCAACACGTTTCCTCTCGGGGAGCTGTTGCGCGATGCCTTCGCCAGCAACCCCCGCAACCTGCGCGTGTTCGGCCCCGATGAGACGGCCTCCAATCGCCTGCATTCCATCTATCAGCAAACCAAGAAGGTGTGGATGGCGGAGTTTCTGCCGGAAGATCTCAACGGCAGCGAGCTGAGTCGCGATGGCCGCGTCGTCGAGATGCTCAGTGAGCACACCCTCGTCGGAATGATGGAGGGCTATCTGCTGACAGGTCGCTATGGCTTCTTTCACACCTATGAGGCGTTTGCCCATGTGATCGCCTCGATGTTCAACCAGCACGCCAAATGGTTGGAATCCTGCATCCTCCATGCGCCCTGGCGCGCCCCCATCGGACCCTGGACCTGTTTGATCAGCTCCACGGTTTGGCGGCAGGACCACAACGGCTTCACCCATCAAGATCCAGGTTTCATCGATCTGGCTGGCAACAAGAGCGGCGATGTGGTGCGCGTCTATCTGCCCCCCGATGCCAACACCCTGCTGGCGGTGGCCGAAGAAGCCTTGGTGGAGACGAATGTCAGCAACATCATCGTGTCGGACAAGCAGAAGCATCTGCAATACCTCACGCTCCCCGAGGCCAGATCTCATGTCGAGAAGGGCATTGGTCTTTGGGGCTGGGCGAGCAACGATGATCAAGGCACGCAGATGGACGAACCTGATGTGGTCATGGCCTGCGCCGGCGACATCCCCACCAAGGAGACCCTGGCGGCGGTGGAGATTCTCCGCCACGAGATTCCAACACTCAGGATCCGCGTCCTCAATGTGGTGAAGCTATTTGCTCTCACCCGCCCTGAAGACCATCCCCATGGCTTGTCGGATCAGGATTTTGACAGCCTGTTCACCACTGACAAACCGGTGATCTTCAATTTTCACGGTTATCCCTGGCTCATCCATCGCCTCACCTATCACCGCAACAATCATGCCAACATCCACGTGCGCGGCTATAAAGAGAAGGGCAACATCAACACGCCGTTGGAGCTGGCAATGAACAACCAGATTGATCGTTTCAATCTTGTCATCGACGTCATTGATCGCGTGCCCTCCCTTGGCTACCGCGCCGCCCATATCAAGGAGCGGATGAAAGAGGCCATCCTCAGCCATCGCGCCTACGCCCACCAGCACGGGATGGATGCGCCAGAGGTGACGGGATGGCGCTGGACGCCCCCGGGGACTTCGCAACCTTGAAGGAGGCCACTGACGACCCCGCGCGGGCGCTCGCTCTCTCCCTGACGCCATGACCTCAACCCACGCCGCCCCTGTCGACACGCCAGATCTTGTTCTGGTGGTCAACGCCGGCAGTTCCAGCCTCAAGGCGCGGCTCCTCGATCGCGAGGATCAAGTGGTCTGGCAGGGGCAGACCGACTGGCAACCCGACGCGCCGGACCAGGCGCTGACCGACTGGCTGCTGCCGGCCGTCGCCCCCTGGACCGGGGCGCTGGCCCTGGTGGGCCACCGGGTGGTGCATGGCGGCACGGCCTTCACGGCCCCCACCCGGTTGACGGCGGAGGTGCGGGAGGGGCTCGCGGCCCTGGTGCCCCTGGCTCCCTTGCACAACGGGCCCGCTCTGGCGGTGATGGACGCCGTCCGCCACTGGCAGCCGCAGCTGCCCCAGTGGGCTTGTTTCGACACCGCCTTCCATCACACCCTCTCGCCAGCGGCGTTCACCTACGCCCTCCCTGCCGCCTGGCGGAACCAGGGGCTGCGTCGCTTCGGGTTTCATGGGCTCAACCACCAGCATGTGAGCGAGGTGGTGAGCGCGGATCGTTTGATCAGCTGCCATCTCGGAGCGGGGTGCTCCCTTTGCGCCATCCGCTCCGGTGTCAGCGTGGCGACGACGATGGGATTCACGCCCCTGGAAGGGTTGGTGATGGCGAGCCGCAGCGGCTCGCTGGATCCCGGACTGCTCCTGCATCTGCTGCGCCAGGGGGTGGAGCCGTCGGAATTGGATGACGCGCTCCATCACAGGAGTGGCCTGCTGGGTCTCTCCGATGGCTTGAGCGGCGGCATGCAGGTGTTGCGCGCCGCCGCCGCAGACGGCCACGCTGGAGCGGAACTGGCGATCGCCGTCTTTCGTCAGCGGTTGCTGGAAGCGATCGGCGCCATGGCCGCCTGCCTGGGGGGTGTGGACGTGATCGCCCTCACCGGCGGGATCGGCGAGCACGACCAGGCCTTGCGGGAGGAGTTGCACAGCGCCCTCGCCTGGTTGTCACCCGTCACCTGGAGGGTGGTGCCCGCGGATGAGGAGGGTCTGATCGCCCGCCAATGCCGAGCGGCAGCGGCGCAAAGCTGACACCCTTCCTG
>JBJOHA010000107.1:0-15759 GCA_046047935.1 Cyanobacteriota bacterium
GGCCAGCCGCCGCTCTGCTCCATGTCTTGCAGCAAGCGGAAGAGGGAGCCGCGATCCGAGGGCAGGCTGGCGCGGAAGGCGCCGTCTTGAATCGTGCGGTGGAGCTTCTCCAGTTGGCGCAGGAGGCTCAACAGAGCCAGCGAATCGCCGGCGTGGGCCGCCGCCACCTCCGCGAGCCGATCCAGATGGGGGAGGGCTTCCGCAACGACAGGCGCCGGATCTGGAGATGGCATGGAACTGGCATCGGACCGAGCGACAGACATGCGTTTGGGAAAGGCCCCCTACAGGTTGTTGAGAGAGCGGAAATCTATCAGGAATCGGGCTTGGAGACCGGTAAGATCCGCCCTGATGCCCAGTTCCGAACCGTTCCTGCGGCCCCTCTCCATGCGTTTTCGTCCCTTGCTGGCCGTCGTGCTGGCGCTCTGCCTTTCTCTGGTGACCGCCTGCAGCGGAGGAGCCAGGGCTGTTGACAGAGGAAACCTCACCTACGACCAAATCGTCAACACCGGGCGTGCCAACGATTGCCCGACCCTGCCCGACTCGGCCCGTGGCTCGATCCCCTTGGAGGCCTCCGCCACCTACCGGCTCAAGGAGATCTGCCTCCATCCCGCTGAAGTGTTTGTGAAGGGCGAACCCGCGAACAAGCGGCAGGAAGCCCAGTTTGTGGCGGGCAAGATCCTCACCCGCTACACCTCCAGCCTGGATCAAGTGTTCGGTGATCTGACGCTCGACGGCGACACGCTCACCTTCACGGAGCGGGGCGGCATCGACTTCCAGCCGATCACGGTGCTGCTTCCTGGCGGCGAGGAAGTGCCGTTCACCTTCTCCAGCAAGGAGCTGGTGGCCACGGGCACCGGAACCGCCCTCACCACCAGCACCGACCTCAGCGGCGACTACCGGGCGCCGAGCTATCGCACAAGCAACTTCCTGGATCCCAAAGGGCGTGGCTTGACCACCGGCTACAGCAGCGCCATGGGCCTGGTGCCCGCCGGGGATGAATTCACCGATGAAACCATCAAGCGCTATGTGGATGGCACCGGAACCATGAACTTCTCGATCACCAAGGTGGACGCGGAATCCGGTGAATTCTCCGGCGTGTTCACGGCCATTCAGCCCTCCGACACCGACATGGGCACCAAAAAGGCAGTGGACGTGAAGATCACCGGGGAGCTCTACGGCCGACTTGAGAAAGCCTGAGCCGCCGTCAACTCTTCATTTCAGGGGCCTGATCAGGCCCCTTTTTTCATGGCGGGGCGGTGGATGGATCGGTTTCCGCTCCGTCTGGGAGAATGATGTCTCGCTGTTTTGATTTCATGACTGCTGCGCCCAGCGGTGCCGCCACCCGTCCCGGGCTGATCGCCCCCCACGGGGGCTCCCTGGTGAATCTGATGCTCGGCTCCGAGGCGCTGGACGCGGCCCGGAGCGCCGTGGATCGCCGCGTGGAGTGCAGCGACCGCAACGCCTGTGATGTGGAGTTGCTGGCGGTGGGCGGCTTCTCCCCCCTGCGGGGCTTCATGCATCAGGAGGACTACGACGCGGTGGTGCGTGGCTTCCGCACCAGCAGCGGCCTGCTCTTCGGACTGCCAATCGTCTTCGACACCGATGACGACAGCATCGTTCCCGGCCAACGCCTGCTGCTCACCTACAAGGGTCAGGAGCTGGCTGTGTTTCAGGTCGAGAGCCGCTGGGAGCCGGACAAGGTGAAGGAGGCGCTCGGGTGCTATGGCACCACCTCCCTGGAACATCCGGCGGTGCGCATGATCGCCTGCGAGCGGGGCCGTTACTACCTCGGCGGCCGGATTCAGGGGCTGGAGCTTCCCCGTCGCGTGTTTCCCTGCCGCGCGCCGGCCGAGGTGCGGCAGACCTTGCCGGAAGGGGAGGACGTGGTGGCGTTCCAGTGCCGCAATCCCATCCACCGAGCCCACTACGAGCTCTTCACCCGCGCGCTGCAGGCGCCCAACGTGAGCGCTGGCGCCGTGGTGCTCGTGCATCCCACCTGCGGCCCCACCCAGGACGATGACATTGCCGGGGAGGTGCGGTTTCGCACCTACGAACGCCTCGCGGAGGAGGTGGCGAACCCGCGCATCCGCTGGGCCTATCTGCCCTACTCCATGCACATGGCGGGCCCGCGGGAGGCGTTGCAGCACATGATCATTCGCAAGAATTACGGCTGCACCCACTTCATCATCGGCCGCGACATGGCGGGCTGCAAATCCTCCCTGAGCGGCAACGACTTCTACGGCCCCTATGAGGCGCAGGATTTCGCCCGCGACCAGGCCGGCGAACTCGGCATGGAAACCGTGCCCTCCCTCAACCTCGTCTACACGGAGGAGGAGGGCTACGTGACGGCGGAGCATGCGAAAGCTCGCGGGCTGCATGTGCGCACCCTCAGCGGCACGCAATTCCGCCACATGCTGCGGGGCGGGGAGGAGATTCCGGAATGGTTCGCCTTCCGCAGCGTGGTGGAGGTGTTGCGCTCCGCCCTCTGAGGCGCCTTCGCTGGCGCCCCATCCATCCCCGATGGGATGGTTAACATTCTTTAACTCCCCATTTCCTTCTCCGGAGGCGGAAACCTTGAAAAAACGCTGGCGCAATGCAGGGTTGTACGTCCTGTTGGTGATTGTGTTCATCGCCATCGGCACGGCCTTCCTCGATCGGCCTGATCCCGCCAAGGCCCCGCGCACCCTCCGCTACAGCGACTTCATCGAAGCGGTGCAGGACAACGAGATCGCGCGCGTCTTGATCTCGCCGGACCGCGGCACAGCGCAGGTGGTGCAGAACGATGGCCTGCGGGCGGTGGTCAACCTGGCGCCCGACAAGGATCTGCTCAATCTCCTCACCCAGCACAACGTCGACATCGCCGTCCAACCGAGCGCGGAGCCGGCCCCCTGGCAGCAGGCCGTGGGCAGTCTGCTCTTCCCCCTCCTCTTGCTCGGCGGGCTGTTCTTCCTGCTGCGGCGGGCCCAGTCCGGTGGAGGCAATCCCGCCATGAATTTCGGCAAGAGCAAAGCGCGGGTGCAGATGGAGCCCCAAACCCAGGTCACCTTCGGCGACGTGGCGGGCATCGAGGGGGCGAAGCTGGAGCTCACCGAGGTGGTGGACTTCCTCAAGAATCCCGATCGCTTCACGGCGGTGGGCGCCAAGATCCCCAAGGGCGTGCTGCTGGTGGGACCTCCGGGCACGGGCAAGACCCTGCTGGCCAAGGCGGTGGCCGGTGAAGCCGGCGTTCCGTTCTTCTCGATCTCCGGTTCCGAATTCGTGGAGATGTTCGTGGGCGTGGGCGCCAGCCGGGTCCGCGACCTGTTCGAACAGGCCAAGAAAAATGCGCCCTGCATCGTGTTCATCGACGAGATCGATGCCGTCGGTCGTCAGCGCGGCGCTGGCCTGGGCGGGGGCAACGACGAGCGGGAGCAGACCCTCAACCAGCTGCTCACGGAGATGGATGGTTTCGAGGGCAACACCGGCATCATCATCGTGGCCGCCACCAACCGACCCGATGTGCTGGACGCCGCTCTGATGAGGCCCGGTCGCTTCGACCGCCAGGTGGTGGTCGATCGGCCGGACTATGCCGGACGGCTGCAAATCCTCGGGGTGCATGCCCGTGGCAAGACCCTGGCGAAGGATGTCGACCTCGACAAGGTGGCGCGACGCACGCCTGGCTTCACGGGAGCGGATCTGGCCAATCTGCTCAACGAGGCGGCGATTCTTGCCGCCCGGCGCGAGCTCAGCGAGATCGCGATGGACGAGGTGAACGACGCCATCGAGCGCGTGATGGCCGGACCGGAGAAGAAGGATCGGGTGATGAGCGAAAAGCGCAAGCGCCTTGTCGCTTATCACGAGGCCGGCCATGCCCTTGTGGGCGCCCTGATGCCCGACTACGACCCCGTGCAGAAGATTTCGATCATTCCCCGGGGCCAGGCCGGCGGCCTGACCTTCTTCACGCCAAGCGAGGAGCGGATGGAATCCGGCCTCTATTCCCGCGCCTACCTGCAGAACCAGATGGCGGTCGCCCTGGGCGGCCGGGTGGCGGAGGAGATCGTCTACGGCGACGATGAGGTGACCACAGGAGCCTCCAACGACCTGCAGCAGGTGGCCCGTGTGGCCCGCCAGATGGTGACACGCTTCGGCATGAGCGATCGCCTGGGTCCCGTCGCCCTGGGCCGTTCCCAGGGGGGCATGTTCCTCGGACGGGACATCGCCGCCGAGCGTGATTTCTCCGAAGACACCGCCGCGGCGATCGATGAAGAGGTGTCGCAACTCGTGGATGAGGCCTACAAGCGGGCCCGCCAGGTGCTCAGCGACAACCGCCCGGTGCTGGACGAGCTGGCGGAGATGCTCGTGGAGAAGGAGACCGTGGACGCGGAGGAGCTGCAGGAGCTGCTGATTCAACGCGATGTGACGGTGGCGGCCTATCTCTGAGGCGCGGACACCAAAGCGCGGTCACCAGAGGCGTGGATGCCAGAGGCGTCTCTGGTGAGCCAAGGCGTGGCCCAAGGTCCTGAGCAACCCCACCCCGTCCGGGGAGGTTGCGGGCCTTGGGCCTTTTTCATGGGCGGGAACGGGCGGGATCTGGTGGGGAGAGGTGCTTCACGCGGTGGGAAGCGCGAAGCACAGGAAGGGGCGCGGGGCGCTGTGGAAAGCGAGGAGGCGCTGCAGGAAGCGAGGTGGTGATGCAGGAAGCGCGGAGGCGATGGCTCGGGGATGCTCGGGGATGGAGCGCAGGGGGATGGCTCGCGGGGGGAGACGGTCATGGCTCGCGGGGTGCAGGCGATGTGCGGCGGAGGAAGGTGGTGAGGGGCTGAGGAAGGTGATGAGGGGGCGGAGGAAGGCGAAGAATCAGGGGAAGGAGGTGATGGCGAGCGAGGGTTGCGGGTGGGAATGACTCGACTCAACTTGCAGAGACAACTCGTCAGTGCTACTCATGAGGGAGATGTGCATCTTCCATGTCTCAACTCACCATCCAGATCAGCGATAAAGCCGATGCGCTGATCGCTCAGCTCCAGAAAGAGATCTTCAACCGTCGCCGCAAGAAGGTCAGCGCGGAAGGCGTGGTGGAAACCCTTCTGGAAAGTGGTGCCAAATCCCAGTCCGACAAGCGCTTCGCCACCTCCTGGCAAAACCTTGTGGCCGACATCGAGCGGGCCGCCATGGTGGCCCAGACCCATGGCTCCAAGCCCTCCTCGCTCACGGATGAGGAATGGGCTCTGGTGATCAGCCATCGCACGCGCGCCACCCCCGCCTCCGAGACGAAGCTCGCCGGCGGGACGCGCGCCACCGCGAGAACGACCCGCGCCGCGAAGGCCACCACAACGACACCGGCCCGTCGCCGTGGCAAGACGAGCCTGGTGAAGGCGGCGGAGGCCGAACTCGAAGCGATCACCGGAGCGACGAGCACGGCGACAAAAACCCGCGGCACGCGAAGCGCCGCCAAGGCCAAGCCCGCGCGAGCCGCCAAGGCGCCGACGCCAACCGCCAAGGCCAAAGCCACTCCCGCGCGGCGCGGCGCCACCAGCAGTCGCGCGCGGGCCGCTGCCGCGCCGGAGGGCGCGCCAGCGGCGAAAGCCAAAGCCGCTCCCAAGACCAGCGCCCGCAAGGCAAGCGCCAGCACGGCCCGCTCGTCTGTGGCGCGGCGCATGGCGAAGGCCGCCAGCCGTTTGGCCAGCACGCCGATCACAGCGATCACCACCAGCGCCTCCACCACGCCAGCGACCCCGGTGAATGGCGGCAATGGCGTGGAGGCCAGCGTGGCCGCGCCACCAGCGCTCTGAGCGCTCAGAGCGCCTCCCCTCCGCCACCTGCGACGTCCCTGCTACGTCACCTGCGTCGTCACCAGAGGCTGCACTGTCCCTGTTGGCGGAGCAGGTGGTCGGCGAGCACCAGGGCGACCATGGCCTCCACCATGGGAACGGCGCGGGGGAGCACGCAGGGGTCGTGGCGCCCCTTGGCGGCGAGGATGGTGGCGTTGCCCTCGGAATCGATCGTTTGCTGCTCCTTGCGGATCGTGGCGGTGGGCTTGAAGGCCACCCGCATCACGATCTCCTCCCCATTGCTGATGCCGCCCTGGATGCCGCCGGAGTTGTTGGTGGCGGTGCGCAGGGAGCCATCGGCGGTGGGAAGGAAGGCGTCGTTGTGGTCGCTGCCCTTGAGGAGGGTGCCGGCGAAGCCGGAGCCGATCTCAAAGCCCTTGGTGGCGGGCAGCGACATCACGGCCTTGGCGAGGTCGGCCTCGAGCTTGTCGAACACCGGCATGCCGAGCCCCACCGGTGGCCGCCGCGCCACGCACTCGATCACGCCACCGCAGGAATCACCCTCGCGGCCGATCGCCTCGATGCGCGCGATCATCCGCTCGGCGGCATCGGGATCAGGGCAGCGCACGATGTTCGCCTCCACGGCCTCGCGGGTCACCTGCTCGGGATCGATGGCGGCCTCGAGGTCGTGGATGCGGCGCACCCAGGCGATCACCTCGGTGCCCGTCGCGCGGGCGAGCAGCTGCTTGGCGATGGCGCCAGCGGCCACGCGGCCGATGGTTTCGCGCGCCGAGGCCCGCCCGCCGCCGCTGCGGGCCTGGATGCCGTATTTGGCCTGGTAGGTGGCATCGGCGTGGGAGGGGCGGAAGGCGACCGCCATCTCCTGGTAGTCCTGCGGGCGCTGGTCCTTGTTGCGCACGAGCATGGCGATCGGCGTGCCGAGGGTGACGCCATCCAGGAGGCCGCTGAGGATCTCCACCCGGTCGTCCTCCTTGCGGGGGGTGGTGATCTTGCTCTGGCCGGGCTTGCGGCGATCGAGCTCAGCCTGAATCGCCGCCAGGTCGAGCTCCAGCCGAGGCGGACAACCCTCCACGATCACCCCCACGCCACCGCCATGGGATTCGCCGAAGGTGTGGAGGCGAAAAAGGGTACCGAAGCTGCTGCCCATGGGCGATCTGCGCTGGGGCGAGCCTACAAAGCAACCGCGGCGCGGGCTGGGCCTTAGGGTCGGCTCCCTGCCTTCGATGCGCTGTGCGCCAAGCGGAGCGGGCGGCCCTGATCCTGCGCCGCCTCGATGAGCACTACCCGGAGACGCCGGTGCCCCTCGACCACCGCGATCCCTTCACGCTGCTGGTGGCGGTGCTGCTGAGCGCGCAGTGCACGGACAAGAAGGTGAATGAGGTGACGCCCGCCCTGTTTGCCGCCGGTCCCGATCCGGCGGCGATGGCCGCCCTGAGCGAGGAGACGATCCTGGGCCACATCCGCCAGCTGGGGTTGGCCCGCACGAAGGCGAAGAACGTGCGCCGCCTCGCCGAGCTGCTGCTGGAGCGCCATGACGGAAAGGTGCCGCAGAGCTTTGAGGCGCTGGAGGCCTTGCCCGGCGTGGGGCACAAGACCGCGTCGGTGGTGATGGCGCAGGCCTTCGGCGTGCCCGCCTTTCCGGTCGACACCCACATCCACCGCCTGGCGCAGCGGTGGGGATTGAGCAGCGGGGTGAGCGTGGCGCGCACGGAAACGGACCTCAAGCGCCTGTTTCCGCGCGAGGCCTGGAACCGCCTCCACCTGCAGATCATCTTCTACGGCCGGGAGCACTGCACCGCCCGCGGCTGTGATGGCACCGTCTGTCCCCTCTGCCGGGAGCTGTTCCCGAAGCGACGGCAGGCGGTGGCGACGCGCAAGGCGTGAGGGTTCATGGGGCTGGAGGCCATGGGTGGGGGAGGCAGCAGACGCGAAAGCCTCCGTCGTAGCTGCGGCCGCCCGGGCGGACCTCGCCGCGGTGGGCGGAGCGGCAGTTCTGAGGCAGCGCGAACCAGGAACCGCCGCGCAGCAGCCTTGGCGCCTCCTCCGCGGCCTTCTCCTCCAGCCAGGGACGCCCATCCGCAGGCGCTCCCGCATAGCTGTCGTGCCAATGATCCAGACACCATTCCCACACGTTGCCGTGCATGTCGTGCAGGCCCCAAGCATTGGCCGGGAACAGCCCCACAGGGGTGGTTTGCTTGCGATGGTCGCCGATGGGTCCATTGGCATAGGGCACCGTGGCGTTGACATTCGCCAGGTCGCCGCTGATCGTCGCGCCGAAGTGAAAGGGCGTCGTCGTGCCCGCGCGGCAGGCGTATTCCCATTGCGCTTCGCTCGGCAGCGTGTAAAGGCGGCCCGTGCGTTGGCTCAAGCGGGCGCAAAACTCCATCGCGTCAGGCCAGCTCACTTGCTCCACCGGCCGCTGATCGGTGGACGCCTCTCCCTCCAGGAGACGGAACGCCGCCTCACCCTTCAAGAGGCGGGCCACGAACGACCCGTCGTTGCCAGACGTTTTGCCCCTGGCGGCTTTGCGCGCGGGTTGGCCCTGAGGGCTGGCCATGAACAGAGACGGCTCCGGGTCGAGCGCGCGCGCCACTGTCTCCCACCCGGCCACCTCCCGCCATTGCGCCTGGGTGATCGGCGTTTGCGCCAGGAAAAAGCCTTCGAGCTGCACCCGATGCTGGGGCCCCTCGGAGTCGGAGCGCTCGGGTTCGTTGGCGGCAGACCCCATCCAGAAGCGGCCCGGGGGGATCCACAGCATGGTGAGGCTGGAGCTGTCGCCGGGGCCGGGGGCGGGAGCTGCGCCGGGGCTGCCGGGTCGGAGCGGTTCGCGATAGCCCGTGGCGCGGCGCCGATGGGTGAGGAGAACGCGAAAGGAGCTGGCCTGTCCCGCGTCAACCCCCTCGACCTGGCCTGTGGACGATGCGCTCATGGTCGCGAGCCCGGGGGAGGGGTGTGGGGAGAGGGTAAGCGGGGCGAAGGGAATCGCCCAGGCCGAATTTGTGTTGGCGAGGCAGACGATTCAGGAGCGGCACGAACCAGCGAATCAGATCCAGGCTGGCTTCGATGATGGGCAGCTCGCCGCTGCTGGAGGGAGCGGGGCTTTCCTCGGCAAGAGACGACATGGGCGGGTTGTGGAAAAAATTTTTTGAGGCGCCTACGGCGCCCAAGAATCAAACCACAAAACCAACAGCCAAGTGGCAAGAAAAACAGCCGAGTGTTAAGAATTAAGGGTTTAAGGGGTAAGAAGCAAGTCCTGGGGGAGGCAACAGACGCGGAAACCCCTGAGGTAGTCGCGGATGCCCGGGGGGAACCTGCTGCGGTAGGCCGAGCGGCAGAACCGAGGAGGGAAGAACCAGGAACCGCCGCGCAGCAGCCTCCCCTCACCCTCCTTCTCCTCCAACCAGGCGCTGCCATCCGTAGGGGCTCCCACATAGCTCGCGTGCCAATGATCCAGGCACCATTCCCACACGTTCCCGTGCATGTCCTGCAAACCCCAAGCATTGGCCGGGAACATCCCCACAGGGGTCGTTTGCTTCCGATTCTCGCCCTTGGGGCCGTTGCCATAGGAGGATGTGGCATTATAGTTGGCAAGCTCGCTGCTGAGCGTTCCGCCAAAGGCAAAGGGTGTCGTCGTGCCCGCGCGGCAGGCGTATTCCCACTGGGCTTCACTCGGCAAGGTGTAATGCTTGCCGGTGCGCAACTGCAGCCTGCGGCAGAAGGCCATCGCCTCGTTCCAGCTCACATTCACCACCGGCTTGTCGTCGCCCCGGAACCCCTCAGGCTTCTCCAAGCCAGCCACCGGATCGGGATTCATCTTCGCCGGCCACAGCGCCTCCTCCTCCCACTCCTTTCGCTCCCACTGCGCAACAGCCCGCCACTGCGCCTGGGTGATCGGCGTGCGGGCGAGGAAAAACTCCCGCAGGCGCACCTCATGCTGAGGGCCTTCGTCGTCATCCCTCCCCGCCTCTTCCGGGGGGGAGCCCATCAGGAAGCGGCCGGCGGGGATGTGGAGCATGGCGAGGGGGGCGCTGGTGCCCAGAGGCTCGGGAAACCAGCGGCAGCTCCGTGTCTCCTTCTCCAACCTGCCCCGTTGCAAGCGGGGCGTCTCAAAGGCGCGCACGTCCAGAGGGATCTCCACGAACCGCGCGGTGGAGAACGCCTGGTTGGCCTCCTCCGGGGGCAGGCGGCGCAGCGCAGCACTCGGCACCGCCATCTCCTCAAAGACAAAAGCCTCCGGGGGGAAGGGATCCGGCGGTTCAGCCGCCGCGCCTTGCCGCAGGGCCCGTGCCAACTCCTGATAGGCCGACCCCGGCAACCGCTCGATGATCTCCGCCGTCAGCGTGGCGAACGGCTTCATGGCCGCGAGGGGATGATCTTCGCCCAGCTGGGAGGGGTTGAGCAAGAAGGACTGGAAGGGAGGAACGTCTTCGCATTGATCCCAGCGATGCTCGATCAACTCGCTCACCCGTTGCACCACCTCCGCCGTCTGCGGTACAGACAGGGTGTCAAGCAATGCGTCGCGCACGCCAGGCTCGAAATCAAATTGGATGCGGTCCACCCAACGGCGCCGCAGGCGACGATCGGACGGCAAGGCCATCCCCCCATCGAGGCGCTGGATCAGGCCGCTCAGCAGCAGTTCCGCCAGCGGCAACACCCCCCCCTCCTGTCCCATCGCCTCCTGCAACAAACGCATCACCGGGAGCGTCAGCACCGGAGCAGCGCCCAATACGCGCAGCAACCGCTCCGCCGGGCCAGACGACCGCTGAACAAAGGACCGCACCCGGCGCTGTGCCCGCTCTTCCACGGTTTCATCCGCCACGGGCTCGCCAGGGGTGATCTGGATCGCCGGCCAGGGCACAGGCAAACAAGCGGCCGCGTGGGATCGGGCTCCCAGGCCGAGAAGCAAAGCGCACCACGGAGCCAGACTGGCATCCTCCAGGGTGAGAAGGGGGAGCACGACATGGTCGTCTCCCTGAGGAGGGAGGGGTTCGCCGCTCTTCAGGGGGAGGCGCTGATACGTGTTGTTGGCCGCGAGCGATCGCCGATTGCGCACGGCCACGATTCGCCCGATGCCCAGAGCCGTGCGTCGCCACATCCAGTCGGGCAACACCTGCAGCAGGGCGACGGGTCCACGCCGCGTGAGCCGCCGCAACAACTTCTGAAGCTCGCCCCCCAGCCACCAGTGTCGGCCGGAACAATCCGAGAGGATCAACACCACCTGCTCCTCCGCCGCGCCCGCCAGGGCGCCCAGCAGCGCGTCAGGCCGCTCCGGATCGAGCGGAACGGCACGCACATCCCGAAAGGCGGCTGATTGACACAAGGTGGCCTGCAGCTCCTCCGCCAACCGCTGCCACACCTGCATCGACAAGCCGCCATCCACCACCAGCACCAGGCTCAGCCGCGGCTCGCGCGGCAGGCGGTAGACGGGCCAAAGCCGCCGCGCGCGCGCGTAGCTCTCCACCGTCTCCACCTCATCGAGAACCCTTCGCGGATGGTCGTCGCGGGCCACCGGCTCCAAGGCCGCCAGTGGTTTCAGCGCCATCTGCAAGGAGCGCGGCTGGGAGATCAGGCGCACATCCTGGAGGCGCAGCGGCAACACCGCCCGCAGATCGGCCTCGGTGGGCAACGCCTGGTCCGGCAGGAGGGCCGCCGCAGAGGGCGAGGTGGCGGCGCGAGCAGGCGCGGGGGGGAAAAAGGACGGGAGGGCGAAGCGCAGCGGGTCGCCGTCCGCCCGCGCCATGGGCGCCCCCATCGGCGGGCTTTCCTCCTTCTTGGTGCCGCCATCGCCATGCGACTCCTGTCCCCTCTGTTCAATGACGGGAGGCGGCTCGACAGCCAGCGGGTATGCGGATGCGGGATGCTGAGAGGGAAGATCGCGCGCCAGCCACAGGATCTCCGCCAGCTCCAGAGGGTGGAGCCTCGTGCCGTGCCCCTCCTGAAGGCTCCGCAGCAGGGCTTCGAGGGGATCCGGGGGCTGAGCCATCAGCCGCTGGCCGCCGTGCCGCTGGCGTCTGGATCCTCGCTGGGGTCACTGAGGTTGCGATAGAGAATCTGCCGCAACATCTCCCGCTGGCTTTCGTTCGGGCCGTCCTGGCTCTCGCCGGTCAGCAGAAACAGGGCATTGAGCAGCTGATCCACAGCCCGATCGCTGATCGCCGCAGGAGAGGCCCCGCCGGTCTCGCCACCGGCAGCAGCGGCCTCGTTGCGGGCCGCGCCGAGAAAGATCTCGATCTCCTTTCGCAGCGCAGTCCCCTTGGGTTGGAGGCCCGCCGATTCCATGGCGAAATGGGCCTCCACGATCGGGGTGAGCACCTGCTCATCCGGAGGTGGCATGCCGATGCGGATGCAGCGCCGATGAAAAGCAGGCGGGAACTCCCGCTCACGGTTGCTGGTCATCACCACAATCGGGAATTCGCGGCAATGCACAAAACCACTGCGCAAGGTCACGGGCAAGGCTGCTTCGATGCTCTCCTTCCCTTGGGTGCTGATCCGGGCATCGGCGGTGCGAATCGTGTGCTCCGTCTGCTGGCGTTCCAGGCGCGCGCGCGTGAGCTCGCTGATCTCGTAGCGCCCTTCCTCAAACAGATGCAGCAGCTCGTTCGGCAGCTGCAGATCTCCCTTGTCGATCTCATCGATGAGCAGCACGCGCGGCCAAGGAGAAGGCAAAAAGGCAGTTCCCACAGGGCCAAGGCGGATGAAGGGATCGATCAAAGGGGGCGGGAGTTCCTGGCCGGACGCGTGGGTGGAGCGGTTGAGATCGGCTTGTTGCAGGCGATCCAGAGCGTCATAGCGATAGAGCCCGTCTTCCTGGAGGCGGGAGCGGGGCGTGATCGCCCACACCAACACGGGCCCGAGGCCCAACTCAGCGGCGATCGCATAAGCCAGGCTGGTTTTGCCGCTGCCGGGCAAGCCGGTCACCAACAGGGGTCGCCGCAGACGGATCGCGGCGTTGACCGCCAGCAAGATGCGTTCAGCCTTGGCCGTGAACGCGTTGTGCTTGTCCCTGGGGAGGCGAAACGTGAGCCCGCGGTTGGACAGACCGGTGGAGGCGGCGGCGATGTCGTCAAGATCCCGCCAATACTTTGGCGTCAAGCCATGGCCCCTCTCTGCTTCGCTCCCCTCCTGCGCTGGCTCCATCGGCTGCGGTGGATCCGTCATGGCGTGAAAACGCCGCCAGGGGGGCGCCGCTGGCCACGGCCGGCCCCCGACCGCCTGGCTCTCCCGGCGCCGCTTCGCGTCCTCGGCATCCATGGCGCTTGGGGGATCATTGCGAAACAACCACCAGGACGCTTGCCCTGAATCCGCTTCCAGGGGGAGGGGCGTGCCGGACGACTCCGCCCGGTCGGCCGACGCATCTGGAGATTGGGAAGAGCGAGAGGACATGGCAGGGAGGAAGACGGAGAGGGGGCGGCGGCGAGGAGGTCAGCCAGAGAAACAGATCTCGTCACGAGGGGCGCTGATGGGCCCACCGGGGGGTGATGCGCGCTCGGGAGAAGGAGGACAGACGAGCGGCGGTGGCCAGCGCTCCTCACTGTCCATCAGCACGACCAGCTCGCGGAAGGCCCGGGCCGTGTCGATGTCGGTGGAGAGGCGGCCCTCGAAGACCATCGAGGCGAAGGCATGGAAGAGCCGCAGGGGATTGGCGGTGTCGGGATGCGTGAAGGGCGCGTTCTGATCAGGCGATGGATCGGAGTGTTGGGGGGCGGCAGCGCCGTTGCGGTGAGCACCGCAGAACGCCCGCACAACGTCGTGGCGCTGGTCTTCTCTGGTTTTGGCTCTCGGCCTCCACCAGAGGGCAACAGCGGGACAGGCCCAGATCATCTGATCCACCCACATGTGCCGAAGCCGCGGGCAGTGGGGCAGTGGGGCTGAACGCTTGAGCGCAAAGAAACCCGGCTTTGCCCGCAGGGCGTTGAATTGTGCCTTGATGACAGTTTCGGCCTTGGGAGAATGGGAACGGCTGGCAGGTGTGGGGTCGTGCCACCAGTGGCATGGCGGCTCGGATGCCGGCAGGGAGCGTCGCGCATGCCGCCACTTGTCAGGCAATGGATTGGGAACTTCCTCGGCTTGTCCTTCCTGAAAGTATTGGAAACGCTCTGCAGAGCGCACAACAATCCGGTAATAACTGTTCAGTGGCTCAGATTCGCCTGGGCGAGTTTGCAGTTTGATCCGCTCGCCGATGTCCTCGTTCAACCATCGGCTGGGCAGGAACACCTCCAACAACAAAGTCGATCGGGAGGGAACAAGCGACGAGCGAGAGGATCGAATCGCCTCCCTGAGAAGGGATTGCAGATCCTCCAGCCAGGTGTCCGCTTGTATGGGTTGATCCTTCACCCTCACCCTGAGCCAGCGATCCGGTGAAGCATTCTCGTCGGGGCAGAAATAGGCGCGGAAGTCATAGGCTGTGCAGGCTTCCGTTTCGGGCAAGTTTGGTGGCCTGAGCACCATCACCAGAAGCGACGCCAGCGCTGGCGAGTCCAGCTCTGCCTCAGCGCGGGCGAGCGACATCTCAAAGGCATTCATGAACTTCTGGTCCAGTTCCAGCGGATCGCGAGAACTCCTGCGAAGGAGATCCGCCCAATCGCGGATGGGGCCCTGCTCAAAAAACGAGGGGAAGACCGTGTCGGCAAGCCTTCCGCCGAACTCCTGGTCCATCACCCTGGCGATGGCCGCCTGAAGCCGCTCAGCATCAAGTTGGCCGTATTCGCTGGCAAGCTCCTGAAGCTTGGCTCGCAAAGCGGGCCACTGCTTGGTCGCCTGGTGAGCACACGTGGTCAGATCAAGCAGGTGGGGCTGACTGGCCTGATTCACCTCTTTTTGATAGGTCTGGAATGCTTGCTCAAGAGAACTCCAAATGATCAGCTTTGGGTCAACACTCACTCTCAAGGCTTCCCACAGCAAAGTGAGACCGCCTTCGCGGATTCTGCATTCTTTAAGCAACCTATGCAGTCGTTTTCTATGAGCAACATTCTCCTGCAAAGCACTTGCGATCGACGCACCCAGCTCTCGGTCTTCCTGCATTACATCCAATAGATCCTGGAATTGATTTGGTTCAATGGCTTGTTGCAGAACGTCGAGAAGGCGCTTCAAGGCTTCAAAGATTGGCATGCTTGGCCCCATCTCATTGCGGCCTGATCGCAAGGATCTGCTTGATCACCTCACGGAATTTCTCCTGAGCCTGCTCTTCAAAGTCTCGTGGTTCGCATTTATCCGTAAGCAGAGGCAAAATCGAGCCGATCTGCTGAGCAAAATCCTGGATCATCTTGCTTTTGGCAAAGGTTTCAGGCGCGACATGGCTGAGAATTGGGCGCATCTGTTGATCCAGCCTCTGCCAGCATTTGGACCAGTATTGGATTGTCTTGATGAGATCCTCAGTGGAGTTCAGTCTTGCATCGGGAAGGGTGAGCGGGATGACGCGCTGAAGAAAACGCTCGGGATCCCGTCTGTTCTCGTTCCAGATTCCAGTTAATTCATGCATACAATATTCTGATTCCAGATATTTTTGGCTCAGGATGATGATGATGCCATCGCCTTTGGTGATGGCATCCATGAAGGCGCTGATGCGATCGCCGAATTTGACCTCTTCGCGATCGATGTGAAAGGGGATGCCAGCCGCCTTGATGGCCTCACAGAGTTGATCAACCAAGCGGCCGCGTTGCTGCCCCTCAGGGGAGTCATCATCCCCCCATGCGTAGGAGATGTAGACGTTGGCAACAGCTCCTGGAGAGGAGGGGCAGGCAATGGCTTCGGCGTCATCCGCGTCTGGAGAAATGTAGGCGGCCAAGGCTTGCTCAAGGGCTGGCCAAGCGACTGTCTGTTGAAGATGCGACGTCAGCACCCTCCGCAAGCAAGACAGGTCCTCCTCGTATTTCTTGCTGAGAGTGATCAAGCGACTGCAATCCGTCTTTAAGGCGTGAGAGCGCTTGAGATGGCTATGGATCGCCCTGCCAATATCGCCGGTTTCCACCAGATCGGCGAGGATCTCATCCAG
>JBJOHA010000108.1:0-21127 GCA_046047935.1 Cyanobacteriota bacterium
GATCCTCCTCGCAGATCTCCCAGAACACATAGGCCCACTGCGGATCCCGCGGCAAAAACACCACCCTGGTCTCCTCAGACGGCCGGGGAGGCGGACTCATCTCCGCTTCCAGGGCCGCCAAATTCGCCAATCCCGCCAGATCGGCCACGGGCAGGCTGCCATCGTGAACACGGCCAGCAATGGCCTCCGTCAAGCCCTCACGGTTCTCCGAGTTGATCCGCAAAATGCCAAGGGAACGCGCCATTTCTCTCAGCTGGCGCAAGCTCATGGAAGCAAGATTGAAGACGGGATTACTGGACATCCGGCGGGTCTGAATCAACAGCGACCGGGACATGTTCTGGGATTTTGCTCCGCTGTGACTAACCTGTCAGCGGATGGTCACATCCCCAAGCCCCGCTGTCCGGCGGGTTCCTCAAGGATGAATGGGCTGCGCGGGGGGGGGTTCAACCGATCCGCCACGGGACCTTGGGCAGCCAACACCGTCGACACTCCCACCAGACTGGTCAATCCCAGCCACAAGCGCCAGCGCTTGGGACGACCAAAGGCCGGGCGACGACGACGGCTGGGGCCGGGGGCGGAGCCTCTCAAACCCAGGACGTGGCCACAGCGCGCGCAAACCATGCGGCCCGCCAAGGCACGATCAGCCTTCACCGCCCAACTGCCACAACTCGGACAAGCCATGGTCTCGCCGCACCTCCGGTAGGAGGGTCATGCTGGCATCACCGAGGAATGCGCGCAAAGCCATCAGAACGCATGTACTTTGTTCGAGGCCTTGCCGGGGAGGACGCGGGTGACGCCATGGAGTGGATTGCCCGCAGGGGGGGCATCGGCTGGTGAAGAGAGGGAGCGGGCTTCAGGCTTTCCCAGTCCGGCCGTGGATTACGAGGAGGGACCCATTGATCTCAATCGCGCACTGATCGCCTCGCCCCTCTCCACGGTTCTGATGCGCGTGGAGGGCGATGCCATGGGCGCGGATGGCCTTCACGACGGAGATCTTCTGGTGATCGACCGTGCCCTCGACCCGGTGCCTGGCTGCCTGGTGGTCGCGCTATGGGAGGGCCGTTTCATTGTTCGTCGCCTCCGCCGCGATGCCGCTTCACGCCCTTGGGTTCTGTTGGAGTCCAGTGATGGGATGAGCGCGCCGATCGGCTTGGACGATGGGCAGGGAACCGGAGCGAGGCTGTGGGGGGTTGTCCGTCACGCCGTGCATCTTCTGGCGCCTTCCAGCGGGAAGCAGCCCCATTGGCCTTGACGAAAACTCAGGACACAGGAAGTCGAAAGGCGGGAGCCAAGAGCCCGCGGCGGCGCAACTCACGCTGAAATTGGGAGGCCAGGGCGTCGGCGCGCCAGGCGCGATGAAGGTGAACGACAAGGGCCACGGCACGGGCCAAAAGAACCAGGCTGATCAGCCAACGCAGGCAAATTTTCAACATGGTCTTGCCATGACACCTTCTGAACTTTAGACAAGATCGCGCCAGATTTCAGCGAAGGATGATGGAGTGCCCCGTGTCGACAGATGAAATGGACAACGCGAGGCATCTAGCGATGCAGGGTCTTCTCCAGCCATTGAGCCTGGTCGACTTGGAGACCCTTCTGGCCGCGTTGGATCCCCGGCTGGATGGTTTTGGCTCCGGTCCCTCCTGCTTGGATGACGCCCGCGCATTTCTCGCCCGCTTGGCCAACGGCACCAGCGCGGAGGCCCCCGTGGCGAACCTGGAGGCGATGGAGGAATGGATTGAGACTTGGCGTGCCGCGGGCGGAAATCGGCAGACCCTGAGGCTGATGGTGCTGACTCTGCTGAGGGAGCGCATGGCACAGGGGAACGAAAGCGACGGCGCGACCGGAGAGGCGCCATCTTGAGGGGGCGGAAGCAGCGGAGGCCGGGAGAGTGGCATAAACGCAACGCCAAAGCGGAGCTGCGTTTGCATAATCGAAGCATGGATGCACCCCACGGATGCCACCCCTCTTGATCAGGCTCCAGGAGTGGTCTCTTGCCGCTTCTGCGGCGCTGCTGGGTCTTCCGCTTCTCGTTCTCCCCGCCACAGCCGACGATGGACGCTCAGATAGAGCTGCCACAGAGGATCCGGCCTGGAGAGTCGCGGTCGAGTTGTATGGCTTTGCGCCTCTGCGCACGACAGGCACCACAACCGTGCGGGGCTTTGAGGCCGATGTGGATACCTCCCTGGGTGCTCTCCTTCCCCTGATCGAGACGGTGGGCTCCGCCCGCGGCAGCGTGGAACATGGGCGCTTTGGACTGCTGACGGATCTCTCCTATGTGCAACTTGGCGACCAAGTGACCCGCACTGGACCTCAGGGTCTGCTCACAGGCCGCGTTGAGCAGACATCCATCTTGGGGATCTATGACTTCGCTTTCCGCTACCGCCTTGGAGCGGCAGAAACAGCCCTCGGCCATCCGGGTCAGCTCAGCGTGATTCCCTACGCGGGGATTCGGCTGGTGAACAGTCAGCTCGATCTGGAGGCGGTGGTCGAGGGCAAAGGACCGCTGAGTCTCCGCTTGGAACGGCAGGGCACATGGCAACGCACCTGGACCCAGCCGCTCCTGGGCAGTCAAGTCTCTATGTTTCTCACCCCTGGGCTGCGCGCGTTTGCACGGGCGGACATCGGCGGATTCGGATTGGCTGGAGAGGAAGATCTCAGCGGCAATGCGCAGGTGGGTCTGGGATTGGCCCTCGGGAGCAACACCCAGCTCGACCTTTCCTGGCGCTATTTCGGACTAACTTATAACAATGGTGCTGAGCGGGATACAAGTTTCAACACACGCCAGAATGGAGTAGAGATGGGCTTGAAAGTCTTTTTCTGATGAGAGTCCCTTGCCTCAGCACCAGCCATCTCACGCACAGCGACAGCTGACCTGAGCGGCAGGAAGAACTTGACAACATGACCAATGTCGGTCGAAGCCGAACCCGGTTGAAGCATCAGCGCTGAGAATGATGACGATGGAGACGAAGACGACGGCTCAGCCCCAGAGCGACACTCACTCCAAGCAGAGGGAGAGGTCCAGGCACCTGCTCGAGGCGAACATTGTCGAGGAGGGCTCCATAACCATCAATATTTGAGTTGATGAAAGAAAGACTATATTCTCCCGAAAGACTCGGCACAAACGAGATAGAATATGTTGAGAATGGCGCTTCAGGGTTAAGATAAACACTCGCGGTTGACGTCCCAAAACTTATATCCACACTATCGCCGAATGGCCAATATTCAATATTATTGCCTGCAAGATCGTAATAGGCCGTATAAGAGTGTCCAGACGGAAGCCAAAAGGTTTTCGTGAGCAAGCCGTTTTCTTTGGGATCGATGCTGACATCCCCCTCCAGGTGAATGTAGCAATTGTTGCCGGGAAGCCGGTCGTCCAGCACTTGAGAACTGCAGTCACCCAAGATGTCTACGGCACCCGAGTTGGCGATCGTCCATCCCGAAGGGGTGCTGCTCAGTCCCGGGGTATTGGAACTGAAATCATCAAAAAAAATCTCAGCGGCTTGGGTTGCTGGAGCAAGGGCGAGAAAGCTGCATAAGAAAAGCGATCGGGGGAAAGATAAACGCATTGTTAAGAAGGCAGGTCGCCGCAGCTTACATGAGTCTCGGTCTAATACGTGCAATATGTGAGAATACTCACGAAACGGGCGGCAGTGCGGTGAAGCCGCTTTCAGCCCGAGGGCAACGCGCGTTGTTTCGAACCGCCAAAGACCGCAGGAGGAGCGTGGCAGTCCATCCACGCGCAGGGCAGAGGCCGCTTCCGCATTGGCAAGCCGTGCCAAAGCCAAGCACAGGAAAAAAAAGCCACTGAATCGGCGGGCTTGCGTCCCTGAATGTGGAGCTTTCTAAAGTGCCCACAAGCCATCACAAGTCACCAACAACACTTGTGCTGACAAGTTCCCGATCCGCAAGATTCCGACCCGGGACGCCTGCACCCATCCATGCTCCAAGGTCGGAGCCAAGAAGGATTCAGAACTGACCATAAGAGTTGTCAAAGTCATAACACAACAAGCGGTGTAAGAAGAATTCGAGAAAACAACAACTCGGTGAACACACCAACACGCGGAAGAACAAAGCCAGCGAGGGAATTACGGCCATCCAAGAAACAAGCATCAGTCCCAACCAATCGTGGAAAGATCACCCTCCCATCAGGGAGAACCTCCATGCCGGGAGCAAGGCCCGGGAGCAACCGGACCATTCAATCCTTACCGTCTTTAGAGACGAAACAAAGCAGGAGCAGGGCGTCGGATCGACCATGGCCCAAGGGAATGGGTTTCTCAAAACCCATCGTTCATGAAGACTTGCGTCTGGCCCCGCTGTCTTTGGACGGACTCTCAGCGGTGCAGGGCCAGGTGAAGGAGCGGACCGCACTCCCCCGCAAGGGAGAAGAATGTGATTAGAACATCATCATCGCCGAGGCAGGAAGCGCCCCCCGTGGACACCTGCTGCTTGTACCGGCGATCGGGCGCCCTCCCGGGCGCCCACGATCTTGTGACCAGACTGGCACCGGTTAGGGACGACAGACAACGAATCCGGTCTCCGCACAGGGTGATGGCAACAGCAGGATTCATGCCGAGGCCCAGCCCGCATGCGGCTGCCACCAGCTCAAACCTCCCACCACCAGCAAAGCCATGGCGACAGAAGGCGGGCCCATGGACGAGGAGGGGGGGAGTCGCGTGGGGCTGGTGGGGGGTCAGGCCAGGGGCCTGGTTCGCCGGATCCCTTCGGACAACCTCCTTGATCGGGCCCTGATCCAGAACGTCATGCGGGACCATCCAGAACAAAGCGGAAGCGCACATCGCCGAGACGCAGACGCCGAATGGCTTCGTTCACCTCCGCCATCGGCAGGTGTTCTACGTGCGGTTGGATGCCGTGGCGGGCGCAAAAGGTGACCATCTTCCGCAGGCTGGCAGGTGAGGACAAGGGACTGCCGGTGATCACCCGGCGCGTCATGATCAAATCAAAGGCCTGCAGGGGAAGGGGTTCCAGGACCGCCCCGAGCAAATGCAAACGGCCCAGGGGAGCCAGGGCCGCCACCACCGCCGGCCAATCCAAGGGCTGATTGACCGTATTGATGATCAGATCAAACCGACCCGCCTGGGTAGGCAGATCCGCCAGGGCCACCACTTCATGGGCGCCAAGGAGCTTGGCCTCTTCGGCCTTGCTCGGGGTGGTGGTGAGACCCACCACCTCACAGCCCCAGGCCCGGCAGAACTGCAACGCCATGTGCCCAAGACCGCCCAGACCGATCACCGCCACCCGTGCGGTGGGCGAGACCGCCTCATCGACCAGAGGAGCAAACACCGTGATGCCACCGCAAAACAGCGGGCCGGCATCCGCGACTCGGAGGCCATCCGGCAAGGGAACCGCCCAGGCTTGATGGACCTTGACCTGGCTGGCGAAGGCTCCAGGACGGCCGACGATGGTCGCTTCGGCTTTGGCGCACAGGTTGGCCCGCCCCGCCAAACACTGGTCGCAGAGGCCGCAGGATCCAGCAAACCAGCCCACCCCGCGAAGCTCGCCGATCACGCCCGGATCGACCCGTTCGCCTGCGGCGATCACGCGCCCCACCGCTTCATGGCCCGGTACGAAGGGATGGCTCGTCAACCCCCAGGAATTGTCGAGCATCGACACATCGCTGTGGCAGAGGCCGCAGTGACGAACCTCCAACAGCAGCTCATCGGGGCCCGGTTCCAGAGGTTCGGTCTCCACCCGCTCCAGGGGAGCACCAGTGGCGGGGCTTTGCCAGCAATACAGAGCCATGGATGGAAGAGCTTTTCCTGATCTCTAGCCCACCCCCGGGTTCCTCGGCGCGGCGAATCGACTCAGGCCAGAAGCACAAGGCTGAAGGCCATGGTGGCCATGCCGGCCATCAGGCTGCCGATGGCCAGATGGGGCGCGCCATAGTCGCGCGCGGCCGGCAGAAGCTCACCGAGCGAGACGTACACCATCACGCCCGCCACCGCCGCGAACACCAGGCCGAAGAGCAGAGGATTGGGAAACGAGCGAAAAAGCAGAAAGCCCAACAGTCCCCCCAGCGGTTCAGCCACGCCGGAGAGAAAGGAAATCCAAAAAGCGGTCCAACGGCTGCGGGTGGCGAAATACACCGGGGCGGAGACGGCCAATCCCTCAGGGATGTTGTGGATCGCAATGGCGACAGCGATGCTGACGCCCAAGCGGGGATTGGAGAGGGCCCCGAGGAAAGTGGCCAGCCCTTCCGGAAGATTGTGGATGGCGATGGCCAGGGCGGCAAAGAGCCCCATGCGCAACAGGCGGCGGCGATGGCCGCTGGATGTCGCCTGTTCCAAAGCCTCGCTGGCGTCATGAACAGGCAGCCAGCCATCCACCAGGACCATGGCGCCAACGCCGAGGAAAAAGGCCACCACCGCTGCCCCATACCCCCCCCGGGGACCCAAGAGGGCGGCAAGCACCTCGCGCGACTTGGGAAGGATCTCCACCAGCGAGACATAGACCATGGCGCCGGCGGAAAAACCCAGCGACAGAGTGAGGAAGCTGCGGTTGTCGCGACTTGAGCCCAGCCCGATCAAGCTCCCCAGCCCCGTGGAGAGTCCCGCCAAACCGGTGAGAGCCAGAGCCCAAAGGCTGTTGTCCAAGACGGCTGGACTGGGCAAGGGGAAGACACGCGCCGAGGTTGATCATCCCTCAAGCCAGAGGAGAGCCTCCGCCGCTGCGGCCAAACCAGCCTCCAGGGCCCCTTCGAAGTAGCCAGGCCACCGCAACGCAGCCTCCGTGCCCGCCCAGATCACGCGCCCATGCTTTTGGCGCCAGATGGGTCCATGGGCGGTCCAGGCCCCGGGGGTGAGAAAGGTGGTGAAGCCTCCCCGCGTCCAGGGTTCTGCCGTCCAATCGTGGGCGATCAACTCCACCGGCCTGGCCGCCTCTTCTCCCCAGTAGGCGGCCAGATCAGCCAGCACCCTCTCGCGGCGGCACGCTTCCGGCAGTCGCTGCCAATGGGAGACCGCGTCGGCGGCGATGAAGCTGGCCAGAATCCCCGGGCGCCCCCCTGGCGGCGAGGAGTCGGCCGTCAGGCCAAGCAAGGGCAGATCGCCGATGCCAAGGCCATTGAGCCCCTGCCGACGCCAGAACGCATCGGGATACAACGCCAAGACCTTCACCATGGCGCCCATGGGGGAGCGCTGAAGCAGGGCCGACCAGGCGGGTGACAAGGGTGGGGAGAACTGGATCGCGAGGCGCAAGGCAGGCGGAATCGCCACGACCACCGCCCGCGCCTGGCAGTCCAGGCCGCCGCTGTGGCGCACTCGCACGCCAGAAGCGGTCTCCGCGATGGCCTCCACAGGGGCCTTCAGGTGGAGGTCGTCCGCCATGTCAGCCGCCAAACGCCGGCCCACCTGGCCCATCCCCCCCTCCACCAACCAGTCTTCGGGATGGGCTCGCTGCGGGGCCACCGCCTGCGTCCAGGCCAGATGCAACACGGAGCTTTCATGGAGCTCGTACCCACCGGAACCGCCAACCCGGGTGAACCAGCGGAGCAGCTGGCGGGCCAAAGGCCCGGCGTTCTGCTGGGACAGCCAAGCGGCAATGGTGGTCTGGTCCAGAGCGAGAGCGTCCGGGGCAGTCCAGGGAGCGGCGGCGGGAACCTCCTCCGCCAGGCGTTCGAGGGCGGCGTGGACGTCGAGGGCTTGCCTCACCTCAGAGGGCGGAAAGCCGAGAGCGGAGGGCTGGAAGAACAACAGGCTGTCAGAAAAACATGCCGCCAAGGGGGCCACCTGGCGCCTCCCCTGCCAATGGAAGATGCCGTCACCGTCGTAGAAGGAGGGGAAGCGTCGCAGTCCCAGCTCGTCGATCAGAGCGGCCAGGCGCTGGTGGTCGCGGCCGCCCCACTGCCCCCCCAACTCCACATCCACCCCCAGAGAGGTGGAACGGCTGTGAAGGCGGCCGCCCGGCCGTTCCCGCGCTTCAAGGATCCGCACCCGACATCCCTGGCGTCGCAAAGCGCGCGCGCACATCAAGCCGGACAGACCAGCCCCAACCACGACCACATCCACATCCACATCCGCCATGCCCAGGCGACTCTGTGCCGCTCCATTCAACGTCCATGCAAACAGGCGCCGAGCTCTGCGACAAAGCGCCGGTAGCCTGCAGCTTCCCTCCTCCTCCGTTCCCTCGCCTCCTCGCCGATGGCCAGTCAGTGGCAGAATTTTTTAAACAATCTCGGGGAGTGGCGTGGTTCCTTCGCCACCTTGGATGCAAGCGGGACCCTGGTTTCGCTCTCGCCCTCCATCCTGACTCTCGAGAGCGAGGAGGAGGGGCGTCTGGTGCGCTTTGCTTTGCGCCGCTGGACTGCAGATGTGGGCCTGGCTCCAGGAGGCGGGCCTGCGCACGTTCAAGCGGAACCCTCAAGGGACATGCGGCAGGACTACCGCTCGTTGGGGCGCCAGGTGGTGTTCTTTTCTTCTGGAACCTTTTGCAAAGGATCTCCCCAGGTGGCGCCGAACACGGTCTTTGGCGGGGAGTTCGGCTTCATCGACGGCGACCGTCGTCATCGCCTGGTCATTCTTTACAGCGAGGCCGGCCATTTGGACCAACTGGTCCTGATTCGTGAATTCCGCGCCGGCTCCGGGGCGGAGGAACGGCCGCAGACAACCCGCGACCAGGTCAGCGGGCGTTGGCGCGGGGAAGCCTCAACGATCAGTGCCGATTGGCCAGAACCCGAGGTGAGCCCGATTGAGTGGGAGATCGGGGATGAGGAGGCGGCTGGTCTGCGGCTCCTTCCCGATGGAGGCTTCTGCCGGTTGCCTGAGGCCATCAGTCATCGGCAACCCTTCACGCTGGAAGGAGGATGGCTACCCGGTGAAGGCCAGCTGGAACGGCTGATTCGGCGCTACGACGCAAGTGGAGCCTGGCAGTCCGCCACCCGCGAGCGACTCACACGCCAGTAGACGCGCCAGGCGAGAACACTCTGGCAAAAGTTGCAGAGGCAAACTCTTGGTAGAATGAAGGGGTTTGTAGTGGAGTTGCGGCCCTGGCATGTTGAGACCATGGCGGCTGATGCGTTATGGAAGCCACCCGATCTCCCTTTGTTTCCATCATCATCCCCACTTACAACGGTGGACGAAAGCTGGATACAACCCTGAAAACCTGTCTAAAGATCAAGGGGATTGATCTTGAAATTCTTTTGATCGATGATGGTTCAACGGATGGAACACCTGATCGCATCGAGAAAACATTTCCATCGGTGAAGCTCATTCGACTTCCCACGAACAGTGGCTCTGGCGCTCGTGGCCGCAACGTTGGCCTGTCCATGGCCAAAGGTCTCTATGTTAAGTTTTTAGATCATGATGATTTAATCCAGCCCAAAGGTTTGAAGAGGGAATGCAAGGACGCTTTGCTAAGCGAAGCGGATATCATCATGTCACGCTGGGGCGTGGCGCACATTAACGACAACGGTGTTTTTGACTCAAAAGATCAGCGCATCTTTTCTCCTCCTGAACCCAATCGATTGGTCGAGGCCATCCTCCTTGGCGAGCCGACTCCTTACACGGCAGCAGCTTTATATAAACGCAGTCTAGTCTGCAACGAAAAATGGGATGCAAACCAGACCCTTATCGATGACTTTGATTGGTTTAGTCGCTTAGCAATCAAGGATTGCAGAGTAACGAGAGTCAACACGATCAGCTACTTCTGGCGCCTGCATCCTGATTCCTTTCAAGGCCGCAGCCACCGCAACGAAACAATCTATCAAGATTTGATGTTTGCACGCTTTGGGGTGTATACAAAGCTCGAGAACCTGCTGAGAGAAAGCGGAAAGATGAATCCGTTGCGCGGGCAACTTCTGGCCAAGCGCTATTACGAAACTCTGCGATGCTTTGCTCGCTTCGACTATAAGTATTGCGACACTATTCTCAACAGAATCTACCGCTTAGATCCCTACTTTGTTGTCGACACCACCTGTGAGCACGACCCTTGGGCCCTTTGGTTAATGCGGCACATTGGCCTCTCTGCCTTTCTGAGATCCTATGGAGGTTTGTGTCGCCTGAAAGCCGGTCTTTCTTCTGGCAGGGATTGCCCCGCTCGACGACCTCCACCCCCTCAAGCCGCGTGACAGTCAAGCGACAACCTCTGCTGCATCGCCGTCGATTCGCAGGCCTTTCCCTGTCCATCGCCAGGGGCAGGCAGCGGGTCACAATCTGCTGGTTGCGCTCTGGACTGTGGGTTGGCGGGGCCGCTTTCATCAGGCCTGGGGCGGCAAGCGAAAGGAAGCAAAAGCATGCTCTGTCGGCTGGTTGGTGGTTGGTGTCGCAGGAGGACGGCCTCGTCGCGGTTGCCGAGCCGCCTGGCCAAGTCACTGAGGCTCCAGCACCTGTTGCAGCCCGCGCAACCGTCCCACCGGATCAGCCGTGGCCTCCCAAAGGGGAGAGTAATAAAAGAAGGCCACCCCCAAACCCCGCTGCCTGGTCGCGTCCACTTTTTCTTGGAGAAGGCCGAGGTCGGTGGGTCGCATCCGCTGACCAGCCATCAAGGCTACGGCCATCGGCACCCGCCTCTCCTGAAACTCCGCTCGGCTCAGCTCGGCGGTGAAGCTGGCAAGGTCAGGTCGGTAGAGCTGCACCACCACCTCATCCACCAAACCCGCTCTTACCCAGGCGCGCCAATCCTGCAGTTGCAGCTTGTAGGCGAAATCCGCATAGTTGGGGGAGAGGGAAAAGATCAGCTCGGGCTTGCGCGCCCTGACGGCGGATCGCAAACGCTGCAGAAAGGCCGTGAGCTTGTTGGCCCGCCACCGCACCCAGGCAGGGTCGCTCGCATCCGCTGGGACCTCTCGCCCCGTTTCCCGCCGGTAGAGATCCCGGGTGAAAGGGTCATAACCAAAGGTATGGGGAAGGCTGAAATGGTCATCAAACTGCACGCCGTCCACGTCATACAAGCTGACCACTTCCAGCACCAGATCAAGGAGGAGTTGCTGCACTTCCGGCCGAAAGGGATTGAGCCACACCACCTCGCCTGCGGCACTCATGGAGGTCGTGCCGCCATCTCGCTTGCGGGTGAGCCACTGGGGATGGCGCGTGGCCAGTTCCGAGGTGGGAGGAGCCATGAAACCAAATTCAAACCACGGCACCACCTGAAGGCCCTCGGCGCGGGCGAGGCGGATCAGATCCGCGAGGGGGTCTTGGCCCTGCAGTCCCCGCACGGTGAAGGTCTGAAGCTGCCGCTGCTGCGTCACGGTGCCGGCGTAGTAGGCATACCCCCCGTTCCAGACGACGGGATACAGGGTGGTGAAACCAAGGCGGCCGAGGGAGCGGACAGCCTGCTCCAACTTCCGCTGGTCGCGCAGGGTGCCCATGTCATTCAAGGTGAACCACACCGCGCGCAAGGGCTGGGCTGGCAGGGGTCGGGTGGTTGGTGAAGCGGTGGCAGGGCGAGGAGGGGAGGGGAGGGGAGCGGAGAGGATGGGAGGAGGCGCAACAGGCGCTTGCGAGAGTTCCACGGCGTCGTGAGGGGGCCGGGCGATGGGCGGCTCACCTGCGTGGGAGGCCGCTCGAGCCATCCCCCCTCCAAGGATCAAGATCGTTGTGGCGAAAATCGCCAGCCGCCGGCGCTTGACGCCGCGCCACCGAACAAACCCTCCGGGTGCCATGGCAGACCTCACCAGAGTCCAGGAATGAGACGGGCGCTGCGCTGCTGCCAGGCGGCGAACTCGGGATACTTTTCGCTCATGTGCTTTTCTTTGACAACGATGCGTTGTCCATACAGTAGGCAGACCAAAGCAGGCACCACGTAGGCCCAGGCATTGCCGGCCACCACAGCGAAGCTCAGATAGCGAAGGAGGTCTCCAAAATAATTGACATGACGGATTCGACGCCAGATACCATCGGCCACCAGCCCGGCTCCCAGGGTCTTGGCCGTCATTTTTTGCACATCGGCGCTGGTGTTGATCAAGCTGCCAAAGCTGAACAGAACCAGGGCCAGGGCCAGAGCAACGGTGCCAAAGCTGATCGGAGCCGGATTGAGAAAGGCCAGAACCCCAGGCAAACTGTAGAGCACACCAATGAATAGAAGAGCCAGAAAAAAGCGCACAGGCCCAACCCGATCGGTGAACAATTGACGGCCCCTTTCAGGAAAAAACCATTGCTCAAGCAGCCACCAGAGGCAATAGCTGACGTGCAGGCTGAGGTAGACCACCTGACGCATGTCGCGCACACCGAGCACGGCCGCCAGGCTCAATAAAAGGAGGATGGTCAACACCTTGGCGGTGTTGATGGCGGTGAGTTGGCTCCAACCTGCTCTCCCAGCCTCAGGGGGGGCGGCCTTCGGTTCTCTGTCGTCTCGACTCAGCCTCACCGAAACCACCCCAGAGGGAATCGAACCCTATCGACATCCGGTCGAGGTTGTCGCCGCAAAAAAGACGCTGCCGAGCGGTGAAGTCTGCCTGAGAACCGCCTGAAGTCCGCCTGAGAACCGCCTGAAGTCCGCCTGAGGTCCGCCGCCTCGCCGGTGCCTCAGAGCCGCAACAATTCCCGTGCCACTTGGTCCACCGAGCGCGGATGCGCCATGAGCTCATGATGCTGCAGGGTGAGGGGCCGCAACACCTCCCGACGTCCCACGGGCAGAACGGCGGTCCACCCCGGCATCACCATCAGATCCGCCAAGCAGTAGAGCGAGCAGCACTCGATTCCCTCCAGGAGGCCAGCGGTGGCGCTCAGCCGCTTGAGCAACGGGCTCCCCACCTTCATGTCCCCCACACTGGCCAGCCAGCGCCCCGGCCAGGGCAGAGCCGTCCAGGTGCCCTGCTGAGGGCTGGCGACGCTCGTGAAACGTCGCACCCGATCCCCACCGCCTTGGAGCTGGATCCAGGTGCGACTGATCACCCCCCCCATGGAGAACCCCATCACATCGAGCGGCTGCTCCCGCCCGAAGCGAGCCTCGATCCCCCGTCCCAAGTCGGCGGCCAATGCTTCCAGAGGCACCACCCCGAGACCATGGGGCAGATGGGGCACAAAGACCTCTCGATGCTCTCCGATGGCACGTCGCAAGCTGGTGAACAGGGCGGGCGTGTCCCACAGCCCGTGCACCAACACCAGGGGGGGAGACGTCACAGCGGCAGGGAGCGATGCTGAAAGCGCCGTTCACCACTGGCGTAGTCGGCAGCGATGTGTCCCTCGCCCCGCAGCAGGTAGCGGTAGGTGACCAGGCCCTCCAGCCCCACGGGCCCGCGCGGCGGGAGGGTTTGCGTGCTGATGCCCACCTCCGCGCCGAAGCCATAGCGATGGCCATCGGCAAAGCGCGTGGAGCAGTTCCAGTAGACCCCCGCGCTGTCGACGCTGCTCAGAAAGCGTTCCGCCACCGCCGCGTCAGTGGTGCAGATGGCCTCCGTATGGCGGGAGCCGTGCCGCGCGATGTGGGCCAGGGCCTCATCCACATCCGCCACCACCTTCACGCTCAACACCAGGTCGGAATACTCCGTGTCCCAGTCGGCCTCCGCTGCGGGCAGGGGCACCCCCAGAGCGCAGGCGGCGGCATCGCCACGCAGTTCGACGCCCGCCTCCCGCAAGACGGGGATGGCTCGTGGCAGGAAGCAGGGGGCGATGGCCCCATGCACCAGGAGGGTTTCAATGGCATTGCAGGCGGCAGGGTACTGGGCCTTGCTGTCGAGGGTGAGCCGCACGGCCTGCTCCAGATCGGCGCTGGCGTCGATGTAGAGGTGGCAGAGACCATCGGCGTGGCCAAGCACGGGGATGCGTGTGTGGTCCTGGATGTAACGCACCAAGGCATTGGAGCCCCGAGGAATGATCAGGTCCACCAGCCCATCCAACCGCAACAACCCCAGGCTCTCCTCTCGACTGGTCAGCAGCTCCAGGCAGCCAGGATCGACGCGGGAGCCAGCCAGCCCCTCCTTGAGGGCCGCGAGGATGGCCTGGCAGCTCCGGGCCGCCTCCCGTCCGCCCTTGAGCAGGGCACCATTGCCCGAGCGAATGGCCAGGGAGGCGATCTGCATGACCGCATCGGGCCTGGCCTCGAAGATCACCCCGAGCACCCCCAGCGGCACGGTGATTCGCTCCAGCACGAGGTTGGCGTCGAGCGCGGTGTGCAGCTGGCGGCGCCCAAGGGGATCGTCCAGGCCCGCCACCTCGCGCACGCCCGCGATGGCCGCAGCCAGCTTGGCGGCATCCAGCTTGAGACGCGCCACCAGCGCAGGCGCAAGGCCTTCCGCAGCGGCGGCATCCAGGTCGTCTTGGTTGGCCCGCAGGATCAGGTCGCTGGCGCCCTCCAGAGCGTCAGCCATCGCAACGACCGCCGCCCTTCGCTCCTCATCGTCGCGCTGGGCCAGGGCCCGAGCGTGCAGGCGCACGGCGGTGGCCCGTTGCAGCAGCTCAGGGGAGGGGGCCGGCGGAGGGGGTGGGGAGAAGTGACGCATGAGGCCATTCTCTCAAGCGCCCATCCTCTCAAGGTGTGACGACACCCGCCAGCTGGAAGCACGCCTGGCTAACCCTGAGGGATCCGCACCCCCCTTGTCCATGGTCGCCACCCCCACCAGCGCCACCGCCACGCGTGCCGGCGGCGGGGACACGCTGCCTGAGGTGCGCAAGGAAAACGGCCAGCGGGAGGTGTTTTGCGGACTCACCTCCATCGTCTGGCTGCACCGCCGCATGCCCGACGCCTTTTTCCTGGTGGTGGGCTCCCGCACCTGCGCCCACCTGATTCAAAGCGCCGCTGGAGTGATGATTTTCGCTGAACCCCGCTTTGGCACAGCCATTCTCGGGGAGCGCGACCTGGCTGGGCTGGCGGACGCCAACGAGGAACTCGATCGGCTTGTCCGCGACCTGCTGGAGCGGCGCCCGGAAATCCGCACCCTCTTCCTGGTGGGCTCTTGCCCCAGCGAGGTGATCAAGCTCGATCTGGCCCGGGCCGCCGAGCGTCTCACCCAGCAGATGGGCGGCCGAGTGCGCGTGCTCAATTACAGCGGCAGCGGCATTGAAACGACATTCACCCAGGGAGAGGACCAGGCGCTGTTGGCCCTGCTCCCCCTGCTGCCAAGCAGCGACGAGGAGCAGTTGCTGATCGTCGGCACCCTGGCGGACGCGGTGGAGGATCGCTTCACGACCCTCTTTCAACGCATGGGGATCCCGCAGGTGCGCAGCCTGCCCCCACGCCGCTCCACCGATCTGCCTCCCATCGGCAAGGGCACCCGCCTCCTGCTGGCCCAACCCTTTCTGAGCGCCACAGCACGGGCTCTGTCCCATCGAGGCGGCCAGCTCCTTTCCTCCCCCTACCCCTTCGGGGTCGAGGGCAGCCGCCTGTGGATGGAAGCCGCCGCCGCCAGCTTCGGCCTCGATCCGGCCGCCGTGGCTGCCGTGCTCGATCCCCTGATGGAGCGGGGTCGGCGAGCGATCGAACCCCACCGACGCCTGCTCGAGGGCAAGCGGCTCTTCCTGATGCCCGACTCCCAGATGGAGATCCCCCTGGCCCGATTTCTGGCGCGGGAATGCGGCATGGTGCTGGTGGAGGTGGGCGTGCCCTATCTCGATCGCCAGCTGATGGCGGCAGAGCAAGCCCTCCTGCCGGCGGGCACACCGCTCAGCGAAGGACAGGATGTGGAACGTCAGCTGGATCGGGTGCGCACGGAGCGGCCGGATCTGGTGGTGTGCGGACTCGGCCTGGCCAATCCCCTGGAGGCCGAGGGCCTGGCAACCAAATGGTCGATCGAGCTGGTGTTCAGTCCCATCCATGGCTGCGATCAAGCCGGCGAGCTGGCCGAGCTCTTCGCCCGCTCCCTGCGGCGCCGGGAGCGGCTCGCCTTCGCTTGAACGGAAGCCTCTCGCCTTCACTTGAGCGGAAGCCCCTCGCCTTCTCCTGAAACAGCCTCGGCTCCGCCCCCTCTCTCCTCTGTCGCGTCTCCTTTCCTCTCCTCTCCTTTCCTCTCCGCCGTTCGTCACCCCATGGAACTCACCCTCTGGACCTATGAAGGCCCCCCCCACGTGGGCGCCATGCGCATCGCCGCCTCCATGGAGGGGGTCCATTACGTGCTCCATGCCCCCCAGGGCGACACCTACGCCGATCTGCTCTTCACCATGATCGAGCGGCGCGACAAGCGCCCCCCCGTGACCTACACCACCTTTCAGGCTCGGGATCTGGGAGGAGACACGGCCGAGCTGGTGAAACGCACCATCGCCGCAGCCGTGGAGCGCTTCCAGCCGGAGGCCCTTCTGGTCGGTGAGAGCTGCACGGCGGAGCTGATCCAGGACCAGCCCGGAGCCCTGGCCGCTGGCATGGATCTGGGAGGCATCCCGATGGTGAGCCTGGAGCTGCCCGCTTATTCGAAAAAGGAGAACTGGGGGGCGGCAGAAACCTTTTACCAGTTGGTCCGCAGTCTGCTGAAGGAGCAGGTGCCACCACCAGGACAGCCGAAGATCAACCCCACCCGCTGGAAAGAAGAGAGCCGTCGGCCCCGCGTCAACCTGCTTGGGCCCTCGCTGCTGGGCTTCCGCTGCCGCGATGATGTGCGTGAAATCACCCGCCTTCTGGCTGAGCACGGCATCGACGTGAGCGTCGTTGCACCCCTCGGAGCCCGGCCGGCCGACCTTCTCCGCCTCCCCACCGCCGACGCCAACATCTGCCTGTATCCAGAGGTGGCAGGGCCGGCCTGCGGTTGGCTGGAGCGCAGCTTCGGGATGGCCACGGTCAAGACCGTGCCGATCGGGATCGCCGCCACGACCGCCTTCCTGGCGGAACTCACCACCTTGTTGGGGTTGGAACCCGCCAACGGAGGCGAGCCGGAAAGCGAACGCCGCTCCCGCCTGCCCTGGTATTCCCGCTCTGTCGACTCGACCTATCTGACCGGCAAGCGGGTGTTCATCTTTGGCGACGCCACCCATGCCATTGCTGCGGCCCGCATCGCCAGCCAGGAGTTGGGTTTTGATGTCGTCGGACTGGGCAGCTACAGCCGAGAGCTGGCTCGGGAGGTGCGCGCCGCGGCCAAGGAGCTGGGCCTGGAAGCCCTGATCAGCGACGACTACCTGGTGGTGGAGAAAGCCATGGCGGAGGCAGCGCCAGAACTGGTGCTCGGCACTCAGATGGAACGCCACAGCGCCAAACGCCTCGGCATCCCCTGTGCCGTGATTTCCACTCCGCTGCATGTGCAGGATGTCCCTGCTCGCTACTCCCCCCAGATGGGTTGGGAGGGGGCGAATGTGATCTTCGACGCTTGGGTGCACCCGCTGATGATGGGCCTGGAGGAACACCTGATCGGCATGTTCCGCCATGATTTCGAATTTGTGGATGGACACCGCAGCCACCTGGGGGACGGAGCGCCGTCGGTGAGCCCGGTTGCCGATGCGGTGCACGCAGGGTTGTCTTCCGGCGGGGCGGCCGGCGGGGCTCCAGCCTCCAGCGTTGTGACGGTTGAGACGCCCGTCGCCGTGGCACCCGCTCCTGTGGTGGCCTCAGCGTCTGTGGGCATCGTTAGTCCAGCTGCGGGCGAACCGAGCTGGAGCGCCGATGGGGAGGCGGAATTGCACAAGATCCCCTTCTTTGTGCGCGGCAAGGTGCGGCGCAACACCGAGGCCTTTGCTCGCGAACGCGGACTGGAGGTGATCACCGCAGAGACGCTGTATGACGCCAAAGCACACTTCAGTCGCTGAGGGGTAACCCGCCCGCGCCTCCCGCACGGATCCATGGGGCCAAGTGGCCCAGTCGTCGGTGGGTTGGTCAAGGCAGCAAGTTAGATTTAAGGAACGTTTGCGCCCCGGGCCGATGCGATCTGGCCTTGTCCGTAGTGTTGTTGTGATCTCCTTATCCCTTTTCTCGAGCGCTGTGCTGGCTCAAGACAAAGAAGGTGCTGCCACCGCAGGTCAGGGCACATTGATCAACGGTACAACTGAGACACGGCCCCATGGCGAATGGAGCGGCACATACCAAAACACGGGCATCAATCTTCTTTCCGCGCGTCAGACCCGCAAGGGACTTCTGGTGCGCGTGAAACGGTTGATCAAGCCCGGAGGTGATGCCGCAAAGGAGTTCGCCCGTGGGATCCCGCTGTTCTCCACCGCCGCCAATTGGGCCACCCTCGGTCTCTACAACCGCGCCCTGAAGTCGGATGGTCAAGCGGTGCGAGCCACCTGGCTCGGATTGGATTGCATCAACAGAACCTTCAATGTCAGCGGTGACGGCTATTCTTGGCAAAACATCTACAACGATCAATACGGGCAAGCGGAAGATCTCTATTATCAGTTTTGCGTTGCTAGCGAAGCTGACAGCAAGCCTCGTTACCTCACCCTTCCCCCCGCAGATCCGGACATGCTTCGCTCGGCGCAACTTGACAAATAATCCTTATTCAAAAATACCAAAGCAAAGTCAGTACAAAAACTTATATAAACTATTCGAATCCCGCAGCACCTTAATGATGGTTGAATAAGTGATAATTAAATGACGCTTCATAATTGATTAGATGAGATAGACATTCTGACGGATGGCTGGTGCTGAAGGTTTCAACGCTAAGAATTGCCGCTGGATCTGATGGGTCCGTTATAGATCACGTTCTGAATAGAGCGTCCGTCCGGCGACACGAGAATTTCCGTTTCGAACGTGGGATTCTTGCCGAGTTGCTGCCAGCCCGGTTCGCCACCATAAAAGCGAAAGAGATACCCATCGCTTGAGGATCGAATCAAGCATGATCCTCCAGATTGCTGATGCATGCACGCGGCAGCGCGATAGACCTGCAAGCCTCCATTGAGACGTTCGGCCCTCATCCGGGCCATGTTGACCGCGCGCAACGAAGCGGACCCCTCACGTTGAGAGGGGCTCGCCATCGTCTGGGCACGAAGGGGCAGGAAAGCGCCGGCAAGGGCGAGGAAAGACAAGACCGAGCTGAGAACACGTGCCGCCTTGCGGCGGCCGGTGCGCGTCTCGCTGATGCGCAGGGCACGACCGCGCGAAACCCTGCGGCCGGTCACGCTGGCAAGCGCTTGTCGGTTGCTAAGCGAGGGCTGGCCCATGGCAAAGACAATTAAAGAGACGATGTTGAACAATCATCCTACCCCCCGCCAAAGCCCCCCAACGTCTGCTCAGCTGCAATCGACAAAGACCCAGAGAGGAAAAGTGATGGCTGTTGGGTAGAGAAAGAAAACGTGACCTGGGCATTTCTTTCTATCAACATTTACTTGTAACCCAGCCATCCAAAGAAAAAACTTGCAAGACTGCCAACAGCTCATACAGACGACATGTCTTTCCACCTCGCCTATGAAGAGCCCAGCCTTAAGAAAGCATGGGAAGCCTTTTGCCTCCACATTGCAACCATGTCAAGCATCTGGGGCGCTTACATTGTTCTCTCAGGCATTGGCATTGGACTCGCCTGGCTCCTGCAAACAATCAGCACAAGCTTCCTTGGGAGCAGCGACATGATGTCAACGCTATCCACACTCATAGGCCAGCTGGGACAATTGCCCTTCACACTTCTATCCAGCTTGGTTTATGTTCTCTTCATTGCTGTGCCAGCTCTCTATTACGAGCGCGGCGAAGCTATCACTCCTGAACGGGCATTCTCTCAATTGCTGCAGGATCCCTTGCGTTATCTTCTCGCTGGTCTACTTTTTTCATTGGCCATGAGCGTTGGTTTTGTTCTTTGCATTCTTCCAGGCATTGCCACCGGCCTAGTCATGCCGGTTTATGTCAACCGCATCTTTCTCACCGAGCAACCGATTCCAGATGCCTTTGCCAGCTCTTTCCAGACGGTTTATCGGTCGCCCCAGGGTTGGGGATTCGTTGGAACCCAGTTGCTTGCAGGGATCATGGTGTTTCTCAGTGCACTCTGCACGTGTGGGCTGGGACTCTTGGTAACGGTACCGATGAGCAGCTTTTACATCCAAAATGCGGCTTACAACAAAGGCCTCTTGCGCTAAGGACCTGTCTGTCAAGGGCAAGAGCTAAACAGCGAAGGACTCAGCGGCTGGGAAAGGCAAGAAATGTGTTAGAGACTGGACCAAACGTCGCCAGCATCCGCATCAACCAATAGAGCAACAAAGCCAAGCTCACGGCAGCCAACGGCCATGCTGGAGCCCGAGGAGGCATGAGGCTCCGCTCACGGAACGCGGTGATGGACCACCAAACCAGAACGGTGGCCACGAGAGGCCCAAAGGCGTGGAGGCGAAAAGCCGCAGGCCAGTTTCCCATCAGAGCGGCACTGGTGGCGCGGGTGAGGTAACAGGTGGGGCAAGGAATCCCGGTGAGGGCCCTCAAGGGACAGCTCAACCCTGGCAGCCCTGGATGCCATCCTTTAAGCCAGAGGCCGGCAGTGAGGGCAGTGGGAAGCAAAAAACCGGCCCTGTGAAGTCGACGCAGGAAAGGTGTCATCGCGAGGCTGGGTCATGGTCGGCTTCTCCTTCAGTTGAAGAGGAGAAACGATGTCGTTGGGGAGCCGCTGGGGCATGGAACAGGGCGGGCATCCGAGCAACGCGAACGGAAACACGACGTCATTCAACCTCGCGATGGCAACCTTGAGCCATGGCATGGCCCCTGAAACAAGCACTTTCGGCGGCTCGAGGTCCCTCCCCTCACCTTGCTGAACAGCTCAGATGAAAGAGTCGTGAAGAATTTGGTGGCAACCTGCTGATCTGGCCCGGGGTTCCGACAAGACGGAAGGATTCAGCAAGCGCGCTGCAAGCCGGGGAGCCGAAAGGTCGCCTGAAAGGGGGGAGGTCCAAAGGATCGTGGAGGCACAACCGGCCCCGATCCCATCGACCTGAGGGGATGCAGGGATGAGGGGATGAGGGGATGAGGGGATGAGGGGATGAGGGGATGAGGTGAGCAAGCACCCTGACGCAACGCGTCGGCGCCCGCTGTCAGGCGACAGCGAAAACTGAGCCAGAGGCGACACGAAAACTGAGCCACATGGAGGCCGAGCGATCGACGCCAGCGACCGCCGACCAGGGTCCACTGGCTCCTGGCGAGACCGACACACGGATGCCATCAACCGGCGGCGTCGGCTTTGGCGTGGCCCGGACGAACCGGTCTGGAGCACCACGGGGTCTGGCAGCGCTGGAGGGCGCGATGCAGACCCCGGAGGACGTGCTTGTGATGCGGCAGCTATTGGAGCGTGGTTGGAGCCGCCGGCGGATCGCGGCGGAGCTGGGGATCTCGCGTAACACACTGGATCGCT
>JBJOHA010000109.1:0-88726 GCA_046047935.1 Cyanobacteriota bacterium
CTCACCTCCGGCTCCCGCCGCGCCCAGCTCGATCCGCTCACCGAGTGGTTTGTGCTCGCCTGGGATGCCTTTGAAGCGCCCCAGTTCCCCTTCGATGAAGCCCTGCGTCTTGCGCGGGTGGTTGGCCTCGACCTCGACAAGGATGTGGTGGGCGTGCTGGCCGAGAAAAAAGCCAGCGATCTGATCCTCTGGGACAGCTCCACCCGCGCCACCAAGGGCAAGCTCGGCGCCCCCGATGGCACCAAATCCTGGCTCGATGCCATCCACCACTGCGCCCACCGCGCCCGCAGCATTGATCTCAACGCCGCCAAGCAGTTGCTTGATGACAACGGCCTGGCCAACAGCCCCATCTTTCTCACCGCCCTGGAGGCCGTGTTGGAGGTGCTGCCCCTCTCCGCCCGTTACACCGGCTTCGATCCGGTGAAGGCCGCCGCACCTGCCGCTTCCGACTTCGAAGCCCTGGAGAACCTGCGGCGCTTGGCCTTGGCAGAACAGGTGCCGGCACCCAAGCAGCTGGAGCTGGTGCTGGCGGAACTGGCTGAGGCATCCTGAAGATGGCAGAGCAGCCATGACCACAACCACCGGCGCCACCCCTAAAGCCACCGTCAGCGAAGCCCAGCTCCAGCAGATGGCGGCTGAGATCCTTCAGGAGATCCCCGGGGCTGAAGTGCGTCTGTTCGGCTCCCATGCCCGAGGCGAAGCTCGCCCGGAGTCCGACATCGACCTGCTGATCACGGCAGACGACGATTGGTTGGCGCAGCACAGCCGCTTCGACACCCTGGGCCGGCTCTGGCGCAAGCTTTCCCATCACCGCATCCCTGTAGATCTGCTGCTCTACTCCCAGAGCCAGGTGGAGGAGCGGCGCCATTGGCTCAGCCATATGATTGCCAGGGCCTACCGCGAAGGCAGGGTGCTGCATGGCGAGGAACCACGGCTAATATAGATGAACCGGTAGGAGCGAAACGATGTATCTGAACATGACCCAGCAAGATTTTGAAGATGTCATCGATGACGCACCACGAATCGTGGCGACACGTCTCGGTCTTTCAGTGGATCAGGACCAAAATCAACTTCTTGGGCAAATTAGACAAACAGATCCCTTGGCAGCTGGGCTTCTTGAGAAGTTTATCGAAGCCTACAAAGAATGGTGGACTGCCTCCTGTGCGGCGACCCAAGGCGGACCTGATTCTACGGAATCTGTAAAGGTTATTTGGCGACTCATCGACAAAAGAGGGCAGATGCGTTCTGCCCTAATGAGCTATTTGAATTCTCAGTACCCCACGACCAGTGATCGCCCTGAGAGTCCTGAGAGTCCTGGTCGAACTCGAACGGGACCTTCTGGCCAAGTCTGGAAGCGCAGTATCTCCCAGGTGAGCGAGCCGTCACAGAGTAATGCAGGCATTGGATCTTTGTGATGTCGATCGTTGATGTTTATCACGTTGGCGCTCAAGAGGACATTCTTGCCACTCTTCAGCATCGCTCAGGCTTGAAATGGAGCACGGAAGCGGACGACTGGCTTGGTCATGGAATTTATTTTTGGGAGGATCCATCTTGGGCCGAATGCTGGTACGTCGAACGCTGGGTGGAACGCAGCGACACAAGATCGGGCTCAATTCTTGCGGCAAAGATAGAAACTGAGCTTTTGCTGGACCTCGGGAATCGCAACGATTCCAAGACTTTCCAGGAAGAGGCGAATTTGGCAATGCTGTCCATTCAACGGTGGGGCCGGCCTCCACAGAATGATCCGGCGAATCTTTGCTTCTCCCTTGATTGTGCAGTCGCAAACTCGGTCCAGACGGCCCTGCAGGGTTCAAGAAAGTATGGGATAAGGATGCCATTTTTTCTTGGACCATCCATAACGAAAGATGGCAACTTCTATGCCAATCAGCACCTGCAGATCTGCCTCTGGAATATGGAGATCCTTCGGGATGTACGACTACTCCCAGCACAGCCTGATCGCTTGAGTCTTGCGGACTTTTTATGACCCAGCTGCGCGAGCACGACTGGCAGGACAGCTTCACCAGCAGCCAAAACAACCTGCTGCTGGGCTTCTATCAACCTGTTCTCCAGCAGGCCATCCGCTACTGGCGCATCACTGGCTATTTCTCCAGCCGCTCCCTGCTGCAGGTGCTCGATGGGGTGGAGCAGCTGGTGTTGGCTTCACCGGATGGCCAAGGCCATGGCCAGATGCGCCTGATCACTGGTTTCTTCATCAGTCGGGCGGATCTGCAAGCCCTTGGCAGTCGCCAAACCCCTGAACAGCTGCTGGAGCTGCAGCTCTGCCGCCAGTTCCCCTTTCGCGGTGTGCAGCCCGGTGATGGCAGCGCCGCTGATCTGGGCGCAGAACTCCTGGCCTGGCTTGTGCATCAAGGCCACCTTGAGATCCGCGTTGGCCTGCCCGTGCAGGAGGGGCAGATCAGCAGTGATGGCGCCATCTTTCACGCCAAGGAAGGTGTGATCGAAGACGCCAACGGCGACCGGCTTGCCTTTACCGGCAGCATCAACGAAACCCCCAACGGATGGTCCACCAACTACGAAACCTTCGATGTGTTCTGTAGTTGGAAGGGTGAAGAGCGCCGGGTGGATGCCAAGGAACGTCACTTCCTGCGGCTCTGGCAAAACGAGGATCCCGGAGTTCGCACCTTCTCCCTTCCCGAGGCCTTTCGTCAGCAGCTGGCCATCTATGCACCGGCCGAGGGGGCCCTGCCCCGTCGCCTCAAACCCTTCCTGTCGGATCTGCCCACGCCGGAGCCAGAGCCTGTTGTCGAGATCGTCCCCGACCTCGATGAACGGCGCCGCATTGTCTGGAGCTACATCCTCAATGCCGCGGCCAGCGATCTGCCCGGGGCCGAACGGGTTGGAGAAGGCACCAGTGCCGTGACCCCCTGGCCCCATCAGCAGCGCGCCTTCCAGCGCCTCTGGCGGCAGTGGCCGCCCCGGCTGCTGATCGCTGATGAGGTGGGCCTCGGCAAAACGGTGCAGGCCGGCTTGCTGCTGCGCCAGGCCTGGTTGAGCGGCCGCGCCCGGCGCATCCTCGTGATGGCGCCTGCCTCGGTGCTCCAGCAGTGGCAGCGGGAACTGCGCGAGAAGTTCGGACTCGACTGGCCCATCTACAGCGGCAAGGCTCTGGTGTGGCAGCCCACCTGCTTCCGCCCAGCTGGGCTCTCCCGGCCCGTGGACCGGAGCAGCTGGACCGCAGAGCCCTTTGTGCTGGTCTCCAGCCACCTGATGCGACGGCGCGATCGCCACAAGGATCTGCTGGAAGCCGAGCCCTACGACCTGGTGGTGCTCGATGAAGCCCACCACGCCCGCACCCGTCGGGAGAACAGCAGCAGCGGCGGAGAGCGCCTCCGCCCCAACACCCTGATGCAGCTCATGCGGCAGCTGCGCCAGCGCACCAACGGCCTGCTGCTGCTCACCGCCACACCGATGCAGGTGAGTGAGCTGGAGGTGTGGGATCTGCTCGCCCTGCTGGGCCTGCCCCCCGAATGGACCGAAGACGCCTTCGAAAAGTTCTTCGAGTGGGTGGAGAAGGAGAACCCGGATGAGGCCACCCTTTCTTACCTGGCTGGGTTGTGGCGCAGCAGCGTGACCGCGTTTGGCGAGGCCCCGGGCAATGCCATGCCGGAAGACCTGCGCCAATCGCCACTGCGCAAACGCAAGGCTCTGCGAGCCCTGAACGACACCGATCCCCTTTCCCGCCGCAATCTCAGCATCGAGATCCGACAGGCCTCGCTGGCCCTTGCCAAACGCTGGACCCCGGTGCAGGGGCTGATCTCGCGCCACAGCCGCAACCTGCTGCGGGCCTACAAGCAGCAGGGATCGATGGATCTGGCCATCGGCACCCGCCATGTGGACGACCGCTTCCTGGAGAGCACCCCACAGGAGCGAGCGCTGTACGACGCCGTGGAGGACGTCATCTCCACCCAGTACGCCCAGGCAACCGACAAGAAGAAATCAGCGGTGGGCTTCGTGATGACGATCTACCGCCGCCGCCTTGCCAGCAGCGTCGCCGCCCTGGTCTCCACCCTGGAAAAGCGGCTGGCCGGCCAGCAGCAACAGCTGGAGGAAGACGCTGCAGCCGCAGAAGACGACGACATCACGGGTGAACTCACCCTCGATCTGGAGGGGATGCAGAGCGACGTCCAGGAGGCCTCGCTGCAGATCCAGCGCGATGCCATCGCCATGCTGCTCGATCAGGCACGGCCCCTGGTCGGCCACGACAGCAAGGGAGCCGAGTTCCTCAAGGCCATCGAGCAGCTGCAAGCCCGGGGCTACAAGCAGGTGATCGTCTTCTCCCAATACACCGACACGGTCGATGCCCTCAAGGAGCTGCTGATCGGCGCAGGGCGCACCAGCCTGATGGCCTTCACCGGTCGCGGTGGCGAGATCCTGGAGAAGGGCGGGGTGTGGGAGGCTCTCAACCGTGAGGCCACCAAACGACGGTTCAAGGATGGCGAAGCCGAGATCCTCCTCTGCACCGATGCCGCAGCTGAAGGTCTGAACTTCCAGTTCTGTGGAGCCCTGATCAATTACGACATGCCCTGGAACCCGATGCGGGTGGAGCAGCGCATCGGCCGCATCGACCGCATCGGCCAGAGCCACGAGCAGATGCAGATCATCAACCTGCACCTCGAAGGCACCGTCGAAGCCGATGTCTACCGGGCGCTGAAGGGCCGGATCGCGATGTTCGAGCAGGTGGTGGGCAAGCTGCAACCGATCCTGGCCAAGGCCTCCAGCTCCATCTCCCAGGCCACCCTCGTCAGCCGTGATCAGCGGGAGAAGGCCAGGGCCTCTGCCGTGGCTGCTGTGCAGCAGGAGCCCGAGATCAAGGGTCTCGATCTCGACGACGTGTTGCAGGACCTTGATGCCATCCGTGATGTGGTGAACACCCTGCAGCCCCCGCCGCTCACACTGGCTGATCTGGAAGCCATCCTTGATCGCCCCGAACTCCTGCCGCCCGGCTGCAGCGCCACTCGAATCGGCATGTGCGATTTCAAGTGGACCCAGCCCGGTCTTGACAAGGAAATGCGCGTCACCTGCAATGCCTCTTACTACCAGGACAACAGCGATAGCGTTGAGCTGTGGGTGCCGGGGAGTCCGTTGTTTCCCGAAAAGCTGGCAAGAGAAAGCTTGAACTCCTCCTGCCAGAAACCCTGCAGAGATTCATTCATAAATACACTCAGGTCTGACCAGGAAGAGCACGGAGGAAGATAATGCAGCACATTCTTTATATAGATGATTCGGGGACAAAGGAATTCACCTCAGGCGCGAAAGGATACACGCGTCAAGGGAGGGGAGTTTCTCGCTATTTCGTTTTTGGAGGAATTTTGCTAAGCGAAAGCGGTTCAGGTCATCTTGTGACCGCCATCAAGAATCTTAAGCAAAAGTTCTTTGACACGCATCAAGTCGAGATAAAGTCGAATTGGCTCAGAATCCCATCAGAGAGAAACAAAAAGTATCTCACAAAATTTGGCATTTCCGAAAGTGATCTAAGTGCTTTTGTTGATGAGCTCTACCGGTGCATCCATGCAAGTGACCTGTTGGCCTTGGCAGTAGCGATAGACAAGCCGTACTACCAGGAGAAATACGGCAGTTCCGCATGGTACCCTCCGGCAATTGCTTATGAGTTGCTATTGCAACGAGCTGTCCAGGAAATTTTGGTCCCAGACGGCCTGTCAGTTGTAGTAGACGACATGTCGGGGGCCACGCCCAAGGGCAATCAATACAAGCGCAATCTCCGACTTCATCACGCAAGCCTTAGGAAAAACGGATCAAGGCTTCAAAAGAAGGTTAGGTTTACTTCGTTGAATACGGACATTAAATTCGTCAACTCTGCCTACAGCCTTGGCACTTGCCTTGGAGAGAACGCAAATATTGCCGAGGCCCCAGCTTACCCGTGGCTCAAGATACTGCTACCGAAATTTCGCTCTGACTTAAGAGGCAAAGTGCAAGGATATGGCTTAATCGCATTTCCTCTTGAAAAGAAAGATTCTTGGGCGTTCTTAAATTCTGAAGAGGGTGCGACCGCACCTTGAGACCCATGCGTCAATTCGCGGGAGGTCAAATGGACCCGGGAAAAACTCCCTCTTGTGAGCAGCCGCTATTCCATCGTACCTTGCGTCTGAACGCAGGCAAGACTTTGTAACACTATAAGGCACTGAATGCACTGATTCGGTGGCATAAGCGACGGGATGCACTTCGCAGCCAGCTCGTTTCTCCATGATGCTGGCTAGGCGCCATTAATAATCCAATTCATTATCAAGATGTACTGTATTGACTTGCTCCGGGCCACTTCAGTCTGGGGCCCTCCTGGCGTCGGGCCCCGGCTGGGATCGGGCCCGTCGCTGCGCCGCTCTTGGCGCCGATCGTCATGGCCCTGATCACTGCCAGCGCCTCGGCTGTTGCCCGCTCCCCGTTCTGCCGGCATGAGGAGGATCCATTTTGCTGCTCGAATCCACGCTGCGCTCGATGGAGGAGATCCTGCGCCGCAGCAGGGGGCTGACGCTGCGCCGCACCTGGATCGAGCAGCCCTATGGCGAAAAGGAGATCACGCTGCTCGAGGAGGAGGTGATCCCGGCGATCCAGCAGTGCCTCAAGCGAATGGATGATCTGGATCAGCGGCTGCTGGCGGAGCAAGAGCTGCTCCACCGCTGTCCGCTGGAGGCCGAGCGCGTGGCACTGGCTGAGTTGCGGCTGCAGATGGCTTGAGGGCCATCGCCGGGGGCTGCGGCCCCCTTCATCCAGGTTCACCTGAAGCTGATGGCGGGATCACCGGAATCACATCACCACGAACCTGATCCGGAAGCAAATGCTCGAAGTCGTCATCCGTGGAGAGAAGAAAGGCGTCGGCTGCAGCTGCGCAGGCTGCGATCCAAAGATCGTTCTTGCCCATATGCCGTGCACCCTTGGGGTGTTGGCGGGCGTGGAGATCAATGCGCACGTAAGCATCGATCACCAGCGGATGATGGATGTCAACAACCACCAGGCTCTGGAGTGTTCGCTCCAATGCTTGGCGTTTCTGCTCCCCCCAGTGGTTCACCTCTGCAAGGACGCGAACCTCAGCCAAGCTGACAACACTGACCAGCGGTCGTGGTTGGCACTGGATCAGGTCGTACAAACGGAGAATCCGTTGGCAAACTTCAGTGCCCCGTACCAGGTGAATGATCACGCTGGTATCGAGTAGGAACAACTGGTGCGCCGCTGCCAGTGAGCCTTGGCTCATCGAATCGCCTGCAGAGCCTCAATCAGCTCCGCATCACTTTCGTCACCCGGCCACGTCCCAACGAACGAAGCCACACCACTGTGCTGATCGTGAGGCAGGCTGCGAAAGACAGGCTGGCGACTTGGTGGAAATGGGATGTGCGTAAACAGCTCATCGCGGGGTTCCGCGCGATGAAGGCTATCGACAGCGATTTGTTGGATCGACCCCGAGGGTCGATAGTGGGCGGTGCCTGTGACCAGCACGCGCTCGTTCCAGAGGGTGCGCAACTGTTCAGGATCAACGCTTGGTCCTAATCGCGCCGGTGTGGTTTCACCGCTCTTGGCCCTGAGGAGCACTGTTTGGCGGCTCCCAGAAATGGTGTCCAGCAGACAGGTGAAGCGAACAGCCTGGGGCAGTGGCGTGTCCTGGATCAGAGCTTCCAGCCGGGGCACATCAGCAGGTGAGAGCTCAACGCTTTGGCGATCGTCTTCAAGGTCGCACAAGACCACACCGTTGAAGTCTCCCCTCGGGAGGCGCGCCAAACGCAAGCAAGTCTCCAGCAGGGCCCGGTCGGCATGCACGGCTCCAGCATTGTCAGCCTTCACTTGATGGAGCACCCTGACGAACAGGTCGATGGCGCTGCCATCAGGCCCGATCGGCTCGTTGGCTTCTCCGAACAGGTCTTGCTGCTGCTGTCCGCCGAATTGCTCAGGGGCCACTTCCTGCAGCAAGGGCGCTTCCAGATCGAGCACGGCAGACCCGGGGGTCAAACCAGTCACCAGATGGGCGGTGCAGGCCTCCAACCAGCGGGGCCTTGGGCCGGCCTGGGAACTGAGGCCTTCCACATAAAACCGAGCGGCATGACGCGCACCGTCCTGAACCGCGCCGAGCATGTCTCGGAGCAGCTCGATCGGGATGCGGAGCCTGTCGGCTGAACCGCCCTGCAGAACCAGGCGGTGCTGTTTCATGTGGAAGAGGACCCCAGCAAGAAGGTCCCACCGTAGAGCTGTCGGTGAACTCTGGGTGCCCCCTGGCTGCTCCGTTGTCCGCTTGTTGGGATTGGGACTGACGGCTGGCCAACACACCCTCTCACCCTGCGGCCAGAGGAGCCCGGTGGCAGGTCGCGTCGCTCCGCCTCCCGTTCCCCCACCACCAATTCCTACGGTTCCTCCACCACCGGAGCCGGAAAGCAGGGGGCCCTGCTGCGGATGCTGGCGGGCGCCTACCGCACTCATCGGCGGGAAGTGGCGGATGAAGTGGAGCTCGTTGCATTCCCGCCAGTTGCTCAGGGCCAGGGGTGAGCTCCAGGGGCTGGGCTGGTTGTGGCTGGTGCCGGCTGGCACCCAGAGCCACACGTCCCGCGCGCTGGAACGCTGGCCCAGCTGCAGCAACACCCTATCGGGGCGGGTCACCTTGCCGAAATGGGTGCTGGCGCCATGGCGGAGGGGAGGCCACCAAAGCGGTTGCCCGTACAGCCATGCAGCACCACCTGCCCGTAGAACTGCTTGGTTGTGCGGGGGAAGACGGCGATCGAGTTCCAGCCGGTGGTGCCAGGGCTCTTGTAGAGGGAATGGCAGCTGTCGCGACACCAATTGGAGATAACAATTGATGATGCAAAGCGCGGGCTCAGTTTTTGCTGTCGCCTGCTGCGGCAAATGGCCGCACAGATCCGCGAGGAGATTCCGGAGGGCGCGGTGCGCCTGTTCGGCTCCCATGCTTGCGGGCAGGCCAGACCTGATTCCGACATCGACCTCCTGATCAGGGTGACGGACAAGTGGCTCAGCCATCCCTTCGCCCGGTGGACCTACTCCTGTTCTCCCGTTCGCAGGTGGAGCAGCGCCAGGGGCTGCATTGCAGCGTGGTGCACCAGGCCTGCACCCATGGCTTCCGGCTTGATGGCTGAGGAAGGTGCTGACGCCGTTGCTTGATCAGCGCGGCGATCGGTGGCAGCTGGTCCTTCTGGGCCAGCAGATCCTCCAGCCTCAGCCAGCCGGTTCATCGAGGCGTGAGCGGGGGGGGCTGGGTGCCTCTCAGGTTTGGTCCCATTCACCACGGGTGCGCTCACGGTGCTCGCTGCCGGGCGTGTCCCTTCCAGCCCTGCCGCTGCTGCCGCCAGGGGCCCGCGCGCCGGCCAGGGGTTTCGGTTGAGGGGAGCGCCAGAACTCGCCCTGTCGTGCGTCCTGGGAGTTCAGAGCCAACAGACCGCATCCTCAGCGTTCGCCACGGTGGCCATCACCGGGTGGCACCGAGATGCGTTCGCCTTCAGCGCTGCTGTTTGATCTGCAGGGGGTGCTGATCGATGAGCGCCAGCCCCTGCCGGGTGCCGTGGAGGCAGTGGCCCAGGCCCGTCGCCATGGTCTGCCGATTCGCTTTGTGACCAACACCGCCACCCGTTCTCAGGCTTCCTTGCTGGAGGATCTGAGCGATCTGGGCTTCTGTCCCGATCCAGAGGAACTGATCACGGCGCCCCTGGCGGCCCTGCGCTGGATCGAGAGGGAGGGCCGCCGGCCGCTGGTGCTGGTGCATCCGGCGATCGCGCCGCTGTTCGCCGCCCATGCCGACGGGCGAGCCGCTGATTGCGTGCTGCTCGGCGATGCCCGCGATCAACTCAGCTTCGCCAACCTCAATGCGGCCCTGGAGCTGCTGCTGCAGGGAGCACCATTGATCGGCATCGGCCGCAACCGGCGCTTTCGCGAGGGCGGTCGCTGGATGCTTGATGCTGGCGCCTTTCTGGCTGCCCTCGAATACGGCGCTGGCTGTGAGGCGATCGTGATGGGCAAGCCCTCTGCCGCCTTCTTCCACGAGGTGACGGCCTCGCTGGCGCTGCCGCCCGCCGAGTGCCTGATGATCGGCGACGATGTGGAGGCCGATGTCTGCGGAGCATGCTCCGCCGGCCTTCAGGCTGCTTTGGTGCAGACGGGCAAGTGTCGCAGCGCTGACCTGGAGCGGCTGCCGCCCGATGCGGCCCTGCTGCATTCGATCGGCTCGCTCGGAGCGCTCCTGGGCTGGTGAGGTCCAAGGCCTCCGGCACAATGGCCGTGGCGGCCTCCACCAACGGCTGCTCATTCCGCGTCCCAGCCAGATCGGCCTTGCCACCCTGCCCATGAAAGACCTGGCCCGCGCCATCGCTGAGCAAGCCGAGCTGGCAGCGAAGAGCTTTTATCGCCTGGTCGTAGTGGCTGGTCCTGCGGGGAGCGGAAAAACAAGAGCCCTCAAGCAGCTCCAAACAGCCAAGGGCTGGAGCTTGTTGAACCTCAACAGAGCTCTTTCCGAGCGCCTGCTGGATCTCACCAGCAAACAAAGACGACTGCGAACGGCAGACATTGTCAGGGGCCTGATCGAAGCGCAAGGCAATCAGACGGTGACCATGTGACTTTGTCGACCATTAGTTGGCTGACGGCTCGCAGGCCGTTGTCTGCAGTGGGCGCTGCGGGGATGCGAAACACGGGCAGATCAGCGGGGTCGGTTGTGATCAGCCCGCTCGTGGACCTGGCAGGCTGAAAGGTGTCTTGCCTTCCCCGTGATCGCCCCGTTGCCGCCAGTGGCATCCACCCCCGCGCCGTCGCTTCTCCCTGTGGTGGAAACCTTCCACTCCCTTCAGGGCGAGGGTTTGCATGCTGGCCGGAGCGCCTTCTTCGTGCGCCTGGCGGGTTGTGACGTGGGCTGCTCCTGGTGCGACACCAAGCACTCCTGGCCCGAGGCGGCCCATCCCCGCCGCTCCGTCGCCGACCTGGCCGTGGAGGCCGGGAGGGCGGCGGAGGAGGGCGCTGCCTTCGTGGTCCTCACCGGTGGCGAACCCCTCCAGCATGATCTCGGCCCCCTCTGCGCCTCCCTGGTCCCCACGGGTTTGCCCCTGCATCTGGAAACCAGCGGCGTCCATCCCCTGAGCGGCCGCTTCGACTGGCTCACCCTTTCCCCCAAGCGCCACCGCCCGCCCGGCGAGGCCCATCTGGCCGCCTGCGATGAACTGAAGGTGGTGGTGCAAGAGCCGGCCGACCTTGCGTTTGCCGAGGCGATGGCGGCTCGGGCTTGGGAGCTGCGACGGGGGAGCGGTCCACATCCCGCGGCAGCGGCTGGCGGGCCTGACGCCCAAGGCCAGCCCAGTGCTGGGCCGGCCCTGTTGTTGCAGCCGGCCTGGGGAGAATCCGAGGGCCAGCGACTGGCGATCGCGTATGTGCAGCGCCATTCCGCCTGGCGCTTGAGCCTGCAGACCCACAAGGTGTTGCAGCTGCCTTGAAGGCGCTCTCGGGCTGCCGCCCCCCGCCTGCCCCACTGGATGAAGACCAGCTCCCTCAAGATCAGAACAGCTGAGCTGGCCGCTCTCCTGGTTCCGGCCGCCACAGCCGCCAGCGCACCTCCAGATCCTCTGGCGCCACCACCACGATCGGCAGCTTTGGATTCACGGGCACCAGGGTGGGGGGACCCCCCAAAAGCACGAACTGCCGCCGCGGCGCTTGGCCCGGGCAGGCCATGCGCGTCGACACGCTCTGGCGGCCCCCCTTCACCCGGAACAGCGGGTAGCCCCAGCCCGGCACCGTCTCCTCGACCAGCGAACCCTGAAGGCGATGCCGGTTGCAATCCACCAGCATCGTCCGCCCGATGATCAGCTCCACCCGCTGGTCCATCGCCGGGCCTGGTCGGGAGACGACAGGGCCCTCCACGCGGATGAACCAGCGGCGCTCGCCCGGGGCGGCCGGGGGGTAGGGACGCAGGTCGGGATCGGGCGCCGCCGCCACCGGAACCAACGCCATCGGCCCGCTGGCGAGGATTCCGCAGGAGAGGGAAGCCAGGGCGCTCAGGGCCCGGCCGGTCGACGGTGATGCGTTCATCATCGTCAGGCGACGCCTCAACACCGACGCGAAACGCGCGCCACGGACGGAAACAGCCCTTGCGGTGGCGGCCAGGGCGGCGCGCGGCGTGGAGGTCGACAAATCCATCAAGAACTCAAGGGCGTCGGGGACCCATTCTGTAGGCTGAGCCCAGCGTCCACCCTTGGGGTGTCCTCCAGCCCCGGTCCAAACCCCGGTTCCGCTCCAAGTCCCGCTGCGAGCCCCTCGGCGAGCCCCGGTCCGGCTTCAAGCGGCAGTCCGGCTGCGAGCCCCGGTCCCGGCTCTGGCGGCAGTCCCGCTGCGCGCCCCAGCTCCGCTTCGAAATCTGGTCCCGATCGTCCGCCTGACCCAAGCGGCCGTTCACGTTTTGCGGGCACAGACCCCCCGAGCGTCTTCCCCCCTCCGCCACCTGCGGCCGTCGTCCTTCTCTCCGGCGGCCTGGATTCCGCCACCGCCACCGCCCTGGCCCTGGAGGCCGGCTACCGGGTGATTGCCCTCTCCTTTGATTACGGTCAGCGCCATCGGCGCGAATTGGAAGCTGCGGAACGGTTGGCCGCCCATTTCGGCCTGAGCGAGCACCTGCGGGTGTCCGTGAACCTGGCGGCCTGGGGTGGTTCCTCCCTCACCGACACCAGCCAACCCCTCCCCTCTGGCGGCGTTCAAGAGAATGTCATTCCCTCCACCTACGTGCCGGGGCGCAACACGGTGTTCATCGCTCTGGCCCTCAGCCTGGCTGAGGCGCGGGGTGCCGAGCGGATCGTGCTCGGCGTGAACGCCATCGACTACTCCGGCTACCCCGATTGCCGACCTGACTATCTGGACGCTTTTCAAAACCTGGCCGATCTGGCCAGCCGCGCCGGCCGGGAGGGGCGCGCTCCACGCCTCTGGGCCCCCCTGTTGACCATGGACAAGCTGACGATCGTGCGCGAAGCCCGGCGGCTGGCGGTGCCCATCGCCGACACCTGGAGCTGTTATGCCGGCGGCGACACGCCTTGTGGCGTCTGCGACAGCTGCCGCATCCGCGATCGGGCCCTCCAGGAGGCTGGCTGGAGTCCGACACCCGGCCAGGTCTCTTGAACCGCCCGAGCCTCCGCACGCGTGCCCTGCCCTGGCAGGAGCCCTGGCCTCTCACCCGGCGGCTGGCCGGCGTGCTGGGCTCCAGGGGCCTGGTCCTGCTCGAGGGCGATGGCAGCCCCCTCGGCCGCCATGCGGTCTTGGCCCTGGACCCGCTGGAGGTGGTGGAGTGCCGTGGAATTCCAGGGGATGCGGGCGCGGCGGACCCCTTCGCCGCCTTGGCCGACATGGCGGCCGGCGGTGGCTCCTGGCTGGGGTGGCTGGCCTACGAGGCGGGCGCCTGGGTCGAGCCCGCCCCCCATTGGCCCGTGCCGGAGATGGCGGTGCTCTGGGCCGCTCGCCACGATCCCCTCGTTCATTTCGATCGGCTGGAGCGGCGCTGTTGGCTGGAGGGACAGGACGCTGGACGTCTGGCGGCCATGGAGGCGCGCATCCTTGCACTGGAGCTCTCCAGCCCTGGCGAGGATCCCCCTTGGACCGGGGTGGACCCTGAGCGCTGGCAGTGGCACACCACCAGGGAGGGCTTTGAGGAGGGGGTCCGCCGGTTGCGGGCCTGGATCGCCAGCGGCGACCTCTTTCAGGCCAATCTCACCCTCTGCCGCAGCTGCGACCTCCCCGCGCCGCCCGATCCCCTGGCCCTCTACGCGCGCCTGCGGCGTCATTGCCCGGCCCCCTTCTCCGGCCTGGCGGTGGCCGGCAGGGAAGCGGTGGTGTCCGCTTCGCCCGAGCGCTTTCTTCGGCTGGATGGGGAGGGAAGGGTGCAGACCCGCCCGATCAAGGGCACCCGCCCCCGGGGCGCCTCCCCCGAGGAGGATGCCGCCGCTGCCGCCGCCCTCGTTTGCGACCCGAAGGACCGGGCGGAAAACGTCATGATCGTCGATCTCCTGCGCAACGACCTGGGGCGCGTGTGCCAACCGGGCAGCATTCAAGTGCCCCAGCTGGTGGCTCTGGAGAGCTATGCCCAGGTCCATCACCTCACCTCGGTGGTGGAGGGCCGCTTGCGCGCGGGCGCCACCGTCGTCGACCTGTTGCGGGCTTGCTGGCCGGGGGGCTCCATCAGCGGTGCTCCCAAGATCCGCGCCTGCCAGCGCCTCCATGACCTGGAGCCCCTGCCGCGGGGGCCTTACTGCGGCTCCCTCTTTCACCTCGGCGCCGCAGGGGGGTTCGACAGCAACATCCTCATTCGCACCCTGCTGGTGCGGGACGCGCATCTGCGGGTGCATGCCGGCGGGGGGATCGTGGCGGATTCCGATCCAGCCTCCGAGGCGGCGGAAATGAGTTGGAAACTCCTCCCCCTGCTGGAGGCCCTCGCGTGAGCAGCGGCTCTCCCCCTCCCCTTCCCGAGCGCCCCCCTGTGTCGCTGGCCTGGTTGGGTCGACCGCGCCCTCCCGGCGACGGGCTTGAAGGCGGGATCTCCAGGGGCCAGTGGGGGCCCGCCGATCGCCTCCGCCTCCCCCTGGATGATCGGGGGCTGCTTCTGGCGGACGGGCTGTTTGAGACCGTGTTGGTGGCGAAGGGGCGGCCCTGGTTGCTGGCGGACCACCTGAGCCGCTGGCGCCAGGGCGCCGCCCTGCTCGGCCTGCCGGAGCCCCCCGGGGAAGAAGCCCTCACCCCCCTGATCGCCGAGGCGATCCACCGGGGCGCCATCCCTTCGGGCGCCTTGCGTCTCAACTGGAGTCGCGGCGGGGGCGGGCGGGGCATCGATCTGCCAGCTCCGCCCGCGGCGCCCCTGGAGCCGCGCTTCTGGCTGCAGCTCACGTCCTGGCGTCCCACATTCGCGGCGGTGCGGGTGGTGGTCAGCGAGACCGAGCGCCGCCACCCCTCCAATGTGTCCAGCCGCTGCAAGACCTTCGCCTATGGCTGGGCCGTGCAAGCCCGCCGTGAAGCCCGAGCCGCTGGCGCCGACGATGCCCTCGTGCGCAACACGGCCGGTGAGCTCTGCTGTGCCACCACGGCCAACCTGTTGATCCGCCGCGGAGGCCTCTGGCTCACTCCTCCCTTGAGCAGTGGCTGCCTGCCAGGAGTGATGCGGGGCCGGGCTTTGGCCCTGGGCTGGATCCAGGAGGCCTCGCTGCTACCGGAGGACCTGCACGCCGCAGAGGCGGCCCTACTGCTCAACAGCCTGGATTGCCGGCCCGTGAGGCTGCCCACCCCCTCAGATCGAGCGCTCGCGGGGACGGAGGGTGTCGAGGCCAGGCGGCTGTGGCACAGCTGCGTCGGCTTGGATCCCGACCCCGACCGCGACCCCGACCTTGACCCTGCCCGGGTGTCTTACAAACACCCCTGCGCCGAGATGCGATAAGTGAACCCCGTGGCGGCCATGTTGGTGCTGGCGCCCACCTTGAAGTTCACCTGCGCCACGGTTTTCCCTGGCACGGCTGGCATGGTCCAGTGGCGGCCTGTGCCCATCTGGGGAGCGAAGTTTTCATCCACCACCCGTAGGTTGGAGCCATCGGTGAATTTGAGGTAAGCCTGGATCGGGTAGGTGGCGGATACGGAGGAATCCGCAGTGAAGAACAGCTTGTAGAAGCTGTAGGCGCGGGTGACAAAGAAATCCGTGTTCCAGTTCGGACGTCCGAGCGGATTGCCAGGACCAATGGTCTTGGTGACGATGTTCGTCACCCCATCGCCCCCGACTGGAGCGAGGAACTGGCAGGTCTGCGCCCGGCCTGCCTCGGGTGAGGCCACGGCCATCACGGTGGCCGCGAGCGTTCCAAAGGCCAGGGGGAGCAACCCCGCGCGAAGGGTGACCATCGTGAAAGTGCCAAACACGTTCCAACACCTAGCAACCCCTCGCGCTGATGCACCACCGCGAGGCGTGACGAGTCTGCGGGCGCGGCCTTCCCACCGAGGCGCTTTGCGCAGGGGTCCCCTCACGCTGAGGTCCCTTCTCGCCGAGCTCCCCTCACGCGGAGGCTCTGGCTGGCCTGACGCGGCTCTGGCCTGTGTCGCTCTCCTCCCGTGCTCGCGTGCGCCGTAGGTTGCCTCGGGAGCCGTTCCAGACCCCTGATGCGCACCCCCCAAGCCACTCCTCTGGCCCTTTTGGCCCTGAGCCTGAGTCTGGGGGTGGCGGCCTGCCAACAGGTGGCGGTCGAGACCCCTCAGGCGAAGGCCAAGCCGGGAGATCTGCTCGTCCGCTCCGGTGAGGTGGCCGTGAGGTTGGCCAAACCCTTTCGCCAGGGGGAACCCAATGGCTTGTTCGATGGGGTTGTCAGCCTGAGCGCGCCTGCAGGGGGGAAGCCGAAGCTGATGGAGATCAATGCCATTTGCTCCCTGCCCGGTGAGCCCGACTGGCCCAGCTATGACAACCTCTACGGACGACCTGTTCGCCAGGTGGAGGAGGCCACGGGCCGCTCCGGCGACACGCAATGGCAGGTTCTCTATAACTTTAATAGCCCACAGGATGTGCGCATGGGCCAAAAACCGGGCTCCTGGGTGGATCGCCTCCGCGACAACTTATGTCGCCGCGGTGATTTTGATGATCGTCCGCAAAAGCGGCTTTCTGGAAATCAACGCTAGAAGATTTCATTGCGTAGCGAAGGCTACACATTGGTGATGATCGCTTGGCCTTTGATCCACGATGCTGATCGCCGTGGCGCCCATGCCAAAGACCCTGTTCAAGATTGATCTCACCAAACCGATGGATCAACAGGAGATGCCAGGTCACAACCGCTGGCATCCAGACATCCCTGCTGTGGCGTCCGTCAACCCTGGCGATGTCTTTCGCATCGAGTGCAAAGACTGGACCGACGGACAAATCAAAAACAATGATGATCCCAAGGACATCGAAACTGTCAATCTCGAGGTCGTCCATGTCCTCAGTGGTCCCATTTGGGTGAATGGGGCTGAACCGGGAGACATCCTTGTCGTCGATCTCCTCGATGTGGGTGCCTTGCAGGGAGATGAGTGGGGATTTACGGGGATCTTTGCCAAGGAAAATGGTGGAGGCTTCCTCACGGATCACTTCCCCAAGGCCGCCAAGGCGATCTGGGACCTGGAGGGCATCTACACCTCTTCCCGTCACATCCCCGGTGTCCGTTTCGCCGGCATCACCCACCCCGGGCTGATTGGCTGCGCACCCTCACACGAGCTTCTGCGCGAGTGGAATCGTCGTGAGACCGAGCTGGTGAACACCGCTCCGGATCGCCGCACCTACGGTGCCGGGCTGTCCGGGAGCGAGCCTGTGTTGGCGGCCCTGCCCAACCCCAACAGCGCCATCCTTGGAACCTTGCCGAGTGCCGAGTTTGACCGTGTGGCCAATGAGGCCGCGCGCACCGTGCCACCCCGTGAGCACGGCGGCAACTGTGACATCAAGAATCTGACCAAGGGAACACGCATTTATTTCCCTGTCTATGTTGAGGGTGCAAAGTTGTCCATGGGAGACATCCATTTCTCCCAGGGTGATGGAGAAATCTCCTTCTGTGGCGCGATTGAAATGTCGGGTTACATTGATCTCCACGTCGATATCATCAAAGGTGGAGTGGCGAAATATGGGATGGTGAACCCCATGTTTAAAACAAGTCCAATCGAGCCTCAATTCAAGGACTATCTTGTTTTCGAGGGAATTTCGGTTGATGAGTTTGAAGGCAAGCAGTATTACATGGATGTGCACATTGCTTATCGTCGCGCCTGCCTGAATGCGATTGAGTACCTCAAGCGCTTCGGTTACACCGGCGAGCAGGCTTACCTCCTCTTGAGCTGTGCTCCCGTTGAGGGACGGATCAGTGGCATTGTGGACATCCCCAACGCTTGTGCCACCTTGGCGATCCCGACAGGCATTTTTGATCAAGACATCCTGCCAACCTGATTCGTCTTCTTCTTCTCGGGGTTGGTCTGGCCAGCCCCTTCTTTTTCTCCTCCAGAACCGATGCCTGTTTACGAATTCAGCTGCAGCCAGGGCTGTGATAACTACGACGTGTGGCGGACCATTGATCAACGGACCGCTGACACAGATTGTCCCGCTTGCGGTCAACCAGGACAACGGGTCTTTTCCCCTCCGATGACGCTCTGCGGTCCGCTGCGACTGAAAGTGGAAAGTCGCGAACCCAGGGTTGTTCGCAAGAGCACTGAAGGAGATGCCAAACCAAGATTAAAGGAGGCCGGTGGGACCCGGCCGTGGATGTTGAATCGCGGTTGCTAGTCGGATTGAAACCGTGAATCAAGCTGGATCATCTTCAAATCTGGCTTGAATATAACTTAAGCATCCAGCTTGAATTCATGGTGAATGCATTCTGCTCAGATGCAACATGGATCTAGCATCTTCAACGTGATTTGACTTGGATGTTCAAACGGTTAGAAACTCGGAGACAATCGCATCCGATAAACTGGCAATTGGCCCGTTGGCGACAATGCCACCACGCTGCATGGCGTAATAAAAACTGGCTTGACGGACGAAGTGAAGATGTTGTTCGACCAACAGAACACTGATACCAGTTTCTTTCATGATCCGCTGTACTGCGCGTTCAATATCTAAAATAATCGAAGGCTGTATCCCCTCGGTTGGCTCATCAAGAAGCAAAAGTTTTGGCTTGCCAAGCATGGCGCGGGCAATGGCAAGTTGTTGCTGTTGCCCTCCAGAGAGATCACCTCCCTTTCGGCCAAGAAATTTCTCGAGAATGGGAAAGAGATCAAAAACAATGGGATCAATATGACGATTCTTACTAATACCTCCAGGCAAGGCTTCCATGCCGAGAAGCAAATTTTCTTTGACCGTCAACTGAGGAATAATGTCCCTGCCTTGGGAGACGTAACCCACTCCTGTGCGAGCACGTTGGTAGGGCGGCTGTGTCAATAATGAATTACCTTCGAATTCAATCGTGCCACTCTTCTGCTGTAACAGTCCAATAATCGTCTTGAGAAAGGTGGTCTTGCCGACGCCATTACGTCCGATCAGACAAACCATTTCACCTTCTGGAATGTGCAAGTCAACATTGCGCAAGATGTGACTTTCGCCATAGTAGACATTCAGTCCTGAGACTTTGAGAACATCTTTGCTCCCTGTCCGTGGAGCCGCTGGAGTGGTAAGCATCATGGAAGAAACCTGTTGTCGTGAGAAAAAACTAGTCTTGGGATTGTCCGAGGTAAACCTCAATCACCTTTGGATCATTCTTCACCGTATCCAATAGCCCTTCCGTTAGCACTGAGCCCTGATGCAAAACGGTTACCGGCGCATTCAGTTCTCGGATGAATTCCATGTCATGCTCAATCACGACTACGGTGTGCTCGCCTGCCAGTGACTTGATCAACTCGGCTGTCCGACTGGTCTCCTCATCCGTCAGACCGGCGACCGGTTCATCCAGGAGAAGCAGCTCTGGCGACTGCGCCACCACCATGGCAATGGCTAACCATTGCTTCTGTCCATGGGAGAGCGATCCAGCCTGACTGCGGGCATAAGGCGCAAGACCCACGTACCCAAGCAAATGTTGAACATTATCTTTGATCTCTTTAGGCAACTTATCGCTCACAAGGCCGAGTGGATTTTTGATCGGCGCAGCAGCGAGTTCAAGGTTGCGAAGAACACTCAGATTATCAAATACACGTGGCGTCTGAAATTTTCTGCCAATTCCCAATCGTGAGATCTTTTGTTCGGAAAGGCCTCGCAGATTTTTTCCTTGAAAAGAGACAGACCCTTTGGTTGGACGAACTTTGCCTGTGATGACGTCTAGAAAGGTTGTCTTTCCAGCACCATTTGGACCGATGATCGATCTCAATTCGCCCGGTTCCAAGCGGATGGACAAATCTGTCAGAGCATAAAATCCATCAAAGCTGACACTGACGTCAGCCATCTCAAGTAGCGGGGAAGAGGTCATGACATACCTGATGAAGAGTTTAGGGGTAAGTGATCAAGGTGTTTTTCCGGTAGGTGACGATGTCGATGACATCTCTTCCAGGACAGCAGGATCTTGGTCCAGCTGGGGGTAGGTTGCTGTTTTGGCAGCAAGGCCAAAAGCGGCGAGCAAGCTTGAAAACCCTCCATTTTTGAACCAACCATAAATCCCATCAGGCATCAAAACAACCACAAAGATAAAGAGAGCTCCCTGCACAAACAACCACATTTCTGGAAGCGCTTCACTGACTAGACTTCTTAAATAATTAACCACTACGGCACCAATGATTGGACCGATCAATGTTCCGCGTCCGCCTACAGCAACCCAAATGACCATTTCGATGGACATCGAAATGGTCATGTATTGTGGAGATACTATACCTGATTGCACGGTGTAAAGGGCGCCGGAAATACCGCACAAAGCACCTGCAACAATAAAGACGATCGTCTTGAATGGAACAGGGTTGTAGCCAGTGAAACGTAGCCGCAATTCATCATCCCGAATAGCGATCAAGGCATCCCCAAATCGGCCACTGGTGAAGTAGCGACAAATGAGATAGGCTATGGGCAAAAGAATAACGGTTAGTCTGTATAGAAACTCCTGGATATTGGGGGAGCCAACAAGTTGGCCGAATAATTCTGTCGTACTTGTCTTGAGGCCATTTGTGCCATTGATTAACTTCTGTTGACCATTGAAAAAATGGAAAAAAACCATCAAGGCCGCCTGCGTAATGATTGAAAAATAAACTCCTTTGATGCGATTGCGAAAAATCAGATAGCCTACAAGCCCAGCGATGATGGCAGGAACCAGCCAGAGAGCAATGAGTGTGGCCGTTGGAGACCAGAAGGGTCGCCAGAAGAATGGCAATTCCGCAACGCCATAGTTCTCAAAAAACTTTGGTATGCCATTGCCACCAGCTTCGCTAGGGGTATTGAGCATAAGATACATCGCAATGGCATAACCCCCCAATGCAAAGAAAATTCCTTGACCCAAGCTCAAGAGTCCGGTGTAGCCCCAAATCAGATCAATGGCTAGTGCCGTGATGGCCAGAGAAAAATACCGACCAAACAGATTGAGACGAAAATCGTCTAGAAGGATGGGTAGGATGAAAAAAGCAATGGCTAATAATATCCAGGGTAGAAGAGTGCGTAGGTGTTTCAAGGCTGTGTCACTGTGAAGGATGAAGGAGTTAGACCAATGAAAATTTATATAGAGGAAATAAACTAATTCTCAACAGACCTTCCTTTCTGTGGAAACATTCCGTTAGGCCTGAACTGCAGAAATGCGATAATGAATATAAAAACAAGCACCAGAGACATGCTGGTTGTAGCAAAGAATTCTACAAATCCCTTCAATGATCCAGGCAGGTTGGGGAACATAATCAACAAGGAGCCTGAACCGATCACAGATTGGATAACACCCAGTAGAAAGGAAGCTAGAACCGTGCCAAGTAAATTCCCTACACCTCCAAGCACAATGACCATAAAGCAAGAAACGATATAAGCCGCGCCAAGATTGGGCCCAACGGACCCCAGCAGGGTAATTGCGGCACCTGCGACTCCTGCTAAACCAGAGCCCAAAGCAAAGGTAATGCTATCGACCTTATCTGTGGGAATTCCAAGGCAATTGCTCATTTGACGGTTTTGGGTTACAGCTCGCATCCGTAGTCCCCAAACACTCTTATTCAAAAACCAGAAGGTGGCTAAAAGTAAAATGGCTGAAAGTAGAATGATAAAAATACGAATTCCCGGGAGCTCGATCCCAGCGATTTTTCCCCAGCTTCCCTGAAGCCATTTGGGCGCAGTTACATCGATGTTTCTTGGGCCGAACCAGGCGCTGGACAAAGGTCGAATGTTGGATAACCAACTGGCGATCGCTATGCCGATGAGTGATGAACCGATCCAACTCAAACCATTAATATAGGGTAGAAATAACTTTTCTTCAAACTTCGCACGCAATAACTTGGCCGCAAACCAACCGATAGCGATCGCGGCGAGAATGCCAATCAGCATCGCTGTTGAGACGCTTCGAATCAACTGGATTAAAACAAGGCTCACTCCCCATGTTGCAAGTAGTGTTTCCAAAGGACGACCATACAACTGTCGGATCAGTGTCCGTTCGAGAAGAGCTCCAACGAGCGCAGTTACAATGAAAGAGGCGACCAGGGCAATGGGAAAATAGAGCTCGAACAGAATTCCACCCATTGGCTTGAAAATGCTCTGTACCACGAAGGTGACATAGGCACCAAGCATCAAAAACTCGCCGTGAGCGAGATTGATGACACCCATCAAACCAAACACGATGGCGAGACCCGTCGCTGCTAGCAAGAGAACAGATCCGATACTTAGCCCGTCAAGGAGCTGTGAAAAAAAGAGCTCCATTTAATCATGCACCAGAGGAGTGAGTTGTAAGGTAAGGTGAGGTGAGTTTAGATTTGTATTTGAACAAAGATCAATGAGGTATTTCAATCATCAAACTTGAAGCCAATCGATGAGATGTTGCATGAAAAAAGGTGGCCCCGCGAGGGAGCCACCGAAAGCGATCACATGCGGAACTTGCCAGCATCTGGACGATCCAAGGTCCAATCGCAGGTGTAACCCTTTGTCTCCGGCACAAACTGGTTCCAGGGAATGGGGGGAACAGCAGTCTTGGAATCGTACAGAATCTTGAACTGACCCGTGGGTTCCGCTTCGCCGATCAGCACCCGCTCGGAGGTGTGATGATTGGGGAACATTTTGATCTCCCCTTGAGGAGCGGCAAATGTGATGCCGATCATGTTCTTGCGAACTTGATCAAGATCTTCAAAGGTGCCGGCTTTCTCAACAGCGTTCTTCCAGAGGTACACCATGTTGTAAGCGGATTCAGCCGGGTCGCCGGTTACACGATCTTTTCCATACATGGCTTGGAAATCAGCTGTGAACTTCTTGGAAGCCGGTGTGTCCAGGCTCATGAAGAAGTTCCATGCAGCGTAGGTGCCATTGGTGTACTCAGGACCAATCTGACGAATCTCTTCCTCAGCAATGGAGAACGACATGATGGGATATTTCTTGGGATCAATCCCAGCAGCCTTGAACTGCTTGAAGAGGGCAACGTTCGAGTCACCGTTGAGAGTATTGATGATGATGCCGCCGTTTGGATAAACTTTCTTGATCTTGGCAATGATCGGAGCGACTTCGGTATTGCCAAGAGGAATATAATCTTCTCCAACGGTTTCTCCGCCACGAGCCTTCATCTGTTCCTTGATGATGGTATTGGCTGTCCGTGGATAAACGTAATCTGATCCAACGAGATAAACTTTCTTGCCAAACTTTGGACCAAACTCTTTCAACAACCAATCAACAGCGGGTTCGGCCTGTTGATTGGGGACGGCACCTGTGTAGAAAATATTCTTGGAGCATTCTTGGCCTTCATATTGAATTGGGTAGAAAAGGATGTGGTTCTTGGCTTCAAAGACCGGCAGCATCGCTTTGCGGCTGGCAGAGGTCCACCCGCCGAAAACCACAGCAACTTTGTCTGCCTCGATCAGTTTCTGTGCCTTTTCCGCAAAGGTGGGCCAATCAGAGGCTCCATCTTCAGAAATGGCTGTGATCTTGTAGCTTTTGCCACCAACCTTGATGCCGCCGGCATCATTGATCTCCTTGATCGCCATTTCCTCAACCTCCTTGAGGGTGGTTTCGGAGATGGCCATTGTCCCGCTGAGGGAGTGGAGAATGCCAACTTTGACTTCGCCATCAAAATTGCCGCCACCTCCGCCGCCGCCACAGGCCGCGAGAGTCAGACTCAGACTGAGAGCGGAAACACCACTGATCCACCGACGTGTGGAGAAGTGCTGTGCCAGTAGCTTCATGAAATGGCTCCAAAAAAAGGTATGGACGTCCTATTGGGGAGCGTCGCATAAATCCCATGCTCGGGAATCGAAAAGAAGTTATCGAGCCACCCCTGCCCATCCGGTAACAACGAAGACATTTCTAAAGTCTGAGGGGCTTTTCTGAGGATTTGCAAACAGCCGGGCCCGCAGCCTCGTGAAGAGATAAGAAGACTTATTCGGCGTCCATCGCCTTCCGCGCGGGTGGCGGAGGGAGCTGACGCAGCACAAAGGCTTCGATTGCATCGACTCCCTCGCCACGCCGAAGATCGGTGAAACACCAGGGGCGGCCAGGCCGCATGCGGATGGTGTCTTGTTCCATCACCTCCAGAGAGGCACCCACCAGAGGAGCCAGATCTGTTTTGTTGATCACCAGCAGATCGCTGCGGGTGATCCCTGGCCCTCCTTTGCGGGGGATCTTGTCCCCTGCCGCCACGTCGATGACGTAGATGCAGAGATCCACCAGCTCTGGGCTGAAGCTGGCGGCCAGGTTGTCGCCACCGCTTTCCACCAGGACCAGATCCAGGCTCGGGAAAGCGGCTTCCAGTTCCGCGACCGCCGCGCGGTTGATCGAGCAGTCTTCTCGGATGGCGGTATGGGGGCAGCCTCCGGTTTCCACGCCACGGATGCGTTCTGGTTCGAGGGCTCCGCAACGGGTCAGGAACTGAGCGTCTTCCTGGGTGTAGATGTCATTGGTCACCACGGCGATCTGCAGGCGGTCGCGCAAGCGACGGCAGAGCGCTTCCACCAGCGCGGTCTTTCCCGAGCCGACGGGACCGGCGACTCCAACCCGCAGGCGGCTTGCCGCCATGGATCCTTCTCAAGAACGCCCCTGCATTCTGCTGACAGGGCGACCTTGTGGGTTGACGCCCGGCGTTGTCTCGAGGGGGCCACCCCTCAACTGCGGAACAGGCGCGAGTACAGCTCCGCGTGGCTGAGTTGGGCCAGCCCTGCGCCCACCCCACCGCTCCATCGCTGGTCCGGCCCCGTCGCTGCGCACACCATCGCCTCGGCCTGCTCGGCGATCTTGGGAGCCAGCCGCAGCTGAATCCTTTGCGCCTCCGTGGGCCCCAGAGGCACCAATCGCACAGCGGCACTGAGTTGGTTGGCGACCCAGCCATAGAGGTAGGCCTCCACCCCGGCGCGCGCCGGCACCTCCAGCGCCACCAGCGCCCAGGCCCAGGCTGCGGTCCACGCCAAGACCGGACTGGCTCTCCCCGCTGGTTCGGGCGGAAGAGACTTGCCGAGGTCGGCCAAAAGCCGCAGCAGCGTTCCCCCCATCTGCCGTTGCTGGGCCCGCATCTCGGGCGCTTCCCTGAGGGCCAAAAGCCAGCTGTCGCGCGCGATCACCTCCTGTCGCGCCGAATCCTTCCCGTTGTCCGTCCCTTCCCTTTGCCAGCGGGCGAGGGCTTCCATCAAGCCGGGGATTGCGGCCGCTTCCAGAACCAGCGCGCCGTGCCTCAGCTCGGCCAGGAGCCAAGCCTCCACGGCCACGCCATCCGTCAATCGCTCCTTCTGCACAAGCACTTCCAGACCTTCCGCATAGCTGAACGCACCCACCGGCAGGGCGGGTGAGACAAGCTGCAGCAGATGAAGGCGCTGGAGGGATTCAAGCGTCATCGACGGCGCGGGCGTGGTCGAGGGTGTCCTGCTTCGCGGCAGGGGAGGGTGGGTGAGTGTGCCCAGAGGCCGCGCCGTAGGCGCCAGGTTCAGGGTGGAACGGTTCCTGTGCTTGGCTCACGCGCAAGGCGCGCTGGCGCAGCAAAGCCTCGAGAACGGGGTCGGCAAGCAGCCGCAACTCCTCGCGCCTCACCTCCAGCGCCACATGACGATTGCCCAAGTGATAGGCGGCCCGCAGCAGGGCCAGCGGGTCGTCCGTTCGAACCAGCAGCAGGGATTCGGCCGCAGCATCCACACGCACCTGCGGCACCTCGTCGCTGCTGGCGAGCCATTCCCCCGGTTGCAGGGGCTCTCCACGCGGGAGTTGAAGAAGCAGCGGCCGGCCACACACGCTGTGCCGCAGTCCGCGCAGCCGGGTGCGTTCCTCGGCCGTGAGCTCGAGCACCAGAGGGGCACTGGAGGCTCCCCCGGGTGGGCGATGCCCGAGGCGGTGGCTCAACACCAGAGGCGACGGAGCTGTGTCGATCACTGCGGCAGAGTGTTGGCGTCGGAACGATCAGTTTCCATCAGCCCCATCCCCGTGACCCAACCATGGCCTGCTGACGAGGATCTTTCGTCTGTTGACCAGGCGGGAGGCCCCTGGCATGGTCAAGTCTGTCTGCGCTTTGAACGGCGCCAGGGCCGCACGATTTTTCAGGGAAGCGCGTCCGCGCCCCTCCGCGTGCAGCGAGCCAATCCGACGGCTGATGGCCGCTGCGAGCTTCCTCTCCTGCACACGGCCGGAGGCCTGGTCGGTGGCGATCAACTCACGCTGGAGATTCAGCAGGGGGAGGGCAGCGCTGCCTTGCTGACCAGCGTTGCCGCCCAGAAGGTGTACGGCACCGTCGGTCGCTCCCGTCGCGCTCCCCTGGGCGCCTGGGCCCGCCAGAGCCTTCACGTCACCCTGGAAGGCGGGGCGGATCTGGAATGGCTGCCCCAAGAGATGGTCCTTTACGCCAATGCCCTGATGGAGCAGCGCACGCGGGTTGTGCTCGCTCCCGGGGCCAGCTGGCTGGGGGCGGAGGTGGTGCGCCTGGGGCGCACCGCCGCTGGCGAGGGGCTGGAGGCGGGATGTTGGCGATCGGGATTGGAGATCTGCCGTGTTTCCGAGGGGGGCGAAGGCGCCCGTTGGGCCTTGGTGGACCGCCTGGAACTCTCAGGAGCGGCTCTGGTGGAAGAGCATGGACTGGCGGGGCAGTCCGTGTTCGGTGCCCTGGCCTGGGTGGGTCCTGAGACGGTGGACCCTTCTTCCCTGATGGCTCTGGTCACCAGTTGCCGGGAGGCCCGGGAGGGTTTGGAGGGGGAGATGGCCTGCGGGGTCCTGGATCAGGGGCTGGTGGCCCGCTATCGGGGGCCGTCGACCACAGCGGCCCGTTGGTGGTTCACGAGGATCTGGCAGGCGGTTCGAGCGACGCGCCGGTTGCCGCCACCCTCACGGCCACGGGTGTGGCCCTTTCAAGAAGATCCTTTCGCCAGGGATTCGGCTCCGGCGTCCGCCCGCGAGGAGGGGTCTGGCTCGAGCGTTCCGGATCCCCGCCCGCTGCGACAGTGAGAAGGGCTGTGCCATGGATCGGCCCGGACAACCTGTTCTGAACGACAAGCACCGATGCATTTGACTCCTCAGGAAAAAGACAAATTGTTGATCGTCACGGCGGCGCTGCTGGCCGAGCGGCGGCTGAAGCGGGGCCTGCGGCTCAATCATCCCGAGGCGGTGGCCTGGCTCAGTTTTCAGGTGTTGGAGGGGGCCAGGGATGGCAAAACGGTGGCAGCCCTGATGGCGGAGGGCACCACCTGGTTGCAGCGCGAGCAGGTGATGGAGGGTGTTCCCGAGCTGGTGAATGAGGTGCAAATTGAAGCTGTGTTCCCGGACGGCACCAAGCTCGTCACGCTCCACGACCCCATCCGCTGAGCCATGGCCCCCCTGATTCCTGGCGAATTGCTTCCCGAACCCGGCTTCCTGGAGCTCAATGCCGCTCGGCCGGTCACCACTCTCCAGGTGGCCAACACCGGAGACCGGCCGGTGCAAGTGGGCTCCCACTTTCATTTTTTCGAGGCCAACTCCGCCCTGTCCTTCGACCGTCCAGCCGCGCGCGGACAACGGCTCGACATTCCCGCAGGCACGGCCATCCGTTTTGAACCCGGCGACAGCCGTGAGGTGCGTCTGGTGCCCTACGGCGGCCACCGACAGGTTTGGGGGTTTCGCGGCGCCATCAACGGCCCCCTCGACTGACAACTTTTGGCAACCCGCTGCATTCCCCCATGGCTTATCGCATCGATCGTCGCGTCTACGCTGAAACCTACGGTCCCACCACCGGGGACAGGCTGCGACTGGCGGACACCGCACTGATTCTGGAGGTGGAGAACGATTTCACCGTTTATGGCGACGAGGTGAAATTCGGCGGCGGCAAGGTGATTCGTGATGGCATGGGACAGGCCCAGACCAGTCGTGCTGCTGGGGCTGTCGACACCGTCATCACCAATGCTGTGATTCTCGACTGGTGGGGCATTGTCAAGGCGGACATCGGTCTGCGGGACGGGAGGATCGTCGCCATCGGCAAGGCGGGCAATCCCGACATCCAAGACGGAGTCACGATCCTTGTTGGGCCAGGCACAGAAGTCATTGCCGGCGAGGGACACATCGTGACCGCCGGCTCTGTCGACACACACATCCACTTCATCTGCCCCCAACAGGTGGAGACAGCGCTGGCCAGCGGCGTGACCACACTTCTGGGGGGTGGAACGGGCCCCGCCACGGGGACCAAGGCGACCACGTGCACACCCGGAGCCTTTCACCTGGCGCGCATGTTGCAAGCAGCGGAGGGCTTGCCCATCAATCTTGGCTTTTACGGGAAAGGCAATGCCAGTACGCCCGAGGGAATCGAAGAGCAGATCCGCGCAGGGGCCTGCGGTTTGAAGCTCCACGAGGATTGGGGCACAACCCCGGCTGCCATCGACTGCTGCCTGTCAGTCGCGGATCAGTTTGATGTGCAGGTGTGCATCCACACCGACACCTTGAATGAGGCGGGATTTGTGGAAGACACGATTCGTGCGATTGCCGGAAGAACGATCCACACCTTCCACACCGAAGGTGCCGGAGGCGGCCATGCCCCTGACATCATCCGCATCTGCGGGGAGAGCAACGTGTTGCCCAGCAGCACCAACCCCACCCGGCCGTACACCCGCAACACCTTGGAGGAACACCTCGACATGTTGATGGTGTGCCACCATTTGGACCCAAAGATTCCCGAGGATGTGGCCTTTGCGGAGTCGCGCATCCGCCGTGAAACCATCGCTGCGGAAGACATCCTCCATGATCTTGGCGCGTTCTCCATCATTGCCAGCGATTCCCAAGCCATGGGTCGTGTGGGAGAGGTGATCCAGCGCACCTTCCAGACGGCGCACAAGATGAAAGTGCAACGGGGATCCTTGGCGGGAGATGGGGAACGCAACGACAATACGCGATTAAAACGCTATATCGCAAAAACGACGATCAATCCTGCTATCGCGCATGGAATTGATTCCCAAGTCGGCTCCGTGGAGGTGGGGAAATTGGCTGACTTGGTGCTTTGGAAGCCTGGCTTTTTTGCGGTCAAACCGGAGTTGGTGCTGAAGGGTGGTTCCGTTGTTTGGGCTCAGATGGGGGATGCCAACGCTTCCATTCCCACTCCTGGACCAGTCCATGGCCGACCCATGTTCGCAGCCTTTGGTGGGGCCTTGGCGCCAAGTTGCCTGACTTTTGTCAGCCAAGCGGCGTTGGAACAGGAACTCCCGCGTCGTCTTGGATTGCGGAGACCTTGTGTGCCCGTGTGTTGCACGCGAGAGGTTGCAAAAGTAGACATGAGGAACAACGCTGCTCTCCCAAACATGCAAGTCGATCCTCAGACCTATGACGTTTTCGCTGACGGTGAATTGCTTTCTTGTGAACCTGCGGCAGAACTACCTCTCTCTCAATTGTATTTTTTGCTTTGAAGCTGAGAATTATCATCGACTAAAAGAATAAGGCGCCGCCGTAGTCGGAGGCGCCGTTGACATCTATGGTGAGATTCAAGAGTTCTCAGCGACTCTCTTTCTCAAGCGACGTGACCAGCCAAAGGCTGCTGCCGCACCGAAGAGGGGCAGTGGGCCAGGAACATCGTACTCGTAGGTTAGAAACGTGTTGGCCAGGGTTGGACTGAGGGCAAAGGTGCAGCCATCATTGGTTTGACTGGCTCCTGGGGTTCCGCCAATCACTGGAGTGAAGGTACACAAACCTGGCAATGAAACGGTTGCCGTTGTGAAGTAACTCAGTGTTGCCCCAGGGCTACCACCTGGATACAAGCTCCAATTAAACGTATGGGGCTGGGAGGAAATGGTGAAATTGGCGACACCTGGGACGTAGCTAGGAACTGTTTGAGCCGCTGGCACAGTTCCTGTAGAATTAGCATTGTTTTGATCAGCTGGCGATACTCCATTTACTGTTAAGCCGATTTCTCCAGGAGAACTCACTGAGGCAGGACCCACCGGGCTGAATTGGGTGACTTGAAACGTCCCAGCAGCAGTTCCAGTGGTGGTGAGTTGAACCCCAGTTAGAAAAGATCCAGGCGGCAAGGCAAAATTGCTGCTGTTAAATCCGTTGAAAGTTATATTGGAGGCCGCACTGCTGAATGTTGCGGCAGACAACAGTGGTGCTGTGACGGACAGAGCATGTGCGGGTGCGACCGTCGCGGCTGAAGAGAGGGCCAGCACTCCGGAAAGCCAGAGGGTACGCATGAAGAAAAAAGAAAGGTGAGCGGACCGTAACACCCCTGAGACCGCCTGCCCCTTTCCTGCTGTGCCAGCGACGAAACTGGCTAAGACCAGGATGAAAAATGTGGGACAGCATGTAATAGGCTTGGTCTTGCAGGACCAATGTGTCTATTTTTTCTGCGGACAAAGCAAAGCCGGACCCTCCCAGGATGGAAGATCCGGCTGTTTCACCACCGAAAGTTATCGAGTGTTTATTGGGGCGTTGCTCAGAAACGGGCAACAGAGGATAAGGCGAATGAATTGCTCGCTTGCTTTCGCCAGGACGCTGTGCGATCAGCCATCGCGCTCTCGCTCTTCTTCCAGTTCCTGCTTCCGCGCCATTTTTCTCTCCAGCTCCAGCAACTTCTCCCGTTCTTGCCTCCTTTTCTCGGTATGTTTCTTTTCCTCATCCTGTCTGCGTTTCTGTTCGCGTAGTTGCTGCGATTCAGCTTTGCGAAGTTGTCTTTGATAGTTGAGCGCTGATTTGCGCTGATCCTTTACCACCCCTTGACGAAGCTTTCTTTCTTTTTGATTTTCAAGAAACCTCTTTATTGAGTGAGAGACTGTACTCGGAGTGATGCCAAACAATCCGATCGATTTGAAGTAGAGCAGAAGTATATTCTTTTCCGTATTTGGGTTTCTGGCTAACAGAGCAAAGCCAACGCTGCCAATGAGTGTGAGAAAAGAGGTGCGTGCGAGGCGCTTATAGATTTCTTTGTAAGCTTGTGATGTGGGCGTCGCTAAGCGGCTTGAGAACGCTTCCTGGGCAGACTTGATCGAAAACAACAACTGTTTTTTGAGTTCCGGTAAAGGAAGGGAGCGCGCCTGATCAGGAATGTTCGGACCCTGAAGTCTAGACATCTTGGTTTGCAGCTCTTCAAAAGTGACCGAATTTTGGATGGCTTGGGTGAGATCTTGTCCTTTTGTTGCGATGATATTCATCTGCTCTCTGTTGTAAATATTCAGATCACGAAAGTTTTTCCATAGTGCGAATGCCAGCATGGGTTGGACCAATAGAAAAAGCAGGGCCAGCAGCGCTGAAAATCGTGCCACCCGTAAAGTTAACTTGTTACAAGCCTGCAGATCGATGTAGCTGGCGATATGAACCAAAACAATGCCAACAAGTGGTATGGAAAGCGTATTGCTCAGGGTAACGCCAAAATTTAACAGCCAGTCAGGCTGCAGTAGCTTTGGAGGGAAAATATCAAAAAGGACAACACCTGCAAATAGGATTATTAGAATTACGCCGCTTCGAGCCAGCAGCCGGGAGAAGGTGGTGGAATTCAAGGGAGCCTGCAGATGGAAGTAAAAAAGTTTAGTCGAATCGACAAAAAAAAACCCCCTGTTTAGGGGGTAGTGTTGAGAAAAATGAAGGGTCAAGCAGACTTGGAAATTCTGCGGCGTAGACGACGGGTCCAACCAAACGCAGCGCCAGCGCCAAGGATAGGCAGAGGGCCGGGAACATAGGTGTAGACGTATTCCAGGCCAAACTGACCGTTGATTGTGGCGCTACCCCAAAGAGCTGCCAAGTCAGGTGTAGATGTCAAGCTCCAGGCCGTGGAGAAAAAATCAGTGGATACAGTGTTAGGTGTAGTGAAATTGTCTAGTGGAGGCGGCAAAGCAATATCAGGAGAGACGGCGCTCGTCGCGGTGTTGGAGATAGGGAAAGGAGTTATTGACGGTGTTGCGTTGCCTGTAATGGTGTTGGCGGCTATAGAAAATTGCACCGGAGCACCACTTGGTGAAATAGAATCCAGGCTAAGGGTGACCGAAGGATTTGCTGTGAAGGATGAGGCAGGATCGGTTGCAAGGCCTACGCTGCCGCCAAGCATGACGTTATTGATGAAATATCGGAAACCATAAAGTACGGGATTAAGGTGGCTTGGAGGAAGAGCAGCTGGATTGAACCCAGGGAATGATACTGGTGGAGTAAAAGATGTTGTTCCGTTTCCAAACCGGGTGAAGCTAACCGGTGATCCAGCGGTTTGGTACCCGGTGGATAATGCGCTTGCACTGCAAGGAAAAGCAAGGCTAGCAATCAGTGCAGCCGGAACAATGGAGGCTTTGAAAGCAGGAGATAGTCGGGCCCGATTGAGTCTCATGATTAGACTAATGTGTGGCAATAGACGGGACCTAATTAGCTTAGTTAAGCCTGTGATGGGGCGCAACCAAGTGTTTCAATTCCCCCGCGCTTTGTCAGCAAATCCAGTTGGTCTCAATCTCGTAGATGAGACCAGGTGTGAATCATCTGCGGGTTGTTTTGGCCGGTCTTCTGTGACCTTGGCCCCGGCCAAAATCAGGCGCTGGAGTCCGTGTGTCCAAAGCGCGGCCTCGCCGGAGGGGTTGCGGGCTCGCCAGATCGGGCGGTTCCACGGCCATATTCGTAGCAACCGTCACCGGTCCGGGCCCACCGCCCCTTCAGGATTGAGCCAATGCTCGTCAACCCCATGTTCACGGAGTACGCCCTCAATCACGGCTATGACGAGTATTTCGGGGCTCCTGATGAGCCGCGCCCAGCCCTCGGCCCCCTCCTGTCCTCCCTGGGTCGCATGGGACTAGAGCGACTCAATCACAACCACGCTGCCGCCGGGATGCTGCTCCGGCGCCTGGGAGCCACCTTTCGTCTCAACGACTCCGGTCGTCTTGGCGTCGAGCGCATCCTCCCTTTCGATCCGCTCCCCCGTCTGATCCGTGCCAGCGAATGGGAGGTTCTTGAGAAGGGATTGTTCCAGAGGTTGGAAGCCATTGATCTTTTCTTGGCGGATGTCTATGGGCCCGGCCATATCCATGCGGATGGCGTCGTTCCCAGAGAGGATGTTGTGAGTTCCCATGGCTGGCGCCCGCAGATGCAGGGCGTCCAGCCTCCCTTGGGACGCTGGTGTCACATTTCTGGACTCGACCTTGTGCGGGATGGAGCCGGCACCTGGCGTGTGCTTGAGGACAACTTGCGCTGCCCTTCCGGTGTAGCTTATTTTTTGGAAAATAGGCGGGTGATGAAACGAATCTTCCCCAGCCTGTTCGCTGGCCGCACCGTTCAGCCGATCGATAACTATGCCTCTCATTTGCTGCAGACCCTGAGTGATCTGGCCACTTGGACCGATAATCCGAAAGTGGTCCTCTTGACACCTGGTGTTTACAACAGTGCTTATTTCGAGCACAGCTATCTGGCTCAGCAGATGGGCATTCAGCTTGTAGAAGGTCGGGATTTGGTGGTAGAGGATCGAAGGGTTTGGATGCGAAGCACCGCAGGTCTGGAGCCGGTCGATGTCATCTACCGTCGGATCGATGATGATTTTCTTGATCCGGAGGTCTTTCGCAGCGATTCGATTCTCGGCGTGCCCGGGCTGATGGCCGCCTACGCCGCAGGCAGAGTCGCCATCGCCAATGCTCCTGGCACGGGTGTGGCTGACGATAAGTTAATTTATGCGTATGTGCCGGAAATAATTCGATATTATCTGAAGCAGGAACCGATCATTGAAAATGTTCCCACCTATCTTTGTTCTCGTCCTGACGATCGCTCTTATGTTTTGTCCCATCTCCATGAGCTTGTTGTGAAGTCTGTTGCAGAAGCAGGGGGATATGGCATGCTCATTGGGCCACATGCCAGCAAGGAAGAGATTGCCATCTTCGCCTCAAAGATTGAAGCGGATCCGAGAAATTTCATCGCCCAGCCGACCCTTGAACTTTCGACAGTGCCCTCGCTCAGTGAGGGAGAAATCTATCCCTGTCACGTTGATCTAAGACCTTATACTTTGCGTGGTAAAGACAACTGGGTCACTCCAGGAGGACTGACACGCGTTGCACTGCGGCGTGGTTCACTTGTGGTCAATTCTTCTCAAGGAGGTGGATGCAAAGACACCTGGATTGTTGATGACGCCGTGGTCGATATGGATACTTCCGCATCTTCCCAGGAGGAGAACTGATGCTCAGCCGCGTCGCCGATTCGTTGTATTGGATTAACCGCTATGTCGAACGTGCAGAAAATATTTCTCGCTTCGTCGAAGTGAGTGAAGCTATGGCTCTGGACTGCCCGCTTGGAAGCGCTGAGCCATGGCTTCCTCTCATCGATGCCAGTGGTGATCGGGAGCTTTTTGACAAGCTTTATCCCATGGGTCGCCCTGAGGATGTTGTGAATTTTCTCGTACGAGAGAATGAAAATCCAAGCAGTGTCCTGAATTGCATTACATTTGCCCGTGAGAATGCTCGACAGATCCGTGATGTGATCACCACAGAGATGTGGGAGCAGATCAATGGTTGCTACTGGGGGCTCCAGGACGCTGAGTATTGGGAGCAACCTCCACAGGAGCAGTTGCGTCTCATCCGACGTGATTGCCAGCTCTTTTACGGGATCACTGATGCCACCCTCAGCCGTGATCTCTCCTGGCAATTCAGCCGTTTGGGACGGTTGCTTGAGCGGGCAGACAAGACCACACGCATTCTCGATGTCAAATATTTTCTCCTTCTTCCCTCCAATGAGGATGTGGGTGGCGTCCTTGACGAATTGCAATGGATTGCTCTGTTACGCACGGCTGGTGCCTATCAGATGTTTCGTCAGTCCCAGCAGCGAGCCATCGCTCCAAAGGCTGTAGCCGGTTTTCTCTTGCTCGATCCCATCTTTCCCCGTTCTGTTCGTTATTGTCTGGAGCGGATTAACGAAACACTTCGCATTGTCCGTGGCAAATCTGTACCGGGAGCCCCTGATGCACTGGAATGCCTGGCGGGTCTCACATTGGCACGCTGGAGTTATACTCGAATTGATGATCTGATCGCCCACGGACTGCATGAAGCGATTGATCATTTTCAGCAAGACCTAAACCAACTTCATGCGCTGATTGAAAAGCGTTACTTTATTGCTTCTCCTTCAAGCTCTACTCCCCCTGAGTTGGAATGCGAGCCCACATAACCCATACCCTTCACTATCGCTACTCAGCCCCTATCTTGTTGGGGCCTCATCGCTTCTGCCTCAAGCCAAGAGGACACGGCTTCCAGCATTTGCTTGATTTTGATCTGCGCATTACGCCGGAACCCGATGTCCTTTATCCACTTTTGGCCGCCAGTGGAGATGAGATCCTGAGGGCACGTTTTCTCGGTAGCACAGATCGTTTTCATGTGCAGGCGAGCAGTGAAGTGGTGACGCAAGTGGCCCCGCCTCTGGACATGGCACTGGAGGTCAATCCTCCACTTCTCCCCTACCCAGTGGGCCACCTGAATGGTGATCTGATGGGCTCTCTGGAGGGCTGGTTGCCCAATGGCCAGCACGATCCCGCCGCCGTCGACCTGGCCCAGGAAGCCTTGACAGGTTGCAACCAGATGGCTCTCCCTTTCCTCAGGCAGCTGGTGGCCATAATTCAGGATCGCGTGAAATACACCCAGCGCCACTTGGGGCCCGCCTGGCCAGCGGGTCGAACCTTGAAGGAGCGCGTTGGCTCCTGCCGCGATTTGGCAATGTTGATGATTGAATCCTGCCGCTGCGTCGGACTTCCCTCTCGCTTTGTCAGTGGCTACCACCTTGTGGAGCCGAAGCCCAAGCACTACGACCTTCATGCCTGGGCGGAGGTCTATCTTCCCGGTGCCGGCTGGCGTGGCTTTGATCCCAGCGGCGCGGGACCCATTGACGATCGTTACATCGTGCTGGCCACCTCCTCCAAGGCCAACCTCACGGCTGCCGTCTCGGGCAGTTTTTCTGGATCGGGCCCTGTGGAGAGCGATTTGAAATGGACCATCCGCGCGGAGGTCCTGGACTCGGAGCCCTCCAGGTCTGGAGATGAAGAAATCAATCCACACCGCGTCCCAGGTAGCCGATGCTTCAGCGATCCATCCGAACTCACGCCATGAAGGAAGTCCCCTTGGATGCCTCAGGCATGGTCGTCACTCCCCTCTCTTCCAGCGCCGGGTCCTTTGTCAATCCCCTGGCGTCCGACATGCGCCGCCATCTTTTCTCCAGCCAAGCCAAGGCGCCCGGTTTGGCCACCACCCATGACCATTACCTCTGTTTGGCCCTTGCGGTGCGCGACCGGCTTCTGGCCAGCTGGGTGGACACCGCCGAGACATACACCCATCAGCATGTGCGCACAGCCATCTACCTCTCCGCCGAGTATCTCCTGGGGCCCCATCTGGAAAATAATCTGGTCAACCTTGGCCTTCACAAGGAAGCTGAAGCAGCTTGCCGGGAACTCGGACTCTCCTTGGACGATCTGATCGCCGAAGAACCGGAGCCTGGCCTTGGCAACGGCGGTCTTGGCCGCCTGGCGGCCTGCTTCCAGGAGTCCATGGCCACTTTGGAGCTGCCGGCCATTGGCTACGGCATCCGGTACGAGTTCGGCATCTTTCGCCAGCAAATTGGTCCCAGTGGCCAGGTGGAAAGCACGGATCCCTGGCTCGCTCGGGGAAATCCCTGGGAGGTGATCCGCCCGGAATGGAGTTACCCCGTGGTGATTGGCGGGCAAACGGTGATCGGAGTGGCCTATGACACTCCGATCCTGGGTTATGGCGTCCGCACCGCCAACACGCTTCGACTCTGGTCGGCCCACGCGCCCGAGGATTTTGACTTTGCTTCGTTCAACGCTGGCGACTACACCAGGGCAGTATTGCATAAGATCCAGTCGGAAACTCTCTCTAAAGTGCTCTATCCAAATGATGAGATGGAGCAGGGGAAACGCCTGCGACTGAGTCAGCAGATCTTCTTTGTTTCTTGCTCCCTGCAGGACATGTTTCGCATTCTAAAGGGGCAAGACTTGAATGTGACAGAATTTCATAAGAAGTTTGCCGTCCAGCTCAACGATACCCATCCAGCCATTGCTGTAGCTGAATTGATGCGTCTCCTGATTGATGTCCACGGAGTGGAATGGGAGCAAGCCTGGAGCGTAACCACCTCTTGCATCAGCTACACCAACCACACCCTGCTCCCCGAAGCTTTGGAGTGCTGGGGGCTCGATCTGTTTCAGCAGTTGTTGCCGCGTCAGCTGGAAATCATCTACGAAATCAATGCTCGTTTCCTGCGCATGGTTCGTCTCCGCTATCCAGGCAAGCCGGACATGCTCTCCAAGCTGTCTCTCATTCAGGAAGGACCCCAGCGCAAAGTGCGCATGGCTCATTTGGCTGTGGTTGGAAGCCATCACGTGAACGGGGTGGCTGAACTGCACAGCCAGTTGCTTCAGCAAAACCTGTTCCATGACTTTGCCCAAATCTGGCCGGATCGCTTCACCAACATCACCAATGGCGTCACGCCACGGCGCTGGCTGGCCGTCTCCAACCCTCATCTCTCCAGCCTGCTGGATGAAACCATCAGTGAAGGATGGAAAACCGATCTCAATCAACTCTCCCGACTAGAGCCATTGGCTCAGGATCCGGCCTTCCGTGAGCGTTGGCGCGCGATGCGCTCGTTCGCCAAGGAGCGTTTGGCCCAGACCATCCACCAACAAACCGGCGTTCTTGTCGATCCTGCCAGCCTTTTCGATGTGCAGGTGAAACGCATCCATGAATACAAGCGCCAGCACTTGGCCGCCCTGCAGGTTGTTGAGCGCTATCTGCGCCTCCGGGAGGGAGAGGATCTCCCCCCGCGCACCGTTGTGTTCGGGGGCAAGGCCGCGCCGGGCTATGCCATGGCGAAGCTGATCATTCGCTTGATCGTGGGCATCGCGGACATCGTCAACATCGATCCCGCCATGGATGGTCGTTTACGGGTCGTTTTCCTGCCGAATTTCAGTGTTAGCCTCGGGCATCGCATCTATCCAGCTGTCGACCTGTCCGAGCAGATTTCCACGGCTGGAATGGAAGCCTCGGGTACAGGAAACATGAAAATGTCTCTTAATGGTGCCTTGACCATCGGCACTTTAGATGGGGCCAATGTGGAGATTCGGGAAAGGGTCGGAAGTGATAACTTTTTCCTTTTTGGTCACACCGCAGACCAGTTGGCTGCCCTCAATCGCACGGGCTACCACCCGATGCCCTGGTTGGAAAATGAGCCCCTCACCCGAGCAGCCATTGATCTCATTGGCTCTGGCCATTTCAGCGAGGGCGATCGCCAACTCTTTCACCCCCTGCTGTCCAATGTTTGCAGCAGTGATCCCTTCCGGGTCATGGCTGACATCGGCGACTATCGCCGCGCCCAGAATGAAGTGGACGGAGCCTGGCTGGATCAGGAGCGCTGGACGCAAATGTCCATCTTGAACACGGCCCGTTGTGGGTTCTTCTCCTCCGATCGCTCGATCCAGGAGTACGCCGAGCGGATCTGGAAGGTGCAGCCCGTGCCTGTGGGCCGCCTGGTCCAGGAGCCCAATCCTGCCCGTTGACACCGCTTGGCCGCTCTGGAGGAGGATCCCCGGATCCTTCAGCCCCCCTCATGACCCTTTGGATGGAGACACTCGCGGATCGGGTGCGGCAGCGCTTCGATGCGGCGGGGATACATCTCACCCTCGGGGGAGAGCCCACGTTGGTGCCGGTGAAACCAGAGGGTTCCGAGTGGTCCATCACGGCGGATGGCCCCACGAAACTTCCGATCGCCCGCCGCTTGGCGAAGGAGTTTCAGCGTCAGGTGTGGCCGGGCAGCACCCTGCTCTATTGCCCGGGGAAGCTCTATGACGGTGAGGTCAACCCCCGCTGGGCTCTGCGGCTGCTGGTCCGCAGAGACGGCTCTCCCCTCGTGCGTCAGGCGGACAACCGCTCGCGGGACTCAGCGCCCGCGCCGCTCCGGTTGGAGGAGGCTCCTGCCTGGCTGGATCGCCTCGGCGAGCGACTGGGTGTTCGCCTGCGGCCCCTGAGCTTGCGCGACCCCCTTGAGGAGAGACGACGGGCCTGGGCGGCGCCCCTCACCGCTCTGGAGACCAGTGACGATGAGCGGGAGGAGGGCTGGTCCTGGCAGGCCGGAGAGTGGCCCCTGGCGGATGCCCTCGCCGAGCTGAGCGGCGCCCCCGGTCCTGCGGGCCTCCGGCTGCCCCTGCTCCACTTTCCCGCAGAGCTTCCGCGACAGGTGCTCACCTTGGAGGTGGATCAAGACGGCTGGGAGCTGTTTCTTCCCCCGTTGCTGCGGCATCCGCTGGAAGCCCTGCTGCAGGCCGTGGCCGAGGGCTTGGAGGGGCTCACGGAGCCTCGTTTGAGCGGCATGCTTCCCAGCGATGTCGAGGATCACTGGCAGGTGCTTGGCCTCACGGCGGATCCCGGGGTGCTGGAGATCAACCTGCCGGTCTGCCACGGCTGGACGGACTATGCCCAGTGGCTCAGGCGCATGGAGAGGGCCGCCGATGTGGTGGGGCTCCGCACATGGAAAGAGGCCCCTCATGGAGGCCAGGAGGGCACGGGCGGCGGCAACCACCTGCTGTGGGGCGGGGCCTCCTTGGCGACCAATCCCTTCTTTTCACGCCCCGCCTGGCTGGCGGGCCTCCTCCGCTACTGGCAGCATCATCCGAGCCTCAGCTACTTGTTCACTGGCTCCAGCGTGGGACCGGCATCCCAGGCCCCCCGGCCCGATGAGGCGTCTGGAAGCATCTTCGATCTCGAGCTGGCCTACCGCCAACTGGAACTGGCGGAGGAGCATCCCTCCCAAGAACCCTGGGGAGACCATCGCGCCTTGATTGGCGAAACCCTCCGCCACCTCCACGCCGACCGCAGCGGCAACAACCATCGCTGTGAGATCAGCTTCGACAAATTCTGGAACCCGGGCACTCCGGCGGGATGTTTGGGGCTGATCGAGTTTCGGGCTCTGGAAAGTCTGCCTTCCCTGGAGTGGAGTCAGGCGATCGCCCTGCTCTGGAGTGGCCTGGCGGCCTTTCTGCTCGACCCAGCCCAGCGGCCGCGACGCCTGCTGCCCTGGGGAGAGCGACTCCATGATCGCTGCCTGCTCCCGAGCCAGCTCTGGGCGGATCTGCAACAGGTTTTGGCTGACCTCGCCGAGGCGGATCTGCCCCTGGAGGAACGGCCGTTCCGGGAGATCTGGCAGTGGCGCTTCCCTCCGCTTCTCGCCTGGCAAGGTGCGTCAACTCCCGGCAGCGATGCCCTTGCCCTCGAACTGCGTCCTGCCCTGGAACCCTGGCCCCTCATTTGCGATTTCCCCCGGGAAGGAGGTTTCACCAGTCGCTTTGTGGATGGGTCCCTGCGACGCTTCGAGGTGACAGCCAATCGCGCTTTCCGCCAGCACGGCTGGCTCGCCCTGCAAGGCAAGCGATTGCCCCTGGATCCCGATCCCTCGTCCCTGTTGGCGGTGCGCTACAGGTTGCAGCGCCTCTACCCCTGCCTGCATCCGGGGATCGCCCCCCATTCGCCCTTGCGGCTCATCGTGGGCGGTCCGCAAGGCGTGCAAGCGTTTGTGCTGTCAGCCGGTGGAGAGGGCTTCCAGCCTGTCGCCCTGGAGTCCTCCGATCCGCGCACGCCCGAGGGCCTGGTCCCCTGGAGTGGGCGCGAACGACCTGAGGCCTGCACCATCGATCTGCGTTTGGAGGCCTTGGAGCTCGATCCCTGAGCGCTCACCAGGCCACCACGACAAGGAGGCTCACCAATTGAGGCCGTGCAATTTGGGCAGAGGCGCCGTCTTCGAGGTGACGGCGTACAGGCGGGGGATTCGTGAGCTGTTGTAGACGCGAAACTCCCGCACGACACTGGCTCCCTCCTCACGCACCGCTTGATTGAGCACCAGGGAGCCATCGGGATCGGACACGGAACGATGGAAGGTGCCGGGTGGGATGCGAAGGATGTCCCCACCGCAGTCGAGTCGAACGATGTGGAACGGATAATTCCAGCCCAGATTCACCAGGTAAAAGGTCCGTCCACCGTGCATGGCCAGGAGATTGTCCTCTTGATGGGGATGCAGGTAGAACTGCCACGCCTCCGTCTCAGGGTCGTTGGGGGGGCTGATGGCCGGGCCGGTGTGCACCACCAGATCCCTGGCGTTGGAGGTGGGCACAGTGATGTCGAAGAAGCGAACGGCGGGCGTGTCGCGAAACTTTTCGTAGGGGATGAGTTCAAACATTGGCGCTGGTCGGGCGAGGCTCCGGGCCTGGTCGCTGCGTTCTGACATCGAACTGGGGCGGGGACTTGGGTGTCGGTTGGGCAGGGTGGCGGTCATGACGGGCGAAACCAGGGGGAGAACGCTGGGCGGGGAGGCGCCGCGCAAGAAGACGAATGAACAAGTGAACCGCCGCGAGAGGGCGGATTAGGTGAGCCTCGTTACAAAACCTTGGTTTCCACAGGCGGTTGGAACAGTGGCCCCGCTCTCCTTCTCAAAGGGGAATCGGCATGTTGACGGAGGCTGGGGGGGGAGCGCAAGCCGCCACCCGTTGGCCCACCACCGCGCCAATGACGATGATGGCGGGGGAGCTCAGGCCCGCATCTTCCACCTGCTCCGCCAACAACTCCAGCACCGACACCACAAGCCGTTGCGCCTGCACCGTGCCCTGTTGGATGGCGGCCGCTGGCGTGGAGGGGGCGAGCCCGCCGGCCATCAGCTCGTCGCAGATGCGGCGCAGGTTGTGAAGGCCCATGTAGATCACCAGGCCGTCACTGCAGCGGGCCAAACCTTGCCAGTCGACACCGGGACGGCGCTTGTCGATCTCCTCGTGTCCGGTCACAAATGTGACGCTGGAGCCGGCTCGGCGATGGGTCACGGGGATGCCCGCGTAGGCCGGGGCGGCGATCCCCGCCGTCACTCCCGGCACCACCTGCACCGGCACCCCTCGGCTCACCAGGTGGGCGGCCTCCTCCCCACCCCGGCCGAACAGGAAGGGATCTCCCCCCTTCAGGCGCACGATCCGCCGATGGCGCTGGGCCAGCTCCACCAGCACGCCGTTGATCGTGGGTTGGGGCACGGAATGGTGTCCCCGCCGCTTGCCCACAAAACGCCGTTCGCAGGCTGGTGGCACCAGATCCAACAGCTCCTGGGGCACCAGGGAGTCGTAGACCAGGGCATCGCAGTGGCTCAAGAGGCGATGAGCGCGCACGGTGAGCAGCTCCGGGTCTCCCGGGCCGGCCCCCACCAGGTAGACCGTCCCGAGGGTGGCGGCGGGGAGGATGTCCCCCGGGCCGCTCACGGGAGGTCCTCCAGCAGATCCAGCAGCCCCTGGCGCAGGGCGGGCCGTGCCAGCAGGGGGGTGGACCAAGGCGCCGGCTGTCCCTCGTTGAGACGGCTCGTGGCCAGCAGGAGGGGGAGGGCGCGTTCCCCGTCGCGCGCCTGCGGCGCCTGGCTCTCCACGACGGGAAGCGTCAAAGGGGCGCAGCGGGCGTGACAGTGGGCGGCGAGGTGGGCCAGGTAGCGGTGTGGCAGAGAACCCTCCACAGGATGGTGCAACAGCAGGGGGGCGGGGGAGTCGCCGCAGTCGGCCAAGCCGTTCACCTCCCGCCTCAACAGGGCTTGCCAGGCCGGCCAGGCCCCCAGGAAGGGCAGACGCCGCACGGTCCCCGCCTGTCGCCAGCGGCGTGCCCGGGCCGGCACGTCCCGTTGAACGTGGCCCCCTGGCAGCAGAAACAACGGCACCAGGGTGGTCGCGGCGGCGGGCGGCGGCGGCAGCGGGGGGGGGGCCTCGGCGGTGAGGAGTTCCAGGATCACAGGGGCGCCGCGCCGTTGCTCCAGGGTTCGGGCCAGGTCGATGATTTCCGGCGGCACCTGACCCCCCGCACGGCCATGAAGGAGGAGAACCAGGGGATTCGCGGGGAGTTGGCGCAAGCGTCGACGCAGGCGGGCGGCCACCCCGGGGTCGAGGTCGCGTCGGGCGAGCTGCATCAGCCAGGGACGGGCCTCGGGCAGGCGTGCCAGCGCATCCACGGCGGCCTCCGCCAGGGGCGGGTGAAGGTCGCAGACCAGCACGCGCAAGGTGTGGCGCAACCCGTGTCTCGGCCAGGCCCCCAGCCCCCGGCAGAGCCCTTCCAGGGCGGCCAGGCGCAGCGCGCTGGGGCCAGGCGCCAGCGCCACCTCCCGCAGAAGGGGGAAATCCTCCGGATTCCGTTGGTGACCGAGGAGGGGAAGCAGGGACCTCCAGCGGTCGCGATCGTGCCTCGCGGCGGACCAGGCCTGGAGAAGCGCCTGGCGGGCTCGCGCATCTCGGCGGGGAACGATCAGGGCGGGGAGGGCCGGGTCCCAAGGTTCACTCCGACTCCACCAGCGCAAGAGGCGCTCCATGGCATCCCCATCCAGATGGTCGGCGAGCACCACCAGGAGATCGCTCTGGGGCGCCGTCTCGCCTTGTTCCACCGCCCGCAACCAGGGGCCCAGCTCCAGGTTGGGTTGACGGCGCAGCCGCTGCAGCCCGGGCCAACGTTCGGCGCTGCCGGGTGGGGGCAGGGCGGCCACCGGGTCGTCGGGATGGCCCGGGGAGGGAGCCAAGGGGGCGAGGGCGGTCACTGGAATCACCATGGCAAATCCCGCGCCACCCTGGTGGAAAGAGAGGGGATGTAGCTGTTGATACGTTTCATGGCGAACACGGGCGGAGCGCTCGGCCGCTGCCGAAAGTGGACCATGTTCAGTCCGTCCCGGGAGCCCCTGCCGTGGAACAAGCGTTGCAACAGGCGCCGGACCACACCTTCGCGGAGTGGAAGCAGCGCCAGCTCGTGATCCTGCTGACGCGCCAGTTGGCTGAGGCTCAATTTGTGCGCGCGGATCCGGTTCGCACCCGCCGGCTCTGGCAGGAAGTGGCCGCTCTCGATCTGGATCCGGAGCGAATCATCCACTTGCTCTACGGCGTTGCGGACCATTCCGACAGCGAGGAAATGATGACGATGGATCGGGGTTGGCGGCCCAGCGCGCCAAGCCGCCAGGGGGCATGGGCGGCTCCTGGTCTCGGTCGTTTCATGGGGCGGGGGCGCGGTGGCGCGCACCGAAGCGCTCGACAAGAAGCGAAGCCAGTGTGTCGGTGAGCTGGTCAAGGGGGACTCCCTTGTCGTGCAGTTCAGCCAGGCGGGGTCGGCTGTCCATGGCGCCATCGAGGAAGAGCTTGGCGGCCTCCACCATCTGCCCCGCTTGTCGGGCCTTTGCGCCCATCAGGCCGATCTGGCCCATGTAGGGCTGGCCACAGGCATTGGGGCAGCCTGTCCAGTGGGTGCGCACGGGATGGGGCAGGTCCAGGCGGCGTTCCAGTTCTTCCACCACAGCCAGGGCGGTGGTCTTGGTGGGAATCAACGCAAAACCGCAAAACCGGCTGCCGGTGCAACTGACGGCCTCGGCCAGCAGCGGTCCGGGGTTGAGCCGAAACGCGCGGTGCCGTTGCGGGGTGGCCAGCTCGGCCGCCAGGGCGTCGCGATGCGCGTCGGCCACCCCGCTGATCACCACGTTCTGACTTTCCGTCAGGCGCAGCTCCCCATCACCCCACGTGCGGGCCAGATGGGCCAGATCCGCCATCGCGGCGGCGTCGAGCCGCCCCATCGGCACATTCAATCCCGCCCAGCAGAGTCCCTCCTGCTTCTGCCGATGGAAGCCACAGACATCCCGCGGCGCCCGGTTGACCAGATGGCTGCCGTCGTGGATCTGCAGGAGATTGGCCTCGTCGGAGCCCCGCAGGTCGCGGTGGGCGGTGATGACCTCCTGGCGATAGGTCTCCAGGCCCAGGGCCTCGATCAGATACATCAGGCGGGTGCGGCTGCGCACGGCCCGATCCCCGTGGCGTTCAAAGTGGCGCACCACGGCCAGGGTGAAGCCAGGCACTGCGGAGGGTGGCAGCCAGAGCCCGAGGGGAATCGCCAAGGCGTTGCGCTGGCCAGAGAAGAACCCTCCGACCATCACGGTGAAGCCGAGCTCTCCGCCGTGGAGGGCGGGCAGGAAGGCGAGGTCGTTGTGCAGCAGAAAGCTGTCGGGAGCCCCTCCCACGGCGACATTGAACTTGCGCGGCAGGTTGCGTGGTCCCTCCGGCCCGAGGAGGGCCGCCTGGATGGCTTCCACCAGAGGGCGTGTGTCGATGATCTCCTCAGGGTCGATGCCCGCCAGCGGATTCCCCGTGACATTGCGGGGATTGTCGTGGCCGGACTGACGACTGGTGAGCCCCACCCGATGCAGATCCAGGAGCAGGGGACCCATGTCCTCCAGGAGGAGACCACGCAACTGCAGGTTCTGACGGGTTGTGATGTCGGCGCTGCCCTCCTCTCCGCAGCGGTCCACCACATCCGCAAGCAGCGCCAACTGATCAGCGGTGATCAGGCCATTGGGAAGCCGCAGCCGCACCATGAAGCGACCTGGCGTGACGGGACGGAAGAAAATGCCCAGCCACTTGAGATGAATGGTGAGGGTGGCTTCATCGAGGGTTTCCCACCCCGCCGCCGCCAGCTCTTGCAGTCGTTGTTCCAGATCAAGCCCGCAGAAGGAGGCTTTGGCTTGTTCGATTTTGTTGAGCGCCGAGGCGCGAGATCCATCCTCGGGTGCGGGTTGGGCCGCGACGGCAGGAGGTTCAGAGGAGGCCATGGGAGCGGAAAGCGAGGTGTGGACCGCTGGGCGGATGGCGGATGGCGGAGGACGGGAGGGGGAAGGCGGAGGACGGGAGGGGAAGGCGGGGGCTGGTGATCGGGAGAAATTGGCCTTTTCGAGGTGTCAGGGCGAGAACCCCTTGTGGTCGCGAGGCCGTTCGCAGCGCATGCGAAAAGGCGGTGAAATAGTCCTGCTGCCGCGAAGCCCTCGCGCTCCAGCCGTTCGAAACGGCTTCTTCGAGGAGGGTTTCAGCCGGGCCCGCCGGTCATCCTGGGGGGAGGGCAGGATTCACAGCTCTCCATGAGATCCAAGACAAGCCTGGACGGTGGGATCTCTGTGTTTCAGAGGTCTTGAAAAAACCAGTTTCAGCCGCAGAGGCCCGGATCAGCCCGAATGAACAGCCGTGGACTCGCTCTCCAGCCACAATGTGCGGCAGAACAGCACAATCCCTTGTTGCAACCGCTACCAAACTCAGGCGCAGTGACTGGCTTGGCGGCATTGGAGAGCGAACGCCGAGGTCGTCACCCTTCCCCCCTCGGACCTGAGCGGGCCCGCTTTCGTCAATTGATCGCCAAGGTGGGCAGCGGGGAGCACACCAGCACGGGCCTCAGCCGAGAAGAAGCGGGAGAGGCGATGGCGCTGATGCTTTCCGGTCGGCTGGATCCCGCCCAGCTGGGGGCGTTTTTGATTGCGCATCGCATCCGCAGGCCCTCGCCAGAGGAACTCAGCGGCATGCTCGACACCTACCGAGGCCTGGGTCCCACCCTGACAACCGGCGGGCGTCGGGCCATCGCGTTCGGCGTGCCGTACGACGGCCGAACGCGCACGGCACCACTGCTCCCTCTGGTGGCGCTCACCCTGGCGGCGGCAGGCCTGCCTGTGGTGCTGCATGGCGGTGGCCCCATGCCTGTGAAGTACGGCGTGACCCTGGAGGAACTTTTCGGCGCGTTGGGGCTGGCCTGGGCTGAGCGGACGTTGGATGCGGTGCAGGAACGCCTCGATCGCCACAATCTTGCCCTCACCCATCAGCCGAGCCATTTCCCCGCCGCTGAAGCTCTGGTTGCCACGCGCGATCTCATCGGCAAGCGGCCTCCGCTGGCCAGCCTGGAGCTGCTTTGGACCCCTCATCAAGGGGAGCGGTTGCTCGTGAGTGGCTTTGTCCACCCCCCCACCGAGCAGCGTGCCTGGCAAGCCCTGCGCGCCTGCGGGGAGGAGGATGTGTTGACGATCAAGGGCCTCGAAGGCTCCACCGATCTGCCCACCACCCGCGCCGGCATCGCCGCCCGGCTGCGGGGCGAGCTGTGCGAGCGGCTGTTGCTGCACCCTCGGGACCATGGCATCACCGCGCCCGAGGTGGCCTGGGAGTCGCTCGAGCTTTGGCGGGAGCAGGCGCTGGAGGCTCTGCGGGGGCAGGGCCCCTTGGCGGAGGGGCTGCTCTGGAATCTGGGATGCCTGCTGTGGCAGAGCGATCAAATGGCGAGCTTGCCTGCAGCGCTGGATCAGGCGCGGGCCCTCCTTCTGGCCCAGGCTGGCGAGCGCCTGCGGCGGGAGATGGCGTCATGAGGGAAGGATCTCCACCAGCCGCCGCCGATCAGGCCAGCCGGTTGTTTCGCTTTGAAATCGACTTCGCGGGAGATTTGCGCTGTTTGCCGATGGCCGTTCGGCGAAAACTGGATCTCTCTGGCGTGAAACTCAAGCTGACCCAGTGGCACGGCCTCACAGCGGAGGAGCGGCAGCGTCTCTTGGCCTGGCCCGATGATGCAAGCGCCCTCACCGCCCTCCGGCACTGGTTGCTCGAGCGCAGCCAAAGCCTTCCCCGGGGGCCCGCCACAGCAATGCCGCCAGCGCGCGGGACGGATTGGCAGTGTGCGGACACCTGGCCGGAGTCGGTGGCGACCGCCTGCCGCGAGCTGGGGCTGACCTTGCGCCCCGGTGGGTGGGGCGGACTGGATGAATTGCAACGGTTTGCCCTGGTCAAGCTGAGTCATCCAGGGCATGAGCACCGCAACCTGCCCGGGGCACTGGAGGAATTCGCCCTGCTGGCCAAGGATCTCTGACCCCTGATGGACGGGCACTCCCTGCCTTCCGACGAGGGATCAGCCGTGGGGGAGGGATTCGGTAGTCATCGCGACAACGTCTTCGCCCGGTTCAATGATTTGATTCTTGAACGGTTTGCTTGGGCGCCGTCCAAAATTTGTTGCGTGCGCGTTGTTTTGAAGCACAGCCACAACTGATCCGGTGAATGGCCACGTCGCTCTCCCAATTGGTGCATCATCTGGTCCTCTTCCCTCCCTCCGGTTTCGTGCCGCGTCCAGCAAGGAATGGGAATCTCTTTCCCGCTCTTGATGATTCAAGCGTTTAGGGATCGAAGTGAGGGCGCCATTCCCTCTGGAGGAAGCCTGTCGAGAGTTTCCAGCTTTCTGGATGCCTTTCTTCCAGGTTCTCCTCACCTGGTTTTCTCTCCTTGATTCCGTTCCGGTCGAGGCCCGGAACGCTGACGCATCCAACTGTCCCTTTTTCCCACTCCATTCCATGGCTTCGTTTTCGCGCCGCCGTTTTTTGTTCACCGCCGCAGGTACGGCCGTTGGCAGCCTGGTGGTGGCGGCTTGTGGCGGCAAGCCTCCCGCCACCGCCCCAAAGAAGGAAACCAGCGCTGCGGGGCAGGGCGGTGGAGACACGGAGGTGAAGGGAGCCACCCTTGGCTTCATTGCCCTCACCGATGCTTCGCCTCTGATCATCGCCAAGGAGAAGGGTTTCTTTGCCAAGCACGGCATGCCCGAGGTGAAGGTGGTGAAGCAGACCTCCTGGGCTGCCACCCGCGACAACTTGGAGCTGGGCGGCGCACGAGGCGGAATCGACGGCGCCCATATCCTCACGCCAATGCCTTACCTTCTGACGGTGGGGAAGATCACAAAGACGAAACAACCACTGCCAATGGTGATCTTGGCTCGTTTGAATGTGAACGGTCAAGGCCTTTCACTTTCAAATGAATTCTTGGCCGAAAAAGTCACTCTCAAGAGTCCTAAGCTCAAGGAAATCGCCGATCGAAAAAAAGCCAGTGGCAAACTCCTCAAGGCGGCGATGACCTTCCCTGGAGGGACGCACGACCTTTGGATGCGTTACTGGCTCGCCGCGAATGGAATCGATCCCAACACGAGTGCTGACCTGGTCGTGGTCCCACCTGCTCAGATGGTGGCGAACATGCAGACCGGCACCATGGACACCTTCTGTGTGGGAGAGCCATGGAACCAGCGTTTGGTCAACAAGAAATTGGGGTATACGGCAGCCATAACTGGTGAGGTCTGGAAAGATCACCCGGAAAAGGCCTTTTCCTTGCGGGCTGACTGGGTCCAACAAAACCCAAATGCGGCCAAGGCACTGCTGATGGCGGTGCAGGAGGCCCAAATCTGGTGTCAAGATCCAGCCAATCTTGATGAACTTTGTGAAATCACTGCCAAAGATAAGTACTTCAAGGCGAGCGTCGGCGACATCAAGCCACGCTTGGCTGGCACCTTTGACTTTGGCGATGGACGTTCGGTGACCGATTCCCCCCTGCGCATGCACTTCTGGAAGGAGGTTGACTCGCACTCCTTCCCCTACAAGAGCCATGATCTCTGGTTTCTTACGGAAAATATCCGCTGGGGCTATCTACCCCCGGATACGGATGCCCAAGCCTTGATCAATCAGGTGAATCGCTCCGACCTCTGGAAAGAGGCCGCCATCGCCATCGGCCAAGAAAAAGCGATACCCGCCAGTGATTCACGTGGCAAGGAAACTTTTTTTGATGGGGTGGTGTTCGACCCGGAAAATCCCAAGGGTTATCTTGATTCTCTGAAAATCAAGGCTATGAGCTGATCGCAGATTCCAGGCAGACTCGCTCCACAAACACTTTCCATCGTGACCACAACTGCTCCAACTAAACGAACGGACGTTCCTCGGCGGCCCCGCTTGAGGCCGTCCTTCCGAATGGTGCTTCCCTATCTGCTTTGCATCGGCGCTTTTTTGCTTTTGTGGCAGCTCCTCTCTGGCCTCTTGGGCGTCGAGAGACTTCCCGGGCCGATCAATGTGATCATGGAGACCTGGGATCCATACATCAGCCAGCCTTTCTTTGATGAAGGGGGCACGAGCAAGGGGCTCGGCTGGCAGATCCTGATCTCCCTCCAGAGGGTCGCCCTTGGCTATGGCTTGTCCGCACTGGTTGGCATCGCCATCGGTGGCGTGCTGGGCCTGAACCGTTTCCTTGGCAAGGGCTTTGATCCGGTGATACAGGTGCTGCGGACTGTGCCTCCCCTGGCTTGGTTTCCAATTTCATTGATGGTGTTTCAGGATGCCAATGTATCCGCAATCTTTGTGATTTTTATCACCGCGATTTGGCCGATCATCATCAATACAGCTGTCGGCATTCGTGAGATTCCCCAGGACTACACCAATGTCGCCCGCGTGCTGCGGCTACGCAAGGGGGAATACATCCGAAACATCGTCATTCCCGCCACAGTCCCGTATGTGTTCACGGGGTTGCGCATCGCCGTGGGTCTGGCCTGGCTGGCCATTGTCGCTGCTGAAATGCTGAAGGCTGATGGCGGAATTGGTTACTTTATTTGGGATTCCTACAACGCCGGTGGCGATTCCAGCTCCAGCCAGATCATCCTTGCCATTCTCTATGTGGGTGTGGTGGGCTTGGCCCTCGATCGCTTTGTGGCTTGGGTGGGCCGTCGCGTTGCGCGGGGAGCGATCTGATCATGGCAGCGTTTCTCACCGTTGACAATGTCACTCAGGTCTTCCCACTCCGCGAGGGCGGTCGTTATGTCGCCCTGAAAGACATTGATCTGGAGATTGCCGAAGGCGAATTTGTCTCGCTGATCGGCCACTCCGGCTGTGGCAAGAGCACGCTGCTCAACCTCTTGGCCGGCCTCACCCAGGCCAGCCGTGGCGGCATCCTCATGGAGGGTCGGCAGGTGATCGAACCCGGGCCGGATCGCATGGTGGTGTTTCAAAATTATTCGTTACTGCCTTGGCAGACGGCGCGGCAAAACATCGCCCTGGCCGTGAATCGCGTGTTCAGCAATGCCAGTGCGGGCGAGCGGCAATCTCGCGTGGAGGAGGCCATCGCCATGGTTGGACTCCGCGCAGCGGCAGAGAAGTTTCCCTCTGAGCTCTCCGGGGGGATGAAGCAACGGGTGGCCATCGCCCGGGCACTCGCCATCCGTCCTCGCCTTCTCCTGTTGGATGAGCCGTTCGGCGCCCTCGATGCCCTCACCCGCGGCAACCTGCAGGAGCAGCTGATGGCGCTGTGCCAACAGACCGGCGTGACCACGGTGATGGTGACCCACGACGTGGATGAGGCCCTGTTGCTCTCCGATCGCGTGGTGATGCTCACCAACGGGCCGGAGGCTGAGATCGGGCAAATCCTGGAGGTTCCCTTCGACCGCCCCCTCGACCGGCCCCGTCACCGATTGGAGGTGATGGAGCATCCTCGCTATTACCACTTGCGGGCTGAATTGATCGGCTTTCTGCAACAGCAGCGACGGCTGCGCCAGCGGCGCGCGGAACGCGATGTGGAGTCGACCCTCTCGCCGTCCACCCCCTCCGCCGCCCGGCGCGCGACCGAGGCCGGCGAAGGCGGACCCGCTCCCGTGCGGACGGTCGGTCCCACCACCGTGCGGGTGGGGGTCATCCCTGGACTCGACATCGCTCCATTGGCCCTCGCCCTGGAGGAGAACCTCCTGGACTCCAGTCGGGTTCGGGTGGACATCGTGCCGTTTTCCCGCTGGGATCGGCTGGAGGATCGATTGCGCTCGGGGGAGCTCGACGCGGCCATCACGGCGGCCACCACGCCCCTGGCCCTCTCCCTTGGCCTCAACGGTTCCGCTCCCTGGCCGGCGATCACGCCGATGACCGTCAGCCGGAACGGCAACGCCCTCTGCCTGTCTCGCTCCTTCCTGCGGGAGGGGGTGAGGGACAGGGACAGCCTCGCGGCCTGCCTGCGCCGACGGGCGGAGCCGTTGCGGCTGGCCGTGCCCCAGTCCCATGGCACCGCTGAATTGCTCCTGCGCCATTGGCTGACCGCGGGGCTGGTGGTCCCGGATCGGCAGGTGACCTTCACCGTCCTCTCTCCCCTGGAGCTTCATGACGCCCTCCGCAGTGAGCGGATCGATGGTTTCATCGCCGGGCGCTATCGGGTGGCGGAAGCGGTGGAAGATCGCCAGGGCTACGTGCTCGCCACGGACCTGGACATCTGGAAAGGCCATCCCGAGAAGGTGCTCACCTGCTCGGAAGATTGGGCGGAGCGCCATCAGGACACCCTGCTCGCTCTCTGCGCGGGCCTGATGCGCGCGGCTGAACGTTGCGACGATGGCGGTCGTCGGGAGGAGCTCACCCGCGTGCTCAGCCAGCCCCAGTGGCTGGGAACGCGGGCGGCCATCGCGCTCACGCGGCAGTTCGACATGGGCACGGGAGAGCCGCCAGGAGAGCTGCTGGCCTTCAACCGCTGGCACGTCGATCGCGCCCATCTCCCCAACCGGGCTGAGGGGACTTGGATCCTGAGCCAGTTCAGTCGCTGGGGCTGGAGTCCTTTCCCGAGCAACCGCGTTGAGCTTCTCAGTCAGGTTTACCGCCCCGATCTCTGCGACAAGGCTCTGGAGCTGGCCGGGTACCCCGTGCTGCGTCCCGATCGCCACCCCTTCACCCTGGCGGACGGCATCCCCTTCAACCAGGACGATCCCCTCGCCTACCTGAAGGCTCTGCCCGACGCCTCAGAGCCGCTCGTGGCGCCGGTCACCCTGCCGGAAACCCCCTTTCCTCTTTCTCCACCCCCGACGCGTGCCTGACATGACGACCTCCAGCGCTTATCTGGAATTCCATCAGGTCGGACAGGTCTTCCAGTCCCGCCGTGGCCCCTTCGAAGCCCTGCGGGACATCGACCTGCGGGTGAGCAAGGGGGAATTCGTCTGCGTCATCGGCCACTCGGGGTGTGGCAAGAGCACTCTGCTCAACATGGTGAGCGGCTTCCTCTCCCCCAGCAGCGGTCGCGTCACCCTGGAGGGGCGTCCGATCGAACGGCCCGGTCCCGATCGCATGGTGGTGTTTCAGAACTATTCGCTGCTGCCCTGGCAGACCGTGCGGCAGAACGTTGATCTGGCGGTGCGGGCCGCCAGGCCGGAGTTGAATCCCGCCCGCCGTCGTCAGGTGGTGGATCATCACTTGGAGATGGTGCATCTGACCGATGCGGCAGACAAGCGCCCGGGACAGATCTCGGGAGGGATGAAGCAACGGGTGGCCATTGCGCGCGCTCTGGCGGTGCAACCCGCCGTGCTGGTGCTGGATGAACCCTTCGGCGCTCTTGATGCCATCACCAGGGAAGAGCTGCAAGAGGAGCTTCTGGCCATCTGGCGGGAGCAGCGTCCCACAGTGCTGATGATCACCCATGACATCGATGAGGCGCTCTTTCTCGCCGATCGCATCGTGATGATGACCAATGGCCCCCGGGCCACCATCGGACAGATTATGGACGTTCCGTTCGCGCGTCCACGCTCCTACATGGCCATTCAGGAGGACCCCCGCTACGGGCAGCTGCGCAACCAGGCCATGGATTTTCTGTTTCGTCGCCACGCCCACGCGGTGGATTGACCGCTGCCGATGCGCTTCCTGCTCGCTCCAGATGGCTTCAAGGGCTCTCTCAGCGCTGTGGAGGTCTGCTCCGCGCTGGCGGAGGGGATCCGGCGGGTGATGCCGGAGGCTGGGATCCGGTCGATTCCCCTGGCTGATGGGGGCGAGGGCACGACGGAGGCCTTGGTGGCCGCCACGGGGGGCTGGTTGCAGAGCGTGCGGGTGACCGGCCCCCTGCCTGCGGAGCGCGCGCTGGTGGACGCCCGCTTGGGCTGGCTCTCGCCAACGACGGCCGTGCTCGAGATGGCGAGCGCCTCTGGGCTCACTCTGGTGAGCCCCGCCCGCCGCAACCCCCTGCAGACGACGAGTCACGGCACGGGCGCCTTGATTGCCGCCGCCCTCGACGGCGGGGCGCGACACCTGATCGTGGGTCTCGGGGGGTCGGCCACCAATGATCTCGGCGCCGGCATGGCACAAGCGCTGGGTGTGCGGTTCTTCGACGCGGCTGGCCGCCTGATCGCCACGCCCCTCAGCGGGGGGCGTCTGCGGGAGGTGGCTGCGCTGGATTGGTCCGGGGCGCATCCCGGCTTGGCGACCTGCCGGATCGAGGTGGCCAGTGATGTGGACAATCCCCTGCTTGGCCCCCGGGGAGCCACGGCGGTCTATGGCCCGCAAAAAGGCGCCACTCCCGCCGATCTGGTGGCGCTGGAGGCGGGCCTGACTCGGGTGATCGATCTGGTGGAGGACAGCACCGGACGTCGGGTTCGGGAGCGGCCGGGCTCCGGCGCCGCCGGGGGGATGGGCGCCATGCTCCTGGCTTTTGGCAGTGAGGAGCCCCGGCCTGGCATTGACTTGGTGATGGCGGCCAGCGGCTTCGCTTCGGCGTTGCTGGAGGCTGATCTGGTCCTGACCGGCGAGGGTCGGGTGGATGCCCAGACCCTCAGTGGAAAAACGATCAGTGGCGTTGCTCGGGCGGCTGCGGCGGCCGGGCTGCCGGTGGTGGTGTTCGCGGGGGAGATCGGTCCCGGCGCCAGCGCCTTGCAGGCCATCGGCGTCAGCGGCCTCTGTTCTCTTGTGCCCGGTCCGATGGCGCTCGCCACGGCCATGGATCGGGCCTCCGAGCTCCTGTCTGACGCGGTCGAGCGGCAGTTGCGACTGTTGGTGGCCCTGGACAGCTCCCGCTTCAGGGTTCGAGATCCGCGAGACCCCCCGTCTCTCGAATCAACAGAGCACGGCCGACGGCTTGATCGGTCTGGCTCGTGAGCAGGGCGGCCTGACTGGCCTGCAACTCCCGCTGCACCAAGAGCACCTCGGTGAGGGGCTCCACTTGGGCCCGATAGCGCAGCTGGGCATCCCGCAAGGCCCGCTCCCCGGCGGCCACCGTCTCCCGTGCTGCGGCGATGCGCGAGGGAGACGCCTGCAGCTGCTCCCAGGTCTCGCGCACGGTGGTGCGGATGCGGCGGCGAGCGATGTCGGCATCTGCGGCAAGAACCGCCGCCTCCCGCTCCGCCAGAGCCGCGCCATCCCTGGCGCGACCGCCATCGAACAGGGGCTGGCGCACTTGCAGCAACCCGCCCCAGTCGTAGAAGTTGCCCTGAATGTTGCCGGGGGTGTCGATGGTGGGCAGGGTGACGTTGGCGGGGCCCGCCTGCACGCGGCCCGTGGTCTCCAGCACCGGCACATCGATGCGGTTGGTGTTGAAGCCCGCCCCCGCCAACAAGGAGAGGCTGGGCAGGAGCGCCGCCCGGGCCGCCTTCGCCCGTTGCCGGCTCGCCTGCTCCTGCAGACGCAGGGCCTCCAGCAAGGGACGATCCGCCACAGCCCGCGCCAGGGTGGTCTCCAGATCGAGAGGCCAGGGGCGCTCCAGGTCGCGGATGGGATCCGCCGCTTCCAGGGGCTCGTCGGGTGGCAGGCCAAGCAGCTCCGCCAGTCGGCCCCGGGTCGCCGCCCTCTGGGCGCGGGCGGTGATCAGGCCCTGGCTATCGCTCGCACGGAGGGCACTGGCGCGCAGCACGTCAATCCGGGCGGCCAGACCCTTGGCGAAGATCGCCCGCACATCCCGTTCCAGGGCCGACGAGGCCCGCAGCGCCGTCTCCCACACCGGCACCAGGGCCTGGCGCAACTGCAGGTCCCGGTAGGTGCTCTCCAGCTCGAAGCGCGCCTGGCGCTCGGTTTCACTCCACTGGCGGTCAGCGGCCTGGCGGCCGCTGCGGGCGGCGGCCACCTGCCAGCCCTCGCTGATGGGCAGCAGGTTGGCGTTGAACACCACCCCCCCTCCGGCGAACAGGCTGTCAATCACCGCGTAGCCGTTCTGGCCCAGGCCGAAGCTCAAGTCCCCGATGGTTGGCAGGTTGGTGATCACGCCGATGGAGGTGCCCACCCGGGTGCCGCTGGCGCTGCCCACCAGATCCAGCCGGGGCCAGAGCTGGCTGCGGCTGAAGCGTTCCGCAGCCGCGCTGCGCTCCTGCTCCCGCCGCGAACGCTCCAGGTCCGCTGAGGCCGGCAGTCCCCGCTCCAGCACCTCCGCCAGGGTGAGGCCCCCCGCTCGCGGGGGGGAGGAGGCCAGGGCGGGCCAGGCGATCAGGGCGGTCACCCCAGCCAGGGCGACGAAGGCGCCGCCGCGCAGCTGGGCGATGAGGCTGACAGCGCGGCACCTCCCGCCAAACCGGACTGGGAGCATGGGCAGACGCACGAAGGAGCGGGGAAGAGAGTGGCCTGGACCTTACGGACACCCTTCCAGGTGTCGCTACGGTCTTGTGCAGAAACTGCCGTTGGCTTGCCTCCCATCCCCGTTGGCCCCACTCCGGAGTCCCGACCTGGACATCCACCGCAGGCCTCCCCAGACCACGCGAGCGGGGATCCGGGCTCCGGCGCCGGCGCGCTTCTTCCTGGCTCCTCCGGGGAGGGCAGAGCCCGAGATCGGCTCCCCCGTCTGCTGCCGGTCCTGGTCGTGACGACCCTCACCGCCGTCTGGGCCGCCACGCCCTCCATCCCGGTGAAAGTGCGCGGCAGTGGCCTCTTGGCGCCTCCGGAAAGTCGGCGGGCCTTCTTTGCCCGCGGCCCCGGACAGGTGCAGGCCATCAAGGTGGCTGTTGGCGAGGCGGTGGTTCCAGGCCAGCTCCTGCTCACCCTCAGCCGAGTGGGTCAGGCCGCTGCGGGCGGCGGCGCGGTGGCACCCGATCCTCAGGTGATCCAGGCCCAGCTGCGGGCGATCGCGCAACAGATGGACGGCCTGCGCGCCCAGAGGCAAGCGATCGACACCCAGGATGGCGCCTTGGTGGCGCGGCGCGGTGAGCTGACCATCACCAACAAACCAGTGAAGCAGCAACTGCGGGCGTTGGAAGACCTGCGAAACGATGCCGTCATCGCCCGCTACAGCCCCCTCTGGGTGGGGGCCCAGGACCTTTACCTGCGCAATCGGGCTGACATCGCCAGCATTGATGGCCAACGGGCCCAACTGCGTTCCGAGCGGGCGGCGCTGGCCTCCCGCGCCGCGGAACTCCGCTCCCAGAAGGCGGGCCTGGAAGCCCAGGAGCTGGAGCAGGAGGTGTTCAGCCCGGCGGCGGGACGCATTCTGGATCTCGGGGTGGAACCGGGCCAGGCGGTGGTTCCCGGTCAGCGGCTGGGCAGCCTGGCGGTGGCGGGCGACCAGGACAAGCGGCTCGCGGTGGTGCTCTTCACCAGCGCCGATGCGACGCGGATGGCTCCAGGCGAGGAGCTGGAATTGGATCCGAAAGTGTTGAGCCGCGACAGCTATGGCGGCGCCGAGCAGCGTTGGGGCACCCTGCGGGGCACCCTGCTGCGCCTGTCGCCCGCCAGCGTGGACCTGGAGGATGTGGCGGCGCAAGTGGGCGGGAAGGAGGAGGCCGCCAATTTGATGGCCCGCGCCCGCCAGCAGTCCTTCGGAGATGGCGGGGATCTCACCTCCCAGCTCCCTGATCGGGCGGGGGCGCCCGTCGTGCTGGGGGTGGTGCGGCTGGAGGAGGCCGCCACCCCCAGCGGATTGGCCTGGAGCCGAGGCTCGGGCCCCCCGCGACCCTTGCCCTCCCGCACTCCCCTGGAGGCATCTGTGGAGGTGGAGCGACGATCGCTGCTGAGCTACGTGGCGCCCTTCGGGCGGTGGCTGGCGGGAGCGCGGCCATGAGAGCGGCCGACCGTTCCCTGAGCCGCGCCCTCGGACCCTGGATCCGGCCGTGGTTGGCCCCCTGGCCGTGGGTGAGCCTTGGACTCCTTCTGCTGTGCACCCGCACCGAGCCGCCCCGTCTCTGGTTTTGGTTGGTGTTGCTGCTGATCAGCCTTCTGTTGGGGCTGATGCGGGCCCTGGCGCGGGAGCGTTGACCCTTCCCTGCGCCGTGCGCCACCCCCTGGTGGTGGGCCTCGCGGCGGCTTTGGTGTGGAGCATGGCGCATGCGCTGGGCTTTGGCTCCGGCGCGGCTTACGGGGTGGTGATCACAGCGATTGCCGTGCCGCCCGATTTTCGACGGCTTCCCACTCCCTTGTTCGTCGTGGTGCCCGTGCTGGCGGCGGTGGCCCTCGGGCTGGGCACCCTGCTCAAGCCGCTGCTCGAGGCGCCGGTGGTGTGGGCGTTTGCCATCGTCACCCTGGTGGCGCAGTTGATCGGCCAGCTGTTGCCGGATCGCCTGGCGATGCTCCGGACCGTGTTGCCGATCCTGGCCATCCTGCCGCTGTTGGGAAGCAACAGCACCTGGCTCTCGGCTTGGCATCAGCTGCTGGCGGTCGTGTTGGGGTTGGCGGTCGCCAGGATCCTCACCACCGCCTTCCGCCTGCCCGGTGACCTTCCGCCAGGCCCCGCAGCCGAGGCGGCCCCACCGACGCGGGAGCGTTCCCTGTCGCAACGGTTGGCGGATCCCTATTTCTGGCGCAAGGTCGTCGCCTCCACTCTGGCGCTGGCGGTTGGTCAGGGATTGGGCGCCGTGAATCCCAAGTATGTCTACTTCGGGGTGGTGATCCTGCTCAACGAGAGCTTGGGGGCGACGATGGCGCGGGTGCGCGACCGCATGGTCGGCGTGAGCCTTGGAATCGTGATGCCCTGGTTGGTGTTCAACCTGTTTGGCGTCAGCAGCGTCTCTCTGGCCCTGGTGATGGGGGGCACGGCGGCCCTGCTGCCAGCTTTGGGTCTGGGGTCCAACCTGCGCACCGCCTTGATCTCCAGTGGCGTCACGTTTGCGGGCTACCAGGCTCTCACCGACTGGTACATCCCCACGCGCTGGATCGACTACCTCATGGGCTGTGGCCTGGCGCTGCTGGTGTGCCTGCTGTTCCAGCCCACCTCCGCCCTGCGGCGTTTTCAAGAGCTGGCCGCGGCCGCTCAGGCGAACGCGCCGGTGGTGTTGACAGGAGAGCTGAAAGCCCTGCTGCCCAGCGCGAGGGAGGAAGCCCTTTGGCTGGGCCAGGGGGAACGATTCGAGGCCTTGCTTGGCGCCTTGCGGGGGGGGGGAACCCCTGCCCCTGCCCCTGCCCCTGCCCCTGCCCCTGCCTCTGCCCCTTCCCCTGGCGGGTCGGAGGCCCGGGCCGCGAGTGGTCCGCGCGATGCCGGCAGAGAATAGGAGCGTGTTCGCGACCCGAGGCAGCGGGCAGTTGCTCAGAGGCGTCGCAGGAGCTCCGCCTTCTTGGCGGCAAATTCCTCGTCGGTGAGAACCCCCAGGGCTTTGAGCTCTCCCAACTTGGCGAGGGCCTCCAACACGGCGGTCTGGGAGAGGGCTGGCGCTTCCTCTACGGGAGCGGCAGGTTGCGGGGGAGGCGTCAACGGGGTGGCGGGCACCTCCGGCAGGCTGGCGAGGGGGAGGGGGAGGCCGTCGTTCGTGCTGACGTGCACTTCAGCGTGATCGCCGCTTCGGGAGCAGCCGGTGATCAGCCGTTCACCCGTGTCATGCACGCTGAGGCGACCGTCGCAGTCGACCACGAGGCGACGCGCCGCCGGGAAGATGGCGTAGCGCAAGGAGTTTTGCGCTCCGGTGGAGGCGGGGGTGCCCAGTTCCGATGGCCACCAGGCCTGCAGCGGAGCCATGTCGGCCATCGGAGCCATGCCGGACATGGGGGCCATGCCGGACATGGGGGCCATGCTGGGCAGGGGAGCGAGGCTCGGGCCCGTTTGCTGCTGCGATTGGCTGCCGAACCCCGTGCTCTGGGCTTGTTGATGGACACCGCCCACGCTGGCGCTCTGGACCTGCGACTGGAGGCCGCCGCCAACGGCGGAGAGGCTGGCCAGGCTGATGCTCCCGGCTGGTGTGGTGAACACGACGGCACCACCCGGCCCCTGCTGTTGAGAGACCCCGGCGATCTGGTGCGCCCCCGTGTCGTAGACGGTCACCTGGCCATTGGCTTCGATGGCCAGGCGCGCGCTGCTCGGGAAGAAGGCGTAACGAACCGCGTTCTGGGCTCCGATGGCGCTGGGGGTGCCGAGTTCCGGTGGCCACCAGCTGTCGCGAGGGTCGGGCGTGAAGAGGCCGCCGCCGCCACTCCGTTCCACCGGCTGCCCGCCTCCGCTCCCTTGCATCTGTTGCCCGCCGCCTCCGCTTTGACTCTGGTACTGGACGCTGCCGCTGGGGAAGAGATCCGGCTGCTTGGCCAGCTCGGAGGCGATGGCCTGGCAGAGCCCATCGACGCGGGCCTTGAGAGTGTGGTTGAACATGTCGGCGAGCATCAACATCCCGCCGCGCATCCATTGGCCGGAACCAGCAAATTCCGGGTGGTTGAACTGCGCCATGGCACCCCTCCCGCGCACCATGGCAAACATCATGTGGATCACAGCTTCTTGGCTGAATCCGTAACGCTGGGCCAGGGTGTTGACGACCTGGAGGCCCTCGGGGGTCAGTTGTTCCACAGATGGGGCCGCGGCTGGCTCGGAGGTGTCAACTCCACCGTAGCCAGACGGGACGAGCCGCCGGGCGCGATCGTCTCCGCCCTGGAGGCCCTGCGCTGCGCACGCAGCTTGCGGCCGTGCCGCTCGAGCCGTGTCAGCGGCCGGGGCTGGCCTCGGGGGGAGCTGGAGCGGCAGCGCGAACGGATGGGGCAGTTGCTGGACGACCTCCTGCCTCCGTGCGTCTGATGCAGGCCGGCGTGGAAGGGGCTGCGGGGTTGGAGGATGGCGAGGCGTTTGATCTGCATGACTTCTCCACAGGATCTGCCGCACGTTCCACGGCCATGAATGCCCTCCAACCCTCCCTGGCCGCCTTCGGCGCCAGCCTCACTGCCATCACCCTGGCCGAACTGGGCGACAAGACCTTTTTCATGGCCTTGATCCTCGCGGCGCGTCATCGGGGCCGGTGGGTGTTTGTTGGCGCCTTCGCTGCCCTCACGGCGGTCACCCTGCTCTCCCTGGGGCTGGGTTATGGATTGCGGGAGCTGCTTCCCCCCAGCGTGGTGCCCTGGCTGGCGGCGGTGTTGTTCCTGGGCTTCGGGGGGAAATTGCTGCTTCAGGCCTGCCGCATGGGCGCCCATGCGGAGAAGGAGGAGGAAGAGGAGGCGGAGAAGGCCGTGAACGCTGCGGAGAGCCGAGGGCGGGTCGGCGGTGCCCGGGCGGTGATCTGGGAGGCTTTCGTCCTGGTGTTCCTCGCGGAGCTGGGCGATCGCACCCAATTCACGACCATTTTTTTGGCCACCGCGCCGGCTTTCACCTTTGCTGGTCTGCTCGCCGGCACCCTGCTGGGCCATGCGCTCGTCACCGGGCTGGCGGTGGGTGCCGGCAAGTGGATCGGTGGTCGTCTCAGCGAACGGCTGCTGTACCGACTCAGTGGCGGGCTGTTCATCGTCTTCGGCCTGTTTGCCCTGCGGCAGGCGCTGGCATGAACGCTGGGGGGCTGGCGATGGACCACAGTCCTGTCGCCTGTGGAGACCGGAGCTGAGGGTATGGACGATTGGCATCCCCACGACCATTCCCCCCCCTCGCGGCTGTCTCACCCTTCCAGCCCCGCCGCCGCCTTCCGTTGGAGCATCGCCCTGAACAGCGGCCTCACGGCGTTGCAGCTGACAATCGGTTTCGCCTTCGGCTCCCTCGCCCTGATCGGCGACGCCCTCCACAATCTCGGCGATGTGGTGGGCTTGTTTCTCGGTTGGGGAGCGGATCAGCTGAGTCGTCGTCCGCCGGCGGGTCGCTTCACCTACGGCTACGGCCGCAGCACCCAGATGGCTTCCTTGATCAACGGGATGCTGATCTTCGCTGCCGGGGTTGTGGTTGTGGTGGAGGCGCTGCAGCGCTTGGTCCATCCGGTGCCGCTGATCGCCGGCCCCGTGGCCTGGGCTGCCACCGCAGGCATCGTCATCAACCTGCTGTCCGCCCGGCTCTTCGGCCAGGATCATCACCATGACTTGAACCAGCGGGCGGCCGTGTTGCATCTGCTGACGGATGCGGCGGTGTCCGTGGCGGTGTTGGCCAGCGCGCTGGTGGTGGGAGCCACCGGCTGGCTCTGGCTGGATGCCGTCACAGCCATCGGCGTTGGCTCCGCTGTGATCGGGAGCGCCTGGGGGCTCCTGCGGGAGGCGATCGCCCTCAACCTCGACGCGGCCCCGGGCCACGTGGATCTCTCGCGGGTGGAGCAGGCCCTGGCCTCCCTTCCGGGTGTGCTGGCGGTGGAGGAGCTGCACGTGTGGGGGTTGAGCACTTCGCGCACGGCGCTCACCGCCCATCTACGGGTGCGGATGGAACGCGTGGCGTCCGAGCTTGGCTCGGCCGACGCGCTGCTGGCCCTGGCACGGGAGCGCTTGGAGGAGCTGGGCATTCGCAAGAGCACCCTGCAGCTGGAGGGGGAGCGATCGGGGTTGTGAGGCCCACGGGTGAACCGAGCACCCCGCAGGTGGACCGACAGCGATTCACGGGTTGGCAGAAACACCGTTGTCGGTGAAAACTACCCGGGGGGAAGGAGATCGGTCTTGACAGCTCCATCGCTCCGGGTCGAGAACGACAGCAAAAGGTGTCCTGACGTTCCACGATTGTGGCGGAAGACACCCACCAGCTTGGGGCCAATGCGTTGGTCCACGGCACCAGGCGGGCGACAGGGCTGCAGGCCAGTTCGCGCAGATGGGTTTTGCCGCATGGGAGAAAACCGTGAAGTTTCCGATTGTGAGAGCGCGGTGCATCACCGAACGGCAAGGTTTGGCAGAAGGAGATGCAGCAGGTGGGCCACCTGTTCATCAAGCCAGGCCGCTAATCATGTGTCATGCCTTGGCTCCATGGGGCAGGTTGTCGGGATTCGGCGCTGGTTGCACCAGATTGGAATTGAGGGGATCGAAGCAGCCACTCTCGCGTGTGCCGGGGAAAGCATCGATCAAGCGGCGGCGCATGTCTGGCTCTGCTTGAAACACCTGCATCCAGATGCTGAAGAAGCCCGTGGCCTGGGCAAGGCGAACCACGCACTCAGCCACCTCAACACTCCCTGGGTGTGCCGTAAGGAGCTCCCTCGCATGGCCGGCAACAAGTGACCCGGTCGAGAGCAATCAAGCGGCCGTTGGCATCAGCGATATCTTGACTTGGCCGATTCAGTCCCACAAGCGCAAGGGTTGATCGGGCCAGCTCCTGGGCACGGGCGCTGAGCTGAGAGGCCACCTGAATCTCACCACCCGCGCAGTAGAGGTACGCGCCAAAGGTGTTGTCGCGATCGGGCAGCAGTCAGCAAATGGAGGGGCGGCGTTGGCTAATTTTTCTTTGAATGAGACCACCTTGTCTGCCGGTGAGTGGCTCGCCTCTTCCAGCTGCTGCAGATAGGTCTTGGCTGTGTCCTTCATCTCGGAATAGCGAGCACTAACGCTTGTGTCAGGCACCCCCTGTAGTCCTTCGGCGATCTCGGCGATGGATAGATCGCCAAGTTTTGCTGTGGGCTGACCCTCAAGCATCAGGAGCTCCTCGCCTGAGCGCAGCGATTGGATGAGGAAGGGCGAATGGGTGGTGCCGATGAACTGGAGCTTGGGGAATGTGAACCGCAAATCCTCGATCACATGCCGCTGCCAGGTGGGATGGAGGTGCAGATCGAGCTCATCAATCAACACAACACCTTCGGTTCTCTGAAGCACATCAGCGCCGAGGTGGGGATTGAGGGTGGCGGCCTTCTGAGCCAGGTCGCCCACGAGAGCCAGCATCGAACGCTGGCCATCGCTGAGGTTCATGAACGGTTGCTGGTCGCCATTGGCGAAACGGATCACCACTTCTCCAAGCCTGGCGTCGAAATGCAGTTCTTCAGCATCGGGTTAAAGCCCTTGAAGTTCTCCAACAGCAGGCTATCGATGCGCATGCTGCGATCTGCGAGGTTTCTCGAGTCCAGGATAGAAGTGTCGGTCATGCTGCGAAAGCCCTGGCAGCTGAGGTGAGCATCCTTTCAGGTTCCGCCAGCGCCTCCTTTATGACGACCTCCAACTTGACAGCAAGAGCCATCACGCGGAATGCCTGCGGCTCACCAACCGACCGCGCACGATGATGCGGCCATCCGCGCACGCCTACTCCCGGCGCATTGGCTCCAGCAGTGAAGCCGGCGCATTGCAGGGCCGGGGATTGCCGTCTTACAGCCAGTGGAGCGGATAGGGCATGGCGCCAGGCACCCAGCGGCTGAAGACCCAGGCCAGCAACACCAAAAGGAGCGAGCCACTGAGCACGGGGAACAGCAGGAACGGCCACTTGACGCCCAAAAACACCGCCAAAAACGCCATGCCGCCTGCAGGAGGGTGGAGGCAGCGGCAGCGTTGGCCCAGGAGAATGGTGAGGGCCACAGCCAGGGCCAAGACGAGCGGTCCTCGGCCGAAGAGCGACACCAACCCCACGCCAATGCTGCCGCCGAGGAGATTGCCTAGCACGACATTGCGGGGTTGGGCCAGTGGACTGCGGGGGTAGCCGAAGAGCAACACGGAGGAGGCGCCCAGGGGCGCCGCGATCAACACATGGCCCGTCCAGACCGTGACCATCGCCAGGAGGCCCACCGCAGCCAGGCCACCAAGGGAGGTGACGCCGATTTGCGATCGGGAAAAGCGCGGCTGCACGCGACGACCCCGGCGTCGTTCGCGGCGCTGCAGCACGGCGGCGCGTCGAAGCAGCCGGCGCGTGGATGGGGGTTGGTGGACAGGCCGCTGGTTCACGGAACAGGGGCCAGGCCAAAACCGCGCGCCGGGATGCGGGCGTCGTCAGTCCCGTCCGCAGCGGCACTTGCCGCCCTTCCATTTGGAGCACTTTTGCTTGCGGCACCCCTTCTTTTTTTGGTGCCGTGGCGTGTTGGCCTTGGGGAGGCCACCCGGGCAGGCGGCGGATGTGGCGGCCATGACGACGGGTTGTGCTGGGTCTCCATGAGCCTACGGAGCCCCATGACAGGGAGAGGGGCAAAGCACAGTCCCGCGCAGGCGCTTGTAAAAATGATCACAGGGTTGGTCAAAGGCTTGTTTCGTGCTCCAATCGTTCTCGCCTGGCCATGGAAACACAATTGGACAGCGATGTCGCTGCGAATCGCGCCATTCCCACCTGACCTGCATGACAGGCCATGGCTCAGCTGATGAAGGAGAGACGGCTGGAGGGACTGCAGGAGCACTTGATGTTGGAGCGACGCGCGCGTGTGGTGATTCAGGCGACGGCCTTTTGGGTCAAGGAGTGCGAATCGCGCGATTGATCCCCATTCTTTCCAGCGGGTATTTCCTGCGCAATTTCAAGCGGTAATTTACTATGGGAACTTAAGCGGCCATTTCAGGGGCAATTTCAGGCGGGCGTCTCAAGCGGGAGTCTCAAGCGGGAGTTTCAATCGGCAATTTCAAGCGGGAGTCTTAAGCGGGAGTCTTAAGCGGGAGTTTCAAGCGGGATCGTGTCAACGAACAAGCCCGTGCGGCCTTGTTTGTTGACGATCTTATCGCCCGTGTTCTGACGGTGCCGCTGGGCCAGTGGAGGTGGATGACACCTCCTCGCCGCAACGGGCTCATCACGATCCGGACGCGCTGCTGGCGAGGGCTGGTGAAATCGTTTCTTGCAAGTGATTCGCAATCGCAGGAACTTGGGAGTGTGTGTGGCGGCGAGCGTGGCGCCACTCTGGGGAGTGGCAAGCGCAGCGTGAATGGCCCCCTTTCCCAGCGAGATCAAGCCGCCTGAACGTTGGACGGAGCGACAGCGGCGGCGCCAGCGTTCGCCGCTGTCGCGATGGCTCGACCACTCCTTTGGCCTCCGCGTGCTGCTGGCGGTCCTGGCCGCCATGGTGGCCCTGGGCGGGGTCAATCGCTACGCGGTCTGCCGTGACCGCTCGTTTGCTCCCGGGTGCCTCTGGCAGGACGCCGGAGGGGTGGTGGAGGTGGCCAATCTGGAGGCCCTCAGCATCCTCACGGCTGCCTTCCTTTATGTCCTGGAGGGAACCAAGCGACGGCAACGGGAGCATTTGGAGGCCTATCAGGTGCTGATGGCCTGCCGGCAGGCCGGCGTGCGCTACGCGCCTGCCCGCAACGACGCCATGGAGCGGCTCTGTGCCGCTGGGCTGGAGTTCAACGGTTGGGATCTGAGCGGCATCGACCTGGATCAGATCCGGGTTCCCGGGGCCCATTGGCACGGGGTGAGCCTGGTGGGCACCTCCTTGCGGCAAGCGGATCTGCGCCGTGCCGATCTGGCAGAGGCCAATCTCCAGGGTTGCGATCTGAGCGGCACGGATCTGCGGGGCGCCGATCTGCGGGGCGCGGTGTTGGGCGGTGCCAACCTGCGCTCCATTCGCTGGGATGAACAAACGCAGTGGCCGGCGGCGGCACGCCTGGAGGAGGCGCGCAACCTCCCGCAGGCGTTGCGGCCCCCTCCGCCAGGGTGAGTGGTCGTCCGCGCGATGGCGCGGGGCTGTCGCCAAGGACTTCACCGGCTCTCGGGGCTGGGGGGCAGAGACGTGCGCAGACGTGTCAACGCCCGCAGCAGCTGCCGCAGGGTCAGGGGCGGCCAGGCCGACGAGGGGGTCTGGAGCGTGAGCTCCCGCACGAAACGCGCTTCCAGAGGCGATCCCGTCAGCACAGCCGTGAGCTCCTCCATGCTGAGGCGAACGCCATCCACCTCTTCTCGCAGGGCCCTGTAGCGCTCCAGGGCGGTGGCCTCCGGTCCCGCAACGCCAGGGGGCGTCACAACCGCGCTTGCCTCCTGGTCCCGGAAGGCGCGATGGAGCCTGCCGTGGAGGCGCACCAGCTCGACCTTGGCAGTGGCGATGCGGTGGGCTGCTTCCAGGGGCAACCGTTCGTTCACCAACGCCTCCAGCCGCGAGGGATCGCGGGCCCAAGACATGGGCACGATGCGATGGGTCGCGGTTTGCGTGCAGGCATAGGCCAGAAGGTTGAGCAGATCTTGCATCCCACTCCGATCAAAGAGATGATCCACCCAACGGGTTGAGCCTGAGAAGTTGACGGCGTGCTCTGGCTTGTGATGCAGCTGATGCTCGGCTCGCGTTGTGATCAGCCCAAGGGATTGCAATCCAAGTTCCAGGAGGCTGACGTCCGCAAAGGGACGATGGGCCGCGCGATGGGTGGGAAACTGCTCATAGACACCGGCCGTGATCGCTGTCGCGCCAGCGATCGCCAAGGCGGCAACGGGATGCGACCAGCCGAGCACCGGTGCGGCGGCCAGGGCCAGCCAGGGTTGAAGAGCGGCAGGGATGGCGATGGTTTTCATCAGGGCGGTGGCGAAGGCTTCCACCGGCAGGCGAGCCATGGCAGCGGCGTAGGCCGCGTCGCTGTGGGCGACACGATTGAGCAGATCAAACGGGGTGGATTCAAAGATGTGGTGCGGGATGACCGTGAGGGCATAGGCACGCAGAAAGCCAATCTCGCTCTGGGTTTGGCGTTGAAGCTGCAGGCGCCATGCGGTGAAGAAGGCCATCACCGAAGGAAAGGCGGTCTGGGTGCGACCGGGATAAAATCCAATCAGGATTTGAGAGGACCATTCATCCGAAATGAAGTGTGGCAAGACCTGAATCATTCGACCCAGATCCCAACCGCCCTTCATGACGATTGGCAGCGCGATGGCAGTCCATGGAGTGTGGAAAGCACCCAGACTGGCGATGAACAATGCAGCCCAGCTTCGGCGGGCCCGCTGATAGGTTTGACGGTGATCATTGGAGAGTGTCGGGACATTGTTTCCATAGAACATGTCTCTATACAGGAGATGCAGCTGTCGCGGTAGAGGTTGCCCTTGGACCGCAAGATGCAGCTTCTGAAGACGTCCGCGCAGGACTTTTTTTTCGGGTTGTCGTGGCGGATGGGTGGCCGCGCTGGAGGGCGCCTCCAGGACCCGGGTCAGGGTGTCCAACACCAGGCCAATAGGATCGTGGAGCCAGCATGGAAGGCGGAAAGCCATGGCAATGCCCTGCGTTCAGGGAGCAAAAACCGAGCCAGCTTGGAGGCCTTTTTCCCGCAGGGGAAGAGGTGGCGGATCAGCGGGGAATGGAGGCCAGGGGCGCGGGTGCTTCCATGCCCCATGACGCCAGCCTGTCTTTCTGATCTCCGGCGTCTCTGCCCTGTTGAGCGTGTTCACCAATCGCTTGATTAGAATCATTGAACGTGCCCGCTTCCTCGGTCTGGCGGACACCCTCTCTGCAGCGCAGATCGAAGAGCTCATGGTGCTCAAACGGCGCGTGCGCTTGATCCATCGCAGCATCTTGCTCGCCACGACCTCGGCTTTGCTGATTTCAGTGGTGATTGTGATTCTTTTTCTGGGTGTCTTTCTCGCCCTGGATGTGGCTGCCATCGTCAGCGTCCTTTTTGTTGCCGCCATGGTTGCCTTGATTGGCAGCTTGGTGATGTTCCTCTTGGAGGTCCACCTTGCGACGCTGACCTTGCGGCTCCATCCGGACTAGAAACGGCGCGCTCAGGCGCGTGCCCTGAGCTGCGGTGCCTCCCCCGCCATTTCAGACTGTCCCCGGCTAACCCTCCGGAAACCCCTGGCCCCCACCGAGTCCCCCACCCAGTCCCCCTCAGAGTCCCCCACCCCCCCAAGCCTTCGCGAGACCGCGATGCCGGCAGTGGACAGGGATGCCACCCCCGCCGCCACCGCCGCCGCCACCCCCGCCGCCGCCGCTGGCGCCGCGCCCCTTCCCCTTTGGCGCCAACGCCTCGTGCAGGCCCTGGCGAGCGTTTCCCCCGAGCGCTCCCGCCACCTCCGCCCCTTCGCCACCGCGCCGGGCCGCCCGGCCCACCTCCAGCCCTCGGCCTCCAGTCGCCCCGGCCGCTCTCCCTCGGCCAGCCCGGTCGGCGAGGCCTCTCCCCTTCTCGATCTCGCCAGCAACGACTACCTCGGTTTGAGCCGTCATCCCGCCGTGCTGGCGGCGGCGGCGGCGGAGCTGACCACAAGCGGGTTGGGGGCGGGCGCCTCCCGCTTGATCAGCGGCAGCCGGCCCGTGCATGAGCAGCTGGAACAGGAGCTGGCGGAGTGGCTCGGACGCGAGCGGGTGTTGCTGTTCCCCAGTGGGTTTCAGGCCAACATCGCCGCGGTGGGCGCCTTGGCGGATCGCCACAGCCTGGTGCTTGCGGATCGGGCGATCCATCACTCCCTGCTGGTGGGCGTGCGGGCCTGCGGGGCGCGGCTGCGGCGCTTTGCCCCCAACGACCGCGCCGATCTCGAGCGACGCTTGATCGCCGCCCGACGGGAGGAGCCCGCGCGGCCCCTGCTGGTGCTGTGCGAAAGCCTCTACAGCATGGAGGGCACCAGCCCGCCCCTGCCGGACTTGGCGGCCCTCTGCGCCCATCACGGCGCGCCGTTGCTCGTGGATGAGGCCCATGCCCTGGGCGTGCTGGGTTCGGGGGGGCGCGGCCTGGCCCATGGGGTGGGGGACGTGGCGATGGTGTGCGGCACCTTCGGCAAGGCCTTCGGCAGTGGCGGCGCCTTCCTCGCCACGGACGCCATCGCGGGCGAATGGCTGTTGCAGGCGAGCGGCGCTTTCCGCTACACCACCGCCCTGGCGCCCCCCCTGGCCGCTGGCGCCCTGGCCGCCCTGAGCTGGATGCGTGACACGGCCGAGGCCGCTGCGGGCCGAGATGCCCTGCGGGTCCGGGCCAGTCGCTGGCGGCAGGCGTTGGTGGCGGCTGGCTGGCCTCGGCCCCCCGGGGAGGGGCCGATCCTTCCCCTGCTGGTGGGTGACGCCAGGGCCGCCCTGGCCCTGCAGGCCCGTTTGGAGGCAGCGGGTCTGCTCACCGTCGCCATCCGCCCCCCGACGGTGCCGGAGGGCACAGCCCGCCTGCGGTTGGTGCTGCGCCAGGATCTGCCCGGCGGCACCCTGGCCCGCCTTCTCGACGCCCTTGGCCATGGCCCTTGCTGACGTCTCTTTGCCGCCCTCCGCCGAACCGCCCCCGCAGGTGATGGCCATGCACGGCTGGGCGGGCGAAAGCCGGCATTGGGACCCCCTGGCGGCGCGGTTGGAGGCCGAGGGCTGGCGCTGGAGCAGCGGTGAGCGGGGCTATGGGGCCGAGCCTCCGCGCGAGCCCCGGTGGAACGGGGGGGGACGGAAGGTGGTGATCGCCCACTCCCTGGGGCTCCACCTGCTGCCTGTGGAGGTGTTGGCGGCGGCGGACGCGGTGGTGCTGCTGGCCAGCTTCGGGCGCTTTGTGCCTCCGGGGGCTGCTGGCCGCCGCCTGCGAGCCGCCCTGGCGGGCATGGCCGCCGCCCTGGAGGAGGCCACCGCCGCCTGCGCCATGCTCCAGCGCTTCCTCAGCGAGGCCGCGGCGCCGGATCCGATCGAAGCCCTGCCGGCCGGCCCGGCCGAAGGTCCCCTGGCGCTGCCCCAGTTGGAGCGCCTGCGGGCCGACCTGGAGCTGCTCGAACGAACGGAGGGGCTGCCGCAGGGCTTTCCCATGGACGTGCCGGTGTTGCTGGTGGAGGCGGGCGCCGACCGCATCGTGGCGCCGGAGGCCCGCGCCCTGCTGCGGGAGGCCCTCCCTCGCGCCATGTGCCTGCCGTTGCCTGGCGCCGGCCATGCCCTGCTCACCGCCCCCCTGGCGCCGCTGCTCCTCCCTTGGCTGGCCACCGGCCGCCTCAGCCCGCCATGACCCGGAGTCCGTTCAGCGAGCGGGTGCGGCGGGGCTTTGCCCGCAGGGTCGACGCCTATGAATCCATGGCGCTCCTCCAGCGCGGGATGGCCTGGCGCCTGGCGGGGCTGGCCGCCCGTCATCTCAGAGCCGGGGCCCTGCCCCGGGGCCCCTGCGCCGACCTCGGCGCCGGCACCGGGCTGGTGGGGCGCGCCTTGGCCGCTTGGGGGGTGGGGCTGTCCGCACCGCTGGCCCAGCTCGACCTTTGCTCCGAGGCTCTGGAGCGGAACAAAGCCGGCCCCACCCTCCCCTGGGACCTCAACCATGGCCTGCCGGGCCACCTGCGCGGCGCCTCTCTCCTCACCTCGAGCTTCGCCCTGCAGTGGCTGGATGATCCCGCCGCAGCCCTGGCCCTCTGGGCCGACCATCTGGCGCCGGGTGGCGCCTTGCTCCTGAGCGTGCCCACCGCAGGCAGCTTCCCCGAATGGCGTCAGGCGGCCCGCCAGGCCCGACTGCCCTGCAGCGCCCTTCCCCTTCCCGCCGCTGACGCGCTCCTCCGCGCCAGCGCCGCCGCTGGGCTGGAGAGGATCGAGGCGCGGCTGCTCACCTTTTTCAGGCCCTCGCATCGAGACTGGCCCCCAGCCGCTCCAGCCGTTCCAACCGCTCCAGCCCCGCCAGGCCGCACCGGCCGCCCCCCGGCATCGGGCGCCCTGCGCGCCCTGCGCGCCCTCCGGGCCATCGGCGCCGACGCCACGCCCCAAGCCTCCCTCTCGCCGGGCGACTGGCGGCGTCTTCTGGCCGCCTGGCCTCCAGGCGGCGCCCTCAGCTGGGAGGTGCTCGTGCTCCTGGCCCGTCAACCCTCCGCTGTCTCGCCATGCGCCTGGTGATCGCCGGCACCGACACCGATGTCGGCAAGACCATCGTCAGCGCCCTGGTGGTGCAGGGTCTCGGCGCGCGCTATTGGAAGCCCGTCCAGAGCGGGTTGGCGGAGGGCAGCGACAGCGAGCGGGTGCGGTCGCTTCTGGCGTTGCCGCCGGAGCGGATCCTGCCGGAGGCCTATCGCCTGCGGGCTCCGGTCTCTCCCCACTGGGCGGCGGAGCAGGATGGCGTGACGATTGATCCCGCCGCCCTCGCCCTGCCCACCGGCGCGGGGCCGTTGGTGGTGGAATGCGCCGGCGGCCTGCTTGTGCCGCTGCGCCGCGAGGCAGGTCCCGGAGCGTTGCAGATCGATCAGATCGCCCGCTGGGGCTTGCCGGTGCTCCTGGTGGCCCGCAGCGGCCTCGGCACGCTCAACCACACGCTGCTCTCCCTGGAGGCCCTGCGCCAGCGGGCCATTCCGGTGCTCGGGCTGGTGCTCAACGGACCCCTCCACCCCGACAACCCCCGCACTCTGGAGGCCTTCGCGGGCGTCCCGGTGCTGGCCCAGCTCCCCCCCCTCGCGCCGCTCACCGCCCGTGCCCTGGCGGCTCAATGGCTGGCCAGTGACCTGCCGCGTAAGCTCGGCCCATGAAGATGCGCAGGCGCGATTGGCTGGTGACTGCGGCTGTGGCGGGCCTCTGCATGGCCATCCTCACCCTCTTCACCGACTTCGAGGAGTCGCTTCGCAGCTGGGCCCACTGCCCTGAGGCGCTCTGGCCGGGGCGTCGCCCCCCCCACTGCCGCTGAGGCGGGCCGCCGACCGATTCACTGTCGCTGATCTGCCGATCGGCGCGGCACGAGGGTGATCAACCGTCGATGGCGCGGGAACGGAGGGGGCACTGGCGGGTGAGGGTGGCCACGTTTTGCTTGGCCATGGAGAGGGGCCAACCCTGCCGGAGGTGGTCATGCACCCGTTCGATTTGGCTGGCACTCCAGCCCTGCTGCTCCAGGGTCACCCGGATGGCCTGCCACTGTCCTTCGGCGAACAACTCTGTGGAGCCCCACGGGATCCGAGGCGTTCCCGAGCGTGGCGACTCTTCCGAGGGGGAAAGGAAGCGATTGGAGCGTTTGCGAGACCGGGCCACGGCAATCCCCCGGACGTGGAGGTGTGCCCTCATCATGGCAAGGGCAGGAGGATTTGTTGATGGTTGAGCGTGTCCACACGTCGCCGGGATGGCATCCGAACCTCTGGCATCCCACCACGCAGGTGGCCCTTGCCGATGCCCCGCCTCGCGTGGTGTCGGGCCGGGGGGTCTGGTTGGATCTGGACGATGGCCGCACCCTGATCGATGGCATCAGCAGCTGGTGGGTCACCCTGCATGGCCATGGCGAACCCACCATCGCCGCCGCCATCGCCGACCAGGCCACCCGGCTTGAGCAGGTGATCTTCGCCAACTTCCGCCACCCCACCGCCGAGCGCCTCGCCGAACGCCTCAGCGCCCTCACCGGGCTGCCGCGCCTCTTCTTCTCCGACAACGGCTCCACCGCCGTGGAGGTGGCCCTGAAGATCGCTTGGCAGTGGTGGCGCAACCAGGGGGAGCCTCGCTCGCAACTCATCGCCTTCGAGGGCGCCTACCACGGCGACACCGTGGGCGCCATGGCCCTGGGGGAGCGCTCCCTGTTCTCCGCCCCCTTCGACCCCCTGCTTTTTGAGGTGGCCCGAGCCCCCTGGCCCGCCACCTGGTGGGACGATGGGGAGGTGGAGAGGAAGGAGGCCGAGGCCCTCGACGGGCTGGAGCGCCTGCTGGAGACCCCCACCGCCGCCGTGATCCTGGAGCCCCTGCTGCAGGGAGCGAGCGGGATGCGGCAGGTGCGGCCGGCCTTTTTGCGGGAGGTGGAGCGGCGGGTGCGGCAGGCCGGCGCCCTGCTCATCGCCGATGAGGTGTTGATGGGTTTCGGCCGCGGCGGCGCCCTCTTCGCCAGCGCCAGCGCGGGCCTCGCGCCCGATCTGATGGCCCTCTCCAAGGGGCTCACCGGCGGCTTCCTGCCGATGGGGGTGACGATGGCCAGCGAACGGCTCCACGCCGGCTTCATCGGCACCGATCCGCGGCTGACCCTTTATCACGGCCACAGCTTCACCGCCAATCCCCTTGGTTGCGCCGCCGCCCTCGCCAGTCTCGACCTGCTGCTGGCCCAACCGGAGCGGCACGAGGGTTTTGAAGCCCGCCACCGGCCCCTGCTGGAGGAGCTGGCCACCCTGCCCGGCGTGCGGCGGCCGCGGCTGCTGGGCACCATCGCCGCCTTTGACCTGATCCCGCCCCATCGCGGGGAGCCGGAGGGCTACCTCCATCCGATCGGTCGTCAGCTGCAGCGCCGTCTGTTGGCAGAGGGCGTGTTCCTGCGCCCTCTCGGCCAGGTGGTCTACCTGCTGCCGCCTCTGTGCATCAGCGAGGCGGAATTGCGCCACTGCTATGGCGCCTTGGCCGTCGCCTTGCGGGAGATGTAGGGCTGGGCTCAGGGGCCCGCGAGGATGGCGGCCTCTGCGTCAGCGCGGGACAGGCCGTAAGGGAACAGCCGCACGCTCTCCCCGCCCGGCTCTCGCCAAACGACCTTCAGCTCCTCCACCTCCAAGGTGATGCGGGCGGTCCAGGCGTTGCGGCGCAGTTCCCAGCTCGGGGAATGGGAGTCCTCCTGCCGGGCGCCCAACCCCCGCAGCCACTCCTCAAGCGCCGGCAGGGGGTGGCTGTAGAGGGGAGTCTCCTCAGAGGGCATCGTCATGGGAGGTGATCTGCCGACAGCGGCGGGGACCGGGTCTCCTCCACAATCCCATCCCCCGGGGCGGAGGGATGAAGATCCGCCCACCAGCTGGGCCATCGCACCAGCTCCGCCCCTCGGGCCCAGGCCACCCCGAGGCCGAGCACCAGGCTCAGCACCAGGGCGATGGCCAGCAGCAACAACGCGAACCATTCACCGCCCGAGAGCGCGCGTCGCAGCGAGACGGGCGCCTGACCCGCCATTCCCCCCGCGGGTGAGCCGGGGGCGGGTGGTGGAGCGGGGCGCTCGGGGCGGTGCCGCTCCTCGTCGTAGAGGCGCCGGGCCCGGGGATCGCTGAGCACGCTGTAGGCGCGTTTGAGGCGTTGGAAGGCGAGGGCGGCCACCGGGGCCGACAGGGTGGTGGTGTCCGGGTGGTAGCGCTTGCTGAGCCGACGGAAGGCTTGGCGGAGCTGCTCCGCAGTTGCCGTCGGCGGCACCTGCAGGAGGTCGTAGAAGCCCGCTGTCAAGAGAGCGCTCTCATCGGCAGGGGCTTTTGCGCCCGGCGAGTCGCTGGGCGGAGGGGCGGAATCCGGAGACGCGGAGGACGACGGCATGGGCCGAGCGGCGTGGTGGACCCGCATGGCAGGCGGCATCCTAGGAAGAAGCCTCCCGCCTGTCGCGGCTCGCTGGAGATGCGCATGGTTGATCCCCTGGCCCGGGTCTGGGAACCCCTCGGTTGGCAGCCGGACGCCACCCGGGTGGCGCAGTTCGAGCAGCTGCGGCAGGAGCTCTGCCGCTGGAACTCCCGCCTCAACCTCACCCGCTTGGTGGAGGGCGACGACTACTGGATCGCCCAGGTGTACGACAGCCTCTGGCCCTGGCTCCCCCTGCTCCGCGCCGCGGAGGCCCCCGGCATGCGGGAGGTTTTGGAGGGGGAGGCTTTGCGGCTGGTCGATGTGGGCACCGGAGGGGGCTTTCCGGGATTGGCCCTGGCCATCGCCCTTCCGAATGCCCACCTCACCCTGGTGGATTCGGTGGCGCGCAAGCTGGAGGCGGTGGAGGCCATGGCGCGGGAGGTGGGCTTGGCTGAGCGGGTGACCCTGCGCCGCGAGCGGGTGGAGCGCACGGGCCACGCCCCGGAGTGTCGGGGGGGCTTCGATGGGGCCATGGCCCGGGCGGTGGCCAGCGCGCCGGTGGTGGCGGAATACCTGGTGCCCCTGCTCAAGCCCGGCGGCCAGGCCGTGTTGTATCGCGGCCAGTGGTCCGACGCCGACCAGGCTGATCTGGAGCGGGCCCTGGTGCCCCTCCGCGCCCGCATGGAGGGGGTGGAGCGGCGCGAGCTGCCGGCGGGCCGTGGCGTGCGCCACGCCGTGCGCCTCGTGCCCCTGGCCCCATGCCCGAAGGCCTACCCGCGGGCGGTGGGTCTGCCGGCCAAGGCGCCGCTGGGGCAGATCCTTTGACCAGCTGGCGGGGGCCAGGCTGCCACCCCTCAGAATTTGCGCAGCTCTCGGCGGATCTTCACGGGATTCCCCGAGTGTTGTTGGTTGAACAGGGCGATCGACAGGGCGGCCAGGAGCAGGCCAAGCACAGCCAGGCCTGGCCAGCGACTGGCGCGGGGCGGTTGGCCTGAGCGGCGGCGCGGTCGCATGGCGCGGGGCTGGGGGTTGGGCCATCTTCCACCGGACGGAGCCCCATGGCGCGGCTGCGGCGCCCAGACTGGCGAGGCGTTTGGAGAACAGTCGCCGTGGTGGTGCAGGTGTTGAAGGAGGCGCAGCGGCGCAAGTGGGATGCCAGCGACGATGCGCTGTTCTATGCCGAGCCGCGCTTCGTGCACCATCTTGATGAAGCGTTTCGGCAGCGGCTGACGCGGCTTTATCGCGAGCGGATCCCGGCGGATGCCGTGGTGTTGGATCTGATGTCGAGCTGGGTGTCCCATCTGCCGGAGGATGTCTCCTATGACAGCGTGATCGGCCATGGACTGAACGAGAAGGAGCTCGCCGCCAATCCCCGCCTGGAACGCCATTGGCTGCAGAACCTCAATCAAGATCAGCGCCTGCCCCTGGACAACGCCAGCGTTGACGCCACGTTGATCGTGGCCGGATGGCAATACCTGCAATACCCGGAAGCTGTGGCGGCGGAGCTGCTGCGCATCACCCGTCCGGGTGGTCAGCTGATCGTGGCTTTCTCCAATCGCATGTTCTTCACCAAGGCCCCCCAGATCTGGGCGGATGGAGGCGATCGCGATCACCTCGCCTATGTGGCCGAGGTGTTGATCGCGCAGGGTTGGCCCGCGCCTGTCCTGCTCGCGGAATCCACCCGTGCGACGGGGTTGGCCGGACTGGTGGGAGCCAAGGGCGATCCCTTCTACGCCGTGATCGCCAGCAAGCCCGCCTGAAGCGACTGTCACTCCACCTGAAGCGCCTGTCACTCCACCTGGAGCCTCCGGGCCGTGCCTCCGCCCAGCCGTCGCCGCAAGGCGCGCAGCCGATCGGGAATGCATTCCACCCAGGGGCTCGCCGCCAGGGCGGCTCGCAGCTCCGCCTCGCTGACGTCCTGATCCAGCGCATCGGCGTTTTCGCCGGGAAACCAGTGGCCACCATGGCCGAGCAGGCGGTAGCGCCCCTGGCAGAACTCCTCCAGATCCCAGGCTTCCAACAGGTTGTGGAGCCAGAGCAACACCGGCACGTTGATCTGGCCGGGGGTGTCCTCCCAAGAGGGCAGACCCTCCCGCCAGCTCGCCAGCCAGGGCGCCCCCAGGGCCTCGTGCCGGGCGGCCTCCAACCGCTCCAGGATCGGCGGCAGCAGCTGCGGCGCCTCCGCCAACAGGGCTGCAGCCTGCCGATGCAGGTCCAGATCAGCCACCCGGGCCGCGCCGACGCTGATGGTGTGCACCGCTGGATGGCTGAGGCAAAACAGGTCATTCACCACGATCGGGTGATGGGGCGCGCACAGCTCCAGCAGGCGGTTGGAGGGGGTGTGCAGGTGGCCGCCCTTGTCGGTGGGGCTGATCAGAAACACCCCCATGTCATGGGCGCGGGCGGCCTCCAGGGCGGGACTGTTCTCCTGCTTGATGAAATACCAGTGCAAGTTGATGTAAGAGAAGGCATCGCTGGCGATCGCCTCCAGGATCAGCGGCAGGGGGGCATGGGTGGAGAAGCCGAGATGGCCGATGCGGCCTTCCGCCTGCCAGCGCCGCGCCACCTCCAGGCAGCCGCCGGGACGGAGGGTCTGCTCCAGCAGTTCCGGCGTGTTGATCCCGTGCAGGCCCAGGAGGTCCACCCGCTCGACGGCCAGCCGCGTGAAGCTCAGCGCCAGCTGTTCCTCGAAGCGGGCGGGGTCGGCTTCGGGCGCCACCTTGGTTTGCAGGATCCGCCGGGGATCGGGCACTTGCGGCAGCAGCACCCCCAGCTGGCGCTCGGAGGTGCCATACCCGCGGGCGGTTTCGATGTGATGGAAGCCGGCTGCCACAGCCGCCTGCAGCACCTCCCGCAGGTGGTCCTGGCTCGCGGCGCTGATCTCCTCGGCGGGCAGATCGCTCCAGCTCTGCTGGTAGCGCATGCCGCCCAGGGAGAGCACGGGCATGGCGAGTTCCGTGCGGCCAAAGCGGCGGGTGGGAAGCATTCAGGCCCCCGCGGGGCGACCGCCGGAGGCGCGGGGGAGGATCCGCTTCACGCGCGCAGCGGCCGGCAGGCCCAGGGGGAGCAGTTCCTGGTTGTCGCGTTGGCGCTGCAGCTCCGGCAACTGCTCATAGGGCACCCAATGGATGCAGTCCACTGGACACGTGTCGATGGCCTCCTGGATCCGCGCGGTGCTGTCGCCGTCTTGGCGGATGACGCGGGAGCGGCCCCATTCCGCCTCCACCACGAAGGTGTTGGAGGCCACATGGGCGCAGTAGCGGCAACCGATGCAAACCGCCTCATCCACCCAGACAGCCTTTTGCCGGAGAGCTCCTCCCAACAGGGGTTCACGGCCGGTTCGGGCCGGGCCCGGCTGGGCTTCCACCCGGAACGCCAGAGCGGGATCCACCGGGGCGGGCAAGGCCGGGGAGGGATCCGCCCAACCGTCGGAGGCCATCACGCCCAGCGGCTCACCACCAATTCGATGGAGCCATCCTGCAGATTGGTTTGTTCGTTCACTTGAAAACCTTCCGCTTCACTGGCGGAGAGGATCGTGCGCAGGGCGTAGCGCTGGGTGAGGAGGGAGAGGAAGCGTTCGACGGGCACGGGCTGGCGCCAGAGATCGAGATCGGTCACCAGCTCGTAGCAACCGGTGTCCGCGTTGAGGGTGAAGCCGATGTCACCGCCTTCAGGGCTGGTGATCGCCAGATCGCAGCGCACGGTTTGACCCCGATAGCCCCGCACGGGCTGTTCCCCCTCACTGGGGCTGTGGCCGAGATCCTGGAGGGCCTGAAGGAGGGAACCGCGATCGCGCAGTTCGGTCTTCACAGTGCTGAAGTGCGACATGGTGGAAGGGGGAGAGCGATCGAGCGCCGTTCTCAGGCGGCGGGGTGGTCGTGGAGGGGTTGGTGGGCGATCACGGCGGCGGATTGAAAGGCTGCGGCGGTCGATTGGCGGGTCTGAACGGAACCCAGCTGGGCTTCGATGCGCTCGCTGAGCGCCAGACAGGCGTCTCCCACCACGCCTTCCACCAGTTCTTCCACGCGACCGTCAGGTCGGATGCGGAAGCGGATGGTGTGTTGGCCCATCCCGGATCAGGCGAAGTCGTGGGCCGATGTTAACCGCGTTTTCCTCGGGCTGGGTGCCGGATCAGCGGCCTCGGGCAGGTGTCGGACCAGCGGCCTCGGGCAGGTGTCGGATCAGCTGAGCAGGCCTTCCTCGACCAGGGTCTGCAGGCGCTCCAGCACCTCCGGTCGTTCCAGTTGCTCCAGGGCCATGCGCGCCTCGTCCCGCACGGCGGAGTCTTCATCGAGCAGCAGGCTGTGCAACAGGGCCTCCACCACCTCTTGTTGGCGGGGCTCCACCAGATCGGGATAGAGGCGCCCGAGGGCCCAGGCGCTGTTGCTGCGCACGGCGGGTTCGCTGTCGATCCGCAGGGTCTCCAGGAGCTGGGCGGCGGCTGGATCGGCCTTCGCGGGAGCGGCGGCGCTGGCATCCGCCAGGGAGCTGGCCGCCCAGAGCCGCACGGCCGCCAGATCGAGCCGCAGCGCGCGGATCAGGGGGTTGAGCACCGGCGCGTCGGGGTAGTTGCTCAGGCTCCAAGCCACGGCCTTGCGCACATAGCCATTGTCGTCATTGGCCAGGAGGCCCAGGAGGGGCTCCACCGCCATCGGGTGAGGATTGCGGCCAAGGGCGTAGACCGCGCTCATGCGCAGGATCGGACAGCCTTCCGTGAGCAGGGGCAGGAGGAGGGGCACCGCCCGCGGATCCCGGTGTTCGCAGAACACGCGCAGACCCTGCATGCGCAGTTCCCGGCCGCCCCGCAGCCAGTCCAGCCCCGCATCGCACTCCCGCGCCACGTCCGCCGCCGTGGGTTCTTGAGGGTCGATCTCATCGAGGGGGTCGCCCAGGAGCTCGGCCGCCAGTTCCCGAGCCAACACGTCCGGATCGAGGGCCAGCTGGTCCTGCGTGTCCGGGAAGGGTTCAAAGAAGGGCTGGGGTTCCTCCGGCATCAAGGCCGCGCTCCGCGGTGCGATCGTAGGCGCGACCCGGCCGCGCTTCCCCTCAGGAGAGGGGAGCGGGGGCCGCCATGTCGCCCGGCAACCAGATCCGGGCGCTGACCGCCAGCAGGGCGACGGCAAAGAGGAGCACGATCGCCGCCGGCAGGAGCTTGGAACGCAGGAACGACACGGCGGCGTTTCAGGGGCCCCCATCCTGAAGCAAAGGGCTCCTCTCCGTTGACGTGCCGGGTTGCGCGGCGCAGGATGGCCCGCACCGCTTCGTTCCGCATGCCAGCAAGCGCCCCCCCGGCCTCCCCCTGGAGGCGCTTGCTGGCGGTGGGGGCCCAGGGCGTGGCCAGCGGCACCCCTTACATGGTGGGCACGAAGCTGCTGCAGGGCTGGCTGACGGCCAGCGGGGTGCCCGTGGGGCTGATCGGCCTGCTGGCCTATGCGGAGTTGCCCTACACGTTGAAGTTGATCTGGGCGCCGGCGCTCGACCGCTGGCCCCTGCCCTGGCCGGATCGACGCCGCGGCTGGTTGTTGGTGGTGCAGCTGGCCCTGGTGGCGGTGATCGGGGCGATGGCCCTGCTGCGCCCGAGCGCGGCCTCCTCCGCGAGCTTGGCGGCGGTGGGCGCCATGGCCCTGCTGCTGGCGGTGGTGAGCGCCACGCAAGACATTTTGGTGGATGCGTATCGCACCGACCTGCTGCCGCAAGCGGAGCGCGGCGCTGGCGCCGCTGCCGCCAACCTGGGCTATCGGGCGGCGATGCTCGCCATCGGCGCCGGGGGCTTCATCCTGGCGGGCCAACGGAGCTGGCCCCTGGCCTTCGCGGCGTCCGCCGGCCTGATGGCCCTGGTGCTGCCCTTCACCCTCACCGCTCCGCGCCTGGCGCCCCTGGCTCAGCCGGTGACGAGCCTGAGCCAGGCGGTGGTGGGTCCGGCGCGGGAGTTTCTCGGCCGCACCGGCGCGCCACGGGCGGCCATGCTGCTGGCGCTGATCCTGCTCTACCGGTGGCCGGATGGCTTGCTCAACGTGATGGCGGTGCCCTTTCTGATTCAGCAGGGGTTCAAGCCGGAGGTGGTGGGGTCGGTGCTGGCGGGCTGGGGGATTGTGGCCACCATCGCCGGAACGGTGACGGGAGGGCTGTTGTTTGGCCGCTTGGGGTTGAACCGGTCGTTGTGGGTGTTTGCGGTGGTGGGAGCGATGGGCAATTTGTCGTATTGGGCGCTGGCCACCTTTCGCGGCGGGATGCCGGCCTTGCTGGCGGCGGTGGGATTGGAAAACCTCGGCGGCGGGATGGTGGGCGCGGCCTTTGTGGCCTTGCTGATGAGCCTGTGCAATCCGCGGTTCTCCGCCACGCAGTACGCCCTCCTCTCCGGGGTCTATGCCCTGAGCCGCTCGATCCTGTCGGGCCAGGCGGGCTTTGTGGCGGAGGGGGTGGGCTGGAGCGCATTCTTCCTGCTCACCGTGGCCTCGGCCCTGCCCGCTTTTTTGCTGATGACCCGCCTCACCCCTTGGAATGGCCAGGGGGTGCGCGGCGCGTATGACCCGGCGCGGGACGATTGATGATGGCGAACTCCATGACCCAGCTCTCCGGCGCCGACCAGCGACCAGACGCCAACCAGCGACCAGACGCCAACCAGCTCTCCGACGCCGACCGCCTGGCCGCGATCGCCGCCGCCTTCGCCGGCTCCCATCCCGTGCGGGCCGTCCGTCCCCTCGGCCACGGCAACATCAACGCCACCTTTCGGGTGGAGCGGGCTGGCGGGGAGCCCTTCGTGTTGCAGTGCCTGAACACGGCGGTGTTTCCGCAACCCCGTCGCGTGATGACCAACCTGCTCGTCGTCGGTCGCCATGTGGAGGCGCGCCTGGGTCGGGAGGGCGCCAGCGCGGACCGCAGCCGCCCCTGGGTGTTTCCACGGGTGCTCGCCAGCGCCAGCGGCGAGCCGTGGCTGGAAACGGAGGGGGAGTTCTGGCGGGCCATGCGTTTCGTGCCGTCCACCATCTCTCCCGAGAAGCTGGAGACGCCCGCCCAGGCGCGGGAGGTGGGCTATGGCCTGGGCCGCTTCCACGATCTGCTCCACGACCTGCCCTGCGACCAGCTCGCCGACACGCTGGAGGGGTTTCACATCACTCCCCTCTACCTGGAGCGCTACCGCGCGGTTTGCGACGCCGCTGGAGCTGCGGGACCGGACAGGGGTGAGCGCGCGGCGTCGACCACGGGCCCCGACGCGGAGCGGGAGGATTGGGCCCATCGGTTCATTGCGGAGCGGGCGGCCTGGGCGGGGGTGCTGGAGGAGGCGAAGGCGGCGGGGACGTTGCCACTGCGCCCGATCCATGGCGACCCGAAGGTGAACAACGTGTTGCTGGATGCGGCGAGCGGCCAGGCCGTGGCCCTGGTGGACCTCGACACGGTGAAGCCGGGTCTGGTGCATTACGACATCGGCGATGGCCTGCGCTCCGGCTGCAATCCCCTGGGGGAGGAGACCACGGCGTTCGAGGCGGTGCATTTTGATCTGGGCCTTTGCGAGGCGCTGCTGGAGGGCTATGGCGCGGCGGCGCACCGCTTTCTGTCTGCGGCGGACCATCGCTACCTCTTTGACGCCATCCGCCTGCTGAGCTACGAGCTGGGCGTGCGTTTCTTCACCGACCATCTGGCTGGTGACGTCTACTTCCACACGCGGCGACCGGGCCAGAACCTCGATCGCGCCCTGGTGCAGTTTCATCTCACGGCGAGCATCGAGGCGCAGGAGCGGGAGATTCGGGGGCTGTTGGCGCGGTTGAAGGAGGCGCGATGAGCACGGAACGGCGGGAGTGGAGCCTGGTGCCCTTTGCCCGGAGCCCGGAGGCGCTGGGACTGCGGCTGGAGGGCCACCTGGAGCGGGAGGGCGCGGTGTTGCGGGTGCGCTATGCGCTGCGCGGCGATCTGGCCGCCGTGGTGCTGCCGCCTCCGGCGGCGGCGGGGGCCGGGCGGCTGGGTCCCCGGCGGGCGGATGGGTTGTGGGAGCACACGTGCTTCGAGCTGTTTTTGGCGGCGGAGGGAGCGGAGCCGTATTGGGAGGTCAATCTCTCCCCCCGTGGCGATTGGAACCTCTATCGGCTGGACCGCTACCGGCAGGGGCTGACGCCGGAGAGGGATCGCGAGGCGATGCCGTTTTCCGTGGATCAGCGCCCGGAAGCGTTGACATTGACGCTGACCCTTCCGCTGCCCGAGGAGCTGGCCCGGGCCTGCCAAACACGGCCCTTGCAGGTGGCTGTCACCGCAGTGATCGAGCAACAAGGCGGCGCGTTGAGCTATTGGGCATTGGCCCATAGCGGAGCGGAGGCGGATTTCCACCGGCGGGAGGATTTTGTGTTGCGCCTGGAGCCGGAGTCTCCTTTGGCGTGAGCCTGTTGGGGTGATGGGGGCTGGGGGTGGCCCGGATCCACAAGAAAGGTCTGGCCGATGACACCAGGCGTGTGCCATGTTCTGCGCATCAGTGTTGGCGCTGGCGCTGGCGCAACAAGCCTGCCGCCAGCCATGGCTTTTGTCATTCTTTTGTTCCCCCATCGACTGGCCTGCAGAGAGGACATCCGCACAATTCAGGAATTGATGGATCACAAGGACCTAAAAACATCAATGATCTATACGCACGTTCTCAATCGCGGACCATTGGGCGTCGCCAGCCCGGCAGATTTCCTGTATCGAAGCGGAAAAGAGCCGCCGGTGATACCGGGTCCGTATAAAATCCCCACGTCCTCACCGTATAATCCCCCAGACTCATTGCAACGCATGCCCTTTGGAGCAAGTTGCCGGCCTCCCATCGGCTGCATAGGCCGACAACGGCACCCACCGCGGAGCTGATATCGGACCTGCCCATACAGCGTTATGTGGTCATCCTGAAGTCATCCCAGCTCATCAGGACTGAAGTAAGCTTATGGAAATCGCACAATGAGGAATGCTTGAAAGAATCCATCAGATCAAAGGGATTGGCCTCCTGCATGATGCAGTTGGTCGAGCATACAGATTAAGAAAGGCAACCCTAGTCTATGCTGACAATGGCGTAGGCAAGTCTACACTTGCATCGATCTTTCGCTCATGTGCATTAGATATTCCAGACTTGGTACTCCGCCGAAAAACACTTGATGGGGCCAATCAACCGGAGGTCCTTCTTCACTTCTCTAACGGCCAACAATCGACTTTCCAAAATTCCAGATGGAACTCGGCTCGTCCTGAGCTTTTGGTGTTTGACTCAGACTTTGTTGAACAGAACGTATACGCAGGGGGGCAAGTAACAACTGATCACAGGAAGAAACTGCTTCAGTTCGCGCTGGGAGAACAAGCGGTTGCCGCACAGCATGAGTACAATCAAGCCGACGAAGCGGCAACAAGGGCGGCACAAGACGTGCGTGATCTTACCAATAGACTATCCGGCGTTCACAATGGCATTACTCTTCACGAATTCAGAGAACTCGAGGAGGAGAGAGATGCTGATGTACAGATTGATTCCTTAAACGTGCAAATCGTCGAAGCACAGAACATTCGTCGGATACAGGCAAAAGCGGTTCCAGTCACAGTTGACGAGCCGCCCTTTGAAATCGAGCCAATATTTAGCATTCTCGAATCGTCCTTGTCAAATATTGATCTATCAGCAGAGGAGCACGTAAGGCGCCATCTAGAGGCTCATAATGAGCAAGCTCTTGAAAAATGGATTAGTGATGGGAGTTCCTATGATAATGGCGAAAGGTGTCCTTACTGCAACCAGAGTCTAGATGGCATTGAACTGATACAGGCTTACCGAAGCTACTTTAATCAAGAGTATTCTGACCTCAAGCAGTCGGTAGCCAAGCTGGGCCACCAGATTTCGGTATGTACAGCTGACGTGATAATTGAAAGACTGCAAGCGGGTTTCTCGATGGCGTCTGCAACAATTAATGGATGGCAAGAACACATTGATGTAACAGCGCCTGCGTTTGACAATGAGGCTGCTTCACACGCATTAAGAGAGATCGAGTGCTTGCTTCTATCCTTAAAAGAAGCCAAGGAGGCAAATTTACTTGAGCCAACAGGCTCCGAGGATGACAAGAGAGCGCTTGCTGAGCACTGGGCATCATTCACATCAATAATCAGATCATGCAATGCAGACATTATCAAAGCAGTCAGCCAGATCTGCACCTATAAGGCTGGCCTATCACAGCTTGATCTTGAAGGATTACATCAGAGAGTAAGTAGTCTGAATATGGCAAAAGATCGTTATCTACCAGAAGTCCTTTGTATGTTATCACAGCTCGACTTGGCAATTGCCCAGCAAGCATCTGCAAACCAGGTTAAGCAGGCAAAGAAAGAAGCGTTGAATCAGATCATGCAGTCTACACTAAGCAGTTACAAGGACAGGATTAATGAGCTTTTAAGAGTATTCGGCGCTCAGTTCTCTATACCTAGTATGGATTTTGATTATCGCGGAGGACTAAGAAGTAACTACAGCCTCTACATGCGTGGATCCAATATTGACCTCTCAGGAGGAGTCCCGGATTTCAAGACTTCATTAAGCGAAGGTGACAAGAGAACATTGGCATTTGCGTTCTTCATTGCATCAGTCGAAGCTGATGCCGGCTTGTCCGACCGAATAATAATCATTGATGATCCCATGTGCAGCCTAGATCTCAACAGAAGGCAGCAGACTCGGACAATATTAAAGCGGGTTTATGAACAGTGTGAACAACTTATTTTACTGGCGCATGATCCTCATTTTATACGCACTTTCCGTGATGATATTGTCAAAAGCGGCTCACCGCAAGATGTTGCCTGCATTAAGCTCAAGACTGTCTCCAATCGCTACAGCAACTTTGACGCAATTGATATTGACAAGGAATGTGAAGGCGCATACTTTAAGTGCCATAGGGTCCTTGGAGACTATCTTGATGGAACAGCGCCTAGCAGCCTAGAGGTTGCAAAATCAATACGGCCAATGCTAGAAGGATATTTGCATAGACGGTTCCCGGGGCTAATCAACAAAGGCTTGCTGTTTGGTCAGATTGTTACTCTGATTCAGGACGCTGCTCAGGGCAGTCCACTTGCTCACGCGCAAAATATCACTACAGAGCTAAATGAAATCAATCGCTACGCCGGCCAGTATCATCATGATACCAATCCTGGTGGGGATCAAGTCCAAATAATTGATAGCGAATTGAGACTTTATGTTGAGAGATCTCTCAAGTTAGTCCATGCAGGCATCCCTTAGCTTGAGTGACGTTTCTAAGGCCACATAACATGGCCATGCACCCGACCCGCCTCCACAGAATAACTTTGCCCGTGAGATCCTTTACCATAAGCGCTTTGCGGGCAGGTGATGGCCAGCGTTCGAAGGATCGTACCGCTCCTTTGAGAATGCCGTGTGGAGCCCTTGCCTGCTCGTAGCCATGGGGCTACACTGTCAGCGTGGTTTCAGTTCGCCGCACAGAAGAGTTTGCGCGTTGGCTCAGGGGCCTTCGGGACCTCAGGGCTAAGGCGTTGATTCAGGCCAGGATTGAACGCGTCATCTGCGGCAATCCAGGCGATGTTCGGCCCGTTGGGGCAGGTATCTCTGAGCTGCGGATCCACTATGGCCCTGGTTACAGGGTCTATTTTCAACAGCGAGGTTCGATGCTGGTCATTCTTCTCGCCGGTGGTGACAAGAGCACCCAGGCCAAAGATATTAAAGCTGCGCAGGATCTTGCTCGTAACTACAAGGAGGATGAATGATGGAAACGAAGACAGCACCTTATGACGTTGCCGAGTTCCTAGAGACTCCTGAAGAGATGGCTGCCTATCTGGAGGCCTGTATTCAGGAATCAGACGGGAATGCAGCCTTTATTGCAAAGGCATTGGGCGATATTGCTCGTGCCAAGGGGATGACCCAGGTTGCACGCGAGTCAGGTCTGTCGCGGGAAAGTCTGTATAAGGCACTCTCCGGTAATCGGAGTCCAAGTTTTGACACGATCTTGAAAGTTATCTCAGCCTTAGGTCTCCAATTGAGCGCATCTGTGAAGGAGGGCGCAATTGTTGAAGATGTGGCTGAGGTTGGATGAGTGTTGCTTGTGCAGCTGAAGTCTGCGGACGTTTCCTGTGGGAGGCGACACTTCGAACAAGCCCCTCGAGTGGACAGGCCACCACTATTCCTCTGCTGCGCCACCGCATGCTCCCTGCCTGCCACTCAGGGGCAGCGTTGGGATGACCCGAGATCCCCGGGGACTTCAACAGGTCTGGCCGGACCGCATCATTTATGGTACAGTATGAGGCTCGGGCGGCTTGTGGCATGGGAAAATACCCTGTCCTTAAAGTCGTTTTCTTCTGTTCTCAAGGAGGGAGGGAGCCAGTGCGAGAGTGGCTGCTTGATCTGAGCCGAGACGATCGCAAAGCCATTGGGTGCGACATTAAAACAGCTCAGTATGGCCTGGCCTATTGGAATGCCCCTGATTCGGAAACTTGAACCTGGCTTGTGGGAGGTACGATCCGTGATTGATAGAGGCATTGCACGGGTTATTTTCACTGTGGAGGATAATGTGATGGTTTTATTGCATGGCTTTGTCAAGAAATCCGCGAAAACCCCATCTGCCGATCTTCAGGTCGCACGAGACCGGCGCTCTCGGGTAGGAGGAATTCAATGATTAATAAAGAGTATCTCGGAAGTGACTTTGATGATTTTCTTCGCAAGGAGGGATTCATTGATGATGCCGAGGCGGTCGCTGCCAAGAGAGTTATTGCCTTTCAGATTGCTGAGGAAATGAGGAAGTCAAACATCACCAAAACGCAACTTGCTCACCGTATGAAAACAAGCAGGCCGGTAGTAGATCGCCTTCTGGATCCATCAAATAGGTCAGTTACACTTTCAACTCTTGGACGAGCAGCGTCAGCCGTGGGCAAGACGTTGAAGATCGAGCTATCTTGATGGCATTCCCAACAACAAGATGCAGAAGACGGGACCCGAGGCTGCTTCCTCTGCTGAGGCAGTTTCCCGCTTCTGATCTTGGCGTTAGGCCTATCTGAAGCCTGCTTGTTGAGACAAAGTTGACGAGCAGTCTTTCCGTAGCTACAATAAAGTGTACAGTTCGATTTCGACTCCGGCAAGGACGCTACCAATCTGAGCAAGCATGCCCTCTCCTTGGCGGCCGCAGCTGAGCTCAGTTGGAATGCAGCACTCGTCTGGATTGATGATCGGGCTGACTATGGTGAAGTGAGGATGGTTGCCTTGGCTCCACTTGGTGACATACTCTGTTTTGTAGTCTTTGTAGATCGGGAGCCGGCAAGAAGAGTTATTAGCCTACGCAGAGCCAATCGCCGTGAGGTCAATCACTATGTCAAAGCCATTAAAGAAGATCAGTCTGAAGATGCCGACACTTGAGGAAGATGAGTTGATTACAGCAGCAGCAGACTCAGATCCTGATGCCCTTCCGCTTACAGACGAGCAGATGAGCGCGATGGTCCCCATTCGGGTGTTGCGCGGTCGTCCGAAGTTGGCGAATAAAAAGCAGCTGGTTTCAATCCGATATAGTCCTGAGGTTATTGACTATTTCAGGGCTTCAGGAGCGGGTTGGCAAGCTCGTATGGATGCTGTGCTCAAGCAGTATGTCGAAGCTCGGACCACTGGCGATGCGAAGGGGGCCTAACATCAAGATTTAGAAGACGGGAGAGAATGGCGTCGCCTATGCGAAAGTCATGGCTCGCTTCTGATCTTGAGCGTTGGATTGACAGAATCAAGTAATTTAAACGGAACTGATATGGCGTGAATTTTTGATGAAGCCTGTGAAAAAAAGATGTTAATAATGTAGGTGTGCTGACTCGCGAATCACCGCCATCCCTTTATTGGATGCAGAATGGGGTCACATATCACGAGATTGTCCCTTGAGAACCTTTTCAGCAGTCGTTGAACGCTGTCCCAACACTGGTCTGCTTGTCGGGTATGTACCTGGGTTTCCTGGCGCTCATAGTCAGGCGGAAACTTTGGAAGAACTTCAATCCAACCTTCATGAAGTCATTGAAATGCTTCTAGAAGATGGAGAGCCCAAGCTTGAGTCTGATTTCGTTGGGTTGCAGCAGATCTGCATTGCATCTTAAAAACATGGGCCAGCTACCAGTTCTCAAGCCAGCTGAGGTGGTACGTATCCTGCTCAGCATGGGTTTCGTTGAAGTAAGGCAAAGAGGATCTCACAAGCAATTCAGAGATTTGCAAGGGCGTTGTACGACTGTTCCATTTCACCAAGCCAGGGATATCTCACCACCATTGCTCCGACAAATTGCAAAGGATATTGGCATGACTGCAGAGGAATTCATACGTAGTCAATAAAGCATGATGAATGCAAGCATGCAATCCAACAATGCCATT
>JBJOHA010000110.1:0-39659 GCA_046047935.1 Cyanobacteriota bacterium
AAAGTAGTAGAACCATGATTGGTCGAGGACTTCCAGGTCTGGAATCGTCTTCATCAAGGCCACGTTATAAGCGCCTGCCTTGTCAGTGAGAATTTTCCCAACGGACGCGCCGTATCGGCCAATCAGAATATCGTTCTCATTGCAGAGCCTATTCTTTTTCGAGTGGCGAATGTAGGTGATGTTTCTGTCGCTGCCGAAGTCACGAATTTGCAGGAAACGGACATAGCCTGGCTTTTTCTCATAGATGAACTCGGATTTCGGAGGCTGCGAACCTCCTTCAAAGTCGCACACTTCACCGAGCTTTTTTGACGGCCACCCCTTCTTCATGCCAACCCCCTGAGCCTGCTCTGCACTTCCGCGCTCTCGCTCATCGATACCGTTCATTTTTCCTCCTTCTCCTCCGGCAATTGGGGCGTGCGTTCATCGGCCGTCAGCAGTTTCATCTGTTCGATGGCGATCTGATTAAGGCGGCGGAGACGTTCGGATTGAGGCAGGGACTGGCTGATGAATAGGGCGTTGAGGTTTTCGAGGTTGGAGAGGCAAACAAGCTGAGCGCCGGTGGCTTGGTCACGAATGTTGCCCTTGGCATCTGAGTTTTCTCGACGCCATTGGGAGGCAGTCTGGCCGAAGAGGGCCATGTTCAACAGATCAGCCTCACTGGCATAGACAAAGCTGATTTGAGCCTTACTCAGCTGAGCTGGAATCAGATGAGTCTGGATTGCATCAGTGTGGATGCGATAGTTGATCCTGGCAAGGTTGCGGCGGATGTCCCAGCCGAGGCTCTGGCGTTCACTGTCCTTGAGGCGCTGGAATTCTTTGATCAGGTAGAGCTTAAACTCCACCGAGATCCAGGCGGCGAATTCAAAGGCGATATCGGCGTGGGCATAGGTGCCACCGTATCGGCCGGTTTTCGACTGAATGCCGATGGCGCCGGTGCGTTCAATCCATTGCTTCGGAGTCAGCGTGAAGCTGTTCAGACCGGCTTGCATCCTAATCCCGTCGAATTCGACGGGATTAAAACCGGGGTTGTTGATCTGCTCCCAAAGCCCAAGAAATTCAACTGTGTTGCGGTTGCGCAGCCAGTTTCGAATCAGGTCATCGGTGGTGGCTGTGCCCTTGTGCCGGGCGATATCCGTCAGGCAGATGAAGTCCTGACTGTTGATGGCGACGATGCGGACTTCGCTGGAGAGCACCTCGATTTTTTTCGCCGCAGGATGACTCATCCCAACAACCCCCTGATCCTCCCCAGCACTTCCGCACTCTCCGCATCCAACGCCGCAATCTCGGCCATGATCTCCTGCGGGCTCCGCAACGCCACCGCCTCACCCCCATGGGGGTTCTTCACCGAAAGATCCCAGCTCTGGGGATCAATGGCATCCACCGCCACGCTCCAGCTCTTGGGCGAATCGGCAAAGGTTTTCTGCAGCTCCACAAACTCCTTCAGGTCGCGGTCGTTGAGCGGGTTGGTCTTGCCCAGGTTGCGGCCGGGATCGAGCTGGTAGAACCACACCTTGCGAGTCGGCGCGCCCTTCTCGAAGAACAACACCACCGTTTTCACGCCCGCCCCCTGGAAGGTGCCGCCGGGGCAATCGAGCACCGTGTGCAGGTTGCAATCGCTGAGCAGCTTCTGGCGCAGGGCCACCGAAGCATTGTCGGTGTTGGAAAGAAACGTGTTTTTGATCACCACACCAGCGCGGCCGCCGGCCCGCAGCAAGCGGATGAAATGCTGCAAAAACAAAAAAGCGGTTTCGCCGCTGCGAATCTCGAAGTTCTGCTGCACCTCCTTGCGTTCGCTGCCGCCGAAGGGTGGATTGGCGAGGATCACATCAAAGCGGTCGCGCTCCTGCACATCGCTCAGGTTTTCGGTGAGGGTGTTGGTGTGCAACACCTTGGGCGCCTCGATGCCATGGAGGATCATGTTCATGATCGCGATCACATAGGCGAGGCTCTTCTTCTCCTTGCCGGTGAAAGTGCGGTTCTGCAGGGTGTCGAGATCGGCGGTGCTGAGTTCTGCCCCCGTGGATCCGCCCTTGCGCATGAAATCAAACGCTTCGCAGAGGAAGCCGGCGGAACCCACGGCCGGGTCATAGACCGTTTCGCCGATCTGAGGGTTCACCACCTGCACAATGGCGCGAATCAGGGGCCGGGGCGTGTAATACTCTCCGCCGTTGCGGCCAGCGTTGCCCATGCGCTTGATCTTTTCCTCGTAGAGCATCGAGAGCTCATGCTTCTCAGCCTGGGAGCGGAAGCGCAGGCCATCGATCACATCGATGATTTCGCGCAGGTTGTAGCCGCTGCTGATCTTGTTGCGCAATTCGCCGAAGATCTCACCGATCTTGTAGTCGATGGTGTTCGGCCCGCTGGCGCTCCTCGCCCGACCCATCCGCCAGGGCCACCGAACCACCCCGGCCACGGCCGGGCAGGATCAGTCGGCGGCTCAACAAATCCGCTTTCACCGCTTCGTAGCTGGCGTCGTCCCACTCCAGGGTGTCCCGCAGGCGGCCGTTGCCCGCTGAGCCGCCCAGCGCTGCGAGCGCGCCGAGGAACTCGTCGGCGAGGTCATCGCTGCTGCCGGCGTCGCTCGGTGGGTTCACAGCGGCGTCGGTCAACGGGGCAAGGCGTTGGTTGGGCTCAGGATGCCAGCAGACCACACCTCGGAGCAAGGCGGAGCAGTCCTCACCACGGCAACACCTCCCCGTTGGCGTGCCAGAACGTGCCGGAGGTCTCCAGCGTCAGGGCGTCGATTCGCGCCAGCAGCCCGCGCACGGCCACCTCCGGCGGGATGGCTTGGGCGTTGAAGCCCACCATGCGGGTGCGCACCAGGCCGGGGTGCAGGATCGCCACGGCGATGCCGCGCCCGTGGAGGTCGATGGCGAGGGATTTGCCCGCCATGTTCAACGCCACCTTCGACATGCGGTAGCCGTAGGAGCCGCCGGAAGTGTTGTCGTCGATCGATCCCATGCGACTGCTCATCAGCGCCACCTTCGCGCCCGCTGGCAGCTGCTCCAGCAGCGCTCGCGCCAACCGCAGGGGGCCCAGGGCGTTCACCTCGAACTGCCGCCGCAGGCTCTCCAGATCCAGCGTCTCCAACCGGCTGGCTTCCAGCAGCCCGGCATTCAAAATCACAACATCCAGCGGGATTCCCTGCAGCCGGGCCACCAGCGCCGCCACCGCCGCCTCGCTGGTCTGCTCCACCCCCGCTTCCACCCGCACCCCCAGGGCGTCCAGCTCCGGTGAGGTGGCTCGGCAGGCGGCGATCACCTGATCCCCCCGCGCCTTCAACTGCCGGCAAAATTCGAGGCCGATGCCTCGATTGCTGCCGGTGACCAGACAAGTCGCCATGGAGAAGGGTCGTGCTTCGCCACAACCTATCCAGCCGTCCACGGCCCCGGATCCCTTCTCCATCGCTCACACTGGAGGGGCGCTCCGCCGGTCCCGCCCGCCATGCCCACCACCGACGAGGTCCAGGCCGCCACCTCGCCGCTCGATCCCTCCGCGCCCTCCCTGGCCGTCCCAGATTCCGGCAGCGGCTCAGGCGCCATCCAGGCGCGGGCGGACTGCAAAGGCATCCGCTCCACCACGGACTTCCCCCGCGATCTCACCGGCCTGAGCGCGGAACAGATCGCCCACCACTACCACGCCCTGCGCAACAGCCATGCCGCCCTCAGTCGCTCGCGGGGGCAGTTGCAGCGGCGTTCCCGGGAGTTGAGCGAGACGCGGGAGCAGTTTCTCTCCACCTTGCGCCGCTATGAGGAACGGCTGCTGCGGATTGGCCAGGAGAAGGCGGAGGCCCTCAAGCTGGCGCAGGACATGCACCAGGAGCTGGAGGCGTTCGAGTCCAAGCAGCAGGCCATGGATCGCTTGCTCGATGACCTCGATGAGGCCAAAAAGGAGACCGGCTTTTGGTCGATCTTCCACATCACTCGCCTGATCGAGCGCATGCGCGCCCTGCTCCGGGGAGGCCTGGGCGGCGATGGGTGAGCTCAGTGATCGTTTTGGCGAGCTGATGGCTCGTCTGGCCAACAGTGATGCCGAGCTCTTCCGCGCCATCGGTGAGCAGAACGCCACGGTGCGCCAGCTGGTGGACGACCTGGCTCCCGTCGCCGAGCGGGCCTCTGCGGCCCCGGCCCTGCTGCCTCCACGGGCCTTGCCTGAGGCCTCGGCGCAGGCAGCCCTTCTCGCGCCCGACGACTGTGAGATCCCCGCCCTCAAGGCGCGCTTTCGCAAAGTCGCTGACGCACGGGCTTGGCTGGAGAGCCAGATCGGCCCCGCGACGAAGACGCCCACCTGGGCCGTGATCGCCCAGACCTGCCGCACCGGCTCCTGGCCCGTCAGCGCCCGTCGCCGGGTCGCCGCCCCTGCCCCGCTCACTCCCGCCGACCTCGAGGAGCGCCTGACGGCGTTGGAGCAGCGTCTCACCAGTCACTTGGACCAGCGCTTCCGTCGGCTGGAAGACCTCCTCTCCCTGCTGGTCTCCGCCATGGAGGCCCACCCATGAAAGACCGATAAACTCCCCGTTCAACCGCGCCAGCGGCACGCCGCCACCCCTCCACCTTGGCCAGTCCAGCCCCAGCCGACCTCTTCCTTTCGCGTCTCACCGTCAACGAAAGCGATGTGATCGGCGTGCCCGTCGGCACCCTGGCCACGCTGGCGGCGGATGGCACCCTCCTCCCCTCCACGGGGCTCACCTATGCCTTTGTGAACGGCGAGGGCGCCGAGGACAACGGGCGCTTTCGCCTGGTCAATGGCCAGCTGCAGGCCGCGGAGGTGTTGGACCGGGAGAGCCGTTCCCAGCTCCGGGTGCGCATCCGCGTCACGGATGCCTCGGCGCGCAGCGCGGAGAAGGCGTTCACCATCCTCGTGAACGACCTGCCCAACCCCGTGGCCTCCCTCCTGCCCACCCCTGCCCTGGTCTGGGGTGAGGCGGCAGGGGAGCTCAACCTGGGCAGTTTCTTCGACGATCCCCTCTCCACGGGTCTGGTGGCCACCTTCCAGTTGGCCCCCGTGCTCTTGGCGAACAACACCCTCGTCGCCCCGGGCGCCGGTCGGGTGCGCGTTCTGCTGTACGACCAGTCGGGGCTGGGGGCCCCCCTCACCACCAGCAACCTGCAGGCCTACGTCGCCGCCAATCGCTACAGCGGCACCTTTCTCCATCGCTCGGTGCCGGGGTTTGTGCTTCAGGGAGGCGGCTTCAATTTGGTCGAATCCGCCACGGGTGGCCAAATCGCCCCCGTGACCACCTTCCCGGGGGTGCGCAACGAATACAGCCCGCAGCGCTCCAACATCCGGGGCACGATCGCCATGGCGAAGCTGGGCTCCGATCCGAACAGCGCCACCAGCCAGTGGTTCTGGAGCCTGGCCGACAACAGCGCCATCCTCAATCCTCAGAACGGTGGCTTCACGGTGTTCGGCCGGGTGCTCGACAGCACCGACCTGGCTACCCTCGATGCGTTGGCGGCCCTTCCCGTCACGAATCAATCCCTCACCCTTGGCGGGGTGTTCGCCGAGCTGCCCCTCAGCAATCGCCAGCTCAGGATTGACAACCTGCTGCGCTTCAGCGGGATCACGATCACGCAGCAGCCGGAACTCGCCTACGCCGTGATCGGCAACAGCGCTCCGGATCTTCTGGAGGCCACCTTGGAGGGAACGCGCCTGCGCTTGCGCTCCCTCGCCAATCGCAGCCAGGAGGTCTCCCTTACCCTGCGAGCCACCAACCTGCTCGGGGAAACCCTCGACCAAACGCTGCGCGTGCAGGTGCGCCGCAAGCCCACCAACCAGGCCACGATCCGGAGCCTCAGCGACGCCCCTGGCAACGCCTCCCCCACCCTCCAGCGGCCCACCCTGACAGGCTCCCTCGCCTCTCCACTCCAGCCCGATGAGCGGGTGAGGCTCTTTGCCGATGGAAGCCCCCTGGGCCTGGCGACCCCAACGCCTGGAGGGTTGGGTTGGCGGTATCAGCCCGACGCGGACCTCGCTCCCGGGCCGGATGGCACCGTGCTGTTGGAGGCGCGGCTGGAATCCGCGGAGGGCGTGCCGGGGGCGTCCTCCGCGCCCTGGGCATTGGACCTGGCCAGCGTCGCGAGGCTGGCGGCCCCCGGCGCCGAGCTGCTGCAGGTCGCCGATTCGCGCCCCCTGGTGATTCAGCCCACGGCTCTGGGCACCTGGGGTCCTGGTTTCTCGGCCTGGAATGCGGGCTCCCTCTCGGCCAGCGGCCAGTGGCTGCCGGGAACCGGGCAAACCGTGCCGATCGCGGGCCTGCGGCGTTACGGGATCAGCGTGCGCGGCGGCCCCCAAAGCCAGATCACCCTCGACCTGGGCGATGGCGACCACGCTTTCTTCCTCCATGATTCCTGGACACCCCAAGCCGGGGAGCTTTCCGCCAGCCGCGACAGCCAGGGACGCCAGACCGCCCCGCGCTTTGATCAGCTCGCCACCATTCGCATGGGCCAAGCCAGCGGCGCGGGAGCCACCCGGGTGGTGGATCTCACCAGCCCCGATTTCCTCATCGGCCCGCTCACCGTCGTCGCGGGCGACACCGTCGGGTCCCGTGAGGTGATCTGGGGATCCGCTGCGGATGACACGGTGATCGGCGGCGCGGCCGACACGGTGATCTTTGGCTCTGCCGGTCGCAACACCTTTCATCTCGGCAGCGGCGCCGATCGCCTCCAATACGTCGCGGGAACAGGCGCCATCGATCAGGTGAGGGGGTTTCAGCCCGCTTTCGATCGCCTTGAGCTCTGGGGCCTCCCCCCGGGCACCCGCCCCGACCTCACCCTCCAGGTGGTGGGCGCCGACACGCTGCTCACTTGGCAGAGCAATCGCCTCACCTTCCGCGACCTCACCCTGCCGCTCCCCGCGCCGGGCACCCTTCCGCCATGGGTTGTGGTGCGATGAGGGGATGCCAGTGGCAGAGCGGGCCCTGCCCCCCGCCAATCGCCAGCGCCCGCCGCAGCCCCTCCTCGACGTAGCCCTTGGCGGCCAGCACCGCCGCCTCCAGCTCCAGACCCCGCGCCCGCCCGGCGGTGATCGCCGCCCCCAGGGTGCAGCCACTGCCATGGGTGTGGGGCGTGGCGATCGGCGCGTGGGTCAACCAGCGGCCTTCGCCTTGGCGGGTGAAGAGGTAATCGCGACCGCGCAGCTCCGGCAAGCCGCCGCCCTTGATCAGCACCGCCGCCGGTCCCGCCGCTCCTCCGGCTCCCCGCCTGGTCTGGCCCATCGCCAGCAGCCGCTCCGCTGCGGCCTCCACCTCCGCCGCGTCCTGGATCGCGAGCCCCGTGAGCAGGCGCGCCTCGTGCAGGTTCGGGGTCAGCAGCTCCGCCTGGGGCAACAGGCAGGAGCGGTAGGCGTCGATGGCGCCCCCCTCCAGCAGCACCGCCCCCGCTCGCGACACCATCACCGGATCGATCAGCTTGGGCACCGCCAGCTCCGCGATGGCCTCGGCGGTGGCCTCGATCAACGCCTGGTTGAGCAGCATGCCCGTCTTGAGGGCTCCCACCGCCAGATCGCTCACCACCGCCTCGATCTGTGCGGTGAGGGCCTCCGGCGGCAGCCCATCGACGCGGCGCACGCCGAGGGTGTTTTGTGCCGTTATGCAGCTGATCGCTGAACAGCCGTGCACTCCGAGGGCTGTGAACGTCTTCAGGTCGGCCTGGATGCCGGCGCCGCCGCCGGAATCGCTGCCGCCGATGGTGAGGGCGATGGCGGTGGTCATGGGAGCCGCTTGGGGCTTCACCGTAAACAGCCGACTCCCCACCGCCAAGGCAACCAAAGGCTCCCCACCGCCAAGGGCGCCGCCGGTGGCCGGAGGCTCGCGCTGCGGATGGCGGCGCAAGCGAAGGGCCGAATCCAAAGGGATGGCGAAATCGTTCCCCCGGCCTACCGTCCCAACAGAACGTTTTCTTGGCCATGCCCCCCGGCGACCCGTTCCACGCCCCCGACGACGAGACCCTCTTGACCATCCAGTCCGACCTCACCCGTCAGGCGCTCCAGGCCGGGCGGCTGAAAGGGATCGCCCAGGCCGAGGGCATCGTGATGATCGTCCTCGGCCTGCTTGCGCTTCTCTTCCCCTACGTGGCTTCCGCGGGCGTGACGGTGATGGTGGCGGTGGCCTTCCTGGTGGCGGGCTTGATGGGCTGGATCGACACCTGGAGCCGTCGCCTGCGTCTCAACGGTTGGCATCGCTTGCTGCGCTTGATCCTGGCCAGCCTCTTCTTCTTCGCCGGGCTCTGGATGCTGCTGCAGTTCAAGGTGGGCCTTGCCCCCGCCGCCCTCCAGATCCAAGCCCTGGCCCGCGCCATCGGCCTTGTGTTCCTGATCGAGGGTGGGCTCATGAGCGCGTTGGCGCTCGGTCACCGCCAAGCTCGCGGCTGGGGTTGGGGATTGGCCAACGGCCTGGTCACCCTTGTGCTTGGTCTCCTGATTCTCACGATGAGTCCCCAAGGATTGCTCTCGGTCCTTGGTCTGCTCGTGGGCATCAGTTTCCTGTTCAGTGGTGTTGATCTCCTTGGCTTCAGCGCCCGGCTTCATGCTCCCTCCCCCCCGCCTCCCGCCTCCCGTCTTTGAGGTGTCCCTGGCGAGGCCAGTGCCCCGGGCCGCGCCCCATGGCTGATCTCTTCGGCCACCAACGGGACACCCTCCTCGCCGGTCTCGCTCCCCTGGCAGAGCGCTTGCGCCCCCGCACCCTGGATGACTTCGTCGGCCAGGAGGCGATCCTCGGACCCGGTCGTCTCCTGCGTCGGGCCATCCAGGCCGATCGGGTTGGCAACGTGATCCTTCATGGCCCCCCGGGAACGGGCAAGACCACCCTTGCCCGCATCATCGCCGGCCACACCCGCGCCCACTTCAGCAGCCTCAATGCCGTGCTGGCTGGCGTGAAGGATCTGCGGGCTGAGGTGGAGAAGGCCAGGGAGCGCCTGGCCCACCATGGCCTGCGCACCATCCTGTTCATCGATGAGGTGCACCGGTTCAACAGCGCCCAGCAGGACGCGCTTCTTCCCTGGGTCGAAAACGGCACCCTCACGCTGATCGGCGCCACCACGGAAAATCCCTTCTTCGAGGTCAACAAGGCCCTCGTCAGCCGTTCGCGCCTCTTTCGCCTTCAGCCCCTGCAACCCGAGGATCTGCGCCGCCTTCTCCAACGCGCTCTGGCCGATGGCGAGCGGGGCTACGGCGCCAAGCGGGTGACGGTCAGCCCCGAGGCTGAGGCCCACTGGCTGGATGTGGCCAATGGCGATGCCCGCAGCCTGCTCAACGCCCTGGAATTGGCGGTCGAGACCACCGAGCCCGCAGCCGATGGCGTGATCGCCATCACCCTCGCCATCGCGGAGGAGTCGATCCAGCAGCGGGCCGTGCTCTACGACAAGCAAGGCGATGCCCATTTCGACACGATCAGCGCTTTCATCAAATCGCTGCGGGGATCAGATCCTGATGCCGCTCTCTTTTGGTTGGCCCGCATGCTGGAGGCCGGGGAAGACCCGCGCTTCCTGTTCCGCCGCATGTTGATCTCCGCCGGAGAGGATGTGGGCCTGGCGGATCCCCTGGCGGTGGTCGTGGTGGAGGCCTGCGCCGCGAGTTTCGAGCGGATCGGCCTGCCCGAGGGGCTGTATCCCCTCGCCCAGGCCGCCCTCTACCTCGCCAGCACCGACAAGAGCAACAGCGCCCTCGGCTTGTTCGACGCCCTCAAGGTGGTGCGGCAGGCCCAGAACCAGCAGGTGCCGGCCCACTTGCGGGATGCCCATCGCGATGGACCCGCCTTCGGCGATGGTCAGGGGTATCGCTACCCCCATGCCTACGCCGAACACTGGGTGGCGCAGAACTACCTCCCCACGGCCTTGCAGGGGCAGGTCTTTTGGCAGCCCGGCGACCTGGGGTGGGAGGGGACGCGGCGCGGCGCGCTGCGGCAGCGGCGGGCGGCCCAGCTGGCTGCGGTGGCGGAGCAGGGAGCGGATCTCCTGGATGGGCTCAGTTCCGCTCCCGAGGATCCCCAGCTCCAGCGATGGTTGGCGCGCCAGGCCGCGGCGGAGGGCGAGCGCTTGGATCTGTTGCGCCAGCGCTTCTGGGGGGAGAACCATCCCGGGCGTCTGGATCGCGTCTTGGTTCTCCAGGCCCGCTCCCTTCTCTGGGCTTTGGATCCGTTGCGCGACGCCGCGGAGGGTGAGGTGGTGCTCACCGTCGGCCGGGCCGAAGAGCGGGAGGTTCTGGAGAGCCAGCTTGAGCTGCTGGATCCCCTTCGGCGGCCCACGGTGCTGGTCGCGCCCGAAGACAATCCCCGCTGTCTTCACGAACTGGCCCGACCAGGAGGACGCTTTGAGTGGATCGTGGCGCGTCAGCCCCGCTTGGAGCGGGCGGCGGCGGCTGGACCCGGCTGGGCCGACACCCTGTCCGTCCTGGCGGCCCCTGGCGCTCGCCTGCGCCTGCTCTTCAGCCAACCACGCCTGGGTCCCGCCACGGCCTTGCGCGACCTCCTGGCCTCCCGAGGGGGCGCGGAAGCGGCATCACCTCTCCTTGCTCGGGTGGTGGAGGCGGAGGCGCGGGAGCTGGAGCGCCAGGAGCTGATCCCCTCCCCGCTGACGGCGGAGCTGCGGCGGCTGGGCTGGCGCCTCACGCCGCGCAGCTGGGAGGAAACCCTCGACTTGTCTCTGGCGGGGCGTTGGCTCGACCGTTGGTTTGCTGACCGCGCCTCCTACCGGGTGTCCTTGGAGAAGGCGGGATTGGAGTCTGCGGAGCTGGTGGAGTTGCGGCGCTGGTTTCAGGATCACCTCGGCGCGCGCCTGCCCCAGCGCTTGAGCCACGGGGTGCTGGAGGGCCGCTGGTCCGGTGAACCTCCCGGCGTCCCGGAGCCTGGCGCCCCGGAGCCAGGCTCCGCGAGGACCAGGGCTGGCGGAGGCGAAAAGACGCGCCGGGCGAGGACAAAAAAAAGCCCCGGACAACGCCGGGGCGAGGAGACCTGAAGCGCAGGCGCTCACCAGAGGCCGCGGATCGGCTCAGGGGCGGGAGCGATGGTGGGGGCAGGGGCGGCAACCTGCTCAACGACGGGATCCAGCATCTGGTTGGCCTGCACGCAGGCGGGCAGGAACACGTACCAAGAGAACAGGGAGGTGCACTGGGCGGAGCCAGGCTTGCAGCGACCTTCGGCGCAAATGTTCTGGGCGCCGGTGTAGGTGCCGCAGAAATCCGCCAAGCGGAAGTCGGTGGGCAGCGCCTTCATGATGCCGGCGGACGACAGGGATCCATCGGCGGCATCAGCAATGATCGCGGAGCGCAGGGCCTGCACCGCGTAGGTGTTCATGCTGTAGTAGGGGAAGTAGCTCGCGGTGGCTTTCTTCAGAAACTTGACACCGTTGTCGGAGTAGAGGAACCGGGAGACGCCGATCAGATCCACGTCATAGGTCTTGAGCAGACCGTCACGCACTTCCTTGGCGGTCCAACCGGAGCGGCTGAGGCCACCGGCCAGACCACGGTCGGTGATCTCACCGGTTTTCAAGAAGGTGTCGACGGCTGATTGCCTGGTGGACCAGACAGCTCCGCCGGTATTCCAGCGGATGGGGTTTGTGGCAGCTGAAGCTGACAGGGGAACGGCAGGGGCAGCAAGGGCCGTTCCCACTGTGAGACCAGCGAGCAGACGCTTGAACACGGGTGGTTGGAAGACGACTTCTCTTCGAAGCTAGCCACAACATGTCAATTTGTCTTTGCATTGACGCCAAAAGCTGGGCCGCACACCACTTCAGAGGAGTGGCTCGACCCGCCGTGGCTCAAGTTTCGTCCCACTAGGCTAGCTCCGCCCTTTCCCCCTCCGCTGTGGCCCTTGCGATCGGCGATCCCGCTCCCCTCTTCACATTGCCCGATCAAGAGGGCAACCCGGTGGCCCTGGCCTCCTTTCTGGGGAAGCGGGTCGTGATCTATTTCTATCCCAAGGACGACACACCCGGATGCACGAAGGAAGCCTGCAATTTCCGTGATCGTTGGTCCACGCTCCAGGAGCAGGGCATCGTCGTGCTGGGCATCAGCAAGGACGATGCCAAAAGCCACGGCAAGTTCATCGCCAAATACGAGCTCCCCTTCACCTTGCTCACCGATGCTGAGCCTTGCCCCGTGGCCAGCGCTTACGAGAGCTATGGCCTCAAGAAATTCATGGGTCGCGAGTACATGGGCATGATGCGCCACACGTTTGTCATTGATCCCGAGGGCAAGATCGAGCGCCTCTACCTCAAGGTCAAAGCGGAGACCATGGCGGACGACATCCTCCAGGATCTGGGACTGGCCTGAGCCCCCCCGGGTGGCGCAGGGCGGCTCAGGCCTCCGGGCGCAGGCGAGCCAGGCTTTCCAAACAGAGCAGGGGGCGCAGGAGAACCGTGATGCCGCGTGCCTCCAGCGGGCGCGCCACCCGCTGCCACAACAGCGCACCATCGCCGCCGGTGAGCACCAGTTGCTGGCAGCCCGCTGCCCGCGCCGCCTCCACCACAGCCGCAGCGAGCGCGTTTTCCACCCCACAGCGCATGGCCGCCGCCGTCTCCTGAGGCCAGGGGTCGGCATCGGTCGCCGATTGTGCCGTGATCGGCAGGCGGGGCAGCTGGGCCGTGCCTCGGGCCATGGCCTCCAGCTGCAGGGCCAGCCCCGCCAGCAGCCGCCCGCCGCGAAACCGGCCGTCCCGTTCCACCAGGGTGAGGCTCAACACCGTGCCGGCATCGGCCACCAACACCGCGTCCTGCCGCTCTCGCCAGGCTCCCCAGCCCGCCAGCGCCCGATCGACCCCCAGCCACGGAGGACAGCCCTTGAGGGGCACATCGCTCAGGAGCACCTGGCGCTTCGGCGGGGGCCAGGCTGGATCGGGGGGCTGGCCCGCAGCGGCCCAGGCCAACGGCGGGGCGCTCTTCTCCCCAGCCAGGGTGGGCCCCCCATCCCAGCTCCGCAGGGGCCCATCCGGGGTGCGCTCCGCCCAGTGCCAGCGGCTGTTGCCGATGAGCAACCACCGCGCCGGTGGCTCCTGGCTCAAATGCCCTCGCCCATCAGGCCTGGCAAGTGGATCCCGCATTCCTGCCTCAAGCCGCCGAAGCGGGTGGCCCGACCCGAGCGCTGGCCATCATCCGCGGCGCTGCTGTGCCAATCCCCCACCGTGGAGTATCCCTTGGCGAACAGGGGGTGCTGGGGAAGCTGATGTCTTTCCATGTAGTAATAAATGTCCTTGCCGCTCCAGGAGAGCAGCGGGTGCAAGGACAACACTCCCCGCACCGGATCGAGGGCCGTCATCGTGCGGCGATGGTCGGTTTGTCCACCGCGCACCCCACTGGCCCAGCAGCGGATCCCCCGCTCCCTGAGGGCCCGATCGAGGGGTTCCACCTTGCGCAGACGGTTGTAGAGCGAGAGATCCTCCAGGCTGCCGCTTTCCCAGAGCCTGCCGTGGAGAGCCTCCATGCGCGCGGGAGAAAGGTCGGACTGCACCACTTGGAGATTCACCGGCAGTCGCTGGCACAACTCCTCGGCGTAGCGATAGGTCTCCTCCGGCAGATAGCCCGTGTCGACCCAGATCACGGGCACCCCTTGGCCATCCGGACGCGGTCCCAGTTGGCAGGCCATGTGCAGCAGCACGGCCGATTGGATGCCGAAACTGGTGGTGAGGCAAAACCTCTCGCCAAAGGTGTCCTCGGCCCAAGCCAACCGTTCCTCGGCGGAGAGGGGCTCCAGATGGGCCCTGGCGACCGTCAAATCGAGCGTCAAATCGAGCCCCGTCCCCTTCGCGCCCTTCGCGCCGTCGCTCCCGGAACCGGTCGAACCGGCCACCCGGGGGAGCGCGTCAGCCCGGGAGACGAGAGCGGGAGAGGGATCGGTGGGATCCGGAGCGGCACCAGCCAAGGCAGGGGGAGCTTGGGTGCAAAGGGTTGGGCTCATGATCCCATCATGCCCCGCGAACCGGGGAGGGCAGCCTGGTTATGGTGAAGCCATGCAGCCAGGCGACACCTCCTCCCCCAACGCTTTCGCGGCCGCCCCGGCCGAGAGCGGTCCTGGCGCCATCCCCCCCGTCGTGATCGTTGGCGGTGGCTTCGGCGGGTTGTACACCGCCCTGGCGCTGGCCTCCCTGCCCGCTCATCCTCCTCTGCTGCTGATCGAGCCGAACGAGCGATTCCTTTTTCTCCCTCTCCTTTATGAACTCCTCAGCGGCGAGCTGCGCGCCTGGGAGATCGCCCCGCGCTACGACAGCCTGCTGGCGGGTCCTGGAGTGGGTTGGCTGAAGGATCGCGTCCTCACCGTCAACACCGACAGCCGCACCGTGCGCACGGCCACGGGTCGAGAGATCCCCTATTCCGCGTTGGTGCTCGCCACCGGTTCCACGGAGAACACCTCTGCCGTGCCTGGCGCGTCTCGCCATGCCCTCACCTTCCGCTCACTGGCGGACGTGGCGCGGCTGTCGGAGGTGTTGCGGGAGCTGGGCCGCCAGGAGCGCCCCCTGCAACGCCTGGCCATTGTTGGTGCCGGCCCCACCGGGGTGGAACTCGCCTGCAAGGTGGCCGATCTTCTCCAGGGCGCCTGTGTGGTCGAGTTGATCGAGCGGGGGGATCAGGTGTTGCCGCGGTCGCGGGCGTTCAACCGGGAGCAGGCCCTGGCGGCCTTGCGCCGACGGGATGTGCGCCTGCGGCTGCATACGCGGGTTCAGGCGGTGGAGGTGGACCGCCTCACCCTTCTGCCGGAGGTTGGCGAGGGGGGCCAGGCCACGGCCGCTGAGGAGCTGCCTGTTCGCGCCGTGATCTGGACGGCGGGCCTGCAATTCCAACCCCCCCACCTGGTTCCGCCTGCCTCCGCCGAGCCCTCCGGTCGGTTGCGCTGCCACCCGGATCTGCGGCTGGAGGGTCATGAGAGGGTGTTTGTGGTGGGCGATTTGGCCGCGCTGACGGGCGCTTTCGGCCAGGATCCGAGCGGCGCCCCCCCCGCCAGCGCCCAGGTGGCGTTTCAGCAGGCGGCGGTGGCCGCCAGAAACGTGATGCAGGCCCTGGCGGGTGAACCTCTGGAGCCCTTCGTCTGGAAAGACCTCGGCGAGATGCTCAGCCTCGGCAAGGGGGAGGCGACCCTCACCGGCGGCGGCCTCACCTTGGCAGGGGGACCGGCTTTTGCCCTGCGACGCCTGGCCTATCTCACCCGCCTCCCCGGCTTGCCTCAGCAACTGCGCGGAGCCGCCGGCTGGCTGGCCGATTCTTGATGGGGTCCCCCCTTTCCTCCGCTCCCTCCCCCCTCTGGCCGAGGCCCCGAGGCTTGCTTCTCGACGCCATGGGCACCCTGATCACCCTGCGCGAGTCGGTGGGCACCACCTATGCCGCCGTCGCCGCAGAGCACGGGTTGCGCGCCGATCCCGCCGCCATCGATGCCCTGTTCCCCGCCGTCTATCGGGCCGCGCCCCCCCTGGCCTTCCCGCCAGGCGAACCCGCTGCCCTGCGACAGGAGGAGCTTGGCTGGTGGGGGGATCGCATCCATGAGGTCTTCCAAGCCCTTGACGGCGCTCCACAGCCCACCAGCGCCCTGGTGGAGGACCTGTTCGAGCGTTTTGCCCGGGCGAGCCTCTGGCGCGTCTATCCCGATGTGCCGGAACGTTTGGCCTCCTGGCGCCGCCAGGGCCTGCGCTTGGCCGTGGTGAGCAACTTTGATCAACGCCTCCATCTCCTGCTTCACGATCTCGGGTTGATGCCCTGGTTGGAGAGGGTCTTCGTCTCCAGCGAGGTCGGGGCAGCCAAACCAGACCCCCTGCCGTTCCTTCGCGCGCTGGATGCGCTGGGTCTGGAGCCCGGTGAGGTGTGGCATGTGGGCGACCAGCCGGAGGATGTGGACGGGGCCTCCCGCGCGGGGGTGCGCTGTTTGCGCCTGCGTCGTCCATGAGGCAGGGGGTGCTCCTGGGACGAACGGAGGGTCTTCGTCCATCCGCGCGCCATCGTCTCGAGCAGCTGCTGCACCGTCGCCATCCGGCTGAGGCCCTCGCCGATCCCTTGACCCTGCAACGGCTGGGCCAGGAGGGTGCCGGTCTCGAGCTGCCGCTCACCCTGATGGTGGACGAGCGCGGATTGCCCCGCGCCCTGTGGGTGGGCGAGCTGGCCTCCTCCCGCCAGATCGAGGAGCGCTTGACGGGGGGCTCCCGTCGGCGGGCGCGGCTGGCGCGGCTGCTCACCTGCGCCGGCACCGCTCGCCACCCCGCGCTCCAGCCGGGCCATCGCGAGGGTCTGGTGGCTCTCGACCTCGCCGTGCGCTGCTGGCTTCGCTTCGGGCCCCAGCCCCCTGGCGGAGGACCGCAGCGGGCGCGGCTCTGGGTGCCCTCCCCCGCCGCGGAGCAGCCCTGGAGCTGCGAGCGGGAGGGGGATCTGGTGGAGCTCTGTCGCTTGGATCCCCCCGCCCTGGAGGAGCGGCCCCCTGGTGGTGCCAAGCCGGCGGTCGCCCCCCGGGGAATGGAGGCGCCGGAGCGGGTGCTCCTGCTGGTGCTCAGTCAGGACGAGGTCCCCCTGGCGCTGGAGCGGCGCCTCGCCGAATTGGAGGGGCTGGTGCGCAGCGCCGGCGCCGTTCCGGTCGGCACGGTGCTGCAACGCCGCTCCGGAGCCGCCGGTGTCGCGCTCTGGGGGGAGGGGAAGGTGCGCGAGGCGGCCTTGGAGGCCCGCCGTCTGGAGGCCAGCCTGGTGGTCAGTGACAGGGAGCTGACCCCGGGGCAGATTCGGCAGCTGGAAACGTCGCTCGCCCTGCCCCTGAGTGATCGCAGCGAGTTGATTCTCGACATCTTTGCCCAGCGGGCGGCCAGCGCGGCCGGACGTCTGCAGGTGGAATTGGCCCAGCTGCGCTACCGCCTGCCCCGCCTCACCGGCCGCGGGGTGGCCCTCTCGCGTCAGGGGGGGGGGATCGGCACCCGGGGGCCCGGGGAAACCCAGCTGGAGAAAGATCGCCGCGCGATCGCCCGCCGGATTGATCGATTGCAGCGAGAGGTGGGGCGGTTGGGGGCCCATCGGGCGCGCTTGAGGCAATCGCGCCGCGACAGCTGCCGCCTGGCTCTGGTGGGGTACACCAACGCGGGCAAGAGCTCTCTGCTCAACGCCCTCAGTGGCGCTCCCGCCGGCGCCGGAGTTCTTGCGGAAAACAAACTCTTTGCCACCCTCGATCCCACCACCCGCCGCCTCCAGCCTGAAACCATGGAGGAGGGGCGCCAGGGGCCGTTGCTTCTCACCGACACGGTCGGGTTCATCCGCGACTTGCCGCCCGCCCTGGTGGAGGCCTTTCGCTCCACCTTCGAAGAGGCTCTGGATGCGGATGGCTTGTTGATTGTGGTCGATCTGGCCGATCCCTCCTGGCCCGAGCAGCTGGCTGCGGTGCGTTCCGTGCTCAACGACTTTCATGCCGACCGGCCGGCACGGGTGATCGGCAATCAGATCGACCGTTGCCCGGGAGGGGAATTGGATCGTGCGCGGGCCTTGGAACCGGAGATGCTGTTTGTATCGGCGACGGCGGATCTCGGCCTGCGCCATCTGCGCCAGGTGCTGCGCGCCTGGGCTGCGGATCTCCGCGCTGTGACAGGATCCACATTGGATTACCTGCCCTCCCGCGATGGCTCTGCAGCTCGGCGACACAGTCCCTGACTTCACCCAGGAGTCCCAGCTGGGGCCGATCAACCTCTACGACTACGGCGCCGACCACTGGGTGGTGCTCTTCTCCCATCCGGCCGACTACACACCGGTCTGCACAACAGAACTGGGCGAGGTGGCGAAACTCCGCCCGGAATGGGGGAAACGCAATGTGAAAACTCTGGCGCTGAGTGTGGATTCAGCGGAGAGTCACAAGGGCTGGATTTCCGATATCAATGAGACGCAATGTACGGTTGTCGATTATCCGATTTTGGCCGATGCGGACCGCCGGGTCAGTGAGCTCTATGGCATGATCCATCCCAACGCGCTGAATAACCTCACGGTTCGCTCGGTCTTCATCATCGATCCCGCTAAAAAGCTGCGCCTTCAAATCACCTACCCCGCCAGCACCGGTCGCAATTTTGATGAAATTCTCCGTGTCATTGATTCCCTGCAGCTCACGGATCACTATCAAGTGGCCACTCCCGTGAATTGGAAAGAGGGAGAGGATTGCGTCGTCGTCCCCTCCATCCCCACTGACGAGGCGCGCGAAAAGTTTCCCAAGGGCATCACGGAGGTTCGTCCCTACCTCCGCCTGACGCCCCAGCCCAACCTCTGAGCGCGGTCACCCATGTCGCAGTGGTGGCTGTGGCAGCCGAGCGCTGCCCACGATGTGTCCAACAGTTTTGCGGTGATCGGCGTCGGTCGTTTCGGCGGCTCGGTCTGCCGCGAACTCATTCGCGCCGGGGCGGAGGTTCTGGCCATTGATCTCAATGGCCGGGCGATTGACGAGTTGCTCCAGCAGTTGCCCGCCATTGAGGCTCGCATCGTCGACTGCACCGACGAGGAGGCGTTGCGAGCGGCGGGTGCTCTCGATGTGGGCACGGTTGTGGTGGCGATCAGCGAACCGATCGAAGCCAGCATCACCGCCACGCTCATCGTCAAGGATGCCCCTGAAACGCGGGTGCAGCAGGTGATTGCCCGAGCCACCAGCGATCTGCACGAGAAAATGCTGCGTCGCGTCGGGGCCGACAAGGTCGTTTTCCCCTCCAAGATGCAGGGCGCTCGCCTGGGCCAAGAGTTGATGCGTCCGAATCTGCTGGAGCGGCTGCGGCTGGATGATCGCAACAGCATTGAAGAGATCAAAGTGCCGCAAGCCTTTGTCGGCAGCTCCCTGCGCGATCTCAACCTCCGCAAGACCTACAGCGTGAATGTGCTGGCCGCCGGTCCCGCCAACCAGTTGATGGTGAACCCTCCCGCCTCCCATGTGCTGCGGGAGAACGAAGTGTTGGTGGTGATGGGGAGCGCGGAGGCGCTTGAGTCCCTCCCCAGCCGCTGACGGCGATGTGGGTTCTGGGGTTGATGAGCGGCACCAGCGCGGATGGGGTGGATGCCGTTCTCGCTCACTTTCGCGGATCCAATCGGCGTCCGCGTTGGCACGTGGAGCGCGCCGCCTCCATTGCCTACCCGGCTGATCTGAGGCAACGGATCATCCGCTGCGGCCAGGGACAGCCTTTGGCTGCGGCGGCTCTGCTCGATCTGGTGGAGGAGCTGACGGAGGTTCAGGCCCAGGCGGCCTTGGCCTGCGACCCCCGTGGACAGGCGGAGCTCGTGGGCTGCCACGGGCAGACCCTCTGGCACCGTCCCCCCGTGCCGGGGCGACGAGGGGCCAGCTGGCAGGCCCTGGCGGGGCCGTCGCTGGCGGAGCGGCTCCAGCGCCCGGTGGTGTTCGACTTTCGCGCCGCGGATCTGGCTCTCGGGGGGCAGGGAGCCCCGCTGGTGCCCGCTGCGGACGCGGCCCTGTTGGGGGGCATCGCTGGCTGGCGAGCCCTGCTCAACCTGGGGGGGATCGCCAATCTCACCCTGCTTCCCCCTCGGCGGGGGCCGGATCGCCATCAGCCCGTGCGGGGTTGGGACTGCGGACCCGCCAACACCTTGATCGATCTGGCGGTGCATCGCTTCAGCGCGGGGCGCTTGCGGGTCGATGCGGACGGGGTCTGGGCTCGCCAGGGATGCATCGATGAGGAGGCCATCGCCCTCTGGCTCAGCGAGCCCTGGCTGTGCCAGCCCCCGCCAAAATCCACGGGGCGCGAAGTTTTTGGCGGCGAGGATCTCGCTCGGCGCTTGGGGGTCTTGCGGGAGCGGAATCCCGGGTTGTCCGATGCCGATGCCCTCGCCACTCTGACGGCGTTCTCGGCGGCGGCGGTGGCCCGGGACTTGCGGCGGGGCACGCCCCCCGTGGAGGTTCTGGTGGCGGGGGGTGGCACGCGCAACCGGTTCCTCATGGAGCAGCTGCGTTTGCGGTGTTGTGGCATGGTGGTACGCCCGCTGGCCGAGCTCGGGATCGGCGACCTGGAGCGGGAGGCCCTCGCGTTCGCCCTGCTGGCCTGGTGGCATGGTCGCGGCCATCCCGGCTCTCTGCCCTCGGTGACAGGAGCCCGCCAACCGGCGGTGTTGGGCGTGCGGGCCCAGCCCCCGCAGGGCATGGGGCGCCTCAGCGCTCGAGGGGCCGCCAAAGGCGGAGGCGTCGGGGAGCTCCCTTGAGCCGGGAGGGTTTGCTGCGTTCCTGACGCTCCAACACCTCGCGAAACCGCTCGGTCTGCCGCTCGCTTCCTCCTTGCGCCTGGCGTCGCTGCCGATCCCGTTGGCGCTCCATGGCGTCCACCCCCTGCTGGATGAGCACCTTGGCCATGTTGCTGACGGTGCGGGACTCGTCTTCCGCCAGGGCGGCCAGGCGCTCGCAGAGATCCTCAGGCAACACCACCTGAATGCGAGGCGACTTGGGCCGCCCGCTGGAGGAGGTCTGACGGGTCGCCACGACCGCAAGTTCGTCTCGGTTACCGAAAAGTGTACAAAGGTCGTCAAGGGTAGTATCCAGCCGTATGCTTGTGGAACAGGTCCGCTCCTCTGCCTCCTCCTCGTCCCCTTCGGAGTCTCCCCATGACGCGATCCACCCCCTCCACACCCGCCAAAGCTGGCGCCAGGGCTCCCAAGTCGCGCGCCAGGACCTCGAATCCACGCCGCACGGCCGAACGCAGCGACGTTCTCGTGTCCGCCGTGATCAGCACCTATCTGCTGACCCATCTTCATCACGTGTTGCAGCGCGCGGAGTACGGCGCCCAGCAGGAGGGGCGTGACGGACTGGCCGCCAATTACGCCCAACTGCGAAAGGTGCTCTGTCTGGACGCCCGCAGCATGGAGGACGCCTCAGCCAGCGGTCTCTCTGACGATGGACGCCCCCTGGCGGCCTGAGCCCCAAGGCCCTCGGGGGGCGTTCGCTTGCACCCCGCTCGCCAGCGGGGAAGCGGTAGCGTCAGGCAACTTGGATGCGCTCCGATGTCCGCCGCCAACGCCGCCGCGCTCTACGCCCGAATCAGTGAGGATGCCGATCTCACCCAATCCTTGTTCCGTCAAGCGTTGCAAGACCCCTCCGGTGCCCTGCGTCGCATTGTTGAGCTGGGCGAGGGTTGGGGCTTGACCGTCACCAGTGATGAGGTGCGCGACCACATCGCCGGCCTCGACGACGGCGCCACCAAGCAGTGGCTTCTCAAGGCCCGCGGGGGCCTTTGAAACGGCGGCGGCGCTCCTCTGGAGCAGGGCCGGGGCGGCGGAGGAGGTTCCAGGCCTCTGACGCCGATGGGCGCCGCCGCCCTGGGCCCAGCTGAAGAACAACCAATAGCTCACCAGGGCAAGACCGGCGGCCACGATCAGAGCGGCGACTTGTTCCAGGCGCTTGATCATGAAGCCGGCGGCCTTTTCTCTCCACCCCCAGTCTGCCTGACGTCACTTGCGAGGATGGGGGGCCCCATCTCCCCTCTCCGTGCTGCGCCTCGAACGCATTGGCAAGATCTACCCCACCGGTGAGGTGCTGCGCGATGTCAGCTGGGAGGTGAAGCCGGGTGACCGCATCGGCCTGGTGGGGGTCAACGGGGCGGGAAAGTCAACGCAACTCCGCATCCTTGCCGGTCTGGAGGAACCCACCAGTGGCCAGGTGGTGCGTCAGGGGGACCCGCGCATTGCCCTGTTGCAACAGGAATTCGATGTCAATGTGCAGCGCACGGTCCGGCAGGAGTTGTTCCAAGCCTTCGCCGAAGCCGCGCTCGTTCTCGACGCTCAGGCCCGGGTGCAGGAGGAGATGGAGGGGGAGCGGGCTGCCTCCGATCCCGACCATCTCCACCAGCTCATTGAGCGGATGGGGCAGCTCCAGAGCCGTTTTGAATCGCTCCATGGCTATGCCCTTCAGGCGCGCATCGACAGGCTCCTGCCCACGATCGGTTTCGAGGCGGAGGAGGCGGAGCGGCGGGTGGGCGACTTCTCAGGGGGCTGGCAGATGCGCGTGGCCCTTGGCAAGCTCCTCCTCCAGGAACCGGATGTTTTGTTGCTGGATGAGCCCACCAACCATCTGGATGTGCCCACGATCGAATGGTTGGAGACCACCCTGTTGGCCTGGGATGTGCCCTTGGTGGTGATCAGCCACGACCGCATGTTTCTGGATCGGATCTGCAACCAGATCGTGGAGACGGAGCGGGGGGTCAGCCGGGTCTATCTCGGCAACTACAGCCAGCATCTTGAACAAAAGGCCCAGGCGAGTGAAGCCCAACAGGCCGCCTTTGAGCGTCAGCAGAAAGAGCTGGCCAGCCAGCAGGCCTTTGTGGATCGCTTTCGCGCCAGCGCCACCCGCAGCACCCAGGCCAAGAGCCGTGAAAAACTCCTGCAGAAGGTGGAACGCATCGAGGCGCCCTTGGATGACCTCGCCGGACCGCACTTTCGCTTCCCCCCCGCTCCGCGTTCCGGGCGCCGGGTGGCCCGCTTCACCAACCTCACCCATGCGTACGGGGATCGCATTTTGTTTCTGGGGGCCAATCTGGAGGTGGAGCGGGGGGATCACATCGCCTTGGTGGGGCCCAACGGCGCGGGAAAGTCCACCCTTCTGCGGCTCTTGATGGGCCTGGAGGCTCCCCTGGAGGGCCTGGCGGCGCTGGGCGAGCATCATGTGATCCCCGCTTACTTCGAGCAGAATCAGGCGGAAGCGCTGGATCTCTCCAAGGAAGTGCTGGCGATGGTGTTCGAGGTGGTTCCGGACTGGAGTCAGAGCCAGGTGCGCTCCTATCTCGGGCGTTTTGGATTCAGCAACGAGGATGTCTTCAAGGCGGCGGGGATGCTGAGTGGCGGCGAGAAGGCGCGGTTGGCCCTCGCCCTTCTGCTGTTGCGCCCGTCCAATCTGCTCTTGCTGGATGAGCCCACCAACCATCTGGACATTCCCGCCAAGCGCATGCTCGAAGAGGCTGTGATGGGCTACGAGGGGGCGGCTGTGCTCGTGTCCCACGACCGCGCTTTTGTCTCCAAGGTGGCCAACCGCATCGTTGAGTTGCGCGATGGGGAGCTGGTGCTCTATCGCGGCGACCATGCTTACTACCTGGAGAAAAAGAAGGAAGAGGCGCAGGAGTTGGAGCGGTTGCGGCAGGAGAAAGAGCGCCAGACCAAGCGGGAGGCCAACCGCCAACGGCAGCGGAGCCGGGCGCGGTCCGGCCGGGATCGCTCCGAGGCTGCCGAACTCACCTGATCAGCGTTTCAGCACACAGAGGAGGCGGCCAAGGCCGGGAACAGGCGAAAAGGGGGGGCTCCGGGGCGGCGCCGGCAAGGCCCTGATCCGCGACAGGCGTGGGCGCCCTTTGGCGCGTTGGTGTGGAGACATCAAGGTGCGGGAAGGACTTTCCGCTCTCCCTTGGCCGCTTGGCCACAGCCCGGGGTGGGGGCAGGGCTGCCATTCAGGTCCAGGTCCAGCGCCGAGGCCCGGATGGGTGGCAGCCGGCCATCCATGCAGATTCGCTGACGCGGCTCTTACACCTGTTGCAACGGATACGCGAGCCTTTGAAACGCTTCGTAGCTTTACGGCACATCCAATTTTTGGAGGTGCTGCCATGTCAGAACCCCTCGCCCTCACCCTCGGGCAAAAGTTCGAGCTGGAGCGCATGAGTCGAGCCATAGACGCCACCACCGATCCGCAAGTGTTGCGTGGCTTGGCCAAACAACTCCTTGAAGCCTGGCATAGCCAAAAAGCTGCCACCCAATGGGTGATGCGGCAACACCTCGGCGCTCCCCCCCGGTTTTCCTCGCCCCCGGGTGATCCCCTTGGCTCGGCCACCGCTTCGCTGGATCCAGGTCCCGATCCAGGCCTTGATTCGGGTCAGTGGAGCGGAGACCACAACAGACCTTGACCCCTCCCCTCTCGAGCACAGGAGCCCCGGGCGCCATCACGCGCCCCCCTGGCTCGGTCCGTTCAGCGGGAACCTTGCCGGGCAAGATCGCTTGGAACCACCGTGAGTTGGACGGACTCCCCCCCCCGCACCAGGGTGAACCTCAGGGAACGACCCACCCCGGCGCGCTCCACGGCATTGATCACATCTCCGGGCCCTGAGATTCGGTTGCCATCCACGGCCGTGATCACATCACCCGGCCGCAGGCCGGCTAGGGCGGCCGGCCCTCCGGGCTGAACGGCCACGACGCGAGCCCCGGCCTGCAGCGCAGAGCCCGATGGATTCCTCACCTCGTCCAGTCCCACGCCGATCATCGGATGGCTGGCGCGACCGGTGCTGATGAGCTGGGAGGAGATTTGCCGGGCGCGGTTGATCGGAATTGCAAAGCCCAGGCCAGCGCCGGGGCCCGAGCGCACGAGGGTGTTGATTCCGACGACCTCACCGTTGGCGTTCAACAGGGGGCCGCCGGAGTTGCCGGGGTTGATGGCCGCATCCGTTTGAATCAGGTCCAGCCGCTTGTCCATGATGCCGAGCTTGCGGGCATTGCGGTTCAGGCTGCTGACGATTCCCAAGGTCACGGTGTTGTCCAAGCCATAGGGATTTCCCACGGCGATGGCCCAGTCCCCCACTTGAAGACTGTCCGAGTTGCCCAGGGGCGCCACGGGCCAGGGACCGGAACCGGTCAGGCGCACCACGGCAAGATCGGTGAGTCGATCCCGACCCACCACCCGGCCTTCCACCCGCTGGCCGCTCTGGAGTCCCACATTGACCCGTTCCGTGCCCTCCACCACATGGGCATTGGTGAGGATCAAGCCATCGCTCTGAAAAATCACGCCGCTTCCCTGGCTGCGCTCGGTGCGCTGCGAGGGCGCCTGCCCCATGGGAACCCCGAAGAACTGTCGAAAGAGGGGATCGTTGAGGAGTCCGCGGGGGAGGGATCGGGCACCGGAGACGGCCACCGTTCGCTCCGTGTCGATGGTGACCACCGCTGGAGCGGTGCGCTGGACCGCTGTGGCCACAAACGATTGTCGGCCCAGCAACGCGCTGGCGGGGCTCGCGGCGGGGGCGGGTCCGGGCAGGGCGGCGATGACTCCGAGAGGGAGCCCCGCGAGGACGAGGCCTGTCGCTGCCGTCAAACCGGTGGTCCCGAAGAGAGCCGGAGGAAACAGGCGCATGGCAGGGAGCCGCAGTGAGGCCACAACAGTCCAAGCAAAGTAGGTGCTTTTTCGGGCTTGGCGCAGGGGGCAAACCGGCCGAAGATCGGCAGAAGCCCCTAAGATTTGTAAAGTTTTCTTTCGGGCCATGGACACAAGCCGTCTCCTCCTGGCTTTTCTCGCTTTTGGCGCCGCCTGCACCACGCTTTGGGCCTGGATGCTCGCCACCAACACCTCAACCCGCGAGCGATGATGCAAAAGCGTCTTCCGGCGCTCAAGCCCCCTTTGTTCATCCGGCCCCATGCCGCCCCTTCTCGCTGAGCTTTTTCCCCTGCTCTACGGGGTCTGCTTTTTGTTCTTGCTGTGGCAGGCCTTCCGGATCATGGGACGAGGGTTCCGCGCCATGGGCCGACCCGGTGCCCCGGCCGCTCCTCCCCCCTCGGCGGATCGACGCGGCAAGGTCACCATCCATCCGGAGCTTCTCGATGCCAATGGTCAGCTCACCCGGGAAGACCTGCTCACCGTTCGCTTCAGCGATGACAGCGGCGAGCCCTTGCACCCTGTGGAGTAGGGGGCGCCACCTCCGCCTGAGAGGCGCCCACTCCGCCAGGTTGCTGTAACGCTGTCCATCGAGTTCGGCTTCTTGCCCTCCTCCTGCGGACGTCCCGGGGAGGGTGGCTGCATAGGCTCAGGATCATGCCTTCAGGACAGCCTTAGATGGTGGATCAGAGAACCCGAATTGTTGCCGCCGTTCTTCAGGCTCTCAAGCTTCCCCCGCGTTTCCGCCTGAAGATGGTCAAGGACGATCCCATTCGTCTTGAGCTGAGTCTCACTCCGGCTTACGGCAAGAGCCCCATCCTCGTGGGACTCGTGGAATCTCAGGATCTGGTGGCCCGTCGCGATCGGGAGGGACGCATTCCCCGCGATCTTCAAGGGACCTGGGATTGGACCGTTCGGCACGGCAAGGTGACCACTGGGGGGTGGAACCCTTATTTGAAGGAAGCGCTTCAAACCATGTTTGAGACGGGATTGCCCGCCATGGTGTACGAAGAAAACACTGGCGAGGCCTACCACCCCGTTGATGGCATCCGCCACGTGCGCTGATCCCCTCCCCTCTCCGGCCCCCCTTCCGATCGACGGCCAACTGGCCGCCATTCAGGAGGCGATGGCGCCGCAGGGGGCCACTCTTCTCTTGCAAGCCCCTCCCGGGGCCGGCAAGACCACCCGGGTTCCCCTCGCCCTGCTCGCGTCTTTGGGGGAGGCCGGCCGACTCGTTGTGATTGAGCCTCGTCGCCTTGCGGCGCGAGCCGCTGCTGAGCGCCTGGCTCGCGGGCTCCTGGAGCCGGTGGGCGAGCGGGTGGGGTACAGCGTGCGTCTGATGACCCGCCAAAGCCCCCGAACCCGCCTCCTGGTGGTGACTCCCGGGGTGTTCTTGCGGATGCTGCAGTCCGACCCCGCCCTGGAGGAGGTGGCCGCAGTGGTGTTCGACGAGGTGCATGAGCGCCGCGCGGACACGGATCTGGCCTTGGCGCTTCTCCGGCAGGCGCGCTCCTGTCTGCGCCCGGATCTGCGCCTTCTCTTGATGTCTGCCACCCTTGATCTGGAACCTCTGGCTGCGGCTCTGGACGGGGCCTCCGTTCTCACCGCTCCTGGGCGATCCCATCCGGTGGAGGTGGTCCACCAGGCCCCACGGCCCGAGGAGCCGCTGGAGCGACAGGTCGTGCGAGCGCTGGAATCCTGGTGGTTGCCCGAACGGGAGCCCGGGGAGACAGCCCTGGTGTTTCTTCCCGGCCAACGGGAGATCCGCGCCGCGGAGCGGGCGATCAGCAGCCAAAGCTGGGCGCGAGCGTTGGCGTGTGTTCCCCTTCACGCCCAGCTGTCCCTGGAGGCCCAGAGCGCCGCCATCGGTCCGGCTGGCCCTGAGGGAAAGGTGGTGCTGGCCACCGCCATCGCGGAAAGCTCCCTCACCCTCGCCGGTGTTCGGCTGGTGATCGACTGCGGCCTCAGTCGGCAGACGCGCTTTGATCCCTCCACCGGCATGGATGGACTGGTGACGGTGGTGGCCAGTCAGGCCAGCGCCGAGCAGCGCCGAGGCCGGGCCGGACGCCTCTGCCCGGGGCGCTGCGTGCGGCTGTGGAGCGCCGGGGAGCAGCAGCGGCGTCCGCCCTTCACGCCCGCCGAGATCCTCACGGCCGATCCGCTGCCGCTGGCCCTGGAGCTGCTGGCTTGGGGCGCGGGGCAGGGGGAGGAGCTGCCCTGGCTGGATCCCCCTCCGCCCGGGCCGCTCGCCCAGGCCGGCCAGGCGCTCGTCCAGCTCGGGGCGGTGGAGAGCGACGGCCGGATCAGTCCCCATGGCCGCGCCCTGGCGAAGTTGGGGCTGCACCCCCGGCTGGGCCACATGCTCCTGTTGGCGGAGCGGGAGGGGTGGCTGTCGCTGGGAGCGGCCTTGGCGGCGCTCCTCAGCGAGCGCGACCCCTTGGCGGGTGGGGGAGCGGGCTGTGATCTCCGGGCGCGCGTCGCCTGGTTGTGCCGCCCCTCCTCGGCCGGAGCGGCGGAGGGGGATGCGCGCCATCGCCACCTGTTGCAGCGGTTGCGGCGCGACCTGGAGGATCAGGTCGCGCGAACGGTTGGCCGGAGCCACGGGCGGCAAAAGTCGACAGGCGCCGACGACCCTTCGGCTGACGCTCAGGGCAGGATCCTGGCTCGCCTGGTGGCCCGGGCGTGGCCGGAATGGGTCGCCCTCGGCCGTGGTCGGGGTGATGGCCGCTTCCTGATGCGCTGTGGACGAGGGGCCGGCGTGCACCCCGGCGATCCGCTGGCGAGCGCCGCCGGATTGGCCATCGCCGCCGTGGATGGGGCAGGGCCTGAGGCCCGCGTGCGCCTGGCCGCTCCCCTCGATCGCCCGGGGTTGGAGGCCGTGGCGGAATCCTCCCTAGACCTGCGTCAGCAGGCCCGCTGGGATCCCGAAGGGGAGCGGGTCCGCTGCGAGGAGGAGCGATGCCTCGGCGCGATCGTGCTCTCCCGCGCGCCCTGGCCCGATGCCCCGCCGGAGCGGGTTCGAGAAGCCCTGCTCGACGGTTTGGCGGCCATGGGGCTGGAGGCCCTGCCCTGGACCCCGGAGCTCCGTCAGCTGTGCCAGCGGCTGGCCCTGGCCCATCTCCACCTGGGCGCCCCCTGGCCTGATCGCCGCCTGGAGACGCTGCGGGCGGATCCCGAGAGCTGGTTGGGTCCCTTCCTTGACGCCACCATGCGCTCCCGCAGCGATCTGCAGCGCGTCCCCCTGGCGGAAGCCCTCTGGGGTTCCTGCGACGGGGCCCGGCGACAGCGGTTGCGCGCGTTGCTGCCCACCCATCTGCCAGTGCCCTCGGGGCGAAGCGTGGCTCTGGATTACGGCTCCGATGGGCCGGTGCTGGCGGTGAAGCTGCAGGAGATGTTTGGCCAACGGCACACGCCTTCCCTGTTGGAGGGTCGCTTGCCGTTGACGCTCCACCTGCTCTCTCCAGCGGGCCGTCCGGTGGCGATCACCAGCGATCTGGAGCGCTTCTGGGGCGAGGGCTACGCCGCCGTCCGCCGCGATCTGCGGGGGCGCTACCCGCGCCATCCCTGGCCGGAGGATCCCCTGGGCGCCACGCCCACGGCGCTGTCCAAGGCGCGGATGCGCGCCAGCGGGACGCAAGCTCAGAAGTGAGCAGCCGGCACAGGGACGTGGCTCAGAAGTGACCGGCCAGCAAGGGGCCGTAGCCGAAATGCCGCAATCCTTCCACGATGCCCCCGCAGCCGTGCGCCTTGGCGAGGTAGACGCTCCGCAACAGAAGCAGGGCCTCCACGAGGGCCGGTTCTGCGTTGCCCACCATCACTCCGGGCAACCCTGTTTCGAACATGGCCAGATCGTTGAGGCTGTCGCCCGCAGACACCACATTGTCAGGGGTGACTTCCAGCCACTCCAGCAGGGCGGTGAGGGTGGAGCCTTTGTTCACCCCGGCGGGGAGCACATCCAGGTATTTGTCTCCTGAGATCAGGCAGTCGACCCCTTGGGCCGCCACAGCCCGCAACCGCGACCGGTCCAGCCGGTCCGGCTCGATCAGGTAGGCCAGGCGCCGCACCGTGCTGATCGGCTGGGCGGACAGCCCCGGAATCGTGCGCAGCAACGGGAGCACCCGCTCCGCCTGGCCGTGCCAGCGGCGTTCGATCGGATCCACCACCAGGGGGATGGGGGTCAAGCTGGCCCCGCAGGCCACGGTGCAACCCACGTCGCTGATCACCAGGTGGGGAGCTTCCAGTCCCATGGCCGTCTCCTCCCGCAACAGTCGGGCGATGGAGGCCAGATCCCTCCCTGTGTTGAAGACGTGGAGCACGTGCTCCCGCTTGGCCGCCAACCAGCGGTAGAACCGTCGCCGCCACTGGGGGCTCCCCCCCAGCAGGGTGCCATCCAGGTCCGTCACCAGCACAAGCTCGGGCTGACGCGGCAGAGGGGTGCGGAGGCCTTGTTGCAGCCGTTGGCGGCGGCCCCCGGGGGCGGGGGAGGGTTCAGGACGCATGGGCAGGGCCGCGTTCGGGCCCGATCCTCGGCGACCAGGCCGCCCGTGCGTAGGGTGAAGGCCACTGGGCGGTGCTGGCGACATGGGGGAGCGCCTCGATCTGCTGGACGCCAGCGACCCCCTGCCGTTGCTGCACGGTCTGCATCGCTACACCGTGGCCTCCCTCAATGAGGCCATCGCCACCCTTCTGGGTCGCGGATTCGCCCCTCGCTTTCTGTTGGAAGCCACGGTCAGCCGACCCCAGCTCAAGAAGGGGCATCTGTGGCTCACCCTCACGGATGGAGAGGCCACCGTGCCGGCGGTCATCTGGTCGTCCCAGCTGCGCAAGCTGGCCTTTGTTCCGGAGGACGGCGATGGCGTGACCATTGTCGGCAAGCTCAACTTCTGGACGGCCCGGGCCGCCCTCTCGGTGCAGATCCTGGATGTGCGGCCGAGCCTCACGGCGGTGATGCGTCGGTTTGAGCTCGTGCGAGCCCGTCTGGAGCCCGAGGGACTCTTTGAACCGGATCGCAAGCGCCCGCTGCCGCCCTGGCCCGCGCGCATCGCTCTGCTGACGAGCGTGCCCAGTTCCGCCTTGGCTGACATGCTTCGCACGGCGCGGGATCGCTGGCCCCTCACCACCGTCGTGCTCGTGCCCGTGCCGGTGCAGGGGGCGGTGGAGTCGCGGCTCTGCGCGGTGATCGAGCGGCTGGCGGAACGGGCGGAGTCGCTGGAGCTGGAGGCCCTGGTGGTGGCCCGCGGCGGAGGAAGCCGGGAGGACCTGGCTCTGTTCGATGGAGAGGCCCTGGCGCGCTGCCTGGCCGCCTTCCCCCTGCCCGTGATCTCCGGCCTCGGCCATGAGGACGACACCACCATCGCCGATCTGGTGGCGGACTATCGGGCCGCCACGCCCACCGCCGCCCTGGTGGCTCTCCTTCCCGATCGCGTGGCCGAGCGTTCGGGACTCCAGCAGCTGCGGCGCCATCTGCGACAGGTGGTGGGTTGGCGGTTGCAGGCCCTGCGCCGTCAGCTGGTGCTGTCGCAGGCTCGCCTGGAACCCCTCCATCCCCGCCGGCGGCTGGACCAGGAGCGTCAGCGTTTGGAGCAACAGCGCCAGTTGTTGCGGGCTCTTTCCCCACGGCATGTGCTGGAAAGGGGGTTCGCCCTGGTCCGCGGGCCTCTGGGGGCGGTGGTGCGCTCCATCCAGAGCGTGCGTCCAGGCGATACGGTGACGGTGCAACTGCAGGACGGAAGCCTGGATCTGCTGGTCCAGCGGCTTCATCCCTCCGCCGACGATCCCCCATGACGGATCCCTCCAGCGGGGGCGTGAAACCCCGCGCTCGAACCACCTCCCGAGCCGCGACGTCGAAGGGCCCAAGCCCTGAGGAGATGACCTATCGGGAGGCCCAGGCAGCTCTGGAACAGAGTCTGGTGGAGCTCCAGGCGGAGGATCTGGACGTGGAGCGGATGACAGAGGTCTATCAGCGGGCCTGTGCGTTCGCCGATCGCTGCGACACCCTGCTTCAGGCGGTGGAGGCCCAGGTTTTGCAGTGGGATCCCGATCAGCCCGACCGTCCACCCCAACCCCAGTCCCCATGACCGCCACTGTCTCTCCATCTGCCCCCGCGCGCTCCCTGGCGTGGATTTATCTCGCCCTGGCGGTCGCGGGGGGCGTTCTCCCCTGGCTGGCCAACCTTGACTTCATCCGCGCCAGCGGCCAGCCCTTCGATCTGGGGCTGTTTCTGCTGCAGGCCAACGCCAACCCTGCCGCCCAGTCCCTGTCGCGTGACTTGGCGGTAGGAGCTTCGGCGGTCACGCTCTGGATGGTCGTGGAGAGCCGTCGCCTGGGGATGCGGGGCTTGGTCTGGGTGTTGCTGAGTTGCGTCACCATCGCCTTTGCCTTTGGCGCTCCCTTGTTCCTTTATCTGCGGGAGCGGCGCCTTCAGGAGCTCGCTCGTCAGGCTTGAGTGGAGCGCTGAGTGGAGCGCTCCAGCAACGTGGCCCTGATCGCCGCGGACTTGAGCAGCGTTGGAATTGAGCGTTGTGGGATTCAGAGCGACGTGGCCATGGAGCGGCGTGGCCATGGAACGACATGGCCAATGGAGGGGCGGGCCGTCGGAAAAGCGGCCCAAAAAAAAACGCCAGCGTGTGCTGGCGCGGATTCGTCGTTGATGGTCAGATTCAGCGATAGACCCCATCGTTGATGCGGTCGAATCCCTCATTCAGAGCGATGGACGGTGGAGTGACGGTGAAGTTGTCCTTGTACTTCTCGAACAATTCCTTTTGACGCTCCGTGAGATCCAGCTTCAAAACGTCATCGACGCTTTCGTAGGGGCCTCCGAGCACGATCTTGCCCGCCAGAGTGGGATACATCCCCGGGTATTGCTGGAAGCGGCGGACGGAAGAATTGTTGAGATCCACCTTGCCAGCGGTTTCGGCGATCTTGTCGTCTGCCACGTTGCGACGCTCCGCAGCCTGAGCGGTTCCGGGAAGCCAAAGGGTCAGGAGCAGACCCGCGAGGGCAACCCCTCCGATGAACCAGGCAAGCAGCCGCTTCATCACAGCAACACTTTGATAGGACGCCTCAACGTTACAGAACCCAGGCGCAACGACCGCCGGACGGATGCCCGCCTTTCGCAGTTCTTCAGATCAGGCCGGTCAATCGCGGAGCCAACAGAGCCGCGCCCAGAAAAACACCGTCCACCAACACGGTGGACGCGAGGGTTGAAGCTGCCACCAGACGCGCGCTGTCAGCGGCTTTCAGGGGGTCTGTGGTTTTGAGTCGCCAGGCCAGCTGAAGGATCCAGGCCGCCGTGATGGCGAGGGCCAGGAGGGAGAGCGGATGCAGGAGGGTGCTGGCGGCCTGTTGGAGAAGAACCACCGCTGTCTCCGGATCCGCCTGCACGATGGGTGGCCAGAGGGGCATCAATCCCGTCAGCGCGATCATCCCATCGGTGAGGGCCGTGCCCAGAAGGGAGGCCAGATAGAAGGCGGCTCCGCCCCGCCAGCGGGTGGCCAGACCTCCGATGGCCAGAGGGAGGGCAAAGGCCTCGATGGGCAGGTGGAGCGCGGGATGGGCGCGGCCCCAACCCCAAAAGAGGGAACCTCCCAACCAACTTCCCGCAAAGCCCACGAGCATCGCCCCCAGCTCTTGACGCAAGGGATCGGGATGGCGTGCCGCTATCAGTCCAGCCAAAAAAAGAGGAATGGTGACCACCACAGCCGCCATCGGCGAGCAGCGCACCAGGGGGGCTTGAAGGAAAACAGGCCCCACGGTCAACAGCGCCGCCAATCCGGGCAGGGCCCATTGGGAAGGAAACAGAGGAGCGCTTGTGGCGGAGGACGCAGACGCCAGAAGATTGGCCTGCGGACCGCCCGTGAGTGCACCGCTCGTGACTGAACCACTCGTGACTGAACCACTCGTGACTGAACCGCTCGTGAGGAGTCCGGGCACGGCGGCCGATACAAAGTTGGCCAACCTTAGGGGCTGCGGGCCTTGGCGCGTGAACAGCAGGGGGCATAGGGTCGCTGTGTTCTGGCGCGGCGCGCCCGCGAATTCCCCCTCCATGACCTTTGCCACTGCGGTCCAGTCCCTTCCAGTGCTGGAGGCCTGTTGGCACGCTTTGGTGCTGGGCGTGGTGCAGGGGTTGACGGAATTTCTGCCGATCAGCAGCACGGCCCATCTGAAGGTGGTGCCCGTTCTTCTGGGATGGGGGGATCCCGGTGTGGCGGCGACGGCGGTCATCCAGCTGGGCAGCATCGCGGCGGTGTTGGCCTATTTCCGCAGGGATTTGACGGAGGTGTGGAAGGGCATCTCCCGAGCTTGTCGCCATGGCCAGTGGAGCGACCCTCAGGCCCGCCTCGGGGTTGCCATCGCCCTGGGAACGCTCCCCATCCTGGTCGCGGGGCTGCTGCTGAAGACGTTCGTTCCGGATTACGACAACTCTCCTCTGCGCAGCCTCACGTCCATTGCCATCGTGTCGATCGTGATGGCGTTGTTGCTGGCCCTGGCGGAGCTGGCGGGGCGCCGCCGCCGCACCCTTGGCGAGGTGCTGCCCCGGGATGGCTTGCTCGTGGGTGTGGCGCAGGCCTTGGCCCTTGTTCCTGGCGTTTCGCGCTCCGGCAGCACCCTGACGGCGTCGCTGTTCGACGACTGGCAGCGCCCCGCGGCGGCTCGCTTCTCCTTCCTGCTCGGCATCCCCGCCATCACCCTGGCCGGGCTGGTGGAGCTCAAGGAAGCCTTCCACGCGCCGGCCAACGGCGGACCGCTGCCCATGATGGTCGGCATCCTTTCGGCTGCGGTGGTCTCCTGGCTGGCCATCGCCTGGTTGCTGCGCTTCCTGCAACATCACGGCACGTGGGTCTTTGTCGCCTATCGCCTCCTGTTCGGGGTGGTCCTCCTCCTGTTCTTCCGCCAGGCGGATTCCCTCTGAGCCGGCAGAGGCCCCGGCGAACCAGCAAACTGAAAGGAATCGCTGTTGTTGGTCCGGCGTGTGGATTGAACCGCCTGCGGGCATGCCGCTTCAGAGCCCTGAGGGGGGCGACACTCTGCGGCTCCCTGAGCCGGCTGAGGTGGTGGCTGTGGAGTCCGGCTCGATCGGGGAGGAGCTGGGGTTCCAGTGTGGCGATCGACTGTTGAGCATCAATGGCGTGCGCCCCCGCGACCTGATCGACTTTCAGATTCTCTGTGGCGAGGAAGAACTCTGCCTTGAAGTGCAGGATCCCAATGGTGATCTTCATGTCATTGAGATGGAAAAAGAGGCCGACGACAGCCTCGGACTGGTTTTTCGAGAAGCGCTTTTTGATGGCCTGCGCCAATGCAACAACCGCTGCCCTTTTTGTTTCATCGATCAGCAACCCCCGGGGCATCGACGAACCCTCTATCTCAAAGATGATGATTTTCGTTTGAGTTTTCTTTACGGTTCCTATCTCACCCTCACCAACCTCACGGCGGCCGACTGGCAACGCATCGAGCAGCAGCGCCTCTCTCCCCTCTACGTCTCTGTGCACGCCACGGATCCCGATCTCCGCTCCCGCCTGCTCGGGAATCCCCGGGCTGGCCAACTTTTGGAGCAGCTGGCCTGGTTTTCCGAACGGCGCCTGCAGATTCACGCCCAGGTGGTGGTGTGCCCGGGGTGGAACGATGGCGATGCGCTCAGCCGCACCCTCGCCGACCTGGCGCGTTTCGGGGCTGGGGACTGGCCCGCGGTGCTCTCCACCGCCGTGGTGCCCGTGGGGCTCACCCGCTTCCGTCCCCCGGGAGATGCCTTGCGTCCGGTGGACCCCACGGCCGCCGCTGCCATCATCGACCGGGTGGAGCCCCTCCAGGAGCGCTGGCTGGCCGAGCTGGGCAGTCGGTTCGCCTGGCTTTCCGATGAGTGGTACTTGCTGGCTGGCCGGGCCCTGCCCCCGCGACCGACCTACGAGGACCTGCCGCAGCGGGAAAACGGGGTGGGCAGCATTCGTGGCTTTCTGGACGAGCTGGATCGGGCCACTGCGGAGCTCCCCGCCGCGCTGCCGCGTCCCCGGCGCCTCAGCTGGGTGGTGGGCCGCCTGGTGGCCGACGCCCTGGAGCCGGTGGTGGAGCGACTCAATCGCATCGAGGGATTGCACCTTCTCCTTCACGGCCTCCCCAGTCCCTACTGGGGCCAGGAGCAGGTGGTGACGGGCCTGCTCACCGGCGCTGATCTGCGGCAGGGGCTGGCTGGTCTGGATTTGGGAGAGGAGCTGCTGTTGCCCTCGGTGGTGCTGCGGCAAGGGGAGCCCGTCTTTCTCGACGACACCACCCTGGAGGAGCTGCGCCAGCAACTCCCCGTGCCGATTCGTTTGATCACGGGGGCGGACGATCTGGTGGCCGTCTGCAGCGGCAAGGCGGGTGAGGGTGCCTAAGCTCCTGCGGTTTGCTGCATGGCCCGTGGGGCGCTCCCGAATCCTCTGCTCAGCGCTCCTGTTGGCCTCTTCCGGTTGTCTTGACGTTGGCCGCGCCGTTGAGGCCGCGCCTCAGGCCGCCGCACCCCAGGCCGCCGCGCCATCTCCCGCCCAGGCGCCAACCCCTGCCCAAGCGCCAGCTCCGGCACAGCCGAGCCCGGAGCAGCCGAGCCCGGAGCAGGCCCTTCCCCTCCTCCCCCGCCAGTCGTTGCCCCTGGCTCCCGCCGTGAAGGGACCTCGGCCGCGATCCAATCCCAAGGTCCTTCCGCCAGCGGCCACCCAACTTCCTGAGCAGGGGCTCGACCTGGGCGCGCCTGCTCCTTTGGCCTTGCCCACCCAGCCCCAGCAGGTGCGCATCGAAGAGCTGCGGCCCATCAGTCTCAATGAATCCGAGACCATCGCTGAGGTCAACAGTCCCGATCTGAAGATTCTGGCCAGCCAGGTGGAGCAGGCTCAATCCGTTCTGCGAGCGGAGATCGCCCGCTGGTATCCCAACCTGAGCTTCAATGCCAACAGCTTTCCCTCCACGCAAACCGGGCAGAACTACAGTCGCGTCTCCCCATCCCTCACTCAGCAAAACGGCTCAAGTGGATACACCACGCAAACGATCACGCGGATGGATGCCTCCCTGCGGGCCTCCTGGGCCTTGATCGATCCACGGCGGGTGCCCTCCATCGCCCTGGCGCGTGATCAATACGAACAGGCGAAAAATGCTTATTTGATTGGCCTGCGCGAGCTGCGGCTGCGGGTGGCTTCGGCGTATTTCGATCTGCAGAATGCTGACGAGCAGGTGCGCATCGGTCAGGAGTCAGTGCGGGCCTCGCTTGTGAGTCTTCGCGATGCTCAAGCCCGTTTTCAGGCCGGGGTGGCCACCAAGCTGGAGGTGCTGGAGGCCCAGACCCAGCTGGCCCGGGATCAACAGCTGCTCACGCAGGCGCTCTACGGGCGCTCCACCGGCGGCGGCACGGGAACAGGGCAGGCGATCGCCCGCAGAAATCTGGCGGCCCTGCTGAATCTTCCCCAAAACGTCACCCCCACGGCGAAAGACCCCGCACGGGTGGTGGGCACCTGGCTGCCCTCGCTGCAGGAGAGCATCGTGGCGGCCTACACCTTCCGGGAGGAGCTGGATCAGGTCCTGCTGGACATCTCCATCGCCAACAGCACGGCCAACCGGGAATTGGCGGCAGTGCAACCGGTGTTGAACCTGTTCAGTGATTTTGGCGTCGGTCGGTCGACAGGGTCGGCTTTCACCGATCGCACCACCGTTTTGAACTTGGATGGCACCCCTCTCAGCCTGCCGACGAGCTCCCCCCAGCGCAATTGGAATGTCGACAACACCGTCGGCATCAATGTCACTTGGAACATCTTTGATGGCGGTCGCGCCAAAGCCCTTTACCGGCAAAGCAAGCAGCGCGCTCAGCAAGAAACCTTCAACTTCTCAAAAACGCGAGACCAGATCCGCACGGAGGTGGAAAGCAGCTTTTATGAGCTGCTCACCAACAACCGCAACATTCTCACCACCTCCAACGAGGTTCTCTCCGCCCGCGAATCCCTGCGGCTGGCGCGCTTGCGCTTCCAGGCTGGCGTGACCACCCAGAGGGAGGTGGTCGACACCCAGCGCGACCTCACCCAGGCGGAAGTGCGCTACTCCGGCGCTATCGCCAACTACAACCGAAGTCTTGCGGAATTGCGCCGTCGCACCGGTCTTGACCTGATCTCGCTCTGTCAGCGGCCCGTTCTGCCCGACCGCCGTCCCCCCGACACGGCGGCGGATGTGCCGATCGAACCCACGCCGCTTCTCCCCGCTTGTCAGGCTGGAGGCCTGTTGTCAGGACGGGGGCTCTGAACCGTGGGGGGTGCGCGCAACCCAGAGGATCGGCTCTCAGGGCTCTCCTTGCCTTCCACCCTCAGGCTGGGGCTGTTTCAAGGCTGCCTGGGCTGTCTGGCGGTGATCTTTGCTGGCCTGCTCAACCGCGTGATGATCAGCGAGCTCGGGTTGCCGGCCCTGTTGGTTGGCGTCGCTCTGGCCTTCGAGCAGATCGTCTCTCCCTCTCGCGTTTGGTTTGGTCAGATCTCAGATGCCCATCCCATCGCTGGACGCCATCGGCTCCCCTACATCTGGCTTGGCACCGCGTTGTTCTGCGGCCTGGCCGTGCTCTCGGTGCCCTTGATCTTCCATGTCGCCACCCTGCTTCGCCAGGGGGCGAGCACGGCGCCGTTGGCCATCGCGGCTCTCTGTGGCCTCTTCGCCGCCTATGGACTGGCGGTGTCTCTCGCGACCACCCCTTATCTGGCCCTGGTCATCGATCGCACCACCGAAAAGGAGCGCCCCCGAGCTGTTGGGTTGATCTGGTGCTTGCTCACTGTGGGGATCGTGGCGGGGGCCATCTCCATGGCCATCAGCCTGCGTGGTCTCGATGGAGTCACCGATCCCCTGGTTTTGCGGCAGGTGTTGCTTGGCTTCATGGGAAAGGTCGTGATCGTGGTGCTGGTTCTCACCGGTGTTGCCACCCTCGGCATGGAGCCGCGCCTCTCCCCTTCGCTGCCCGCCACGCCCGACATGGCGTTGGAGCCGTCCGCCCGGGACGATGGCCCCACCCTGCGCCAGGCCTGGTCGCTCATCACCTCCAGCCGCCAGGTGCTGGTGTTCTTCACTTTTCTTGTGCTGTTCACCCTTGGTCTGTTTCTGCAGGATCCGATCCTGGAGAGCTACGGGGCTGAGGTGTTCGGCATGTCCATTGCCGCCACGGCCTCCTTGAATGCCGTCTGGGGGATCGGAACCTTGCTTGGACTTTTGCTCGCCGGGCTGTGCATCGTCCCGATGCTGGGCAAGATGAACGCTGCCCGCCTCGGATGTCGGCTGATCGCCATCACCCTGGCTTTGCTGGTGCTCGCCGGCTTCAGCGGGACGGTGCCAGTGTTGCAGGGCATTCTTTTCCTCTTTGGTCTGGCGGCCGGGATCGGCACCAACAGCGCCCTGGTTCTGATGCTTGACCTCACCCTCCCCCAGGCTGCGGGCACCTTTGTTGGCCTTTGGGGTTTGGGACAGGCCATGTCCCGCGCTGCCGGCAAGGTGTTGGGCGGGGGCCTTCTGGATCTGGGCCGCCTGCTGCAAGAGCGGTGGCTCCCTCAGAGTGCGTCCGCGCTTCCTGCCTTCGCACTGGTGCTCTGCGTGGAAATGCTTGTCGTGCTGGCGGCTCTTGTCGTGCTGTCCCGTCTCAATCCGCGGCAGTTCCGAGAAGATGCCGGGCGTAGCCTCCATCGGGTGCTGGCTGTTGAGCTCGGATGAGCGGTGCTTCCCTTCCTTCCCCCGCCGTTCTGGATGCGGCTCTGTCCGCCCTGATCGATGGGGTTGCGGATCGGCAGCGGATGGATTTTGGCCGGGCTTCCGCAGATCTCAAGCCCGATGGCACCCTGGTCACCGCCTGCGATCTTTGGAGTGACCAAACGATTGTGCAGGGTCTGCGGACCCTCTACCCGGGAGAGGGAATCCTGAGCGAGGAGGGCGATTGCCGCCTGCCCGCGTCCTCGGCCTTCTGGGTTGTGGATCCCCTCGACGGCACCACCAATTTCGCGGCGGGCATCCCCTGCTGGTCCATCTCCCTGGCTCGCTTCGAGGCCGGGCTGCCTGTTCTCGGGATCCTGGAGGTGCCCCCCCTCGGGTTGAGGATCGTCGCCAAAGCGGGGCTGGGGGCATGGAGCAACGGAATTCCCCTGGAGCCCCCCGCAACCAAGCCTCACCCCGGTGGGTGTGTGTCCCTTTGCAGTCGCTCCATTCGAGTTCTGCAGAAGCGACCGGCGCATCCCTTCCCCGGAAAGGTCCGCATGCTTGGCGTGGCCAGCCTCAATCTGGTGAGTGTCGCCCTGGGACAGACCGTGGCCGCTTTGGAGGCCAGCCCCAAGATCTGGGATCTGGCAGCCGCTTGGGTCGTGTTGCGGGAACTCTCCTGCCCATTGCGCTGGCTCTCCCGAGACCCTGCCCGGGTCCTTCCCGGAACAGACCTGACGTCCATTGGCTTTCCCGTGCTTGCCGCGTCAGGAGAGGCGGAGGAGGAGCGGTATGGGGAGTGGGGAGAGGCGATGGTGGGGAGGATGTGATAGGGTTAACAACTGCGCGGGAGGGACGGAAGTCCGGAACGCGCCACCTTGCGAGCCGAAGGCGAGAGCCGACCGTGTTGTAAGGTGATCAAGTCGTCGCGAGACGACAGCCTGCCTGAGCCTCGATGA
>JBJOHA010000111.1:0-37225 GCA_046047935.1 Cyanobacteriota bacterium
CCCCTCATGGAGAGGGATCCGCCCGCAGCCCGCGCCTCTCTCTCCGGCTTGGCGCTGCGGCAGCGGCCAGATCCCAGGGGAGCGCTGGTCTCCACGATTTGTCACGAGTTGCTGACGAAACGGCAAAGCACAGGTGGGCCGCCTTGTCCACCCCACCCGCCGGGGGGGTGGTCAGCGGCGCCTTCCTCCGGCGAAGGTCTGCCGAGTCTTTGTCGTCCAACGTTTGGCGTTCCCCCCGCTCCTCGACCCCTCCTCCTCCCGCGCGGCCCTGCTGGGCACCGTGGCCCTGCTGGCAGGCCTGCCCCTGGCGGCTCCCGCCCAGCGCCTGGCCATCGCTCCCCTCCCCGCAGCGCAGGTAAAACAGGCGCTTGAGAAGCCCTCTCCCGAGGCTTACTCCATCACCGCCGAGCGCCGCGCGTTGCTCAACACGATCCGCTACGCCGAGGGCACCTGGATCGGAGGGCGGGACGACGGCTATCGCGTGATCTACGGCGGAGGCCTGGTGCAGCGCTTGGATCGCCATCCCGAGATCACGGTGCGGCGGCGCTACGTGAGCGCAGCCGCCGGGGCCTATCAATTTCTGCCCGCCACCTGGCACGCCGCCTCGAGCCGTCTCGGCCTGAAGGATTTCGGCCCCCGAAGCCAGGATCAGGCCGCCCTCCATCTGATCGCCGAACGCGGGGCCCTGGGCCCCTTCGATCAGCGCGGCCTCACCCCGGAGGTGCTGGCGCGCCTCGCGCCCGAATGGGCCTCCCTGCCCTCCCTCAACGGCGGCAGCTGGTATGGCCAGCCCGTCAAGACGGTGGCGGAGCTGCAACGCTTCTACAGCAATGAGCTGCGCCGCCAGCGACAGGGCTAAGGCTCTCTGTAGACGACCCTGCCCCGCTCGTCATTGCCCACATCCAGCAGGTGGGAGCCGAGAAGCTTTTCGATCTCCAGGGCCAAACCGCCGCTGTCCACATCCGGGGGCAGATCGAGTTCAAGCAGGGCGTCGTTGATGGTGAAGCCCCTGTCACCAGAGGCGCGAGCCAACCGCAGCAGCTGGCGATCGATCGGAATCGTCGAGACCCCGGCCCGCGGGGCCGCGGCCGGGTTGAGCTGACGGTTGGAAGCCTCCACCAGGCCGGGGATCAGCAGCAGGTCCACCAGCTGGCCCAAGCCGCAGAGCCCGAAGGTGATCAGCCACAGCACCCCGGTGAAGGGTTTGCGGTTGTACACCCGGTGGATGCCGCAGATGCCAATCAGCGAGAGGCACCACAGTCCGTAGCTGAGGGCGACGCTGCGACGTTCGTCCCCGGTGCCGGTCCGCGGGGCTCCAGGGGCGCCTGGGGGTTGGGAGCGGCTCACAAGGTGCCGAAACAGATGTGGAACGATTCAATTCTCCGGCGGCTCGGCCCAAGGGAAAGGATCGGATTGCCGCGCATCTCACGCGCATCTCAGAGGAAAGGGGGGAAGGCTGCCTAAGATCGCCAATCCTGTCTGGATGGACCGGTTCTGTGAGCAGTTCCGCCGCGGCCCCCGCCGCCCCGTCACCCCTGGCCGCCCAGGCGCCGGAAGGGGCGATCCAACTGCCCAAGACCAGCGAAAGCCCCGCCCTGCTGCGCATTCGCCATTCCATGAGCCACGTGCTGGCCATGGCGGTGCAGAACTTGTTTCCCCAAGCGAAAGTCACCATCGGTCCCTGGACCGAAAGCGGCTTTTACTACGACTTCGACCATCCCGAGCCCTTCACCGAGGCGGATCTGAAGGCCATCAAAAAGGAAATGGTGCGCCTCATTGGCCAGCGGCTTCCGTTGGAGCGCATCGAAGTGAGCCGCGCCGAGGCCGAGCGCCGCATCCAAGCCCAGAACGAGCCCTACAAGCTGGAGATCCTCGCGGGGCTCAAGGAGCCGATCACGATTTACACCCTCGGCGATGGCTGGTGGGATCTCTGCGCCGGACCCCATGTGGAGAACACGGCGGAGTTGAACCCCCGCGCCTTTGCGCTGGAGAGCGTCGCTGGCGCCTACTGGCGGGGCGACGAGGCCAATGCCCAGCTGCAGCGGATCTACGGCACCGCCTGGGAAACCCCCGAGCAGCTGGCGGAGGATCAGCGCCGCAAGGCGGAGGCTCTCCGGCGCGACCATCGGCGCCTGGGCAAGGATCTCGACCTCTTTTCCATCGAAGAGGAGGCCGGCGCCGGGTTGGTGTTCTGGCACCCGCGCGGCGCGCGCATGCGGCTGCTGATCGAGGACTTTTGGCGCCAGGCCCACTTCGAGGATGGCTACGAACTCCTCTACACCCCCCATGTGGCGGACCGGGGGCTTTGGCAAACCTCCGGCCACCTCGATTTCTATGGGGAGTCGATGTTCGGCCCGATGGAGGTGGATGAACGGCAGTATCAAATCAAGCCGATGAACTGCCCCTTCCACGTCTTGACCTACGCCAACCGCCTGCGCAGCTATCGCGAGCTGCCGATTCGCTGGGCGGAGCTGGGCACCGTGTATCGCTATGAGCGACCGGGGGTCATGCACGGCCTGATGCGCGTGCGCGGCTTCACGCAGGATGACGCCCATGTGTTCTGTCTGCCAGATCAAATCGGGGCCGAGATCCTGCGGGTGCTCAACCTCACGGAGCGCATTCTGTCCACCTTTGATTTCCGCCGCTACGAGATCCATCTCTCCACCCGCCCGGAGAAATCCATTGGCGAGGATGCCGTCTGGGAGCTGGCCACGGACGGACTGCGGGAAGCTCTGGCCGCCAAGGGCTGGGATTACAGGGTGGACGAGGGGGGCGGGGCCTTCTACGGACCTAAGATTGATCTCAAGATCGAGGATGCCATCGGCCGGCTCTGGCAATGCTCCACCATTCAGCTCGATTTCAATCTTCCGGAACGCTTTGATCTGCACTATGTGGCCGCCGATGGCAGCCGTCAGCGGCCGATCATGATCCACCGGGCGATCTTTGGCTCTCTGGAGCGCTTCTTCGGGGTCATGACCGAAAACTATGCCGGTGATTTCCCCTTCTGGCTGGCGGCGGAGCAGGTGCGGCTGCTGCCGGTCAGCGAGGGGGTGTTGCCCTGGGCGGAATCCGTGGAGAAGCGCCTGCGGTCCGCAGGGGTGCGGGCCAGTTTGGACCGCAGCGGTGATCGCCTCGGCAAGTTGATCCGCACGGGCGAGCAGATGAAGATCCCCGTGCTGGCGGTGATCGGCGCCAAGGAAGTGGAGACGGCCTCCCTGAGCCTGCGCAGCCGCCGCCAAGGGGAGCTGGGCAGCGTGCCTTTGGACGCGCTCATCGACGCCGCCCGGCGAGCCAACGATGAACGGGCCGCCACCCTGGACCTTGCCGTGGAGGCACCGGAGTGACGCTGCTGCTGGCAGGCGACATCGGTGGCACCAAGACCCTCCTCAGTCTCTACCGCGCCTCCCCCGAGGGGCTGCGGTGCCTGGAGGAAACGCGCTATGTCTCCGCCGAATGGCCGGACCTGGCCCCCATGGTGCGGGAGTTTCTGCGGCCGCGCGTCAGCGCCGGAGAGCCTCTGCCGGCGGCGGCCTGTTTTGCGGTGGCGGGGCCGGTGCAGAACGGCCAGGCCGCCCTCACCAATCTCCACTGGCGGCTGGAGGAGGGCCAGCTGGCCAAGGAGTGCGGCGTTCCCCGGGTGGAATTGGTGAACGACTTCGCCGTGCTGGTCTACGGCCTGCCCCACCTGAGCCCCCGGCAACTGGCGCCCGTGCGGGCCGGTCAGGCCGTGGCCGATGCCCCGGTGCTCGTGCTTGGCGCCGGCACGGGGCTCGGCGTGGCCCTCGGCGTGCCCTCCGCCCAGGGTCTGCTGGCCCTCCCTACGGAGGGCGGCCATGGCACCTTTGCTCCGCGAACGCCGGCGGAATGGCAACTGAGTCAATGGCTGCGGGCGGATCTGGGGGTTGAGCGCCTCTCCATCGAGCGGGTGGTCAGCGGCACCGGGCTTGGAGCCGTGGGCCGCTGGCTGCTGGCGGAGCGCCCTCCCGCAGGTGGGCCACCCGCTTGGGCCTCCGAGGGCGAGAGGGCAGAGGCCGATTGGCCGGAGGTCGTGGCCCAGGCCGCCGAGGCGGGCGACCCTCTCGCCCGCGAAGCCCTGCGGATCTGGCTGGAGGCCTATGGGGCCGCCACCGGGGACCTGGCCCTGACCAGCCTCTGCCGGGGGGGGATCTGGCTGGCGGGGGGCACGGCGGCCAAGCAGCTGGAGGGACTGCGCTCGCCCGCCTTTCAGGAACCTTTCCTGGCCAAGGGGCGATTGCGAACCGTTCTGGAGCCGATCCCGATCCAGGCGATCACGGATCCCGCCGTCGGGGTGTTCAGCGCGGCCTGTCGCGCCCGCATGCTTCCAGGCTGAAGCCACAACGGGATGGGACACTGGATCAAGTGAAATGAGGCCTATGGCGCAACCCCCGATCGGCGAGGGGGTGGTGGTGGATGTCCCCGCCACCACAGCCAACCTGGGCCCGGGCTTTGATTGCCTCGGAGCAGCCCTGGATTTGAACAACCGCTTTGAACTGCGCGTGGTGGAGGGTGGTGTCGACCGCTTTGATCTGCACATCGAGGGCTCGGAGGGCACCCATCTGCGTGGTGGCCCGGACAACTTGATCTATCGCGCCGCCCAACGGGTGTGGCAGGAAGCGGGATGCGAGCCGGTGGGGCTGGAAGCGCGGGTGCGGCTGGCCGTGCCCCCGGCCCGAGGCCTGGGCAGCAGCGCGGCCGCGATCGTGGCCGGTCTGATCGGCGCCAACGCCCTGATCGGCGATCCGCTGGGACGGGAAAAGCTTCTCGAGCTGGCCATCGCCATCGAGGGCCATCCGGACAATGTGGTGCCCTCCCTGCTGGGTGGCCTCTGCCTAACGGCGAAGACCGCGACGCCCAATTGGCGGGTGATGCGTTGCGAGTGGCATGACAGCGTGCGGGCGGTGGTGGCGATCCCGGGGATTCGGCTGAGCACCGCCGAGGCGCGCCGGGCCATGCCCCGCAGCATTCCGATTCCTGACGCCGTGACCAATCTCGGCAGCCTCACGCTCCTGTTGCGCGGCTTGCGCACGGGGGATGGCGACCTCATCCACGACGGCATGCACGACCGCATCCACGAGCCCTACCGCTGGGGTCTGATCCAAGGAGGCCGCGACGTGCGCCAGGCCTCCCTGGACGCCGGAGCCTGGGGGTGCGTGATCAGCGGCGCGGGGCCAAGCGTGCTGGCCCTCGCCACCGAGGCGGCGGCCCACGAGGTCGGAGTGGCGATGGTGGCGGCCTGGGAAGCCTGCGGGGTCAGCAGCCGCCATGCGGTGCTGAGCTTGCAGCACAGCGGCAGCGACTGGACCTCCCTGCCAGGCGTGACGCCGCCGGCCGCAGCCCCCCCCGAGCCCAGGCGCCCGGCCGGGACTGCGGCCGCAGGGGTCCGCGCCCGAAGTCGGGGACGCCAGGGCTGAGCGGAACGGGCGCCCTGACCCACCGCTGCAAATGAGTAGATATGCTCACCCGCGTCCCGAACAGGGACGGATTCCGTCCCACGCTCCCCCGCTATCAGGGGACACCCTTTTCGTTCTTTGCCCCTGAATCGTGATGGACGGCACCCTTGCCCTGCTGGAGACGTCCGCGGCGATGGCGGAAGCGGCCTCCTTTCCGTGGCTGAGCCTGATCGTGCTCCTGCCAGCGGCCGCCGCCCTGCTGCTGCCCCTCCTGCCCGGCGATCCCACGGATTCCCGCCTGCCCCGGCAGGTGGCGCTTGGGGTGCTCCTGGTCGACATGCTGTTGATGCTGTGGACATTCAGCCAGCACTTCGATGGTTCCTTGAGCGGCCTGCAGCTTGTGGAGCGGGTCAGTTGGGTGCCTGCGATCCATCTGGAATGGTCGTTGGCGGCCGATGGGCTGTCCGCGCCGCTTGTGGTGTTGAGCGGCTTGGTCACCTTCCTGGCGGTGGCGGCGAGCTGGAACGTGGAACGCAAGCCACGCCTGTATTTCGCCCTGTTGCTGGTCCAGGCCTCAGCCCAGGCGATGGTCTTTCTCTCCCAGGATTTCCTGCTGTTCTTCCTGGCCTGGGAGTTGGAACTGGTGCCGGTTTATCTGCTGATCGCCATCTGGGGCGGCAACCAGCGCCAATATGCCGCCACAAAGTTCATTCTTTACACCGCCACCGCTTCTCTGCTGATTCTGATCAGCGGTCTGGCCCTGGCGCTCTCGGGCGACAGCTTCAGCCTCAACCTCACGGAGCTGGCCAACCGCTCGCCGGGCGGCACCTTCGGCCTGCTCTGCTACCTGGGCTTCTTGATCGGCTTTGGCGTCAAGTTGCCGATGTTTCCTTTGCACACCTGGCTTCCTGATGCCCATGGAGAGGCCAATGCGCCGGTGTCGATGTTGCTGGCGGGCGTGTTACTGAAGATGGGCGGCTATGCGCTGTTGCGCTTCAACGTGCAGATGCTTCCGGCAGAACATCTGCGGCTGGCCCCGGCCCTGATGGTGCTTGGAATCGTCAACATCATCTGGGGAGCCTTGAACGCCTTCGCCCAAGACAACGTCAAGCGCCGCATCGCCTGCAGTTCCGTCAGCCACATGGGGTTTGTGCTGTTGGGAATCGGGGCGGTGGATGCGCTCGGGCTGAGTGGCGCCATGTTGCAGATGATCAGCCACGGGTTGATCGCAGCGGCCATGTTCTTCGTCACCGGCGTGTTCTACGAGCGCACCAAAACCCTTTCCATTCCCAACATGGGCGGCCTGGCGAAGGTGTTGCCGATCACCTTCGCCTTCTTTTTGGCCAGCTCCCTGGCCTCCCTCGCCCTGCCTGGCATGAGCGGTTTCGTGAGTGAGATCACGGTGTTTCTTGGCATTACCGCAAGTCCTTATCTGACCACCAGCTTCCAGGTGGTGACCATCGTTCTGGCGGCCATCGGCCTCGTGCTCACCCCCATCTATCTGCTGTCGTTGTGTCGGCGGGTGTTCTTCGGGCCCCGCATTCCGGCCCTGGCCCAGGTGGGCGACATGACCCCTCGGGAGCTGGTGATCGGCATGTCCCTGTTGGTGCCCACCTTGGTGATCGGCTTCTGGCCGCGGGTGGCGATCGACTTCTACCAAGCGAGCACGAGCGCCCTTTCCAGCCGTTTGGCCAGCCAAACGATCGCCGCCCTGGGCGGGGGTTCCCCCCTCGGATAGGCCCCAGCGGGGTCGCGGGTGGGTTGGAATGGCTTCAGTGAACGCGAGCAGCGGCTTCTCCTGGCATGACCCTCACCCTTGACCCTCCCGCCCTGCTGGCGGGAGAGGGCCTTCCCGAATTCGAGGCGATCACCCCGGATCAGATCGAGCAGCACATCCCTGAGCTGCTGGCGCAACTGGAGGCGGAACGCCTGGCACTGGAGTCCGCTTTGGCGGAGGCCCTGAAGGCGGGCTCCCCTCTGGCGTGGCATGACGTCATGGATCCGCTCCACCGGCTGGGGGAACGGCTGCGCTGGAGCTGGGGGGTGGTGGGCCATCTCAACGGGGTGTGCAACAGCCCGGAGTTGCGCCAGGCCCACGCCAGCCAGCAAGCGGCGGTGGTGGCCTTCGGCCAGCGCTGCGGCCAGAGCCCGGTCATTCATGCCGCCTTGCGCGCTCTGCGGGACCAGGGGGGCTGGGATGGCGCCCAATGGCGAATCCTGGAGGCCGCGCTGCGCGACATGGAGCTGCGGGGTGTGGGCCTGGAGGGGGACGCGCAGGAGGCCTTCAATGCGGCAAGCCAGGAGTTGGCGGAACTGGCCACCCGTTTCGGCAACCAGGTGCTCGATGCCACCAACGCCTGGAGCCTGACCCTCACTACCGCAGAGGAGGTGGAGGGCCTGCCGGCGAGCCTGCTGGAGCAATTGGCCCAGGCGGCACGGCAGGCGGAGGTGCGCACAGCGGAGGGCCAGGAGGCGAGGGCTGAGCATGGACCGTGGCTGCTGGGGCTTGACCTGCCCCGTTTCGGGCCGTTTCTGCAGTACAGCCGGCGGCGGGATCTGCGGGAGAAGGTCTATCGCGCCCATGTGAGCCGCGCCTCGGGGGAAGAGGGCGGCAACTGGCCCCTGATCCGGCGCATTCTGGAGTTGCGGCTGGAGCAGGCCAAGCGACTGGGCTACGGCAACTGGGCGGAGGTGAGTTTGGCGAGCAAGATGGCCGGTTCGGTGGCCGAGGTGGAGCGGCTGCTGGAGGATCTGCGCGCCGCAGCCCATCCAGCGGCTGAACGGGAACTCGACGCGCTGCGCGACTGCGCGGCCCGAGCTGGCGCGCCGGAGGCCCGCGACATGCAGCCTTGGGATGTGAGTTTCTGGGCGGAAGTGCGACGCCAGGAGCTGTTTGCGCTTGACAGCGAGGCCCTGCGACCCTGGTTTCCCCTGCCCCGCGTGCTGGAGGGATTGTTCGGGTTGTGTGATCGGCTGTTTGCGATCCGAATCGAGGCGGCCGATGGCCAGGCGCCGGTGTGGCATCCGGATGTGCGCTTCTTCCGCGTCAACGACCGCGACACCGACCGGCCGATCGCGGCGTTCTACCTCGACCCCTACAGCCGCCCGGGCAGCAAGCGGGGAGGAGCCTGGATGGACGAATGCCTGGTTCGGCAGGTGAAGGCGGATGGCACGCCGGTGTTGCCGGTGGCCTATCTGGTGTGCAACCAGAGCCCGCCGGTGGGCGCCACGCCCAGCCTGATGACGTTCCAGGAGGTGGAAACCCTCTTCCATGAGTTCGGCCATGGGCTGCACCACATGCTCACGACCGTGGAGCGTCCGCAGGCGGCGGGCATCAACAACGTGGAGTGGGATGCGGTGGAGCTGCCGAGCCAGTTCATGGAGAATTGGTGTTACGACCGGGCGACCCTGCTGGGGATGGCGCGCCACTGGCAAACGGGTGAGCCGTTGCCCGAGGAGGAGTTCGCCAAGCTGCAAGCGGCTCGCACCTTCATGGGGGGCGCCGCCACCCTGCGTCAGGTGCACTTCGCCCTGACGGATCTGCGGCTGCACAGCCAGTGGCACCCCGAGAGCGGCCAGACGCCCGAGGAGTTGCGCCGCGAGGTGGCCCGCACCACCACGGTGCTGCCCCCGATCGAGGAGGACGCCTTCCTTTGCAGCTTCGGCCACATCTTCGCCGGCGGCTATTCGGCGGGGTACTACTCCTACAAGTGGGCGGAGGTGTTGAGCGCCGATGCCTTCAGCGCTTTTGAGGAGGTGGGTCTCGACAACGAGGAGTTGATCCGCGCCACAGGCCGCCGCTTCCGCGAGACGGTGCTCAGCCTGGGAGGAAGCCGCCATCCGGCGGAGGTGTTCGAAGCGTTCCGCGGCCGGCCGCCCTCGGCGGAGGCGTTGATCCGCCACTCCGGTTTGGCGGAAGCGGTCGCGGCAGGCCCCAACGCCTGAGGGGAGGCGGGCCATGCGTGTGCGGGGAGGGGCGCTGGAGGGCCTGGAGGTGGGCAATGCCTGGACCCTGCGCCCCGCAGAGGCGCTCCACACCAATTGGGTGGTGGGCGATCATCCAGCGATTCCGGAGGCATCCCTGCGCTTTCTGCGCCATGGGGGCCATCCCGAGGGCGCGCAGGTGGTGGAGGGCCTGGCCCTGAAGTGGTTTGCCCATGCCCCCGCAGATCCGCCGGAGTGGGGGGAAGGCAAACCCCTGAGCACAGGACGGACCTTGTCGCTGCTGGCCGGAGCCGGGGCTTTTGAACTCTGGTTTGCCCGCAGGGGCGAGGCCGGGGGCTCGGACGGGAGCGCAGAGGTGAGCGTGCTGCTGGAGGAGCCTGGAGATTTCGCCCTCTGGGGGCCGGGCTTGGCCCACCGCTGGCGGGTGTGCAAGCCGTCGCTGGTGGTGACGTTGCGGTGGGAGTTGGTGGAGCGCGGCGGGGGTTGAGGGAGGGGGGATAGAGAGAGGGGAGGGAGAGGGAGAGCGGCGAGGGTTGAGGGAGAGCGGCGAGGGTTGGGAGAGAGAGGGAAGGGTTGAGAGAGAGCGGGGTGTGGAGCCGAGTCTTGAACAAACGAAACCTGTTGGAGGCTGCTGAGTGGGGCTGCCTTGGTACCTCTCCGCGATCGGCAAAGCATCCAATGGAGCGCTTCGAGAGTCGCCATTCCAGAAATGATCCCACTCGTGATGAGGCCTTCTGCGATTTGGGAGTCAGTGCCGTGATGCGCTAGCGGGATAAATTGACAAATTCATGATTCGTTGAACATCTCTGCACTGCAAATAGGCAACCGCCTGCGGCATGGATAAAGTAAGACCTGAATGTATCCGGAAGCAGTGCAGAGACAACTTCCCACAATGGCATCGCCTCTACACGAATGTCTTCAATCACAATCCATCCACCAGGAGCGACTTTGCTCAATGCAAACTGCATCGTGTTGAGATTGGCATCGGGTGCATGGAGGCCGTCATCGATGATCAGTTCAATATTATCAGGTGTTTTCAAGGACAATCTCTCTAAAGACGCTTGATCCAGCTGATCAACCGGAAATGTGTGTATTCTATCTTCTTGAAATAAGATTCTTGTATCAATATCAGCCCCATAAATGACAGTCGTGGGCAAAAAGTCTCGAAAAGCCCTTAGTGACGCCCCAGGTCTTCCGGGGGCCCCCATGTTGGAAATGACGTCAGTGTTATTGGAACCCATGCCAATTTCAAGAATGGATAGCGGCACGACAGGACCTGACAAAAGCCGGCCATATAATTTGTAATAGTCATGATCTCCGGACTTATCACTACCATAATGAATGAGCAGATCGCTTAGAGACTCACACCTCTTCGACGTAGCCTCGTCATGAAAGAGGTCGTCAATAGTGATGACCTTAGCCTTAGCCGCCCCTGTCGTTCTTGCCATACTGGCCATGGCCGGAATCGTATCCTTGATGCAGACCTTGGTCAAAAGTGATCGATCGCGATGAGCGCCTGAACTGTTCGGAGAGAAAAGGATGAATTCCGAAAGCAGGTCCAAGGTATCCATACGCTCAGCCATCTGCTTCTCAGAGATTTTCCTCAACACATACTTATTGAGCCCTGGCACTTTCATCCACCAGTAGGCCAACTTGCCAAAATCAAACATCGTGTGTGCGCTTAGCAGGGTGTAGTGTAGTCCTTGAACAAGCACGACGCAATAGCTTTTTCAAGGTGAGCCGAATTCACCGCCTGACAAGCTGGCCCCAAGCCAAGGAGGCCTCCCACGAAGAACGATCTTCCTTTCATTCAACAAACTGCGAACGAAGGGGAAAAACGTCCAACGCTGCCTTGGTCACGCAAAGGGAGAGAGAGCTGGCTCCGGCCGAGGGCTCGTGGCGGGCTGTCGAGGCGAGGGAGTTGTGCGAAGAGTTGCTTCCTATTGAAAATATTTGCAGACCTTTGTCTCGGTAGAACAACAAACACTCCATTAGCCAGTGCAGCTTCTTGGTCCTCACACTCAATTTGAGGCCTAAAGCTGATAGCATCTTCAGGTCCAGCTCAAAACATGAGCCGCTGTCCAGAGAGAGCTGCCGTAGGCAGCATCCCCCATCTGCCTGCTCTTTGCAGACGTACCACAAGCAGCGATCCGTTCAGTCGTCACCAGAAACTCAGCAACAGCGGCTGGATCTGCTCAGTTCTGCATCCGTCATCCTTCGTGACGTGACGAGCGAAGTGAAACGCTGATTTGACATGAATGGTCCGAGCGTCACTTCTTACCGACGGCCAGTAGTTGGATCAGCAACATACACTGGCATGAAAAGATTAAACAACCATGATCACAATGGCTCTGCTGCTTGGAGAAACAGGTCCCAACCTGGGTGAGATCGCCTGAATGGGCACAGATCCGGCACTCAACTCTGACCTGAAGACTGCCTTATCCCTGAGACCCCGAAAGCCCCTCAAGCAAAGCGCTCACAGATTTGCACGATTGGCTTTTACCCACCAAGGAGTGCAGCCCGGCGCCTGCGCTCGTCCATGGGCCTCCTGGGATCTTCAAAACGAAGGCGCGATCTGCCGAACTGGGCCTGTTGAGCAGGGAGAACGGCGACCCATCTGGGATGACCAGTCGGCGGAGAGCAATTCAAGTAAGATCGGTTATCTGCCAAGTCATGATGCTCAGTTCAGCCCTGAAGGAAAAATACATCGAATTCTGCAAGTTCTCCGTAGCAGTCAACAAAACCTCCGCCTTGCGCTTGGCGTTCTGGGATGGCGCACGGGACATTCAGGTGCGACCGAAAGAAGCAAATTCAGATGTCCTCGTGCGCGGCGATTCAAGTGATCTTGAAGTGCTTAGCCAGATTTATATTCAAAAGGAGTACGGCAGCCTCGTTGACATGCGCGGGGTAGATTTAGTCATCGATGCCGGCGCAAATGTGGGCTATTCAAGTGTATATTTTTTATCCCATTTCCCGGATTGTCATGTGGTGGCCGTTGAGCCTGATCCTGCCAACTTTGCAGCGCTGAAGAAAAATCTGGCTCCCTATGGCGATCGAGCCACACTACACAACTGTGGAATTTGGTCAAAGCCAGCGCAGTTGGCGATTGAAAGCAACTCTTATCGTGACGGCAGGGAATGGACGCGACAAGTCAGGGAGTGCGCACCTGGGGAGCGGGGGGATATCACAGCCATCACCATTGCTGAAATCCTGCAACAATCTGGTCGCGAGCGATTGTCCCTATTGAAGATGGACATCGAGGGTGCAGAAGCCGTTGTGTTTGCAGACGAAGCCTGTCAGGAGTGGCTAAATTGCACCGATGCTTTTGCCATTGAGTTGCACGATGATACGAGTTTTGGCGAAGCAACAAATTTGTTTCACAAAGCCATAAGTCATCAAAACTTCCAGATTAATCATTGCGGCGAACTCACCATTGGCCGGCGTGTCTAGAAACCGTTCCAGACAAAAAGGTTGCCTCCTTTCGCTGCACGCGAGAACAAACCTCCTTTAGCGGCCACCCGCGAACGGGTTCTGTGGGGGCCGACAACTTCTGTGGGGCCGACAGCGCGGCTGGAGGTCGGCGCCCACGCAACGGGTGAACCGCACGGGCCAAGGCCTGTCCCCCGTGAGGCGGCGACCCATCTGGCGATGCTCGACCTCCCGGCGGCCAGGCCACGGGTGATGGATGTCTGCCGCAAGGGAGGCACTGGAAGCGGACTACAGGGCCATGGCCGACCGCGGGAGGCTGCGCGGCCCGCCTGAGCAAAAGAAAAGACCCCTTGCGACGCATGAAATCTGACGAAATGGAGCCAAGCGGACTCGAACCGCTGACCCCCTGCATGCCATGCAGGTGCTCTACCAGCTGAGCTATGGCCCCATTGATGTGACGAGCGATGCTTGCCACATGCCAAGCCTACACCGTGGCCAGACGCCTCCTCCTCCTCCTCCTCGACCGTGGGGGGGGGCTGGGCATCAGACCTGGCGCCAGACGGCCACCAGGCGCCCTTGGATGGCAACCTGATCGGCCGGCACCAGGATCGGTGCATAGGCCGGGTTGGCCGCTTCCAAGCGCACCTTGGCCCCGGCACGGTGGAAGTGCTTCAAGGTGGTGCCGCTGCCGGGCACCAGAGCGCTGACGATCGTGCCGTCCCGAAGGCGGCTGACGTCCGCCACCGGTTCGAGGAGCACCACATCCCCATCGGCAATGTGGGCCTCCACCATGGAATCGCCGTTCACCGTGAGCGCGAAGAGGCCGCGGGTTTCCAGCAGGGGCGTCAGGTCCAAACGCTCCGTCGTGTCCTGGAAGGCCTCGATCAGCCCGCCAGCGGCCACAGCCCCCAGCACGGGAATGCCTGCGGCTCCTCCACCGCCAAGGAGCTGCAACGTGCGGGCCTGACCCTCCTGCCAGGTGATCCACCCCTTCTGCTGCAGATGGCGCAGTCGGCTCTGGATCGGCGCTGGTGAGCGCAGGCCCATGGCCTCCATCATCTGCCGAATGGAGGGACTGTGGCGCCGGGCGCGGATGTAGTCGTCGAGCCAGTCGTAGAGCTCCTGCTGGGCGGGGGTGAGGGCGTCGGGCACGGGCGAGCGTCAAATCTGGTACAGGTGTACCGCCACGAGGGGGCGGTTGTCCAGGGGGTCGGCATCGGGAATCACCGCGAGGCCGGAGGCGCGGGCCGGCTCACAGACCGCCAAGGAGGGTGGCGAGCAGGGCCTGCTGCACGTGCAGGCGGTTCTCCGCCTGGTCAAAGACCCGAGACGCCCCCCCTTCGATGGCGCCCGCGCTGATCTCCTCCCCCCGGTGGGCCGGCAGGCAGTGGAGCACGATCGCCCGGCTGTCCGCCTCCGCCAGCAGGTCCTCATCCAAACACCACCCCCGAAAGGCCTCCTGCCGCCGGCTCTGCTCCTCTTCCTGGCCCATGGAGGCCCAGACATCGGTGTAGAGGGCGTGGGCGCCCCGCACAGCGGAGAGGGGATCGGTGGCGAGGGTGATGGCGCAGCGGTGGGCGGCCAGAGCCCGGGCGCGTTCCACCATCCGAGGATCGGGTTCGAACCCCGGGGGACAGCCGATGCGCACGTTCACCCCGAGCAAGGCGCCGCAGAGCATCAACGAATGGGCCACGTTGTTGCCGTCGCCGACGTAGGCGAGGGTGAGGCCCGCCAGGCTGCCGAAGGCCTCCCGCAGGGTGAGGTAATCCGCCAGGGCCTGGCAGGGATGTTCCTCATCGGTGAGGCCATTGATCACAGGGATCGAGGCCCAATGGGCGTAGTCGTCCAGTTCGGCCTGGGCAAAGGTGCGCACCGCCAGCCCATCGAGATAGCGGCTCAACACCCGGGCGGTGTCGGCCAGGGGCTCGCCGCGCCCCAGCTGGGTGGTGGAGGGATCGAGATCGATGGTCTGCCCCCCCAGCCGGGCCATGGCAACGGTGAAGCTCACCCGCGTGCGGGTGGAGGCCTTGGTGAAGATCAATCCGAGGGTGCGACCGCTGAGGTCACAGCGGCATCGGCCGGCCTTGAGGTCGGCAGCCAGCAGGAGGAGCGCCTCGGTCTGGGATCCATCGAGGTCGGCGCTGGAGAGGTAGTCCCGTCCATGCAGGCCCGCCAGGGCGTGGGGCTTGCCAGCGTCTGCCATGGCGCCATCCCAAAGAACCCTTATCCGAGATCAAGGGGTCCGCCGTCAAGGGTGAGCGCCGTCCCAAGGCCCCACACCCCTTCGGAAGAGGCCCCGTCAAACCGGGGCCAACACCTCGGACACCTCGGGTGGCATGACGCTCGTGGCGAGTAGGCCCTTGAGCTCATCCCCCTCGATCACCTCCTTCTCCAGGATCTCCTTCGAGATGGATTCGAGCAGCTCGCGGTTGTGGCGCAGGATGGTGAGGGCCCGCTCATGGCCGCGATCCACCAGGCCGCGCACCTCCCGATCAATGGCCTGGGCGGTGGCGTCGCTCACCACCCGGCGGGGATTGTTGCCACCGCCCAGGAAGCGGCTGCCGCCCTGCTTGTCGTAGGCCAAGGGACCGAGGGTGTCGCTCATGCCGTAGGTGCCCACCATCTGCTCGGCGATGTCGGTAGCGCGCTGCAGGTCATTGGCGGCGCCGGTGGTCACTTCTCCGAAGACGATCTCCTCCGCGCTGCGGCCCCCCAGCAGCGTGGCGATCTGCCCCTCCAGATCCTCCTTGGAATTGAGGAAGCGCTCCTCGGTGGGTAGCTGCAGGGTGTAGCCGAGGGCGGCCATGCCCCGGGGCACGATGGAGATCTTCGCCACCTTGCTGCCGCCGGGCATCAGGTGGCCGACGATGGCGTGGCCCACCTCGTGGTAGGCCACCACCTTCTTCTCATCGGGCTGGAGCACGCGGCTCTTCTTCTCCAGGCCGGCCACCACGCGCTCGATGGCCTCATTGAGATCCCCCTGATCGACGGTCGTGCGATAGGCCCGGGCGGCCAAGAGGGCGGCCTCATTGACGAGATTGGCCAGATCCGCGCCGGCAAAGCCGCTGGTGGCCTGGGCGATTTTGTCGAGATCGACGTCAGCGGAGAGCTTCACCTTCTTGGCGTAGATGTCGAGGATCGTGCGGCGACCGGAGAGATCCGGGCGGTCGACCAACACCTGACGGTCGAAGCGGCCGGGCCGGAGGAGGGCGGGATCGAGGGTTTCGGGCTGGTTGGTGGCGGCCAGCACGATCACCGGCTTGTCCTTGGCGGTGAAGCCATCCATCTCGGTGAGCAGCTGGTTGAGGGTTTGCTCCCGTTCGTCGTTGCCGCCCACCACGCCCATGGACCCGGAGCGACTCTTGCCGATGGCATCGAGCTCATCGATGAAAATGATGCAAGGTGCCTTTTTCTTGGCCTCCTCAAACAGATCGCGCACGCGGGCCGCGCCAGCGCCCACGAACAATTCCACGAACTCCGAACCGGAGATGATGAAGAAAGGAACGCTGGCTTCGCCAGCAACGGCCTTGGAGAGCAGGGTCTTGCCTGTTCCTGGAGGGCCGACCAGGAGCACGCCCTTGGGGATGCGAGCGCCGATGGCGAGGTAGCGCTCGGGCGTTTTCAGGAAATCGACGATCTCCGTCAGTTCCGCCTTCGCCTCATCCACCCCCGCCACATCCGCGAAGGTGACGCGGGATTCCTCATCGGGCACGTACACCTTGGCTTTGCTCTTGGTGAAGCTCAGGGCGCCCTGGGCGCCACCCATCTGGCGGCGGGCAAAGAATTGCAGCACCAGGATGAAAATCAACGGGGGGACCACCCAGCTGAGCAAGGTGGTGAAGAAATTGGGCTTGGCGGGGGGCGCCGCCGCGAACTCCACCCCATGCTTCTCCAAGCGCTGGGGCAGCTCCATGTCGAAGATCGGCGTCGTCGCCAACACTGTCGGCGCGCCCTCCGCGGGGGGCGCCTTCAACTCGTAACGGATCTGATCGGAGGTGATGTAAGCCCGCTGAACGTTGTCCGCATCCACTTGACCGATGAAGAGGGAATAGGGAACGCGCGGCACCTGACTGACCGGATTGGTCAGCACATTGCTGAGAAGAAACAGCGCTCCCACGCCGATCAAGAGGAGATTGATCAGGCCGAAACGCCGCGATGGGCGGTTGTCATCCTGGCGAAGAGCCATGCGGCGGGGTTGAGGGAATGGCCCCAAGCTAGGCAACGCCGCTTCCGGCCGCCCTCTCCCGAGGGCAGGAGAACCGAACGCGTCCCCCCCCTCCCCCGCCCCCCATGTGTGGCCGCTACTCCCTCACCACACCGATCGATCAGCTCCTGCAGCGCCTGCGGGGCCCCCTGCCGCCAGGTCTGGTGGAGCACTATCTCCCCCGCGCCCAGGTGCGTCCCGGGGAACCGCTGCTGGTGCAGCGGCAGGAACACGGCCGTCTGGAGGTGGGCCTGGCCCTTTGGGGGCTGCTGCCGGAGTGGAGCAAGGACCCCCTGGGCCGGCGACGACCGATCAATGCCCGCGCCGAAACCGTGGCGGAAAAGGCCTCGTTCCGGGGTCCGTGGCGCCATCGCCGCGCCCTGGTGCCGGCCGATGGCTTCTACGAATGGCAGCCGCGCACCGATCCGAGCACGGGTCAAGTGCGCAAGCAACCCTGGCTGTTTCGCCGCCGCGACCGGGCGCCCTTCTGGCTGGCGGGCCTCTGGGACCGCTGGGTGGGTCCTGATGGCAGCGAGGTGGAAACCTGCTGCCTGCTCACCTGCGCCCCCAACCTCCTCTTGGCGCGGGTGCACGACCGCATGCCGGTGGTGATCCCCGACGGGTTGGAGGAACCCTGGCTGGAGCCGCGGGACGGACCGGGGCTGCGCGCGCTGGAACCGCTGCTGCTGCCCTGGGAGCCAGCGGCGTGGGAGGCGGTGAAAGTGCGCTTCACGGCGGAGACCGCGCCAGAGGTGGAGCAGGGGGCGTTGTGGCCCATCTAGCGTGAGAGGGTGCCCCCCTCGCCGTAGCGGCCCATGAGCCTTGAGCAATTGGATGCCTTTCTGGTTCACGCCAAAGGCGACCCCGACCTGGCCCGGCGCCTCCACGATCCCGACCAGCCCCTGGAGATCACGTCGTTTCTCAGCCTGGCCCGGGAGGCCGGCTTTGCCCTCGACAAGGCGGATGTGATCGCTGCTCAGATCCGGGAGGACGAGCGCCGCAGCGATGAAGAGCTGCAGCAGCGGGCCGGCGCGGAGGCCTGCCGCTTGCGGCATTTCATTCCGGGTTGACGCCGTGTCGACACCCCCGCCCTGGTCGCGCCCCGGCTGCCCCGAGCGGGTGGCCGACTACCCGCGCCCGCCGGCCCTGGAGGCCGTGGAGATCGCGGTGCGCATCGAGGCCGGAGGGCAGGTGGTGGCCGAGGCGGGACGGGTGATGCGCGTGCTGGAAACCTTCCACCCGCCCACCATCTACCTGCCGCCGGAGGCCTTTGAGGCCCAGCTGCTGCGCCCTGCTCCGGGCCGCAGCCTGTGCGAGTGGAAGGGCATGGCGCGCTATCTGGATCTGGTGGGAGCCGGTCCGGTTCGGGAGCGGGCCCTCTGGTGCTATGACGCCCCCCGGGAGCCCTACGGCGCCCTGGCGGGTTGGCTGGGGGTGTACGCCAGCCGGATGGATGCCTGCTGGCTCGGGGGTGAGCGGGTGCAACCGCAGCCGGGCGGCTTCTATGGCGGCTGGATCACCAGCCAGGTGGAAGGCCCCTTCAAGGGGGACCCGCTGCACCCGGAGCTGATCTGAGCGTCCCTGGCTCCCGGGAGGCCGCCAGCGCGCCGCCGTGGCGAGCCACCTGCTCGGCCACCTCCAGCAGGAGGTCTTGGCGCAGAGCATGGAAGAGGTCGAGGTCGGTGTCCACGGTGCTCTCCACGCGCAGCCGCAGGGCACCGTCATGGAGGGCGGTGAAGGCCACCCGCGGCGGCGGGTCGTCCGCCACCTGCGGCTGCCGCGCCAGCCATTGGCGCAGGGCGGCGAGGATCCCTTCCGCCTGGCTGCGCAGGGTGGCGGGTTCAGCGGGCAGGGTGAGATCGATGTCCACCAGCAGGCGTCGATGGGGACGGCGGCTGCTGTTCACCACCGCCGATTGGAGGAAGAGGCCATTGGGGAGGTAGAGCGCTTCCCCGTCCGGGGTCAGCAGCTCGGTGCTGAACAGACGGATGGCCTGCACACGGCCGGCGAAGCGCTGGCTGGGCAGTTCGATGTGATCCCCCACCGCAAAGGGGCGGTTGAGATAGATCATCAACCCGCTGAGAAGGTTTTCCACCAGGGTTCGGGCCCCGAAGCCCAGGGCGGCCGCCCCGAGGCCGCTGGCGGTGAGGAGCACCCCGGCGGAGACGCCAAGAAGCTTCAGCACCGCCAGGCCGCCGAGCAGCGCCACCAGGCCCGTGACGGTCTTGTCGATCAAATCAAGGGCGGAGGCGCGCTCCCGCGGGTTGCGGCCCGGCCACCACTCCTCATCCTGTCCCAGATGGCGCAGGAGGGTGGTCTTGAGGCGCAGGAGCGTCCACATCAGGCCAAGCGTGAGCAGGGCGTCCCGCACCCCCCTCGGATCCCCGGGCAAATCCCAACCCGTGGCCTCCAGGCGGCTGTGCAGCCAGCCCGTCAGGCCGGCGAGCAGAAGCGTGAGCGAAAGGCTGAGGCGCGCCCGCCGCAGGAGCCGAGCGCCAATCGCCCCCCCGGGCAGCCGGGAGGCCAGCAGATCCAGCCCCAGCCAGGCCCCCGCCGCCAACAGGAGGGCCGACAGCGGCACGGGCAGCTGGAGCGGACCGTCGAGCAGCCTCATGGCGGCTCCAGGGGCGGCGCCTCCAGGCGGCCGCGCCAGAGCAGGTCGCCCTGGAGCCAGGCCAGCTCGGGCTCCCGCAACGCCAAAGTCTCCGCCATGGTCCGCGCCTCCAGCAGCCCCAGGGGAGTGCGGGCCGGCTGGCCGCCCAGCAGCCGGGGGGCGATCACCGCCGCCACCTCCTGCACGCCGCCCTCCCGCAGGGCGGCGGCGGCAAGGCTGGGGCCGCATTCCCAGAGCACCTGGTTGCAGCCTCGCTTCGCCAGGGCCTCCAGCAAGGGGCGGGGAGCGCAACGGACCAGGGGGAGTCGGGGAACGCCGAGGGCATCGAGGCGCTGGCAGGCGGCCGCGCTGGCCTCCGGACCATGGGCCACCAGCACGGGCGCCTCCTCCTGCCGCCAGAGGCGGGCAGCGGCGGGGAGCTCCAGGGTGCGGCTGAGCACGACGCGCAAAGGTTCGGGAGCGCGGCGGCCCCGGCTCGTGAGCAGGGGATCGTCGGCGCGCACGGTGCCGCCACCGACGATCACCGCGTCACAGCGGGCCCGCAACCGATGCACCCAGTCGCGGGCGGGGGGGCCGCTGATCCACTGGCTGTGGCCGTTGGGCAACGCCGTGCGGCCATCGAGGCTCATGGCCCACTTCAAGAGCCCCAGGGGGCGCCCCGTGGCCACCCGATGCAGGAAGGCGCGATTCAAGGCCGCCGCCGCCGCTTCTCCCACCCCCTGGATCACCTCCAGCCCGGCCGCCCGCAACCGCGCCAGCCCCTCTCCCGCCACCCGCGGATCCGGATCCGGGAGGGCCACCACCACCCGCGCCAGTCCCGCGGCGATCACCGCGTCGCAACAGGGAGGCGTGCGGCCGTGGTGGCAGCAGGGTTCGAGGGTCACCACAAGGGTGCCGCCTCGGGCCCGCTCCCCCGCCTGGCGCAGGGCGCCAACCTCCGCGTGGGGTTCCCCCGCCCGGGCGTGGAAGCCCTCCCCCACCAGCGCCCCGTCCGCCGCCAGCACGACCGCGCCCACGAGGGGGTTGGGGCTGGTGCGGCCTTCGGCGAGGCGGGCGAGTTGCAGGGCCCGCTCCATCCAGGGGAGCCAGGGGTTGGCGCCGGGGTGGCTGCTCATGGCGGCGCCGCACCCTCCCGCCAATCGGGCAGTTGCCGCCACTCCGCCACCACATAGGGGGGCACCGGCAGCTCGCTGAAGACACCGGGCAATTCCAGCCGCAGGGGTCGATTGTTGGAGAGATCCGCCAGGAGGGGAGCCAGGTCGAATTCCGCAGCGGCGTCGCGGCCGTCGCTCACGAGCTTGGGGCTGGCGAGGGTGACATCAGCGAGCTCCCACAGGCGCCGACCGCTGCTCACCAGCAGGGGTGTGGGGTGATCGAGCCGCACCCGCCCCGGATACCCCACCACCCGCAACCGCAAGGCGCCTCCCTGCGGACCCTCTCGATAGGCGACCAGCTGCCAGCTCCGGTAGTCGAGGTCGCGGAGGGTTTCCAGGCTGCGCACCACCCCCGTGGCGGTGGTGGTGTCGGGGTGGGCGTGGATCATGGCCGCCGCAGGGGCGGGATGGAGCAGCCACAGAACGAGCGCCGCCAACAGCGCCGCCAGGGCTGAGGGGCCTCCCGCTGGTGAAGCCCCCCGGGCGATCGAGTCAGACGGGCGTGGCAAAGCGGGCGGGCGCGGCAAAGGAGGAACTCTGGCACAGGTCTTTCAGGGCATGGCGTCTTCCGTGCAAGGTGGCGAAAAACTCGTGGATGCTGAAATCCCCCCGCTCGTTGACGCTCGACGCGAATCAGCTTGGCGACGGTGGCTGGGCTTCATGAATCCAGCGGGAATCAGGCCGCTGGCTCATCAAGAAACCTCTGGATTTTTGAAAAGACGCGACCTCACGATCTGGGCAGGACCTGCTGGCCTTGGGAGACCGGGGTGCGGCTCGCTTGATGGGGTGCTTGCGCGTCGTGACACCGCAACACCCCAAAGGCTCAAGGCGGCCGGGCTGATGGCAGCGCCATCACCATCAGAGGCGTGATCGCCCCATGGGTTCTCCCAATCGAGGGATCATGACAACGCGTTCAGAACCGGAAGGAGGTCTTCACCAGTCCGCCCAGCTGCCGGAAGCTTTCACCGCCTGACGTATCACCGCCGAGGGGCCGGCTCAAGTAAAACAGCGCCGGCGTGATGGCGATGTTGTCCGTCACCTGGAACTTGTACCACCACTCCCAGACGAAATTGCCGTCATTGGGGGTGGCGCCACCCTCCAGGGCGGTCGCGAAGGTGGGCTGTCCCACGCCCATCCCCAGCGCGTTGCCTGCCATGAACGCATCCTGCCACTGCAGGCCCACGCTCCAGGACTGGCTCGTCGACACCAGGCCGTCGCTGGCGACACCCCCGTCATAGTTGGTGCGGTTCACGCCCCAGCCGGCGCTGATCGAAGGAATCCAGCTCGCCTGGACCGGCTGCCAGTAGCCACTCAGTCCGAAGGCCGACGTGGTGCCGCCGTTGCTGAAGCTGCCCAGCGCGAAGTTGGTGCCGTAGACGATGAGATCGTTGCCGTTCTGGATCGACGCATAGATGGCCGCCAGGCCCCAGTTCTCAGTGCTGTAGCCCACCTGCACCGTGCCCGTGCCAGCCGATCCCGCCGTGGCGATGCCCCCGTCTGCGGGCGCACCCCCACCCCCATTGGCGGCCACATAGTTGGCGCTGATCGCAAAGCCATTCTTCTGCCACCACACCCCGGCGCCGGCGCCAAGGTTCTTGTTGTAGGCCGCCGGCGCACCGCCGAGGGTCAGCACATCCAGCACCGTCTCTGCCGGATACACACTCGGCCAGATCGCCAGCATGTCCTCCTGACCGATGCGGCCCCCGATGCTGAAGGTGAAATCCCCGAGCGGGAACTGATAGAAGAGGCGATCAATCGCCACCACATCGCTGCCATCGGCGTCGCCCAGGTCTTCCTGGAAGGCCACCTCCAGCTGCGACAGGCTGCTGGGCCCCGCCCCCCCGAAGCTGCTGGCGGCAAAATTGCCGGCCCGCAGGTTGGTGCGCAGCAGATCCTTGCCGCTGAAGCTGGTGTCGAACGTCAGCTGCAGGTCGTAGTTGAAGGTGGTGGCTCCATAGAGCTCCCGGCTGCTGTCCACCAGACCATCGGCGCTGCCGCTGAAGCTGTTGGCGCCGAGCACGAAGGTGGCCTGCCCCGACAACTTGGTGGTGGTCGAGAACTGAGTGCTCTCCAGCTCACCAACTTTGGCCTCCAGGCCATCAACGCGGCCGCGCAGCACCGCGAGTTCGGTCTCGAACTCCTTCATCAGCCGCTTCAGCTCATCAGTCACCTCGCTGATGCGATCGAGGCAAGCGTTGAGCAGGGCAGCAGCCTCGTAGCGCGTCATCGCCTGCCCCCCCTTGTAGGTGCCGTTGGGATAGCCGGCGACGCAGCCATAGCGCTCGATCAGGTTGGAGAGGGCCTGATAGGCCCAGTCGGTGGGCTTGACGTCGGAGAACTGCGAGACGCTGGTGACCTGCTCCTGGCTGGCGTAGGTATTGACGCCTGAGAAATTGAGGTTGATGCCGGAGGAATTGAGGTCGGTGGCAGCGCCGGCAGCAGGGGCCAAGAGCGGAAGCAGAACAACAATCGGCAGGCGGGAGAGCAAACGTTGCGCCATGGTCAGGGCAGACGAGAAGGAGGAACGGGCGGAGACCAAAGCGACAGCCGACTTCGGGCGGACAGGTGCCATGCCATCGCTCAAAGGCGGGTGAGTTGTGTTGGACATGGAGCAAGGGTCGGTTGTGAGCTCCAGCAGTTTCCAAGGCTCAAGATGCTGCGTCCAGCGCCATGCGGACACCCCATGACCCTGCAACGATGCGCTGGCCTCATGATTCATCCGTGCCCGTAGCTGCTCAAGGTGATCAGCCGTGAGGGACCAAGGGCGCTCTTCACGCTTCTCAAGCGATCGATGCCAGTGGCGGTCGATGCCGCCTGCACGGAGGTCTGTGATCAGAGTTCTGCGATGACAACAAGACGGCATCAGCATTGAAGCGAGACCTTGGCCTTCACGAATCAGATCAAGAGACATAGCAGACTTTCGGCTGCATCGATCAATGCAACACCACACATTGGCGTGACCATTGAGACAGCAAACGCGAGACAATCGAGCCCTCTCAACTGAACACTTGCAGGTGTGCTATTTGCTACGCCGGATTCCCAAGGCACGACTTGCAACCTGGTTCGCTGTTGTTTAAGAGTGGAGGTGTTACTCGCAGGTGGAGGCCATGAGGTCCGTGGTCAGAAGAAGACGCCGGATGTCCAGCTGTCACGGGCCGATTGGGCTGCAGGATCGTGGCACGGATGGACGAATCGTGGCCCTCTTGGGCATGCCAAACACGGGAAAGTCAACCCTTTACAACCGACTGACCGGAGGGAATGCCCAGATCGCCAATTGGCCAGGCCTCACGGTTGAGCTGCTGCGTGGTTCCATGCCATCAGACCGCCATGGAACCTCCTATCAATTGGTTGATCTGCCCGGTATTCATGATGTGAGCGGCAGCAGTGAAGACGAAGCTGTGGTGCAGAGATTTTTGCGCAACACACCACCTGATCTGGTCTTGGTGGTGCTGAATGCCACCCAGATCAACAGTCAGCTGCGATTTTTGCTGCAGGTGAAAGCTTTGGGTTTGCCTGCTGTGGTTGCTCTGAATATGACCGACGAATCTGAGCGATTCGGGATCAAGATTGATGCGGCAGGCTTGGAGCAAGAGCTGGGCATGCCTGTGGTGATGATCTGCGCGCGCCACAACCTCCATATCCAGGAACTCATCGATCGCTTGCACCAAAAGGGAGAAGCCATCGGAGGGGCGCCGCCGCCTGAACCGGCTCTTGATCAAGCCCTGCTGGATGTGCCTGAGGCGCACATTGAAGCGCTGATCCAGCGATATGTCGAGCTTCCCGCGCGACTGCAAAACCGCCAAACCCGGCGGCTGGATCAGCTGCTCCTGCACCCGCTGGTCGGGCCCGTACTGTTTCTGGCCATCGTGCTGGCGATGTTCCAGCTGCTCTATGCGGTGGGTGCGCCTCTGCAAGATCTGCTGGGCAGTGCTCTCGACTGGGTGCAGGCCAGTGTGCTGGAACCAGCCCTGATCGCCGTGAACACTCCGGAGTGGGTGCGGGCCTTTCTGATGGATGGAATCTGGATGGGAGTGGGCACAGTGGCCACCTTCCTGCCGATCATCTTTCTCTTCTATTTGATCCTTGCCGTTGTCGAAGACTCTGGCTATCTGCCACGGGCAGCCTTCCTCATGGACGGCTTCATGCGCTGGCTCGGATTGGATGGTCGGGCCTTTGTCCTGCAAATCATCGGATTCGGGTGCAACGTGCCCTCCATCATGGGAACGCGGGTCATTCGCGATCGTGGAATGCGCCTGCTGTCCATGCTGGTGATCCCTTTTGCCCTCTGCCAGGCCCGGCTCACGGTGTTCCTGTTCATGGCCGACGTGTTCTTTCCCAGGCCCTGGTGGGCACCGGGGCTGGTGGTATTCGGCTTCTATGTGATGAGTTTCATGGCTGCCATCCTCACAGGCCTGATCTTCAAGCGGGCCTATCCGAGTTGTGAGGCCTTTGTACTGGAGCTTCCGCCCTATCGGGCTCCCAGTCTCAGCACGATTGTTCGTCGAGGGTGGACGCAGATGGTGAATTTCATGGTCACCACCCGCAGCTTCATCGTGTTGGGCGCGGCAGCGATCTGGCTGCTCACCAACCTGCCACCCGGAGCGGTTCAAGGCAGCGGCGCCACCATCGCCGACTGGATCGGTGATGTGTTCCAACCGTTGCTAGGCCCGATCGGCATGAATCCAGCACTGACCGTATCGCTGTTCTTTGGCTTCATTGCCAAAGAGATCCTGCTGGGGGCGATGGCCGTGATCTACAAAACCAGCGAAACCAATCTTGGTAGCGTGATCGCAACAGCGATCACTCCCCTGCAGAGCCTCAGCTTCATGAGCTTTGTGTTGCTTTACACGCCCTGCCTTGGCACTGTGGCAGCCCAGATCCAGGAATCAAAAAGTCGAAATTTTGCCCTGTTGTCTCTGGGCTGGTCACTGCTTCTGGCTTGGCTGATGGCCCTGGTGGTGTTTCAGGGGGGGCGGCTGATCGGTTTGTCGTGAGGCAAACAGACCTCATGGCACTGAAGGCGGGGCATTCTTCGCCACGCCTTTTTGTGTCGGCATGAAGAAGAGTGCTATTCCTTCCGACCTCTTTCAGGCGAGGGTTACGGAAAGCTCTTCCGCGTGCTCGTGACGCAGCATGAATTCAAGAAAGCCGCAAGAGAGATGAAGAATGCCGCCAGGCTTGCCGCGTCGCAGCACCTCAATTTCGACACCAGGACGCACACCCATCGAGACGAGACGCTGATGCAGCACGGGATGGCTTGGCAGACACTCCACCCGTCCGCGACGTCCCTCAGCGATAGCGCTTAGTGGCATGATCCTCTGCCCTTCTCAAAGCCAATCTAGGCAGACCTGCACCCCGGTCAGGCCCAGTGCACCAGCGCGTGTAACGAATGGCACAAGCGGGCTTTTGGCGCGGCTTTCCACCTGAGACTCAACAACCATGCAGCGGTCATCGAGTTCTGTTGCCAGGGGCTCTCCACGGCTTCGTTGTGGCCCGGGCTCAGGTTGCCGTTTCAGCTCTGACGACGATCCAGTCTCCTCGTTCCGTCTCGCGCCAGGCCAGACGCAGCTGAGCGATCCGCTCGACAGGCTTGGTAGCGGTTCCCTTGAAATCCACGAGGGGATGGATTGCGTTCAACTGCAAGACTGCTGTAACCATCAACATTGGCAACCTTGAAGCCGCTTGATTGCGCCTGGTCTCGCCTGTGGATGCCAGGGTTCTTGACAACGGCAATTGTGCAGGCCTTTCCCCAGTGCCCTGGCGGCAGCATCAGACACACACAGTCGATAAGACAGGGGACGGCCTGGAAAGCAAGCCAATCAAAACAAGGAGCCCCGCTGCAGGAGGCTCCTTCCCAAGCATCATTCGGGTTTTAGCCCTGCGTCTCAACCAAGCTTTGCGGGGCTGTGGTGGCCAGCACTCAACTCACCGTCAATGATCAGCATGGCTGCCGGTTGCGATTGAGCGAAACGCACCCGACCCAGAAGATGGGCCAAATCATTTTCGGAGTCCACCTGGGAGTCCACGATCGGGTCAAGAAACACTGTGGTGCGCAGATCGGAAGCCCGCTCAGCCATGGCATACAGCTGCTGCAATGACGTGGTGACATCAGCCTCCATTTGGAAGGAGGCGGCCATGATCTCTTCAGGGGAGGTCCACTGCTGGCGCGGTGCGACCAGATCCTGGAGCACGACCGACTGACCACGGGCGATGAGGTAGTCGACAAACCTGGCCACATGCTCTTGCTCACTCTTGGCTTCCTCTCTGAAGAACTGCGAGAAGCCTCGCAACTCACGCTCAGCGAACCAGATGGCCATGGCGAAATAGGCAGCACTGGCTTGGCGCTCCATGGTGAGGTGTTGTTGCAGAGCCTCCACCAGGGACGCCTCCATGGGCTGGGCCATGGCCCGGCCAGCAGGGCCCGTCGCCACGGAAAGGTCTGTGGAACCAGAAAGCGCGGTCATGGGCAGACGGTGCCGCAAATGGATCGTGTATAAAATGTAACACGACCAAGCATCAGAATTGACGGTCTCCCTGCGGCGAGGCCGCAAAGCCTGACAGGAGATGGCCAGCCAGCCCACCAGAATCGAAGCGTGGCCCGAATCGCGAGGGAACGGGGTGATCACGTGATCACGATCCACCAAACGTTTGCGGAGCAAACCCTCAGGAAGGCCTGGCGCATGCGGGGAGAGCTGGTGCCTGCATCCGAGAAGGACTCTGCGCTTCGGACGTGGGCGCCACCGCCGGGAGTGGGGCCTTCACCCCGATCTGTTGGAGCACTGGAAGGAAGCGGCCTCAGAGGCCAACCAGAGCCGGGGCTCACCCTCAAGGCACAAAAGGAGCTGGCGGACGTGTCGACTTTGCTTGAGCTGACACAACAGATCTGGGGTTGCCCCAATCAAAACCCGTGCTCACATCATCGCGATGGGCTTCGTTGCTTGGGGAGTCGCGACAGGCTTATGCCTCCACTCCCAACCACCGCCCGACGATGGCTGTCAAACCCATCGCCAGAGCCCCCCAGAACAGGACGCGAGCGCTGCTTGTCCAGGGCGAGGCGCCTCCAAGCCATCCCGACAGGGCTCCCAAGGTGGCCAATCCAGAGAAGCAGGTGAAGGCTGTGAGGCGGGCTTGATGCTCTGCGGGAGCGACCAACAAGGTGAACAACGGAATCAGGGAACCGACGACAAAACTGGCCCCTGAGGTGAAGGCCGCTTGCAAAGGCCTGGCAGCCAGAGTGGCACTCAAGCCGATCTCATCGCGCGCATGAGCCTCCAGTGCCCCGGCCAAGGTCAGTTGTTCAGCGACCGTTCGAGCCAGATCTGGCGAAAGGCCGCGACGTTCGTAAATGTTCGTCAGCTCTTCCAACTCATAAGCTGGATTGTCCAGCAACAATTGACGTTCCAACGCAAGATCAGCCGCTTCTGTATCCGCCTGGCTCTGCACCGACACATACTCACCAGCCGCCATAGAGATGGCCCCAGAGCTGATCGCCGCGATGCAGGCAAGCAAAATCGTGGAAGCCTCTGCCCCTGCGGAGGCGATTCCAATGGTCAAGCTGGCCACTGAGATCAATCCATCATTGGCCCCCAGGACCATAGCCCTGAGCCAGCCACTGCGATGGGAATGATGGTGATTTTCCGGTAAAGCCATTGTTGTGCGATGCGCCCGCGCCTTGTGCAAAGCACCCGCGCGGTGTGCGATGCACCCCCTCGGTGTGCGATGCACCTGCTCGGTGTGCGATGCTCTCAGGCGTGAATAGATTTCCATCTTCTCTCTCAACCATTTCCACTTATCATGGTTGTAATGAACAGCTACAAGCTTTCTGATCTGCTCCAGCTTCTCGGCATTGCGCACCACATCCCCGGTCGCATTCGTCTCAAGGTGCTGAGCGTGGAACAGGCCCAGGCGCGCGGACTGGGCCTCGATGATGTCGAGCGCTTCCTATCAGCGCTTCGGCAAATCGAGGGCATTCAATCAGTGAAACTAAATACGGTTTCACTCTCATGCGTCATTGATTACAACACGGAGGTGGTTTCTCATGACACCTGGTCTGCAATGTTGAGCGTCGATGTAGAGCACAGTGCGGCTGCTGCCATGCTTCGCCAGCTTGATTCAGTATTGACGACTGTTGAGACCCAATCGCTGCTTTGAGCCCATTGGTCTGAATGAATAACTCAGGTCAGCATCGCGCCGCAAGCGTTCCCAGGGGGCTGACTGACAGTCATTTCAACTCGTCTCTGCCAGGCTGATGCCAACCCAGTCGAGCATTCGCCTGATGTCATGGGCCACCGCCCTCAGGCCAGCGCGGATCGATCGGAAACCGTTGCAGCGCAGCAGATTCAGAGCGAATGTGCGCCGTAGAGCCAGGACCTGCCCACCATTGCGCTGGCTGCAGCGATGGACGTCCTCGACCATCACGTTGCCTGCCTGTTCGGCGGCTGCCAGGGTGAGCGGCTCAGGGCTCATCCTGTTGGCCCTGATCACGCAGATCTTCGTAGAGGTTCGTGTGATTCAGCAGGATGTCGATGATGCCCTCACGCACCTCTGGTGAGTTGAGGGCCTGGGTGCTCATCAGTTGGTGAGCATCGAGAGCACCGATGATCGCGTCCAGCAGTGCATTGTTCAGATCCGGTGAATTGGAAAACTGCTCCTTGCTGTTGGCCGCTGCCTGCTGTTGCAGAGTTGTCGACTCCATCAGCTTGCCGCGGATCACGGAGCAGACGTATGGCAACTTATTGATCTCCCGCTCAAATTCCAGCAGTGGCAGCAGAGCCTTATAGAAAATGGCCCGCTTTTCGATGCCGGTGTTGGCATAGTCGAAGATCTGCGATAAGAACGTGTAGAAGCGCACATAAGTGCCCATGTCGCTGCGGAACAGGGTGAGCGCATCGAGTTCATCTTTGGCGCGCTTCAGCGCATCGGCTTCATTGATCTCTTCCGCGTGTCGATAGGCGAGCCTGGCTTCCTTGTAGAGAGTCATCAGGCGCTGAGCCACAGGATCGATCGCTCCAACCAGCTGACTTTGGCGAACCTTGTCCGTGCGCGTGTCATCCAAAAACACCTTCACAACCCGGTCGATTTCGAAGTCGTCGTAGTGCCCCTGGGCATCGAGCTTGGTCTTGAGGTCAAGGATGAGGTTGGGATCAGTGGCCTCGGCCAGCTCGGCAGTGGCGTAGTCGGTCTTGAAGGCCGCCAGGATGTCGTCAGGTTCGTTCACAAAGTCCACCACGTAGGTGGTGTCCTTGCCGGGGTGGCAGCGGTTGAGACGGGAAAGGGTCTGCACAGCCTGGATGCCATCGAGGCGACGGTCGACATACATGCCGCAAAGCAATGGCTGATCAAAGCCAGTCTGGAACTTGTTGGCCACCAGCAGAATCTGATAGTCGTTGCCCTTGAAGGCTTCGCGGAGTTCGCCCTTGAGACCGGGGTTGAGGGTTTGGCTCCGCTCCGTGAAGCCATCAGGGCTGATCTCAGGATCACTGACCTCGCCGCTGAAGGCCACCAGTGTGCCAAGCGGATAGCCCTTCTCGCTGATGTACTTGTCGATGGCCAGCTTCCAGCGCACGGCCTCCTTGCGGGAGCCCACCACCACCATCGCCTTGGCCTTGCCATCAAGCAGTGGCCAAACAAACTGGCGGAAGTGCTCCACCACGATCTGCACCTTCTGGGCGATGTTGTGCGGGTGGAGCTTCACCCAGCCCATCAGCTTTTTGAGAGCAGCGCTGCGCTCCACCTCCTCACTTGAAAGCTGTTGGCCCTCAAGGGCGAGCTGAAAGGCGAGCTTGTAGGAGGTGTAGTTCTGCAGCACATCGAGGATGAAGCCCTCCTCGATCGCCTGGCGCATCGAATACACATGAAAAGGCGCTGGCAGGTTGCCCGGGCCAGCGGGTTCCTTGGGGTTGGGCCGCCGGCCGAACAGCTCCAACGTCTTGGCCTTGGGAGTGGCGGTGAAGGCCACGTAGGTGATGCCGGTGCCAGAGGCACGGGTGCCAGAGGCGCGGGTGCTCATGTCGGCGGCGAGAAGATCATCGATCGACACCTCACCGCCATCGGCCAGCTCAGCCAGTTCAGCGGCAGAGAGCACCTTCCGCAGCTTGAGGGCGGCATCCCCCGTCTGGGAGCTGTGGGCTTCATCGGCGATCACCGCGAAGCGCTTGCCGCTGGTGGCGGTGAGCTCCTGCATCTTCTTGATCAGGGCCGGGAAGGTCTGAATCGTGCAGACCACGATCTTCTTGTCGCCCGAGAGGGCAGCGGCCAGCTGCTCGCTCTTGATGCCCTTCTCGGTGGTGATCGAGGCCACCACGCCTTTGCGACGCTCGAAGTTTTCGAGGGTTTCCTGCAGCTGGGAATCGATCACGCTGCGGTCGCTCACCACCAGCACGGTGTCGAAGACCTTGCGGTCGGCATCGTCGTGGAGATCGGCGAGCAGATGGGCGCTCCAGCCGATCGAGGCGGTTTTGCCGGAGCCGGCGGAGTGCTGGATCAGGTAGCGGAGGCCGGGGCCTTCCTCCAGCACGGCCTTGAGCAGCAGCCGGGTCACCGCCAGCTGGTGGTAGCGGGGGAAGACGAGCCGTTTGATCTGCTTTTTCTTGTCGCGCTCGGCGATGCAGTAGCGGCCCAGGATCTCCAACCAGCTCTCGCGTTCCCACACCTCCTCCCAGAGATAGGCGGTGCGATGACCCGCCATCACGGGGTTGCCGGCCCCGCAATCGGGACCGCCGGGGTCGCTGCCCTGGTTGAAGGGCAGGAACTGGGTGCGTGGGCCTTCCAGACGGGTGGTCCTCTGCACCTCGCGATTTGCTCACGGCGAAATGCACCAGGGCGCCACTGGGGAAGGAGAGCAGCGGCTCAGGGGCCTGACCGGCAGTCCGTGGCAACCGGTCGGTCTTGTATAGCCACACCGCATCGGCGATGTTCTGGGTGTTGTCAGTCTTGAGTTCGGCGGTGGCGACGGGGATGCCGTTGAGGAAGAGAACGAGATCGAGGCAGTTCTCGTTGCGCGTGGAGCAGCGCACCTGCCGCACCACCCGCAGGCGGTTGGCGTTGTAGCGAGCAAGGATCTGTGGGTTCAGCCCGAAGGCGGGCTTGAACTCCGCCAGCTTGAGGGCCTTGGGCAGTCCGAGCACCTCCACCCCGTGGCGCAGCAGATCGAGGGTGCCCACCTGGTCGAGTTGCTGGCGCACCCGCTGCAACAGGGTGGCTTCCGCCTTGCTGCCGTGATTGTTCTGCAACACCTCCCAGCGTCGGGCTGGGCCTGCTGCACCCAGGCGATCACATCCGGCGGGTAGAGGGCGAGCTCGCGGTTGTAAGCAGCGGCGCCGCCCTCTTCGTAGAGCCAGCCATGGGCGCCGAGGTGCTCGCAGATCTCCTGCTCGAAGGCGATCTCGTGGTGGAGGATCATGGAGAACGCTTCAGCGCAAATCCCACGGCTCCACCCAGCACAAGCTGCAGGATGCCAGTGCTCCAGTCGATCCGCTTCTTCGGTACTGGGCGAAAGAGACTGAAGGCGATCAGCAGAGCCGCGAACGCGGAGGTGGCTGCGATCATCCAGACCGCCATGGGCTCGATGCGGTGCCTCTGGGCTCGGTCGGCAGGGTGCTCCGGGGTTCTGATCTCAATCCCGCTGACCGCTGCTTGCAGCTCACGGGCATAGGCCGCGGTGATGTCATCCATCAGATGTTGACCAGGGTCTCCACCTGGTCCCCATGGGCAAACTGCAGCCTGGCACCGGCCAGCTCCTGCTTCTTGGCGAGCATGTAAAGAGCCAGGGCCCGGCGGAAGATATCGGTTTTGGTGAGCCCTTCGGCATCGGCAAGCGACTGAAGGCGCTGGTTGACCTGATCGCTGAGGCGAACCTCAAGACGGGTGGTGGCCATGGCGAAACGTTGTGGCTACGGCAACCATACGGAGGTTTGCCGGGTTGGAGCCTGGGGTGTGGCACCATCCAGCGGGCTCGGTTGGTGGCGGGGGGGCGAGAGCTGGACTCGGGCCACCATGGGGTCGCGTGGTGACGGCCTGAGAGAAACAACAACGCTATCGAGGCAGCCGTGGCGTGGACTGCATCGCTTGACGGTGTGCCGTCAGGCCCAGTTCTCCAGCAGTAGTCCGGGGACTCGCTCGAACTCGCGCAGGTTGTTGCTCACGAGGGTGAGGCCCTCGCTGCGGGCGTGGGCGGCGATGTGGAGGTCGTTAACGCCGATCGGCATGCCACGACGCTCCAGGGAGTAACGGATCTGGCCGTAGTGCAGGGATGCCTTGGCGCCGTAGGCGAGCACCTCCAGCCGACTGCAGAAGTTTTCCACCACAGTCAAGTTGCGCTCGGGAGCGGCGCTCCTCTCCACCCCATGCAGAAGCTTGGAGAGGGTGATGGCCGAGATCGCCATATGACCCGAGTGCCGGTTGAAACTCTCCAGCATCTGCTCGGGGCGCCGCTTGATCACGTAGATGCAAATGTTGGTATCGAGCAGGTAGCGCAGCATGGTGAGCCTCAGAAGGCCTCCCGCTCCGTCTGGTCCTGGGATGCACGATCCGCAAGGAAATCATCGCTGGCTGAGGGCCCATCGAGGAAGAAGCTGTCCCAGCTGCGGCCCACCGGCGCGATGATCCGTTCCTGACCGCAGGCGCGCACCTCCACCTCCTTGACGGAGTCCGGCATGCGTAGATCCGCTGGGATGCGCACCGCCTGGCTGCGATTGCTGAGAAAAAGCTTGGTAATGGAAACCATGGCCCGCCCCTGGGATATACCGATACCCTATCCCCGTTTGACCTGGCTCAGGGTGCGGCCCTGGCCCCGGGCGTTCTTCCATTCCCGCCAGCCATTGGCGGTCCGGCCCAACAGAGCCGAGGCCGCACTGCTGGGGCTGCGGAAAGGCCTGGATGCGGGCACAGGGCTGACTGGAGAGAGCGGGAGCTGTGGTCGCTCCCCCTTTCACCAGTGCCACCATTGCGGTGTGGTGTCCAATCAACCGCCGTCAGCTTGCACGATTCCGCGTAAGATCATCACATGACCAACATCAACCTGGCACAGTTAGCAAAGGATACTGTCTCTTGGCTCGATCGCGTCGAGGCAGGTGAGAGCATCGTCGTGATGCGTGAAGGTCGCGCTGTCGCGGAACTTCGGCCCATCGCAACACCCCAATCAGAGCCTCGTCCGTTCGGTCTTGCTGCTGGGAGTTTCACCGTTCCGGACGATTTCGACGCTCCTCTTCCTGAAGAGATCCTACAAAAGTTTGAGCAGTGACGAGATTCCTGTTAGATACTCATATTTTTCTTTGGTACATCACGGCTGATTCCAGGCTGCCAGTAAGTTTTCAGGTAGCGATCCAAGATTCCGCCAATGAGGTCTATCTGAGTGCCGTCTCGGTCTGGGAAGCCGTCATAAAGCACAGCCTCGGCAAGCTCGCGCTCCCGCGCACACCGGCGGAGTATCTGCCGCAGCAACGGGCTGCCCATGGGATTGCAGCTTTACCGGTGGATGAAGCCGCGATGTGTCATCTGGCGGGACTTGCCGCATTCCACCGCGATCCCTTTGATCGACTCTTGATTGCCCAAGCGATGCAGCATGAACTCACGCTCATCACTGTCGACGCTGAAATCGCTGCCTACCCTGTCAATCAGCTCGCAACGCTTTAATCGACAGGTCTGATGCGCTTGCCATGGCGTTCAAGCATCGCTGGCCTCAGCCACCAACCCCCGCACATCGATCTGGCCGGTGACGGCGGCAGAGATCAGGGCGGAGCGGCGTTCTTGGAGGAGAGCGGTAGACCTTTCCGCTTCCAAGATCAACGAATTCGCTTCGCAAGCAGCGCTGTCGAGAAGAGGAACAAGCTCTCGCTGCTCTTCCAATGGTGGAACTACGATGCTTAGATTCTCGATGATCCCCATTCCTATATTCTGCAGAAGAACAGCTCGGCGGGGTTCTCTACTTCTGTGGCCGTGGCCAGTGGATCGAACAGCGGAAAGCCAAGCGTGGAGAAGAGGGTGCTCCCCGTCTCGAAGATCTCCATGCAGTCGGCTTCCAATGGAGCGGGCGTGTGGGGCCGGGAGCCGCTGGTGCCGTTCTCATCCCGGTAGCGACCCACCTGACGGAGCTGCTGCAGGGCATGCCACTCCAGGAACAGGGCATGGGGTCTGGGTGAGGCTGTTGGTGCGAGAGATCAGCACCAGGACCCGCTGCCAGAAGTCCTTCTTCTGATGGTGCTGGGCCAGGCAGGCCCGCAGATCGCCCGACTGGCCGACGTAGACACGTCGGTCGTCATCGCCCGTCTCTTCCCCCACCAGCACATAGACGCCCACCTGGCGGCTCTGCTCCATGGCCAGGAAATCGACCAGCAGGCTGCGGGGCACCTCGATCACCTGCACGATGCGTGTGGTGATCTCGGAGATGCGGATGCCGTGGGGCTCGCCGCTGGGCAGGAAGATCTGGATCGTTTTGGGTGTCTGGCTCATGCGGAGCTGGCCTCAGGCACCAGACCCCGCACATCGATCTGGCCGGTGACGGCGGCGGAGATCAGGGCGGAGCGGCGTTCTTTCAATAGGCGCAACTGCAGAGCAATGGATGCTTCAAGAGGCTTAAACCGCTCGGTCTTCTGTTTTATATGGTGCGCAATCTCTTGCTGCTCCAAAACAGGTGGAATGGGAATCTTGATCGAGGCCATTACATTGTTAATAAGCTTCGGATTGATGTCCATGCGCACGAATGCTGAGGTCGCAAGCCTCAACTTTGCAGAGCGAAATCAAGAAGCACTCGAGTGCTCGACTTAGCCCTCAAGGTCCCGCATACATTCGTACAGTTAAATCTGCCAGATCGCTGAAAGACGGAACCCGCATTGGCACCATCTGTAGTCCAAGTAAGGTAGTCGCCTTCGAAATCATATGTATCGATCTTGCCCATTTCCCCATCTCGTTCTGTCTGAGACGAGTAAACTGGGTAGACACCGGGGGAAATAGCAATGTCTTCGTGGCTAATTTCTCGACCTCTTCCGAGAAAGAAAAGCATCCATACGGGAAGGACGCTCCAATGCTCCGGCACCTCCCCCAGCCACTCCACCCCCGAATCCTTCATCGGCGCATCTGGATTCAGCCCCTTGGTGACGGCATGGGAGATCACGGCCTGGCGCTTTTCCTGCAGCAGCTCGATCAGGCGCTGCTGCTCGGCGATCAGGGCGTCGATCTTGGCGGTTTCGTGGTCGAGGAATGTGGCTATAGGCGACTGCTCTTCCCTTGGTGGGAGGGGTAGTTCAACATTGTCAATAGCGTATTGAGACAAGCCGACCCTGGTCAGGCCATTGGCGCGGACCGCAAATAGAGACTTCGCGTAGGCAGAATCAAAGAATCTTTTGACGAATGCCCCGCTGATGTCTCCATTGGGACGAACCATCGATAAATGATAACCGCAGATCACACCAGGCAGGTCTTTCGGGACGTAAGCAGCGATGGCGATGTCATCGGCAGTCTCGGAGTCCTTGGTGATGATGGTGTCATCAGCAGTGAGAGAGAACTTTCTTATCTGTTCTGCTGTGGCTGTCGCCTCCATGAAGTCCATGTTTTCGCCGATATAATCGTTGTAGTAGACATCCGTGTAGTTGCAGAGCTTGATACAGATCTCCCCTTCGATGCTCTTCTTATCAATATTGCTTGGGAAGACGGTGCAGACCTGTTTCAATCGCTTCACTTCCCAATGCTCCGGCACCTCCCCCAGCCAGTCCACGCCACTGTCCTTGTAGGCCGGGTAACGGGGAAAGCTCATGGTTGCTTCTCCTGATCAACGCCACGCCGTTCGGCCAGCCGAGCCGCATCCTCCAGAGCCGCCATGGCATCGAGTGCCCCCTGATCCTCAGCCACAAGACGCCGGCGCTCATTGAACTGGTCATAGGCTGCAAAGGCCTGTTGCTCAGCCGCAACGCGGGAGATGCTGCCCAACCCCGGCAGCACATCGCGATCGTTGAAGGACAGAAACCCATCCAATCGCTCGGGCCAATCCCTCAGAAATACCTGTTTACGCCGCTGGGCCTGATCCTCGGCATAGTCAAGGAACATGCCCAAAATGCGAATCAGCTCGTTGATCTCGTTTTCCGTCAAGGGATTCTTGGCCACCTTCACGTCGCCCTTGAGCACCCGTGCCCCCTTCCAACTGGTGAGGCCCATGTTTGGCAGCTCAGGGTTGATCCGCTTGGCAATGATCTCAGGAGCAGTGAGGCCAGTCACCGCGAAGTGAAATTTGTTCTGCACCGTCTTGAACATCTTCTGAATCTCTGAAGCCGATGGCTGATAATCAGCCGCCAGGGCGAGGATGTCCTTGACCCGGAGATAGAGCCGCTGCTCACTGGCCCGGATGTCACGAATCCACTCCAGCAGCTCATCAAAGTAATCCGGAAGGCCTGATGTCACCGGCTCCTTGAGCCGCTGGTCATCCATGGCGAAGCCCTTGACCAGGTATTCGCTCAGGCGCTCGTTCGCCCACTAGCGG